>WTGV01000044.1 GCA_011525295.1 Pseudomonadales bacterium | reverse complement strand
TGAAAGCATTACGCAAACTTTTGGCAGGGACGATCTTGGTCGCACTGGCTGCGTTCGGATTGACTGCTCTGACTTCTTCCTCAAACGATCCAGCAACTACGCCGGTCTTTGGTTTTACCGACAAGTACTGTTCTAGCGAGCACTACAAGTGGTTTGAAAATATTGGTGTGTTAATCGCGGCCGACGGTAAAACAGATCCCGACGCAACGGGTGAGGATAAGGACAAGATTTGGTATTGGCGCTCCTACGTCGAGGAAGGAGACTATTCTTACACGTGCCATCTGGTGGAATATCGAGAGGTAAAATCAGTGGGTGTACAGCCTAAGAAAAAGAAACCGATCACCGGTGGCGGCGGTGGTGGTGAAGAAACGCAACCACCAGCACCTCAAGAGCCCATACCGCAAAAAACAAAGGCCGACAAGCAGGCCGACAACCTTACCAAAGACGAAGCAGATGACCTACAAGAATGTTGGGAATCAAAAGCCACTGGTATTTCGGTGGAGATCAAAGACTGGAATTCCGATGCTATCGGAGCAACAGAAGCAGATTGGAGAATAACAAAAGGACAACCCGATCGCGGCCTTGGTGAAACCACTCCATATGTAAATGAGGTAGAGGTCGAGGGAGAAGATGAACCAGTATCTGTACTTTCAATAGATGTGCAGATTTACCCACACGGAATTGCTAGGAAAATCGCCGATACCGCGCATCAGGACACTTTTAAGCATACACTAGTGTATAGTCAGATGCATGAAACATTCCACGTCGGTCAAATCAAAGCAATATTTGACGCAACAGGAGCCTTACCTAAGCCGTACGAGTGGTGGGATTTGGAGGTGAAAGCCCATAATGGGACGTCTCTAATGTACCGAACGTTATACGGCAAGAAAGCTGGTGTGCCATCTTTGCTCCTCGACGATAATGAGGAGATGACTGAGGATTACAAGAATAAGATGGAAGACTATAAAGCGCTTGAAGTCAAGAAAGCTAATGGAACCATAACAAAGGCAGAGGAAGGGACAATGGAACAGTTAGCAACTTGGCTCAAGAACCCTAAGAACCTTCCTCAAGCAACAGCAAACAATTATTACAAACCTGATAAGGTGAAAAACTTCGAATGCGACTAAGAATAGACCAGTCATCTCACGCGTCGCGTTGGCTGTGGGGCGCGGGGATCGGGCTAGTCCTAACGGTGGTAGTAGTTGCTTGTGTGTTTTTGGTAACGCACAATCGAGCCTCACTAGACTCTACGGCATTAGAGGTAAGCGAGCCGAGCGCGGTTGTTTCTTCTTCGCCCCCTACCACTGAACCTGCAGTTACTGTGGTTGACATACCGCCCCAGCTCCCGCGTTTGGACTTCTCCCCGGGTTCTGTGGAAGAGGCGTGTGGTTTGAATGAGTTGCCGACTTATTCGTTCTCTGATTCTTATGGCACGATCATAGAAAAGACCAGCGACCACGCCAAAGCCCTCGATTCCGATGAATGTCAGGCGGCTTTGGAGGCACACATGAGCACTAAGAATCCTCAGCAATTCCTTTCTAGTGCACCCCAGTCTGCCAGTCTGGCTGAGCTTGTGGTATTGGATGAGCCTTTCACGTTTGAGCGTATCTTTGCCGATCCCTCAGGTGATTTACTGCAGGTGCAAGACGCGCTCTCGCGCCCTGAGTGTTTGTTGACCGGAGACGAGACCAACTGGGAGTTGAAAGAAACCTGTCACGCTGATGCACTGTTGAATTACGCCTTTGTCAATCTTTTTTGTTATGGTGAGGGGGTTAAATATCGTGACAAGCCGGTATATTGGCCGGAAGAAAATCCTACTACGGAGCAGGATCGGCTTATGTGGAAACAAGACTTGGAAGACCAATGGGTGAAACAAAAGTGCGAGGCGCTAGATCCCACACTAGAGCTCTCCGCGGAGCGCTATCCAGAACTTCATGCTCTCGTAATATCCTGGGATGAAACGGAACGAACCCCATTCTCTAAAGGTGCTGATGTGCTACTGGTTGAATTAGCAGCGCGTTTAGGTGATGACGCCGCCGGGCTGTCGCAGGGAGTTCCGTTTAACTGGCGTCTCAGGGTAGAAGGCTACAAGTTTGGACGTATTGCCAATCTTATAAATGTGGAAAAGAGTGAATGGGTGAAGTTTGCTTTTAAAGAAGAGCCTAGTACTGATCGCTTCCTACAAGCGTTCCACATACTCGCCCGGCTTGACAGTCCAAAATCTGATCCACAGGACGAGATTGAGTTTGATTGGGAGTGGGTGGCACGCCATTTGTGCGAACCGCCCTACTTCGAACTAACCTGGTCTTATTTTCAACTAGTGGAAAACGGAGAGCATTCAAGTTGTAAGGAAGTCGTTCACGAGATCCGTCAAAAAGGAATTACCTTCCCGCCGTTGTTAAAGATGTTGGACAAGTTCGAGCGGGTAGCTTTAGAGATCGGAGTGTACGAGTAAGAAGATAGGGGTGATTTCCGCCAATCTGCTCCACACAATTGTACGAGACTAGGCGAACGCGATTTTCGATGATCCCTGCATTGCTCTTCCGGTCTACAAGATCGCTACGTGACTCTTGTTTCGATACTCTGACGATGGAGTTCAAAGCGGGGGCTAATCTCAGTCTGTGGCCGAATTGGTTTCAAAAGCTTGTATATTTCTTTTAAAATTAATTATCTGCGTTATCGAAAAATTTTTTTAAGGGATTCATAGTAAAGACTACTTTAAAAAGAGAGATTTGGAATGCAAAGAGAAGTATCGGGTGGTCGGAAATCAGGGACAGCAAGGTGGATTTGGAGTGGTGTTTTCGGGCTAGCGGTCGTAATGATTGTCGCATTCATACTGTTACGCGCCCCTAGTAGCAATTCGCGTACATCTTTGAATATAGACCAACCCCCATCGGTAACGGAGCTCGACGGCACTTCTCCCATAGACGCGACTGAAGTTTCCGAAGTCGTTATGAAGACAGGACTAACTTTACCGCCTTTGGACTTCCCGCCCGGTTCGGTAGAAGAGGCGTGCGGCTTTAATGACTTCCCTCCCTACCATCCCAGCACATTCGAATCCGACTGGGATTCGAGGATACCTCTAACATCTGAAGAATGCTGGTCGGCAATGGAAACGCACATCAATACTATCAATCCTTTCCATTCAGTCAGAAATTCCGATAGTAGACGCCCCTTTGAGTTTGTAGGATTAGAAGAACCTTTAACTTTTGGGCGGATTTTTGCTGATCCCGCAGGGGATTTTCTCCGCGTACAAGACGCACTGTCCCGGTCTCAGTGTTTGTTAACAGATGACGAGATTAACTGGGAATTGAAAGAGTCCTGCCACGCTGAGGCATTCTTGAATTATGCTCTATTTAATCGCATATGTTTGGGGTCTGGGTGGGAGCAGGAACAGACGTACTCTTCAAACATTAATGACCTAACACCGGAGCAAGACCGATTAGCTTGGAAAGAATCATTGGAGGAAGAGTGGGTAGAGATGAAGTGTGACAGTTTAGACCAGACTCAGGAGTTTTCGTCAGAGCTGTACCCGGAACTACATAAATTGGTGATGTCTTTCCAGAATCCTACGACGAGAATCAAAAAGAGTGCACAAGAGCTCTTGATTGAACTCTCGGCACGTTTGGGAGATGAAGCTGCTGGGTTAACAGCATCTTTTCCACAGCACTCAATCCGCCATCCAGCTCTATATTACGAAGAAGGCTACAAATTTGGACGCTTTGCCGCGCTTTTGAGCAGCACCACTTGGCAGGAGCTAGCTTTGAAGCAAGTTCCTAATGCTGATCGCTTTTTTCAGATATTCCATATGTTAGCGAAAGCGGAGAGTCGAGAGGATGACACAATTGAAGCGATTCAGTTTGATTACGGTCAATTGGTACAACATATGTGTGTACCGCCTACCACGGAAGCTCTCGATTACATTACTGCAGATGGCTATATTGCTCGATTTACCAAAGCTGACATCGAGGAGCTGTTGGAACTTGAGCCGGAAGAACTCAGAGAGTTGGAAATTGGACCGGATGGGGTTGAGGACTTTTTGGAGCCTAAAAGCTGTAAGGAAGTCGTCCATGAAATACGTCAGCAGCGGGAGATCACGTTCCTACCATTGATCGACGTGTTGGATAGATTCGAGAAGGCCGCGTTGGAACTGGGAGTGTACGAGTGAGAGCGGCATGTAAGCTATAGAACAAGGATTGTTGCGTCTATTCTAATTGGTTAAATGTGAATATCGAGTGCTAAAAAATGAGACGAACTATTGGGGTGCGAGTTTGGTTGTGGATCGTGAGTGTAGGACTTGGATTATGTGTGGTATTCAGTGTTTGTGTGCTTTTAATCCCGCGCGATCAAGCCTCGCTA
This sequence comes from Pseudomonadales bacterium, assembly GCA_011525295.1. Lineage (GTDB taxonomy): Bacteria > Pseudomonadota > Gammaproteobacteria > Pseudomonadales > Azotimanducaceae > Bin55. The sequence continues at coordinate 114,998 of WTGV01000044.1, read as the reverse complement.
AACTCTACGGCATTGGCAATAAGCGAGCCGAGTATCGTAGTACCTTCTTCATCACCTAGGATCGATCCTGTAGTTACTGTGGTTGACACGCTACCTCAGCTACCCCAGCTGGACTTCCCACCGGGTTCGGTCGAAGAAGCGTGTGAGTTGAATGAGTTTCCGTTCTATTGGGTAGCTTACGAGGAGGGAACCAGGGGCGAAGTCCTCAGTAGCGCTCTCGAATCCGTTGAATGTCAGAGAGCTCTGGAAAACAGCATCAAAACGATCAACCCGTACCTGTGGGACGCAAGGACTTATGAACATCGCGCGTTTGCGTTCATAGTGCTGGATGAACATCTATCCTTCGAGCGCATTTTTTTTGATCCCTCAGGCGATTTGATTCGCGTGCAGGACGCGCTTTCGCGCCCTGAGTGTTCGCTGAAAGGAGAGAAAAATAATCAAGAATTAAAAGAAATCTGTCATGCAGAATCGTTTTTTAACTATGCGATCATCAACCATTTGTGTTTTGGTGGGGGGTATATTAGAAGGAATTGGTCGGAATATTACCGTGCTGAGGATAACCCCACTCTGGAACAAGATCGCGTGATGTGGACACAAAGATTAGAAGTTGCTTGGTTGCGCGAGAAGTGCGAGAAAATAGACCCTAAGCTAAAAATTACAGAAATTCACCCAAGCCTCTATGAATTGATGTCCTCCCCTCGAAACTTTTTTGATGACTTTACTATGCGTCTCCATACAGAAGAACTCTTAATTAAACTCGCCGCACACTTCGGTGATGACGCGGCCAGGTTGACGGAGAGTAGGTGGGGTCATGGTCCTCCGGGTGGCGGGTACAGGTTTGGACGATTTGCTGAACTGCTTGATAGTAAAGAATGGGAGTCGTTAATTAGGGCAGGGGCTTATTGGCGAGCTTACGATGGGAAATGGTCGGATAGAGACCTAAGCATAGAAAACTTTCTAAGCGCGTTTAACCTGCTCGCGAATTTTGATAGTCCCAGTCGCGAGCAGCACGATGAGATTCAGTTTGATTGGCAAGCGGTGGTACAACATCTATGTGTTCCGATATACGAACGACCTGTAGACGAAGAACAGATGGGCATCAAACGAGTAGATCTACAAAGTTGCAAGGAGATTGTCCACGAGATTCGCCAAAAAGGATTTACCTCCGCGCCGTTGATAAGGACGTTGGATAAGTTCGAGCAGGTGGCTCTGGAATTAGAAGTGTACGAATAAGCAGAACTTTGTGTAGTGGAGTAAAAAAAGTCTACCAATGAGTGTCCCGCTTTGATCGGGGCATTCTTTACACCAACCACTACACATGTTCATGCCACTTCCTACGAACACGGCCGGTAGTCCAAGGAGGCAAAATTTTTATTGACCCGCCGCTAGAGTCCAAGATGGATTCTCGAATGTTCAGTAAAAGAAGTACGTGTGGGACACCTTCTAGCTGAGCGACTTTCAAGCGCTTATGAGATAACTATAGGATACGGTGACGAAGGGCACAAAAAGGAAGTTGAGATAGACATCCAGACGATAAACTTTCAAGGCGCGTTGAGCCACATTTTGCCACAACGCTTTCATTTTTCAATTTTGCCACTATATAGAAGTGTAGGAGACCATAGAAATGACATCAAACAATTGCCCTCCAAACCACAACAAAGGGCGAGTCGGATTGCTTGGAACAAAATTTTTAATTTCTGCTACAAACATGGATAGGGCGGTAGAGTTCTACCGTGATGTGATTGGATTAGATGTTCATGTTTTTTCACCCTATTGGAGCGAACTGACACATGGAACCGCTACTGTTGCTCTTCATGGCGGGGGAGATGGATCGTTTGCGGAGACAGGATTGTCGTTTACGGTCAAAGACATCTTTGAAGCATGTAGGGCAATTATCACAGGTGGCGGTTCGGTCCGATCTGAACCCGAAGACAGAGGTGATGAAGGAATCTATCTCGCTTTCGTGACTGATACCGAGAACAATGGAATCATGATCAGTCAAGTGAAAGATTCTGAACCCGAGAATTAAAAGCGTTGACGAAACCTCATCCTAGTAATACATAAAATTTTTTGAACACAATGGAGAATCACCATGAACTGGATTGAAACAGTTGCATATGCGGGTGCTCAGGGAGCTGAAAGAGCCAATCCTCTGCCGATGCTGCTTATTTTTGCGGGCTTGATAGTAGTCTTTTACTTCTTTTTAATCCGTCCGCAACAAAAGCAACGCAAGCGACACCAAGAGCTCGTTTCCGCCTTGCAACGGGGGGACGAAGTCATAATGGCTAGTGGAATGATGGGAATCATTTCAAAAGTAGAAGACGACAACGTAACGGTCAGGGTCGCAAAGAATACGGAACTCCGATTTCAGAAACAAGCTGTAAGTGCAACTCTCCCAAAGGGATCAATCACCAATTTAGATGGCTGACTCCCGGTTCGTCGGTCAGAACATATTCGGTACGCAGAGTACCAGCCGATCCAAAACTCGTTATGCGCCTTGGCGATATGTAGTCTCGCTACTTGTCGTCGTGGTAGCAGGACTATTTGCGTTACCGAATTTATTCCCTCCAGACTACGCGATACAGATACAGACTGATAACAAAAAGAACTCCGCCGGACTGCCATTTAATATTGGTAGTGGCTTTATCGAGCAGGTTGTAGAACTCGTTGAAACCAACGATATCAACGTTAAAGCCCACGAAGAGTTAGACAATGGCGCGTTATTCAGATTTAACTCTGAAATTGATCGCGATCGAGCAAAGTTGTTCTTAGAGGAACGCTTAAATCCGGAGGGTCTGGACAGACAGTTCATCGTCGCTTTGAGTCTCGCGGATACTACTCCAAATTGGCTTCAACGGATTGGGGGACGCCCAATGACATTGGGTTTAGATCTTGCCGGCGGCATCCACTTTGTGTTACAAGTGGATATGGACACTTCGATCAAGAATCAGTTGACCGACGAATCTGAAAAGGTCTTAGATCGATTGAGAGCAGACAGAATTCGATATGTGAGTGGTCGGGACATCGTCTCGGGACAGTCTCTTATTATTGAATTCGAGGACGATGAAGTCCGAGACCGTGCAATGTCCACGTTGAGCGAACAATACGGTTTGCCTGATTACGAACTGACCAAAACGCAAACGGCGGAAAACCCATCCATTAAGCTGTCCATAACCACGAATCGAATAAGAGACATGGAAGATTTGGCGATCGAGCAGAATCTTGAGGGAATCCGAAACAGAGTAAACGAACTAAACGTGTCCGAACCATTGGTACAACGGCTAGGCAGGAATCGCATCGTTGTCGATTTACCTGGCGTGCAAGACAGTAGTGAAGCAAAGCGTATCTTGGATAAGTTCGCGACGTTGGAGTTCAGGTTGGCTGCCAAGCTAGACGACCGACCGTCGGAAATTGAACAATTTAAGTATCGTGGAAGGATACAGGATGTACAAAAGGAAATCATAATTGAAGGTAAGAACGTCATCAACGCGACCCCCGGACGAGATGAACATGGATTTCCTCAGGTAAACATCACTCTTGACCGAGCTGGTGGCGATCGAATGCACGACGTAACGAAGGACAACGTCCACCACGACATGGCGATTCTATTTATAGAACAGAAACCAATCGTCACCTCAGAAATCGTCGATGGAGAGCGTGTGGAAACCACACGAATTGAAGAAGAAAGGCGACTGATTAGCGTAGCGAACATTACCACCGCACTCAGCTACAACTCGCGAATTACCCATTTGAGTAGTATGCGAGAAGCCTCGGATTTGGCTTTATGGCTGCGCGCTGGAGCTTTAGCTGCTCCGATGTATTTCGTCGAAGAACGAACAGTAGGAGCTTCTCTAGGGGAAGAAAACATTCGGAGAGGTTTTACCGCGGTTGTGATAGGATTTTTGTTGGTGCTAGCGTTCATGTTAGTCTATTACAAGGTTTTCGGTTTTGTGGCGAATGTTGCGCTAACTTTAAACTTGATCATCGTGATCGCGGTGATGTCGAGTATCGGAGCGACTCTAACGTTACCAGGAATTGCAGGTATGGTTTTGACGGTGGGTATGGCTGTAGACGCCAATGTGTTGATTTTTTCTAGAATTCGTGAAGAACTCAAGGTATCCAAACCATGGGTTGCCATTCCGGCAGGGTATGATCGGGCATTTCGCACCATACTTGACGCGAATCTCACAACACTTTTTGTTGCGCTGATTCTGCTCTTTATCGGTAGTGGTCCGATCGCTGGTTTCGCAGTCACGCTTTCAATTGGGATCGTGACCTCTATGTTCACGGCAATTTTCGTGTCTCGAGGGATAGTTCATCTCATTTATGGACGTCCTAACGTCGAAAAGGTGTGGATCTAATGAATATCGATTTCATGTCGAAACGCGTCTACGCGCTCACCGCTTCCGCAGTGCTGTTCGGTGTCTCGGTCGTATCCTTGTTGGTTATGAATTTAAACTGGGGACTAGACTTTACCGGCGGTGTGTTGGTCGAAGTCGGCTTCGACGAACCACAGGATCCGGCACCAGTTCGCGTGCTAGTTGAGGAAGCTGGCTACCAAAACGCCGAAGTTCAGAACATTGGATCGGAACGGGATATTGTTATTCGTGTGCCTCCTGTTGAGGGTGTTGATCAGTCTGTAGTTGGGGACGAGATATATGCGCTGCTCGCGCAAAACTACAGTGGAACGGAACTGTTGAAGTCCGATTATGTGGGTCCAGCTGTAGGTCAGGACTTAACCCAACAAGGAGCCTTAGCGCTACTCGTCGCGCTGTTACTGGTCATGGTCTACATCATGTTTCGATTCACTGGGAAGTTTGCGCTCGGAGCAGTATTCGCTCTTGTGCACGATATTGTGATTGTCGCCGGGATATTTTCGATCATGAGGTGGACTTTTGATCTTCCGGAACTTGCGGCGCTCTTAGCGGTAATTGGCTATTCGCTCAACGACACGATCGTTGTATCCGACCGAATTCGCGAGAATTTTCGCGCAGTCAAACGCGGCACTTCGATGGACGTCATTAACTATTCACTAAACCAGACTCTTGGTCGTACGTTGGTAACTTCGTTAACGACTTTGCTTGTGTTGGTGGCTTTGTTGATCGCAGGAGGTGAGCAACTGTTCGGTTTCGCGATCGCCCTCACGATCGGTGTAATAGTAGGAACTTATTCGTCGATCTATGTGGCTGCAAGTTCATTACTTTTACTTGGAATCAAGAGTCAGGAACTTGCACTACCAGAGAAAGAGGGTGCTGCTGCGATGCGTTCGTAGCTGCCTCCCAGCATCCTTTTAATGTCACTGGGATGTTGCATCAGTCTATGAGCTTGCTCTTGAGAGCGGCAAATATTTGAGGGTTCCCTGCGATGAAAATCTCTTCATTGAGATTTGCCATCGAGAATCCTCCAGCTTCCGTGACTAGTAAGCTAGCGACCGACGGTATTAATTGACTTGTACCAACTGATACACACGCATCTAACTTTCCTTGTGCGACGCGTGCGAAATCTAGTGCGATGCACCCGGAACACCGCAAACTGCGAACCAGTTTATCCATTTTTGCCTGGAAATTTGATAAGCTTACTGTCGAGTCTTGTCGTGAGTAAGCAACCACAGCTCGATTTAGGGAACTAGTACTAGAAACTCGAAGTCGGATTTTGTTGACAACTGCACCCTCGTCTTTGGTCGCGTAGTACTCCGAATCGTCGAGATAGTGGTAGATCGCAACGTGTTGCGCTACTCCGTTGTGAAATACGCCGATTACCGCACAGTAATCGGACAGAGATCGTAGGAAGTTTTCTTCGCCACAAAGTGGTTCGATAAACCAACAATACCCTGACTGTTTAGTAAGGTCGGTTGATTCACTTACGATCTGATGCTCAGGGAATTGAGTGTGTACCATGTCGTGGAAAGCAGATGTCAAGCGTGTTCTCAACTGGAGAACGTACTCCTGTAAGCCTTTCGGGGAAAAACGGCTGACGGGTGGTCGGTCGTGTGCTTGAATGAGATGCTGTGCTTGTTGTCGCGCGGTTCGGAGCGCGATACGGACTAGTCCTTCCAAAAGATTGTCGAAGTCTCGAGGCTAAAAGTGAGTGGAATGGTGTGAAGTTTTACCCAATTTGACATCAAATACAAATGACAATCTACTCGCTTTTACAATACACACGATGAATAGTTGGTTTGAAGATAGTCGAAAAAGCTATGCCTGAAATACGCATTGTGCTTGTTGAACCATCGCATCCTGGGAACATTGGTGGTGCTGCAAGAGCTATGAAGACCATGGGGTTGAGCTCACTTGCAGTAGTAAATCCCAAACGTTTTCCCGATCCACAAGCTGATTGGCGCGCAGCAGGAGCTTTAGACATAGTTGAACAAGCTCAAATTTGCGACTCAATCAGCGCTGCTGTTGCAGATAGCGTTCTGGTAGCTGGCACGAGCGCACGTGCTCGACACATTCCTTGGCCCATGATGACATCAGCTCAGTTTGCCGAATTCGTACACACTAAATTTAAACCTGATGATTGCATCAGTGTCTTATTTGGTCGAGAAGACAACGGACTGACCAACGATGAGTTGAATCTCTGTAATAAACATGTTCGCATACCATCCAACGACCGATACGGGTCCTTGAATCTAGCGATGTCAGTGCAAATAATTGCTTATGATCTGTTCTGCCAATCTCTATCTGAGAGGCTCGCAGATTCGGACGAAGAGACGTGGGACAAGCCACTTGCGACCTTCACAGAAGTCAACGACTTTTTGGAACATTTGCAGTCGGTGCTTCTTAAGGTCGGTTTCAGTGATCCAGAGGAACCAAGAAACGCAGAAATTCGACTTCGCAGACTTTTCGGTCGTATACACATGGATCACACCGAGGTCCAAATTTTGAGAGGCGTATTAACTCACATTGAAAAAGAACTAATGAGCGAGTCCAAATTAGCAGACGGCGTGCAACGTAGCGACAATGGATAGTTTGCTGAGAGGCAAATTGTTTCGATGAAGCGACCGCTGAAACCAGTGTATCTTGATTATGCCGCGACCACTCCGGTTGATCCTCGTGTCGCTCACAAGATGAGTGACTGCCTAATGTTGGATGGTTCTTTTGGGAATCCCGCGAGTGTTTCTCATCTATACGGTTGGGAAGCTGAAGAACTCGTGGAAGAAGCACGCGTAAATCTCGCTAAACTCATCGGGGCTGATCCTTTGGAAATTGTTTGGACTTCCGGCGCGACCGAATCTGATAATCTGGCGATCAAGGGATTAGCCGCAGTTTCTGAAAAAAAACACATTGTCACTTCATCGTATGAACATAAGGCAGTGATTGATACGTGTCGATATCTTGAGAAATGTGGTTACCACGTGTCCTATGTTCGTCCGACCCCTGACGGACTCGTACGACCTGAAGATGTAGAAGCCGCGCTGACATCAGACACGTTGCTAGTATCAATCATGCACGCAAACAACGAAATTGGCGTTGTTAATGACATCGTTCAGATCGGTAAAGTTTGCAAAGCCCATGAAGTCACTTTTCACGTGGATGCTGCTCAAAGTGTAGGGAAGATCCCAGTGGATGTTGCAGCTTTAGACGTAGATCTACTAAGTATTTCTGGTCACAAAATTTATGGGCCCAAAGGAATTGGCGCTTTGTACGTGCGCCGAAACCCACCGATAAGGGTCGAGTCTACTATACATGGTGGTGGACATGAGCGAGGTATGAGATCTGGGACTCTCGCTACTCATCAAATTGTGGGACTGGGGACCGCGGCCCGAATAGTAGACCAGGAGCTCACACACGAGAGCAGCAGAATTCTTGAACAGCGAGAAAGACTCTGGTCTCACTTAGGCCAAGTTCCCAGCGCCAAATTGAACGGTCATCCTTCCCAACGGGTACCAGGCATACTGAATGTCTCGTTTGAGTCCGTTGACAGTGAAACGTTAATCGCAGCTCTGGACGACATAGCAGTGTCGTCTGGATCTGCTTGTACTTCCGCGGTAATTGAGCCATCTTATGTACTACGGGAATTGGGATTGTCCCGTGAGCGAGCTGCTGCTTCGATTCGGTTTTCCATCGGACGATTTACTACGAGCGATGAAATCGATTACACGGCCCAGCGTGTTGCCGAAGTAGTAAGCACTCTACAAAAGGACGCCTAACTTTCCATAAAATTTTGTGCAATGAAGAGTAGTGTTACACGACATCTTCATATCTGCAGGAGGTGAGTCGAAGTGCTATTACTTTCCCTGCATAGATTTGACCAAAGCTGACTGATTACGAAGTTTACTGGTCAATCCATTAGTTCTAAACGGATTTGGATTTAGCACGTTCACTTATGTGTTTAGAACGAATAACACTTTTGTGAGGAGATCATCATTTAATGGCTGTCGAACGAACACTTTCGATCATCAAACCGAATGCCATGCAAAAAAGTGTTATCGGAAACATATTCAATCGTTTCGAGACAAACAACCTGAAAATTGTCGCACTCAAGATGATTCATTTGACACGTCAGCAGGCTGAAGAATTCTATCAGGAACATTCGAAAAAACCATTTTTCGACAATCTCTGTGCTTTCATGTCCTCCAGTCCCATTTGCGTACAAGTATTGGAAGGAGAGAATGCGATTTTGCTCAATCGTAAGATCATGGGTGCGACTAATCCAGAAGAAGCTGAATTTGGAACCATTCGGGCAGATTTCGGTGATAGCTTGGATGCAAATGCAGTGCACGGTTCCGATTCACCAGACTCCGCACGACGGGAAGTTGCGTTCTTCTTTGCCGAAGAAGAGATTTTCTCACAGCTTTAAATGAGAACTCTTTCTACCGACCGGAAGACGAACTGGTACAGTTTGACTCGGGAAGGCTGGCAACAATTCTTAAGCGAGATTGATGACCGCTCTTTTCGCGCACAGCAAGTGATGAAATGGATTTACCACGAGCGCGTTCCTAGTGTTGAGTCGATGTCAAATTTGTCGAAGAACTTGCGCGCAGTACTCGCAAATACCACTGATAACTCCCTTCCTCGGTTGATTCATACTAGAACATCCCTCGATGGTACCGTAAAGTGGATCATCGAAACGGAATCTGGTGGTGCAGTTGAAAGCGTTTTAATTCCTGATGGTCGACGGAACACGCTTTGTATCTCCTCACAACTTGGTTGTTCTTTGGACTGTGTCTTTTGTGCGACCGGAAAACAGGGCTTCGCGGGTAATCTCTCAGTCTCAGACATTGTTGGACAAGTCGTGATTGCTACTGATTGGTTGAGATCAAACCCCGACTACGGCGAACTGACAAATATCGTCTTCATGGGTATGGGCGAACCGCTCATGAACTTCGCAGCAACAATGGATGCCTGTGACATCTTCATGGATGACTTGGCATTCGGTATCTCTAAGCGCCGCGTGACTATCAGCACGGCTGGAGTCGTCCCCTGTATTCTTGATATGTGCCAGAGAACTGAAGCGTCGCTGGCAGTCTCTTTACACGCCGCGAACGACGAACTGAGAAATTTCCTTGTCCCATTAAACAAGAAGTATCCAATTGCGATGTTACTAGATGCCTGTCGGGAATACCTGATGTCTCTTAGTGATCGCCGCATAGTCACTTTCGAGTACACATTGATCGAAGAAATCAATGACAGTGACCTAGCTGCCAAGGAACTCGTCAAGTTGCTCCGGGATTTTCGTTGCAAGGTCAATCTCATTCCTTTCAACCCATTTCCACTGAGTACGTTTCGTCGTCCGACGGAACGCAAGATCTTGCATTTCTACAAACAATTACGCGACGAAGGCATCATGGTAACTAACCGTACAACTCGTGGAGACGATATCGATGCAGCTTGTGGTCAGCTCATCGGAAATTTCCAAGACAAGACGCGCCGGCGTGCGCGTTATCGGTCAGCACAATCACAAGTTAGTATTGTGTAAAATTTTTTGGGATTTATATACTGCGGTTGAACACCAAAAAACATATTTATTGACAGTTCATAGACAGCATGAAAGTGAACGCTTCTCGCTGTCCAGACGCCCCATTCCAGAGACTATACTGGTTTATGCACATGTTCTCAACCTTTGTACGTAAATCCTTTTTTTATCTTCAAAATACCGTTAGCGATCAGATCCAGCTGTTTCGATCTCTCGGTAATCCAAGCACGGTGAATCGATCATTTTCGGATGGTTGTACCCGATTAGATATTGAGTGATTTTTAGGTGTGAACGCTTCCAACGAAGAACAACAAGCAACCGAGACCACATCCGTGACCTTCGGCGAAAAGATTCGGCACGCGCGCGAAGCACGGCAACTGTCGATTGATGATCTTGTTGGCGAGACTCGGATCAATCCCCAACACCTGATTGATTTAGAAGAAGGTAAGACCTCTGGCATCAGTGCGCCCGGGTATATTATCGGGTACCTAAGAACGCTCGCGAAGGTGTTGAAATTAGACGCAGAAGAGTTGATCCTCGATTTCAAGTCTTCGACCAATCAATCCGATCATCAAACGATTGACCCCGAACATGAACTCTTACCGCCCAAGCCGAAGAAAAACTCGCTCGGATGGAGCACTATCGTCGCAACCAGCATTATTGTTCTCGCGGGAGTTGGAGCACTCATTTATTATTGGTTGGAAATTGCAGGAAACGAAAATTCGAACTCACCACAATCGGAAATTGTGGACGACGAATCATCAGAGCTCGACAACGCAGGGCAAGCAAATCCAGCACCCTCCGAGGAACGCAACACTTCTGGGAATGCTGGACAGCCTTCAAGATCGACGGACACGGACTTGGATTCAACAGCTCGATCTATCGCAAATTCAAGCGAGGACGACAGTTCGGAAAATCTCGAAGGATCCGTAAACGAGGAAGAATTCGAAGACCCAACAGACATGAACGGGACGAGTTCGTCTAGCGAACATACGAGTACAGATTGGGAAGAACTAATGAATCTAACTCAACTCGCGCCGGGCGGTGAATCAACTGAAAACGATACGGAATTACCACAAGAAGGCCCGAACGAAATCGACGACTCTTCACAAGAAACCGCGGACACCGAGGAGACTGAGGAAGCTACTCAAGAAGAACCGACATTGTTGTTTGAATTTAGCGATGATTCTTATGTTGAGGTCACGGACGCGAATGACAATCAGCTAGTCAGTGAAATCAAACAAGCAGGTACTAAACTCGAACTGGACGGCACCGCTCCGTTCACGATAAAGTTAGGCTCAGCGCGTGGTGTTACTTTGTTTTATTTGGGGGACGAAATTGATTTGACACCACATACACGGCGCAACATCGCGGAACTCAAGCTACCACCGTGAGTTCAATTTACCCGTTGATACGGGGAATGCGCGACAGCTTACCACGAGAGGCTGCGCGACTTTCCTGTGTCGAGACAACGTTTAAGGATGTCTTCCGAAAATTTTCCTATGAGGAGATTCGCATCCCTGTTCTCGAATCTAAAGAATTGTTTTACCACGGTTTGGGGGAGTCTTCTGATGCCGTAGGAAAGGAGATGTACAGTTTCATTGATCGAGATGGAAAAGAACTCGCTCTCCGCCCTGAAGGAACAGCATCAGTTGTACGCGCTTTAATACAGAACAACCTTTGTTACAACGACAGACCGAGACTGTGGTACGAAGGTCCAATGTTTCGGCACGAGCGTCCACAGGCTGGACGATACCGTCAGTTTCAGCAATTAGGTGTCGAAGCATTTGGATTTGACGAGCCTACGATTGATGTGGAAATCATTCAAATTGGGAATGAAGTGTTTCGACAACTGGGGCTAAGTCCTTTGGTAACTTTGAAGATCAACAGTATTGGTTCAGCTGAAGCTCGTGCGCAATACCGAGAGCAACTTGTTGAAGCACTCACCCCACTATCCACGGAACTAGACGAAGACAGCCGCAAACGCCTGCAAACTAACCCACTTCGAATTCTTGATTCAAAAATTCCAAAGACTAAGGAACTGCTCAGAGATGCACCCAAACTACGAGATTCACTTAGTGATATCGCTAAAGAAAGGTTTGACGATGTACTCGAACTTTTGACTTCAGCAGGTGTCGAATACACCGTTGATCCCTATTTAGTGCGAGGATTCGACTACTATACCGACACAGTGTTTGAATGGGTCACAGATCACTTAGGGGCTCAAGACGCCGTTTGTGCTGGTGGGCGATATGATGGACTGGTTGAACTATTAGGAGGTAGTCCAACTCCAGGCGTAGGATTTGCGGCGGGCATTGACAGGATTGCAAAATTATGCGAACAGCTAGACGAACCTAGGTATTGTGCGGCTGATGCCTATCTTATTCCTATGGAGGAGGTACATCGAGAATTTGTCAATTCTGTAGCACAACATTTAAGGTGCCATACGGACTTGCGGATTAGAGAGCACATCGGTTCTGGAAATATGAGAAACAAAATGCGTTGGGCAGACAAATCCAGTGCCACTTGGGCGCTCATTGTTGGAGATACCGAACTTCAGCAACGTACGGTCACTGTCAAGTGGCTACGATCAGATCGATCGCAACTTTCGACGACTGTGGAAAATTTAGTAACAGTCTTACAAGAGAATTTGGAGTAGAACAATTTGGCTGACTACCTATCCGAGGAAGAACAAGCGGCGCGGCTACAGAAATTGTGGCGTGATTACGGGTTCATCTTAGTACTTGCACTGGTCGTTGGAATCGGTGCAGTTGTAGGGTGGAACTATTACCAACAGTCTCAAGCACAAGCAAAAGAGGATGCCGCGTATATGTACCAAGATTTTCTGGTGACCCGCGCCCTAGAAGGTGACTTAGATGCTTTCCTAGAGGAAATGGATAAGACTCGAGCAAGTGCGAGATATATCCCCTTTGCACTACTATATCGAGCAAAGGATGCAGTAGAAGCCGAAGAGTACGAAACTGCTCTACAGTTTTTGGAAGAGTCCTTGGAGAGGTCAAAAGACAAGATCCTCGATGACATGATTTTGGTACGAATCGCACGACTTCAGATGCAACTCCAACAAGATGACGAAGCTTTGAACACGTTAGCAAGAGTAGGTGAGGACTACAAGTTCTTGGTGCTAGAGTTGACCGGCGACATCCACCGAGATGGTGGCCGCTACGCCGACGCGAAAAGTGCCTATGAGCAAGCGTTGGAATTGACAACGTCCGGGATCGACCGTGAACGGCTAGAACTAAAAATAGCTCTAATGCCCAGTCAAGAACCTACTTCCGACCAAACCAATACATCGTCGTAACTTTAAACGGGATGAACATTCAATGATCAGGCTTAATCGACTTCTCTGCTTTCTCGTACTACTCACATTCGTCGGTGGCTGTAGTATTTTGCGCGGTAATAGAGCTGACAAAGTTCCTGACCCGGGTGATCCGGCACCGCTTCTTGACTTCACACCCGAGATCAAAGTAGAACGTGTCTGGTCGAAGACAATCGGTAAGGGTCTTGGCCGAAAATACGTCGAGATAACGCCAGCTATTTTGGCTGATCGAATCTTTGTAGGTGACGCCTATGGTTTAGTAATTGCACTAGACCGTTTCACAGGGGATGTGGTGTGGCGGACGTCCGTCGGGAAACCAGATCGCAGAAGTTGGCTCGATGTCTCGAATCGAAGTGATCCTTCGTTTGTGTCTGGAGGATTTGGCGTTGGCGCTGGTAAAGTTTTCGTTGGCACAGTACGCGGCGAACTCATAGCGTTGGATGTTAGCGATGGCTCCGAAATTTGGCGTGAGACATTGAGTAGTGAAATCCTAGCGCCAGCGACAGCTACCTCAGACGTTGTTGTCGTGCAGACAGCAGACGGTAAGATGTACGCGCTAGAGAGTGGTTCGGGCGAAACACGTTGGGTATTCCACACCCAGGACGTGAGGGTCTCGCTCAGAGGAACGGCATCTCCCGTACTCAGTGACGGACATGCCTATGCAGGATTTAGAGATGGTATTCTCGCGGCCGTCGACCTCGAGAGTGGATTTCCAATTTGGGAACAGCGTTTAACTGTCCCAGAAGGAACATCAGAGCTTGAACGGATAAATGACATCGATGGTCGTCCGTTAGTACTCGGTCAGGTGGTGTTTGCCGCGACTCATCAAGGGACTATGCAAGCCCGCCGCAAAAGCGATGGTTTCATGCTATGGGAAGCAGACGCCCCATCTTTTCACGCGCTGGCCGAAGGTTTAGATTTAGTTTTTGTTGTCACAGATGATGATGAAGTTGTCGCAGCACAACAAGAGAGTGGTAACGAAGCGTGGAAGCAAGAAGCGTTCCAAAACCGAGTCCTCACGGATCCTCTAGCGTTTCACAATTATCTTGTAGTTGGCGACGATGACGGATACCTACATGTTATCGCCCAGAGCGATGGGCGACTCATGGGCCGATACAAGATGAGAGCTTCGATCCGATCGCCTATGGTAGAAGAAGACGGAGTGTTCTACGCGCTTAGTAACAAAGGACATTTAGAAGCATTAAGGATTTCTCGCATTGAATGACTACGCCTCGCAGTGGTGTTGTCGCACTCGTCGGGCGACCGAATGTCGGCAAATCCACACTCTTTAATCGACTTTGTCGCAGCCGCGACGCACTTGTCTTAGATCGACCTGGATTAACCCGAGATCGACAATACGGTCGCGCTCGAGGCATTACCGAAGCTGATGTGACTCTAGTCGACACTGGTGGGCTTCATGACAGTCTCACCATATCGACGTCGATAGACGATCAAGTGATGCTTGCGGTGGAAGAAGCCGATCTTGTAGTCTTTGTTGTGAATGCTCGAGAGAACCTCACCACAGCAGACTTCGAAATCGCAGATGAACTTAGGAAGTCCGACACAAATGTCCTGTTGGCAGTCAACAAGATCGACGGTATCCCTGGTGGTAACGAATTTGGAGTGAGTGAGTTTGCTCAACTTGGATTTAATCCAGTATTCCCAATATCCTCGACCCATGGACATGGAGTGTATCAATTGGTTGAGAATCTCGCGGCACAACTCCCCGTTCAAGACGTCTTACCCTCTGAAACCGCATCCGATAGTATTTCCGTTGCGGTGATAGGTCGACCCAATGTTGGAAAATCTAGCTTAGTTAACGCCTTAGCCGATGACAATCGGTGTTTGGTATTTGATGAACCAGGAACTACACGTGATGCCGTGCGTGTTCGCATTGAAAGGGACGATCGAGTTTTTGACTTTGTCGACACCGCAGGAATTCGCCGAAAAGGCAAAACAACTGACGTGGTGGAAAAATTTTCTATTGTGAAAGCACTTGATGCCCTTCGAGTTTGTCATACCGCGCTGTTAGTCATAGATGCTTCTGAAGGGTTAGTTGAACAAGATCTGCACTTAATTGATTACGCGATTGATGCTGGTACAGCTGTGACACTTGTCGCGAATAAATGGGACAAGCTTGATTCACCAGCTCGTCTAAAGTGTCAAGACCAAATTCGAAGGAAACTCCGGTTCGCTGATTGGATTTCGATCAAGTACGTATCGGCTTTAAAGAAAGTCGGTATTGCTTCGCTATTTGACTCAGTCCATGTACTTTACGAAAGCGGTGCTTTTGAAATCTCTACACACGAGTTGAATGAAGTTCTCACACAAATCACGACAGCAC
The DNA here is from genome assembly GCA_011525295.1 of Pseudomonadales bacterium. Lineage (GTDB taxonomy): Bacteria > Pseudomonadota > Gammaproteobacteria > Pseudomonadales > Azotimanducaceae > Bin55. The sequence goes on along the minus strand of WTGV01000044.1, from coordinate 99,402 downwards.
ATCCACCGCCGGTGGCGCAGCGACGACTGATTCGTTTACGATATGCTCACAAAGTAGCATCCCGACCACCCACAATTCTGATTCATGGCAATCAAACAAACCGATTGCCTGCGAGTTATGTCAGATATTTGGAAAATGAATTTCGTCGCATACTAGGTTTGGACGGATGGCCTATAGTGATTAACTTTAAGAAGTCAGTAAATCCATTTTCGGGTCGAAAGAACGAACTCACGCCTCGGCAACAAAGACACCGAGCGCGACTGGTTCGTCATCGCAAACGTAAATAGTAGTTAAATACTTAGGGTGCTTCATCGTCAGAACTGTCATCGAGCCCGTTGACCACTTCCATGAACATCTCTGGGTCGATCTTCGTCCCCTGCAAACTAATCGTCCAGTGTAGGTGAGGTCCGGTGGAGCGACCGGTAGAACCAACCGTTCCGATTACATCCCCACGTTTAAGTTGGGAATCTTTCTCTACTTCGATTTCGTCCAGGTGGCACATCACCGATACAAAACCAGAACCATGGTCGATCACTACAGTGTTCCCGTTGAAATACATATCGTGAGTAACCACTACTGTTCCCGGCGCAGGAGCTGAAATTGGCGTCCCTGTTGGAGCGGCGTAATCGACGCCTGTATGGTAATTCCTCTGTTCCCCGTTGAAGAAACGTTTGGTACCAAAAACGCCGGTAACTTGACCTTCTACTGGCATAACAATTGGCAGAATGTCCTCGATCGCTGGAGAACGTCGCGCATATGCTTCTCGCATCATAGCGGCTTCCTCCTGACGTCTTTTTATCGTTTCTTCTGGTGGCGTAACGTAGTCTTGATTTTCAATCGTAATGTGTTGTTCTTCATACTCTTTCGATTGCACCTCAAAATCAACTGCTTGAAATGAGCCGTCTTCAAATGAAACAATCAATTTGTGCTTCTTTGCTTCGGCTTCATGGGGAATCGCGACGATCGCGTGGCCACGAACAATTAGCTGATTCTCGTCGTTGAATTCAGCTTCAGTGGCACCATTGGGCAATTTAACTGCGATCACTCCACCATTGACTCCTATATGTTCCGCTGATACGAAGGAGTTCACTAAGAGGTAGGAAAACACAAACAGAACAAAACGAAACAATCGGGTAGAAAACATTAAGGACTCCTGTCGGGTATTTGCTTGATGCAATGTCTATTCCAAATTCTAACTTAAATAGGTTAAAAAATTTGGTTTTCCCGCATCATACTGTTCCTGCAAATCTCGTTAGAAATTAACGTGAGCGTTTTGACTGTACTTATTTAATATCTCGATGTTCTTTTTTGACAATCCGCGTGATTTTGGAACTGACTGTACCGTCCGATAAGTGTGTCTCGATATTCTCATTGGGACGTAAGTCGTCGACGCTCTTGGCAATCTCTCCAAAATCTGTTCCTACCTTCGGTTTTGAGACGACAGCATATCCCCTACTCAGTACGGCTAAAGGACTCACAGCCTCAATGTTCTTCAAAATACTTGATACTTTGGTTTTTGCGGACTGAATGTTCTCACCTACACGAACTTCCAAGCGAGATCTCGTACCGTCGAGTCGTGTTTGAAAGTGTTTAACGTTCGTGTCCGGTCGTACTTGGATCAATGTTCTCTGGAGATTTTGAAACTTTGTGCTGGTCTGCTCGCACACTTGAACTTCGAGCTGCAAGAGTCTCCTGAACGCTAGCGTAGCACGAGTTCTGTTTTCTCTGTTTTGAACACTCACAAATTGACTTATTTGCGACTGAGCACCGTTTAGTTTCGTTCGATAGTGTTGTAATCGAACACCGGGTTTCGCTTGATTCAATGCTCGTTGTACTTGCGCTAGTCGTGTTTCTTGCTGCGTAAGTGTTTGCTTTTGAGTTCGTACAAAGCTTCTCACTCTGTCGATGAGTCTTTGCTTATTACTGGCTATGTCTTTTTTTGGATCCCGAACTCTACGAGTTATATATGCGACCACAGTTTTGTGCCGAGTCACCAAAGCCCGCGTATCTTTCTCAATTCTCATCGCGTACTCATCGAACCGAATTCCAAGATCTTTAGCGTCAGGTGTGACTAATTCCGCTGCAGTTGAAGGAGTAGGTGCTCTAAGATCTGCCACGAAATCCGCGATCGTGAAGTCAACGTCGTGTCCGACGGCGGACACAATCGGGACTTCACTCTCATGGATGGCGGCTGCGACTTGCTCAGAATTGAACGCAGCCAAGTCTTCAAGCGATCCACCACCGCGAGTCAGAATAGCGAGATCGGGTCGTTCAGTCAGTTGATTTATCTTTGCTATCGCGCTACAGATCTCACTCACGGCGAATTGACCTTGTACGGCGGTCGGTTGTAGCGAGAGATTGACCGGTGGATAGCGCCGCCAAATATTGACAAATACATCGCGCGTGGCAGCCCCTTTTGGGGAACTCACAATCACTATTCTTCTAGGGAACGTCGGAAGTGGTTTCTTCAACTCTTCCTCAAACCATCCCATCGCTTGGAGTTTTGCTCGAAGTCGCTCCATGGCCAAGCGTAGTTCTCCTTCACCATGAGGTTCCATGTGTTGAATCACCGCTTGATACTGACCAGCCCGCTCATACAAAGAAATTTCAGCCCGCACGAGCACCTTTAGACCATCTTCAGGTTGAAACGAGAGCTTTGACGCACTTCTTGCGAACATCACGCAACGGAGCACTGCTCTTTCGTCCTTGAGATTGAAGTAGTAGTGTCCCGACGCCCGATGGTGGCTTAACCCAGAGATCTCGCCTTCGATGACTACAAGTGGGAAGTTGTTACTGAGCAACTTCTTGACCTGCGCGTTGAGTTGACTCACGGTCAACACACGTTCATTTAAGCCTAGATTCGGTGAAAGATATTCGGACACGCTTGTAAGTTCCCCAACTCGTGGACAGAGGTAGAAATTTGTTTTTCTTCAACCAAATTCTAAGCCCTATGAGTCGTAAGTATCCAGAAGTTATTGATAGTCAATCTATGAAGAGAATTGTGATCTCGTCGATTCAAAGTTTTTACTGTGTTCGTTGCTCTGTATAAAATTCTTTCTTTGCAAGGAGCAAAGATTGGTCACCGTCACTGGAGAAGCTTACACCTTCGACGATGTGCTTCTTCGTCCAGCGTACTCCGAAGTACTACCAACAGAAACATCCACCCACACCCAGCTCAGTCGCGAAATTAGGTTGAACATTCCCCTGATTTCGTCGGCGATGGATACCGTCACAGAGTCGCGCCTAGGGATCGCACTAGCTCAAGAGGGTGGCATTGGCATAGTTCACAAGAACATGTCTATTGAATCTCAAGCCCAACACGTTCGACAGATTAAAAAGTTCGAAGCCGGAATTATTCGGAACCCTATCTCGATCAGTCCAAGTGCGACGATTCAAGAGCTTTTATCGCTCACGACAGATCACAACATTTCGGGTGTCCCGGTCGTCAGTGAGAATGATCTTGTCGGCATAGTGACCCACCGCGACATTCGTTTTCAGGAAAACTTGAAGGCTCTTGTATCGGAAGTCATGACCCCAAGATCCCGATTAATTACTGCATCCGAATCGGCATCGTTTTCTGAAATTACGCAGCTCTTACACGAACACCGTATTGAAAAGATTCTCTTAGTCGATGATGAATTTAGACTGACTGGTATGGTTACCGTGAAAGACATTGAGAAAGCGAAGACCTATCCGAATGCTTGTAAGGACGGACACGGTCGATTGCGCGCAGGTGCGTCAGTGGGTACAGGTGCGGATACCGATGAGAGGGTTGCCGCACTTGTTGAGGCTGAAGTTGATGTGCTTGTCGTTGACACGGCACACGGGCACTCTCGTGGCGTGCTTGATCGTATTCGTTGGATTAAACAGTCTTTTCCAAAATTACAAGTAATAGGTGGTAATGTAGCAACCGCTGAGGGTGCGCAGGAAATAATCAATGCAGGTGCTGATGCGGTTAAAGTAGGCATTGGACCGGGGAGCATCTGTACCACGAGAATCGTCAGTGGAGTTGGTGTCCCACAAGTCTCTGCTATCAGTGAAGTTTCTGGCGTCGCCGCGAAAGAAGAAGTACCCGTAATCGCGGACGGCGGGATTCGTTATTCCGGTGACATCGCAAAAGCAATCGCGGCCGGTGCTTCGGGAGTCATGATCGGTTCGTTATTTGCTGGAACGGACGAAAGTCCTGGCGATGTCGAGCTGTTTCAAGGACGAACCTACAAAAACTATCGAGGTATGGGTTCTGTAGGGGCAATGCAGAATCGTCACGGTTCACGTGATCGATACTTCCAGGACGATACTAAAGAAGTGGGAAAGTTAGTACCTGAAGGTGTGGAAGGTCGTGTTCCATATCGGGGACCGATCGGACCTATCATCGGGCAACTTGTCGGAGGCTTACGTTCTGCAATGGGCTACACGGGATGTCGGACCATAGATGAAATGCAACAAAAAGTTTCTTTCACAAAAGTGACTCAGGCATCTATGGTCGAAGGTCATGTCCACGATGTCACCATCACTAAAGAGTCACCTAACTATCCAGGTACATATTGAGCATCGAGTCAGCTCGATCGGATAGTGGTATCGAAGTCTCTCGTCGACACCACGACGTCATTCTCGTCGTCGATTTTGGTTCTCAATACACACAACTAATCGCGCGTCGTATCCGCGAACAAAACATATACTGCGAGATTGTTCCATTTGATTCAGATCTGAGTCACATTGTTCAAGGTCAACACCCACCCAAAGGGATTGTTCTGTCTGGAGGACCGGAGTCGGTTACCGCTGACGATGCACCAACAGTTAACACTTCGCTTCTTGGATCACACATTCCAATTCTCGGTATTTGCTATGGCATGCAAGCGGTGGTGTCTCAGAAGGGCGGTAAGACGCAGTATTCTTCAAAGCGCGAGTATGGTCATGCTGAGCTGACACTATTAAATGACAATCCATTATTGAACGGATTGGGTGGTTCAACGCAGGTTTGGATGAGTCATGGTGATCAAGTCAACGAATTACCTTCAGAAATCTCGGTCTCCGCGAAAACCAAAACTTGTCCAATCGCCGCCTGTATGGCCACGGACGAAAAGTTCTTCGGTTTACAGTTTCATCCTGAAGTCACTCATACTGAACACGGCGCGGAGATTCTTCGGCGCTTTGCCATCGAAGTTTGTGGATGCAATCCTACTTGGACTCCACGACACATTGTTCCAGAAAAAGTCTCGCAAATTCGTACCACTGTAGGTAGCGAAAGAGTTTTACTAGCACTTTCAGGTGGAGTCGACTCTTGCGTTACCGCCGCGCTACTCAACCAGGCTATAGGCCTGCAATTGGAATGTGTGTTCGTAGACACTGGACTGTTACGAAAAAATGAAGTAAACGAAGTATTGAATCAGTTCTCGAAATCGGGAGCATTGAGTTTGAACCTTACGGTGGTTGACGCAAAGGAACGTTTCTTTCAAGAATTGGAAGGAGTCTCGGACCCAGAAGAAAAGCGTAAACTAATTGGTAAATTATTCATTGATGTGTTCGAAGCTGAAGCACAAAAACACCAAGGTGTTCGATGGCTTGCTCAAGGCACGATTTATCCCGATGTCATTGAGTCTGCCGCATCTAAATTCGGTAAAGCACACGTCATCAAAAGCCACCACAACGTAGGCGGACTACCTGACCGGCTACAGTTGAGGATTCTGGAACCGTTGCGTGAACTTTTCAAAGATGAAGTTCGGGCACTCGGAGTAGAACTTGGCTTGCCACATTCAGTCATCGGTCGTCATCCATTTCCTGGTCCTGGTCTCGCCGTACGTATTCCCGGTGAATTTCGACGCGAGTTTATTCCCATGTTACAAGAAGCAGACGCGATATTTTTGGAGGAACTGAAGCAAAGTGGATGGTACGATAAGGTAGCACAAGCCTTTGTTGTCTTTCTCTCAGTAAGGTCAGTAGGTGTCGGTGGGGACCAGAGAGTTTATGATTACGTGGTGGCTCTAAGGGCAGTTACTACAGTGGACTTTATGACCGCAGAGTGGGCGCGCCTACCCTATGACTTGATTAGTAAGATTTCCAATCGTATCGTCAACGAAGTCCAAGGGATCTCACGAGTGGTTTACGATGTGACCAGCAAACCTCCTGCAACTATAGAATGGGAGTGAGAGCAGCTTCGCTTGAGACTAGATACCGAACGTGCGGAATTGGTCAACCCGCTTGAGGATAAACATCTTCAAACTTTTTATTCGTAAACGTCTAGACTCATGGCAACTTCTGAGAATTTTTCCAATGCAAGCAGGAAGCGTTTTTTGTCCTCTGAAGACATCACTTCTCCAGTTGAAATTTTTTGATACGCCTCGTCCAGGATCTTTTCAATCTCTGCATTAGAGAGATATTGACGAGCTTCTGACAAAGTGGCAGGTCGCTTTTCAGAATCTGATGTGAAATCCATATAGATCGAGTTGATCAGTGATCGACAGCTCGTACCTTGCTCGCTTCCTGGCGCGGACCGAGACTCACAAACACTATTCACTAACGAGTTCCAATCAATATTCACACCATCGCCCTCTAAGATGACCACAAGGTCTAGTGCCTTCTGAATCTTATCTTTACTCAGCTTTTCTTCTTCTTTGTATGACTTCCACCTTGGATTCCTAAAGGTGGTCGAAAAGACCCCAACGTCTTTTCCTTCCCATGTCAAGGCCGCAGCCTCATCTCCTAATCTAGCTCCAAGTTTCAACAGAGCTGCATAGGCGTAATGCTTGTCCAATAATGCCGCTGATTGCAGATCTCTCACACTTAACAATTCTCTATCAATCAGGGTATTGGGATAGTTGAGCGTGTGTAACGAAACCAATTGCTCAAATATTCTTGGTCGGTTCATTGAACTCAGTTGGAGCTCCGGATCGAATGTTGAACAATGTTTATCTACCCATGCACGCTCTAAAAAACCCTTCCAAATTTCGTTAGTACTGTTTGTTTCGGATGAATTCTCTACAAGAGTGTCTTGTTGACTGTAAAAATAGTATCTCGCTTGAGAGATTCCCTTCATTCCATGGCAGGTTTTATAGAACACTGCATAGTTCGTGAAGGAATCAGCATCGCAAGACTCTTTGAGATTCCGGTTTTTGCGGTTTTGTTCTAATTTGCATTCCGAACGAGACATTGCATTGATCAGTCGTTCAAGATCTCCCTCAGGATCAGAAAAAACGCGTGCATATGTCATTGGATTCTCTAATACAAAGAGTGAGAATTCATAACCTGAACCAAAACCTGACGAGATGTGCTCCCTAAAGGGATTTATCGAGAGTACGTGCGTCGCCAAAGTTGTCGAGCACTCATCGGACATCTCAAAATTTTGATCGAACACGAACGTCTTTGCTCTTTCTATTTCAGAGGGAAACTCAGAAATACCGCAAATATCCCACATGTTTCCAAAGAGTTCTGTTGTTGAGGAGGTCTCTTTGTTCTGTATTTCATCAATCGTGTTGTTTGGTCGCCCAGCAATAGTGCTAGGTTCAACACTTCGTAGCGATGATAGAGTTGATGTGTCAGGTGCTCTGTCTTCACCAAATATCAGATACAGTGATACGACAATCGCTATACCCACGCAAGTACAAATAGATACTAAAACGAATTTGTCTTTTGTCCGCATAGATTGGATTCGTTGGGTTGGTAATTGAAACTATGGTTTGATTGATGCATTATCCCTCTTCAGAAACGATTCAGTCCAATTCTTCGAGCAATCACTGAATCTATGAAGGATTTCATGTCGAAACAATGTGTTCAGCAGTTCGTTGAGTGTTATTACGATCCTATCTCGATCTAATTCTTACATTTCAAGAGATTCAACACTGTACAAACAGTTAATACTCGTGGCAATCTATTACGCATCAGTGATTGTAGCCTATTTTCTGCATTTCAAACACATTGAGCACTCGTTGCTGAGCACAGAATCGAATGACGCTAGAGTTTCCCTATTGATGAACGTAGAGTCTCATAACCGTCCGTTGATCAACACGGGCTCTCCAAACTCATATATCACTAAAGATTGTTTTCAGTTGTGCGAAATACGGCTGGACACGTTAGGGTGTTTTTGCGTGAAACTCGGTTGTCATAACTCTGCTGCAGTATTACAATTTCTAAAATTTCAAGCCGCAAAATATTTTTTCCACAAATAAAACAAATGGGATCCAAGTATGACTCACGAAACTAAGCAAATCTTAAACGTAGCGCTTATTGGTTCTGGCGGTGCGGGTAAGACACTTCTGAGTGAGGCAATACTTCATGCGGCGAAAGTAACGACTACGAAAGGTAGTGTGGACGCAGGTACCACTGTTTCAGATTACTTGCCTCGAGAGAAGGCGACTCAACACTCGTTTAATCCGAGCTTTCTGAGCTTCAGTTTTAACAAAAAACAATGCACGATCGTCGATACGCCGGGTTTCCACGACTTTGTAGGTCGCACGCTTTCGGTACTTCCTTCTGTTGAGACCGCCGTACTGGTTGTCGATGCGACGGCTGGAATTGACACATCCACGCTTAGACTGTTCGCTGCCGCTGGCAGTCAGGATTTGTGTCGTGCAATCATCATTAACAAGATTGATGCAGACAACGTTGATCTCGAAGGATTAATCGATCAAATTCAACAAGTGGTTGGCTCAGAGTGCCTACCCATCAACCTTCCAGCTGGCGGCGGAAGTAAAGTTATAGACTGTTTCGGGGAAGTCACTGAAGTTGATACGGATATCGACGACGTCGCATCCTCACACGAGAAAATCATTGACCAAATCGTTGAGGTTGACGAGGAACTCATGGAACTCTATCTGGAGGGCGAGGAGGAACTGCCAGAAGAGAGTGTTAGTGCGGCATTTGGAGCGGCACTTAGAGATGGACACTTGATTCCCATTTTCTTTGCGTCGGCACAGACTGATGTGGGTGTCAAAGAGTTTTTGGATACGGCCACCCAACTGTTCCCAAGTCCCCTAGCGGGGAATCACCCAACGTTTACAGTTCGATCAGCAAAAGGTGAACGCGAACTAGTGCTGGATCAGGATTCATCGAAACCATTATTGGGTCAAGCAATAAAAATTGCAATTGATCCATTTCGCGGTCGTATGGCTGTAGTTCGTATCCACCAGGGCACACTTAAGGCTGGTTCTCAGGTATATGTAGGGGACGATAGGAAACCGACCAAGGTTCCTCACATTTACCGACTTGTTGGGGACGAACAAGTCGAAATTAAGCAAGCCGTTGCTGGTGATATCTGTGCATTGCCGAGGATGGAGACTTCGACTTACAACTGTGTTCTTCACGATACAAAAGGGGACGAAAGCGTACGCGCACCTTCGGTAGATGTACCCACTCCAGTGTTCGGCCGTGCGATTCGTTTCGAAAACGATAACGAAGCTCAAAAAATTTCCGAAGCGCTTCAAACAGTTGCTATTGAAGATCCGTCGTTTCGAGTGGTTCACGTCGCAGCTCTTAATGAAACCGTAATACGAGGATTGGGCGAGTTGCATTTGCGGGAAGTGCTTCAAGGAGTCGAAGCCCAACACGGTATCAAGGTTGCTACTGACATCCCTTCGATCGAATACAAAGAAACAATTACGGCATCCGCCGAAGGACACAATCGACATAAGAAACAAACTGGTGGAGCTGGTCAGTTTGGAGAGGTTTATTTGCGGATTGAACCCATGGAACGAGGTGGTGGTTTTGAGTTTGTCGACAAAGTCGTTGGCGGAGTAATTCCTGGTCAGTTCATTCCAGCGGTCGAAAAAGGTGTAAAACAAATTTTGGATAAGGGTGCTATCTCGGGTCATGAACTTCAGGACGTGCGAGTAACCGTGTACGACGGCAAACACCATCCGGTGGACTCGAAAGAAATTGCTTTCGTCCAAGCTGGAAAGAAGGCATTTATGGATGCAGTGGCAAAAGCAAGACCCATCGTCATGGAACCTGTGGTCAGCGTCAACATGAACGTACCCAGTGACTGTATGGGAGACGTAACAGGGGACTTTGCTTCAATGGGTGGCATCGTTAGCGGGTCGACAGTACTACAGGATTCAACGACGGACATTTCCGGACAGGTTCCTTTGCGAGAACTACAGCAATATCACGCACGACTTAGTTCGATTACGGGTGGAAAGGGTAGTTACACGATGGAATTCAGTCATTACGCAGCTGTCCAACCACAACTACAAAAGGAATTAGCTTCTGGCTTCGTTGCTATAGAAGAAGACTGATATCTGGGTAGTGTCTCAATTTGAATTTATAACTATAATATTGTATATGTTTACGGATGAGTTAAACATCGGAGGAGAGGTACTTCTTCGTCAATCGTGGAGAAGGTGTCAGACTAGATGCTCATGAGTATTCAGCAGTCTTCGATGAAGCGAGTGGGTTGGGCATCCTTGTCTAGCTCCGAAATGGCTCAGATTTCAAACTGAGACACTACCGAAATTTGCGTGTGAACCACGAACTTCACATGCACCAAGCACTTGCCCTAGCAAGGGAAGCCCAAGTTGCCGGTGAAGTACCAGTCGGCGCCATCGTCGTACTCAAAGATGTAGTGGTAGGGACCGGCGTTAATAGATCTATTCAAAACAATGACCCCACTGCACACGCTGAATGTGAAGCATTGCGCGAGGCTGCGCGGCGACTTGGAAATTATCGATTACCTGGTACGACTCTCTACGTTACAGTTGAACCGTGCATGATGTGTGTTGGAACGATGGTCCACGCTCGAGTGAGTCAGCTCGTTTTTGGTACGAGAGAACCAAAAGCTGGTGCCGTAGCGAGCAATGTCCAGGCATTGCAACTTCCACACTGGAATCACACTATCGAATACACCGAAGGAATACTTGCTAAAGAAAGCAAACAATTGATGCAGGAGTTTTTCCGTTCACGACGAGTTGCTTAGCGTTCGCTTAGAAAAAACAGCGGCAATGACTGAGTTGTACGTACACTCTGGCGGCATTGCGCACGGGACTAGTGTGTATGAAAAGCTTCTCTTGCAACTGAAGCAAATCAATCCCGCGATCTCTTACGTTTCCGCTCGATTCGTTCATATCGCGAAACTGAATGGTCCCCTGACTCGGCAACTTCAGACAGTCGCCGATTCGTTATTGAGTTATGGCCTGCAAGCACCGGCAAGCACAGACACAAAACCTCAAATTACGGTAGTCCCTAGACTTGGCACGATCTCTCCTTGGTCTAGTAAAGCAACCGATGTGTTCCGACTATGTGGTTTAGAACCAATTGATCGAGTGGAGCGAGGCGTACGATGGTATTTGAACACCTGGTCGGAAGAATGCGCACAACTACTTCACGACCGCATGACAGAGTCGGTACTCTACAAAGAGAGCTTTAACGAAATATTCCAAGAACAGAATCAACGACCCTCTTCCCGCATAGAGCTGCACGATGATGCGTTTGATGCTGTTCAGCAGGTCAACCGTAAATTTGGACTAGCTTTGTCCAATGACGAGATTCAATACCTCGTTGACGTTTATCGTGAACTCGGTCGAGATCCTACGGATGTCGAACTCATGATGTTCGGTCAAGTGAATTCCGAACACTGTCGCCATAAGATTTTTAACGCGGATTGGATCATTGACGGAAAGGTACAGCCTGAGTCGTTGTTTCAAAAAATTCGGACGACGACGGGTGCGATTAATGCTCGCGGTATCGTTTCCGCGTATCGAGATAACGCGGCTGTCATTGAAGGTTCTATCGACTCCCGATTTTGTCCGGATCCAAATACTCGCTTTTACCAGCCATTGGTAGGGTTGAATGACATCCTCATGAAAGTCGAGACACATAATCATCCGACTGCAATTTCACCGTTTCCTGGAGCTGCTACTGGGTCAGGTGGTGAAATTCGAGATGAAGGCGCGGTTGGGCGCGGTTCTAAGCCCAAAGCGGGATTAGTAGGATTCACAACCTCGCATTTAAGAATTCCCGGACATGTACAACCCTGGGAATTAGAACTAAGTAAACCGAGTCATCTAGCCAGTCCGATAGAAATCATGCTGGAAGGACCTTTGGGCGCGACGGGATACAACAATGAATTTGGACGACCCGCTCTCTTAGGGTACTTTCGAACGTTTGAACATCGTACTGCTAAGGAAACTGCCTGGGGTTACCACAAACCCATCATGATCGCAGGCGGTATCGGATCGGTGTTTCGGGATCACGTCAACGAAGAAGTTCCACAAAATTCGTCGATCTTAGTAGTGCTTGGCGGTCCAGCGATGCTGATCGGTTTAGGTGGCGGATCGAGTTCCAGTTTGACTTCTGGTTTATCCGACATAGAACTAGACTTTGCCTCTGTACAACGCGATAACGCCGAACTAGAACGTCGGTGTCAGGAAGTGATCGACGCGTGTACCTCGTTGTTGCAAGACAATCCAATTCAATTGATCCATGATGTCGGTGCGGGCGGGTTGTCGAATGCAATTCCAGAACTCGCAAAAGACTTAGGAAAAGGTGCGTGCATCGAATTGCGTGCCGTTCCGAGTGCGGACTCGGGAATGTCGCCGCTCGAATTGTGGTGCAACGAAGCTCAAGAACGCTACGTACTCGCCATAGCTCCGGAGAAAAGAGCTGTGTTTGAAGAGATTTGTGATCGAGAGCGGTGTCCATTTGCTGTGATCGGCCACACCGATGACCGTGGGAAGTTGACGGTGAAGGACGAGATCTTCAACGAATCAGTAATTGATTTGACACTAGAGACTCTATTTGGAAGTCCACCACGTTTTTGTCGCGAATTTGCTCGCATTGATCGACCCCATACCAAATTTTCTACTGCCGAACTCGATCTTACCGAGTCGATTTCTCGAGTGTTGAGCCTACCGGCGGTCGCATCCAAGAAATTCTTGATCACCATTGGAGATCGCAGTATTACTGGTTTTGTTGCTCGAGACCAAATGGTGGGTCCTTATCAAGTCCCTGTCGCAGATGCGGCGATCACGATCGGGGGATTCGAGACTTACGCTGGTGAGGCAATGGCAATGGGAGAGCGATCGCCCGTGGCAACGTTGAATCCAGCAACTTCTGCAAGACTGGCGATCGCCGAAGCTCTAACGAACTTATCGTCGGTGCAGTACTCTTCTATTGATCGCATCGTGTTGTCGGCAAACTGGATGGCTGCAAGTGGATTTGCCGGCGAAGATGAAGCTTTACACGACGCCGTGACCGCGGCAACCATGCTCTGTCGATCGTTAGGTATTGCGATTCCTGTTGGAAAAGACAGCCTGTCAATGCGAACGCAATGGACAGGATCCGACGCTCTGCAAACTGTAGTTTCTCCGGTATCTCTAATCGCCTCGGCGTTCGTACCCGTGCCTGATGTACGTAAAGCATTAACACCTCGTTTAGCCGAAGCGAACTCTGTGTTGGTATTGATAGCACTCAGTTCGGAACATCGCTTGGGCGGAAGCGCGCTCGCGCAAGTTCACGGTTGCTTAGGCTCAGCTACACCGGATGTAGATGATGCTTCTAAGTTCAGAAGATTGCTTGAAGTCATACAACGAGTACATGAACAAGATTGGGCTCTGAGCGCGCACGACCGATCCGATGGAGGCTTACTGGTAACGGTTTTGGAAATGTGTTTTGCGGGTCGTTTTGGAGTGGATTTGCATGTCCGCCAAGACTGGGCAGAGGAATTGTTTGCCGAGGAGATTGGCATAGTGTTGGAAGTTCCATCTTCGCGTGTGCAAGAATTGCTCGATTTGGTAAGTGCCAATGAGCTTGTGGCTACCGAAATTGGTCAAGTCCGGTCTAAAGAAGAGCTTCGAATTTTGCGTGCCGACGAAATTTTGTTTGTCGATTCATTAGTAAATCTCGAACGATGCTGGTCGCGCACGAGTTACCTGATGCAACGGCTTCGTGACGACCCGACATGTGCTGACAGCGAATTTGAATTGATCAACGAGCGAGATGCCGGTTTGTGCGAGAACGTTGACTTCTCCATTGATCAGCAGTCTCGTCCGAGAACCCGAAAGAAACTTCGACCTCGGGTTGCGGTATTACGCGATCAAGGGGTAAATGGACACATCGAAATGGGTGCGGCGTTTTATTACGCAGGATTTGATAGTGTAGATGTACACATGTCGGATTTGTTCACGCGTCGGGTTTCGTTAAAGGAGTTTCAAGTACTAGCTGCATGTGGTGGGTTTTCGTACGGCGATGTTTTGGGAGGTGGCGGCGGTTGGGCAAAGTCGATTCTCTATAACGAGCAAGTGCGAGATCAATTTCAGGACTTTTTTGAACGGAGCGATACCCTTGCGCTCGGAGTTTGCAACGGTTGTCAAATGATGGTGCAATTAAAAGAACTGATTCCAGGAAGTAGTAACTGGCCAGGGATTCACCGAAACACATCGGATCGCTTTGAAGCACGAACAGTCCAAGTAAAAATATTGCAATCTGGCTCAATTTGGTTAAATAACATGGGTTCCAGTCAATTACCTATACCGGTTGCGCACGGCGAAGGTCGAGTTGAAATGTCCGACACAACAGGGCAACACATATTTTGGAAAGATCAAGTGGCTATGCAGTATGTAGACGGTTTAGGCCATACTACGGAGAGGTACCCCCTAAATCCCAACGGGTCAGATGAAGGAATCGCGGGATTTTCTTCTGCGAGTGGTCGTGTTCTTGCTATGATGCCGCACCCCGAACGAGTATTTCGGACCGTTCAGAATTCATGGTATGAACCAGTACATCGCGATCGAGAGTTTAGCCCTTGGTTTCAACTGTTTCGAAATGCATTTGACGTCTACCAGTAAAACGCACTGAGGTCCGTATGTCTCCTGAACCGATGTATCCGACTGCGCCCTCCGAAAGAATTGAATCGATAGACGTACTTCGAGGCATCGTGGTACTCGGCATCTTGACTATCAACATCATCGGTTTCGGAATGCCGATGGAGGTATTTGGCAACCCTACATTTTGGGGAACGTACGAAGGACCTGACGTATTCGCGTTTGTTGCTGCCCACATAGGATTTCAAGGCGCACAACGCGGGATTTTCTCGATGCTGTTTGGAGCGGGAGTCGTACTCTTCATACAACGAATTGCGAGTGATGAACGGCAGTCAAACATGGGGCGACTGTACTATCGACGCATGTTTGGACTGATGCTTTTTGGACTGTTCGATATGTTTGCGTTGTTATGGTTCGGCGACATCATTTTCCTTTACGGTCTGGTCGGATTGTTGTTATACCTGTTTAGAGACAGTAAGCCTCAAGGACTATTGATTGGAGCTGGTGTGTTGTTTATTCTCCTCACGCTAATGTTTGCGTTCGCAGATGACTCTGAGCTGGACAGTGAAGCAATTCTTCAGAACGTCCAAACTAGAGCCGAAGAACGCCTTGAACAACGACTCCCTGAGCGTGCTTCGAAAAAGATAGACACGACGGACAGTTACGCTCCTCTCCCTGAGGAAGTAGAAGCGAAGCAACAAGGATATGTATCTGCTTTTCCTTATGTAGTCGACTCCATCTTTGGATTGCAGGTCAAAATGACAATTGTTTATTCATTTTGGGAAGTGCTCTTTACGATGCTACTCGGTATGGCACTGTTTCGGCTCGGCGTGTTCGACGCATCACTGTCCATCCAAACCTATGTAATCATGCTTGTACTTGGGTTCAGTGTTGGCATAGTGGTGAATACCTATGAAGTGATGACGACGCTCAGCGCCAATTACAGTGAGTCCTCCCACTTCATGTGGAGTTATAACTTAGGTCGTTTGGCGATGGCATTCGGGTATATCGGTACCGTCATGCTGATTTGTAAGCTTGGATTACTTCCGCGTGTGCGGAGCTGTCTCGCTGCCGTTGGAAAAATGGCACTAACAAACTACCTCATGCAATCGCTTATGTGTCTTACCTTTTTCATTCTATTAGGTAATTTTGGAAAGCTAAGATTTCACGAACTGTACTATGTAGTTTTTATTATTTGGATTCTACAACTCATTTACAGTCCCGTATGGCTGGCTCGTTATCGTTACGGTCCTGCAGAGTATCTGTGGCGGCGTTGGACATACGGCGGCAAAATACAAAATCGACGATTGTCAAGAGATTGAGCTAGTAGATGCTGAGGATACAGGTCAATTTCTGATCGAGTAGAGCTGTTATAGAGTTACTAATATGCCGATCTTTGAATTCGATTCTCAGAAAGTAGTCACCGAAACGGGAGTGT
This sequence comes from Pseudomonadales bacterium, assembly GCA_011525295.1. Lineage (GTDB taxonomy): Bacteria > Pseudomonadota > Gammaproteobacteria > Pseudomonadales > Azotimanducaceae > Bin55. The sequence goes on along the minus strand of WTGV01000044.1, from coordinate 83,217 downwards.
GGATCGCGCCTACGGCGTCTGTCATAGGTCAGGTACATCTGAAAAGAGATTCGAGTGTTTGGTGGGGCGCTGTGTTACGCGGCGACTACGACTCGATACACATTGGCGAAGCAACTAACGTACAAGATAACAGCGTTATTCACACTGATCCAGGCCATCCTGTTAATATTGGCGACAAGGTTACTATAGGACACAATGCTGTGGTACATGGCGCTACTGTTGGAGACAATAGTTTGATTGGCATCAATTCGACAGTGCTCAATGGTGTCAATATAGGGAAGAATGTTCTAGTAGGTTCAAATTCGCTAATCACGGAGGGCAAGTCGATTCCAGATGGTGTGTTGGTCCTTGGTTCCCCTGGTCGTGTCGTGCGCGACCTCACACCAAGTGAAATATCCGAATTACCTAAGCATGCTGATCGGTACGTTCGAAACGCTTCACTGTACCGTACCAAACTGGCAATTTCCTGAACGAAGAGCTTGTGAAATGATCCAAATTGGTACTCCAATCAGTTCTCGAGCAAATCGCGCGCTACTTCTAGGTAGTGGCGAACTAGGTAAGGAAGTAGTCATTGAACTACAGCGGTTTGGCGTTGAAACTATTGCCGTAGACCGTTACGACAATGCCCCAGCTATGCAGGTTGCACACCGGTCCCATACCATCGACATGCGGGATAGTAAGGCTTTGATCGAACTCGTAACTCTCGAAGCTCCGGATTTCATTGTGCCCGAGATCGAAGCCATAGCAACTGAAGCACTCGTAACTCTCGAAGCTCAGGGATTTAATGTCGTACCGTCGGCGCGTGCAGCACATGTGACGATGAACCGAGAACGTATACGGGTCTTAGCAGCACAAGAATTGGGCGTACCAGTGTGTGACTTTCGCTTCGCTTCCAACCGAGATGAATTTTTCGAAGCGGTCGAACAAATTGGACTACCTTGTATAGTCAAACCTACCATGAGTTCCTCCGGGAAAGGACAGTCTACCGTTCGGAAGAACACACAGCTGGAATCTGCTTGGGAATATGCTCTCGAGGGTACGCGCGGAACAGCAGATCAGCTCATTGTCGAAGAATTGATCGACTTCGAGTACGAAATCACATTATTGACTATTCGACACGTAGACGGTACCACGTTTTGTGAACCAATAGGTCATCGCCAAGAAAGGGGCGACTATCAAGAATCTTGGCAACCCCACCCAATGTCGCAACCAATATTAAATCAATGCCAAAGCATCGCTTCTAGAGTAACCGATTCACTCGGTGGATTTGGATTGTTCGGGGTTGAGTTTTTTGTAAAAGATGAGACGGTTTGGTTTAGCGAATTGAGTCCACGTCCACATGACACCGGTATGGTAACCTTGATTAGTCAAGATTTGTCTGAATTCGCGCTCCATGTACGCGCATTTCTCGGCCTTCCCATTCCCCAGATCGAGTTCTTTGGACCTAGTGCAAGTGCTGTGATTTCAGTTCATGGTGACTCTGACCAGGTAGTCTTTGAAAATTTAGATCAAGCACTGGCGCAACCGCTGACCGAAATACGGTTGTTTGGTAAGCCTCAAGTACTCGGAGAAAGGCGTATGGGGGTTGCATTAGCACGTAGTGATAGCCTTGACAAGGCTAAGGATTCTGCCAAACAAGCAGCGAGTTTGATTCGTACCAAACTCTAGCCTCACCGCTAGGCGCCTTTCTCTCAACTTGCAACAACTTTGCTCGTTGTCATAAAGTGTTCATGTAGAACTTCACAATACGCACTAACAAGTCACTCTTTTAAGGTTCACATGCGATTACTTTTATCTTTTCTTGTCTGCAAATTTGTTGTATTTCAAGTCTTTGCCGATGGACAAATATCTGGAGAAGTTTCGTCGAAAGACACTGGTCGATCAATGGCTGGGGCTATCGTTAGTATCGACGAACTCTCTCTAGAAACCACCGTTGATTCAGATGGCGAATTTAGTTTCGACGATGTCCCAAGTGGTAAATACGAACTCAAGGTCAAATACCTTGGCTTTGAAACATTTACCCAAGAAATTTCAATCGAAGATGATGAAACAACCTCTCTAACTGTTGAGTTATCGGACACAATTGAGAGCATGGTTGTGTATGGTCAAGCATCAAGCACTGCAGCAGCACTCAATCAGCAGCGCGCGGCCGACATCGTTTCCTCTGTTCTATCCAGTGACGACTTTGGACAGTTACCGGACGCAAATTTGAGCGAAGCGTTACAACGTATGCCAGGTGTGTTCTTAGAACGTGATCAAGGTGAAGGTCGATTTGTCGGAATTCGCGGTATTGATCCAGGGCTCAACGCAACAAGTATAAACGGCGTAACTTTGAGCGCTCCTGAAAGCGAAACTCGCGCCGTAGCACTCGACGTGATCCCGTCTGAATTACTTGAAACTCTCATTGTGAAGAAAACTTTCACTCCGGATATGGAACCAGAAGGTGTCGGTGGTTCGATTGAAGTGAAGAGTTTCTCTGCTTTTGATCGTAAAGGTCGTTCGTTTCGTTTCAAATCCGAGTTAAATCACAATCAACTTGAAGGTACGGCTAGTCCAAAACTCAGCGCGCGTTTCAGTAATCGAATGAGCATCCTCGACGGTATAGACAATTTCGGTGTCGCAGCATCAGTGTCTTGGTACGACCGCGATTTCGGTAGCGAAAACGTGGAGACAGATGGTGGTTGGTTTGCTGATCTAGAAACTGAAGACGGTAACGAATTCAAAGGCGCGGAAGAGATTGAGCAGCGTAATTACGAGATCAATCGAACTCGCGTTGGTGCTGCGCTCAACCTAGACTATCGTCCCACCGAGGATTCTGAGTATTACCTTAGATTGCTCTTTAGCAAATTTGATGACCAAGAGTTTCGCAATCGTACCGAGTACAAATTTGACAAAGGGGACGCGATTGTTGGAACTGATACGAGTGCCTATTGGGAAGACGCAAATTTAGAACGCAGTTTAAAGGACAGGTTCGAGACACAGCAAATTCTCTCTCTGGTTGCTGGTGGCGAACACAAAGTATTGGACTGGGATGTGGCATATAGCTTAGGTTTATCTCAATCAGGCGAAGACGAGCCCGGCAGAATTGATACTACATTCAAATTGAAAAATGTCGACTTAGGTTATGACTCTATCGGTAACGTACCTGACCTTATCGCAGGCCCAGAAGTAAACGACCCTGAAGAATTTGAACTAGACGAAATCGTGACTGAAGACAATACTACTTCCGATGACCAGTTCTCTGCGCAGACGGATTGGGAGCGTTCCTTTGACTTTGCAAATTCAAAAATGACCCTCAAAGTCGGTGGTAAGCTTCGTCGGCGCGAAAAAGACAACGATCTTGAAATTGCAATTTATTCAGGCTTCCCTAGCGACCCAACGATGACTGAGTTTGTTCAATCGGGAATTTCTTATGCACTTGGTAACTTTGGGCCAGCTCTCGACGCTGGGAAGATCGTCGATTACATAAACAACAACAAACACCAATTTGAACTCGATGACGAAGACACGAGTATTAGTTCTTCCGTAGGCGATTACTTGATGCAGGAAGACGTGAACGCCTTCTACGTAATGAGTAAATACTCGCGCGAACAGTTGAGAGTTGTCTATGGAGTGAGATTGGAATGGACTTCCTTTACGGCAAGCGGCCAGAGTGTGATCTTTGATGCAGTTGTCGGGGATGGCGATCCTGTTTTCAATGGCGTCGACGGCGAAGTCGATTACAGCAATTTGTTGCCAAGCGTTAATGTGAAATACGCGTATTCCGACAATCTAATTCTCAGAGGCGCATACTATCAAACCATCGCGCGTCCTTCCTTTGGTGACTTAAGCCCAGGAGGGGAGATTGAATTTGAAGAGGACGACGGGGAAACTGAGTTTAAGGCTGAATTGGGCAACCCGTCATTAGATCCACTACGTGCAAGCAATTTTGACGTTTCTCTCGAGTACTACGACATTGGTATTGGTTTGCTCGCTGGCGGTTTCTTCCACAAGCGAATTTCTGATTTTTTTGTGTATGCCGATGTGGCTGACATTACTGATTTATCCCAGTTTGTCGGAATCGCTACCGTAGATGACGCAGAGTTGATCTCACCGATCAATGGTGACAGTGCAACGATCACTGGCATTGAGTTAACTTGGACGAAAAAATTTAACGAGTTACCAGCTCCTTGGAACGGTTTGTTGCTTGCGAGCAATTTGACCATATCCGATAGTGAAGCTACACTCGCGTTGCGCGATTCTGCAATTCCGATGCCCAAGCAATCGGACACCGTGTTCAACTTGAGCTTAGGTTATGAAACAAATAAGCTCTCCTTTAGAATTGCAGTGACTTCAAAGAGTGAAGCTCTCGTGGCTCTTGAAGACTTTGAAGATTCAGAGTTTGACGTATATCAATCTGCTCACACTCAGTTTGACTTTAGTGTCAAGTACTATCCGGCCGAGCGTTGGCTAATCTACCTTGACGGAAACAATTTAACTGAAGAACCCATGTACCGCTATTTCAAAGGATCGGACTATAACGCACAATATGAAGAATATGGAAAGACATTCGCGTTTGGATGGCAGTATCGTCTTTAGACGAATCTCAGACGTGAAACGCTCTTGACTTTCCGAGAGTGTCGCAAGCGCGAGTTGCTCGCGCTTGCGTTATTCTTACTGTCAGCTTTCTTGGTCGGTTGTAGTTCTAAGTCACTAGGGAAGATTGTTTCCGTGCAGGTAAGGGCAGAAACAACACCTGTTCCCCATGACGAAGATGCTGCAGACGATCCAGCAATCTGGGTGAATGACGCTTCTCCAAACAACAGCCTTATTCTGGGAACAGATAAACAAGGTGGTCTTCAGATTTTTGATCTGTACGGCAACAAGATCGAATATCTGAACGTTGGTCGGATAAACAACGTAGACCTGCGAGCGAATCCATACAACGAGTCCAGTACGATCGTCGTAGCATCTCAAAGAGACCCTGCTCGGTTAGTGGTGTTTCTGATAGAACATGCTCAAGCTAAAGTCAATTTTGAGGTCGCGCACGAGGTCAAGTTGTCTGAACCATACGGCATTTGCGCTGCCGTTCTTAACGGCAAATACTATGCAGTTTTAAACGATAAAGACGGCACTTTTCATCAATATGAAATCACACCAACCCTTGATTTAAAACTTGTGCGCGAGTGGGCAACCAAGACACAACCAGAAGGTTGTGTTGTCGATGATGATGCTCAAAAACTCTATGTGGGCGAAGAAGAAGTGGGGATTTGGTGGTTGTCTGCACTACCTCAAGATCCGCCTGAATTGGTAAGCGTCGCAAAAGTAGGAGAGCACTCTTTGAAGGCTGACATTGAAGGTCTCACTCTCTATCACGGTCAGTCAAAGACTTACCTCATTGCTTCAAGTCAAGGAAACAATTCCTATGCTGTTTTTGATACAGCCGATCACACATACAAAGGATCGTTCCGGGTACGTGCATCAAGACGGTTTGATGGGACATCCGATACAGATGGAATTGCTGCTACAACGCTAGCGGTACGAGGGATGGAAGAAGGCTTTATGGTTTTGCAAGATGGAGAAAATACCAAACCCAAAGCAAATCAAAACTTCAAAGTGATTTCTTGGACTGATATTAGGACAAAGCTTGATCTAGATTGAGCTTGCTTCGCCAGCTTCTATACTCACCAACGGGATAAGGAGTACTTTAGGGTAGGTAAATTCCTATTACGCGTCGTGTATCAAGTTCCCTTTGGGTAAATCGTACCTTATCAAAATGTTCTAGCACGTCGATGCAAACCATTCTTCCCATCCCACACTTGTCTCGAAACTGCTTTACTGTGAATGGTCCTGATTTGTCTAACGAGTGAGCTAGGTCAGCCAGTTCCCGAAGTCGGTCCTCGGAGAAATATCGTTTTTCAGAGACTTGAACAAACAATTTCGCTTTTAGCATCCGTTTAAGTTCATTTTCAAGACTTCGCAATGGCACTCTCAATTCACGTGCGATATCACCGATGGGGTAGGGTTGATGTGAGTCGATGAGAGGAAGAATCCTTTCGTACAAATCTTTGTTGTACGAGAGTTCTACTTCTGCTCGACGAGCGGAAGCATACTGTCCTCCTTGTACTTGAAAGAGGTTTGTATTTCGTCCGTGGATCAAAGTAAAGCGAACAGTTTCTTCATCAAGCGAAGTTCTCTTCACCAATTGACTTAGAGACAGTCCGTATTGGGTGGGATTTGCAGCGTGATATTCGTCAAGAACTAGCGTGAGCTGTTTATTGGTATCGTCCAACCTAGTCTTTGCTAACAAACGATTGTTGACCTGTTGGATGGAATTCCGATCTAAGATAGCGTTGAATTGAGCCTGCGACAGGTTCCACTGCTTTCGAAATATTTCTCCATCCACACACTTCACTAAGCAAGCGTCCAGAAGCACTTGCTTCGGCTCAGCTTGATTTACCCATTCTGAAATGGCCGTCAATTGCTTAATCCGAGAGGGGAATCGACGACGAGTGTTAGCCCGTGTAGTGGCAATGACAGTACCTCCTCCAATAGTTGTGTCTAAACCTTGATCCCGGATTATGACTCGATCGCCCATTGCTATATGGAGAGGTGATTCAATCAATACATCTACTAGTCCCTTTGTGCCATGGACTAAGGCTTCATTGAGTCGAAATAGTTTGCCCAATCGATGAGCAGTTCCGTGGTAGACATGTACGTGGCACCAATTTTTGATTTCTCGAGAAAATCCTTCGGCCAATTCAAACTGAAGTGTCATCGTATCCGTGGTGGCAATGGTATCGCGTGCACGCAACCAATCACCTCTGGAAATCTCGCTCGCATTAACTCCTGCTATTTGCAAACCACAGCGATCTCCAGCACGCGCGATCTGGGACGGTAGACCATTGGCTACTAAGCGTCTTACGCGGACGTTCTTCTGTATCGCAGAGAGATAGACGTCGTCGGCTACGTTGACTTCTCCATCGTATACAGTACCTGTGACGATCGTACCTAGCCCTTGACGGGAAAACACTCGATCAATTGGAAGCCGGAATGCTCGAGAACTAGGAACTCGTTCCACTCGACTAGCAGCGTCCGCCAGAGATTCTTGAAGAGTACTAATTCCCACACCCGTCTTCGCTGATACTTTGATGATCGACGCAGCGTGCAAAAAAGTTGGTTTCAAACAGTCGCGTAATTGGTTTTCGACCGTTTGTAGTTGATTCTCATCGGCGTTGTCGACTTTGTTTAGAACTACAGTACCACTGTCAAGACCCAGCAGTTGTAAGATCTGTAGATGTTCTTCAGTTTGCGGCATGATTCCGTCATCTGCTGCCACCGTTAGCAGCGCGTGTTGCATCCGAGCAACACCAGCGATCATGTTGTGAATGAAACTGTGATGTCCTGGCACATCGACGAATCCAATGCGATGACCGTCAAGGTCTGTGTATGCAAATCCCAGATCTATGGTGAGTCCGCGAGCTTGCTCCTCAGCTAGCCGGTCGGTGTCAATTCCCGTCACGGCTTTAACGATCGTTGTTTTCCCGTGGTCGACATGTCCTGCCAGCGTAATGATCATGTCAGTGAAGTAAGAGAACTCAACAATTCGTCAAGTGGATCAGCACCACGCATGTCAAGCAAAATACGTTCCTTGCTGATGCGTCCGATTACTGCAGGTCTCAACTCACGTAGAGTCTGCTCAAGATTGATGAGGTTTGACTGCTTTTTGTGAGCTATGGTAACAGCGATGGTTGGTATCGCGGTAGTAGGTTGAGCTCCACTACCCAGTTGCGACTCTGCCGGTTCAATTTTGACGTCAAAATGCGGCAATTTCTCCTTCAATATAACGCTCACCTGCTTAGCTCGATGCTTTAATTGTCGAGGTGCAAGGCTCAGTTCTTGGATTAATCGAACATTTTTGCGCAGATTTTCTGGATCTTCGTAGGCTTTGAGTGTTTCGTTGAGTAAAGCTAACGATAGCTTGTCCATCCGCAACGCACGCTTAAGGGGGTTGGAATTGATTTGTTCGCACAGTATTTGTTTGCCGACGATGATGCCAGCCTGAGGACCACCCAACAACTTGTCACCTGAAAACGTTATCAGATCTACACCCAAGGCGATGAGATTTTTTGGTTGTGGTTCTTCTGGTAGTCCAAATTGTTGCAAGTCCGTTAGAGCTCCGCTACCAAGGTCTAGTACAAGTGGAATGTCTCGTCGACGTGCTAGATTGAGCAACTCTGATTCATTGACACTCTGAACAAAGCCTTGAATCGAATAGTTACTAGGGTGTACTTTGAGTAATAAAGCTGAATCAGGCGTAAGGGCCGTCTCGTAGTCTCTGAGCCAAGTTCGGTTAGTTGTACCTACCTCTACAAGTTTGGTTTCGGAACGTATCATGAGCTCCGGCAGGCGAAAACTCCCACCAATCTCGATCAGTTCCCCTCGCGACACAATCACTTCCTTGTTGTACGCAAGTGTGTTGAGAGTAATCCAAACTGCTGCTGCGTTGTTGTTGACGAGTACTGCTGATTCTGCTCCTGTGAGGTGGCACAAACGCTCTCGTATCACGGCTTCTCGATCCCCGCGCTTCCCACGCTTAAGATCGTATTCCAGAGTTGTTGGGCATGTCGCCGCCAGGACAGATCGTTGAATCAGCTCTGGATTTAGCGTCGCGCGACCAAGGTTAGTGTGAATCAAGACTCCGGTTAAATTAAATACCCGTAGATATCCTGGTTCCCGATGTCTGCGCAACCAGGACGTAGCACGATCGCAATACTCTGCCAAAGACATTTCTTGGGATCCCAAATCTGCAGATCTTTGTTCATGCTGTATTGCACGTAAAGCCTCGATAACAGCAAGTCTTCCCCAATGCGATATCAGCGTTAAGAGTTCTGGGGCACGGACTAATGTGTCGATTGAAGACAATCGACGTGAAGATGTTGGTTGTTTTGTCACAGTTGCAAAAGTCTGGGTCTGGAGTCATTAGAAACATAGTATTATTCTGATAACGGAGTATGCCATGCAGAGTACTAAAGTGATTCCAAAACTGTATTAATTCAATTCCACTAGCTTCTTCAAGACCTGCGGATTCCAAGGATCAAAATCAAATCTAGAGTCTAGTTCCTATTGATGGCTATGAATTTGTTGTTGGCTAGTGTGTGATCGAGTACCCTTTTGACCAGCAGATCCGAGTCTTGTTGGAATGTCGATTTGGAGGATTCCAACACATTTCTTTTTTTTTGAGACAGGACAAGGATCAATGAGTGGATACATTATACTAAACAACTGTATAGTTTAAAGAGTTTATTTTGTATGGAATCGGATGCACGAGCATTCAATACAATGAATAACTCAACAGTGCTGATATCAATTTGAGCTCGAATCATTGGGTTTGCGATGTCGGTCACTTCACGTAGTGGTTACATAGAATTGAAGTCTGACCACTTGTCACTTCATATAAAAATATTGGACTAGTCAATTGAGCATCATTGGTGTTTCCATCGTAGGTATTTTCTTAGTCATGATTGGCTCGGGAATACTAATGGGGGTGTGTCAACTCTCATATAGCTCTGTACCGACAGTTCGGAATAACAGCAGAGACATCTCTACAGCACGAAACTACTGGACGGTTATTGTGCTGAACGTTGTTGCAATATTTGGTACTTATATCGGTGCAGTATTGCTATTTACTGATTACTTAATCCGATCAGGTCCCACTTACTGGTACGATGTGGTTCTTGCGATTCTTCTCTACGACTTTGGCTATTACTGGCTTCACCGCGTGATGCATACGAAATTTCTGATGCGACATCTGCATGGGTGGCATCATCGATGTAAGCATCCAACAGCAATTGATGGTTTATATCAGAGACCCCATGAGACAGTACTTGCTTTGTCGATGCTCATGGTTTGTGTCGCGTTAGTTGGTCCCGTTAGCGTACCGTCGTTTGTATTGGTGATTTTCATTCACACTTTGATAAACATGCTGGATCACGCTAACTTGCGAACCGGGGTAGGTTGGTTGGATCACATAATGCATGCTCACGACTTGCATCATTCGAGTCGAAACGTTAACTTTGGTTTTACACCTCTTTGGGATTATGTGTTTGGCACAACCCATAAAGACCTCAAACACGCTGAACTAGAAAACTCCTAAGAATTTTTAAGAATGCAAGATTAAACTTGCCATTCAAGACTGTATCCTGTTCGGAAATTCGGCCTCGGCATTGCTTACTCTGAGGTATAAACAGAGTTTCCAGACTTTTTGAGCAACTTGGACGTTGAATTGATTCTTGAGTATGAAGTGTTGAGCCAATGTTTGGCTCGAACACTCAGTGTGCGGACGCTCTAGCGTCATCTGTTTGTATCTGTCGCATTCAGCAATGATCAAATAAATTCGGTGTTAGTCGAGCGAATTCGCAATAAGAAAAGAGGCTTGAGCTCAGTCTTTTTTCAACAAAGCTGTTCCCTCAGACACGAAAGCGATCAGCATCTTTTCTAAATATTTCACGAATATCTCTGCCGCAGATTCGTCGTAGATTAAAGTGTCTTCAAGCATGTAGGCGCGTTGTGCCTTTTCAAGTTGGAGGGCGTGTACGTTCTCTTCAGGATTACCGTGAGCTCGAGTGATGTAGCCGCCTTTGAATCGACCGTCTACGACAACGGAGTACTCGGATTCATCTGCAATCTCATATACGGCTTCAGTTAGCCGGTGATCACAACTAGTGCCGTCAACGGTACCGATATTCAAAATTGTCAGCGTTCCTGAAAATAAGGAGGGTACTTGAGAGGGGATCGAGTGAGCATCCCACAGTAACGCGAAGCCAAATTTGTTTTTGATTCGAGCAAGTTCGAAACTGATCTTGTCATGATAGGGTTGCCAATACTGTTCTACTCGCTCTTGTTTTTCGTTCTGCGAGACCAATTCCCCATCCAAATAGATTTTCTCTCCAGCGAACGTCTTGGAGGGACAAAGTCCGGTGAACAGTTGCCCCTTATAGAGCTCTTCGTCGGTTGATGGCCGATTCAGATCGACAACGTACCTTGAGTAATTTGCAGAAATCACACTCGCACCCAGATTCGGCGCAAATTGGTACAGTCGTCGGACGTGCCAATCTGTGTCCGGTAACGCACGGCCTATAGTGCTCATTCGTTCTTTCATGCCGGGAGCAAGGTTCCTGCCGTCGTGTGGGACGCTAACTAGGACTGGTGTACTCCCTTCGACGAAGTCGAACACGGGAATCATGTCTTTAGTGATGGTAGTATCGTGCTCGCGACATGATTGAAAGTACCCTCCCGTATTTTCTTGGCTAGTGTTTCGATCTCTGGAGCGAGCGAGCGGTCAGTGGTATATAGAGGAGAGAAATTCCGCAAGGATTTGATGGTTGTCTCAATTTTTTCCGATGACGTTAAAGGTCGTCGCAATTCAATTCCTTGCATTGCAGCGAGCATTTCAATAGCAACAATGTACTCTGTATTGTCCAGCATCTTGTGTAGACGTTGTGCTGCGTAGGTTGCCATACTAACGTGATCTTCTTGATTAGCTGAAGTAGGAATACTGTCGACGCTGGCGGGATGCGCTCGTGATTTGTTCTCAGATGCTAGCGCAGCAGCTGTAACTTGAGCCATCATAAAACCCGAATTCAAACCGCCTTCACGTACAAGAAATGGTGGTAAACCGCTGAGAGTCGGGTCCATCATTAGTGCAATCCGTCGTTCGGAAATTGATCCAACCTCCGATATCGCGAGTGCAAGATTGTCCGCGACTAGTGCTAGGGGTTCCGCATGAAAGTTTCCACCTGATAATATCGCGGCATCGTTCGCAAAAACTAGAGGATTGTCAGTTACCGCATTTGCTTCAATTTCGAGAGTCTCGGCTACGTTGTGTAATGTATTCATACACGCGCCTAAGACTTGAGGTTGGCATCGAACCGAGTAGGGGTCCTGAACGCGGTCACAATCGATGTGTGCAGCACGGATTTCGCTACCTTGGATTAACTCTCTGAGCAACTTGCTCACTTCTTGTTGACCAATATGACCTCTGAGTTCATGAATTCGCGCATCAAACGGAGTGTCGCTTCCTTGTATCGCATCCGTGGACATGACGCCTGCAAGTATCGTCGCGGACATTACATTTTCATATCTAAATAATGCTGTGAGGCATAACGCTGAGGAGACTTGCGTCCCATTTAACAAAGCAAGACCGGCTTTGGGGCCGAAACGAATTGGGGTTAATCCAGTCGCTGCTAACGCATCTGCCGCTGGTTTGATTTCGTTGTCGTGCGACACATTTCCTTCACCAATCAATACACTTGACATATGTGCGAGCGGGGCTAGATCTCCGGAAGCTCCAACTGAACCCTGACTTGGCACGACTGGATAAATTTCATATTCGAGAAGTGCACACAATAATTCGATCAGTTGTACGCGCACTCCGGAATATCCACGTGCCAACGCGATGATTTTTAGCACCATACAGACGCGAACGACATCATTTGTCAATGGAGGTCCAACCCCGACCGCATGGGATCGAATCAAGTTTTCCTGAAGCATCTCCAGCTGGTGTAGCTCTATTGGTTTCGTAGCAAATTTACCAAAGCCTGTGTTGATTCCGTAGGCTGTTGCTCCAGATGCGAGGTATTCCTTCAAATACTGGTAGGAGTTCTCGATTCGTTGACGTGCATCATGAGTGAGTTCCACGGATACTGCGGACTGCCACGCTCTACGAAGTTGATGTAGGGTAGTGGGTGTGTCTCCGACTCGAAGTTTCATATTCTGTGTGCCATCTTTAATCAGTTGGCATCATCGGTATTGTTAAATTATTTTCCCTTGCACAATCGCGAGCCTCTTCATATCCTGCATCGGCATGGCGCATCACACCTATGGCTGGATCGTTCCAAAGTGCTCGTGCGATTCGATGATCTGCTTCCCGAGTACCGTCACAAACTACGACCAAGCCGGCGTGTTGAGCGTATCCCATACCAACGCCGCCCCCGTGGTGAATCGACACCCACGTCGCACCGCTTGCGACATTTAACATCGCATTGAGAAAGGGCCAATCCGATACTGCATCCGAACCATCGCGCATGGCTTCCGTCTCTCGATTTGGGCTGGCCACTGAACCACTGTCAAGATGATCTCTTCCGATAGCAATGGGAGTTTTGAGCTCACCACTTCGAACCATCTCGTTAAACGCGAGACCTAATCGGTGTCGCTGTCCTAATCCGACCCAACAAATTCGTGCAGGGAGTCCTTGAAATTTAATTCGCGCGCGAGCTGCATCTAACCAATTGTGAAGGTGCGCATCGTCCGGGATCAGTTCCTTGACTTTTTGGTCAGTTTTATAGATGTCTTCGGGGTCACCAGAGAGAGCTACCCAGCGAAATGGTCCGATTCCACGACAGAAAAGTGGTCTCACATATGCCGGCACGAAACCCGGAAAGTCAAACGCATCTGCGACGCCGTAATCTTTAGCGACTTGACGAATGTTATTACCGTAGTCAAACGTCGGAGCTCCCGCTCGGTGGAAATCCAGCATTGCTCGTACATGAACCGCAATGGATTCAGTCGCGGCTTTGGCTACCGCGTTCGGATCACTCTGTCGCATAGCCTCCCAGTGTTCAACCGTCCAACCAGCGGGTAAATATCCGTTCGCTGGATCATGTGCCGAAGTTTGATCTGTTACTCCATCAGGCAAAATGTTTCGCGCGACAATTTCAGGTAGTAATTCCGCGGCGTTGCCAACTACCCCCACAGATATAGCTTTCTTCTGCTGTGTCGCTTCATGAATTAGGCGTAGTGCATCGTCGAGCGAATCCGCTAGTTGATCTAAGTATCCAGTCTGCAGTCTTTTCTCAATGCGCTCTCTTTGGCATTCAATTCCGAGTAACGACGCTCCTGCCATCGTCGCAGCAAGTGGTTGTGCTCCACCCATACCACCGAGGCCGGCGGTTAGAATCCACTTACCTCGTAAATCACCGCCGTAGTGTTGCCGTCCCAATTCAACGAAAGTCTCGTATGTGCCTTGCACAATTCCCTGACTTCCAATGTAGATCCACGAACCAGCCGTCATTTGACCGAACATCATCAATCCTTTTCGGTCGAGTTCCCTAAAGTGATCCCACGTTGACCAGGCGGGTACTAAATTGGCGTTGGCGATGAGCACTCGTGGTGCATCCGGATGAGTTTTTGCAACTCCCACAGGTTTTCCAGATTGGACGAGTAAAGTCTCGTCGCTCTCGAGTATTTTTAGTTGTTGTACGATCGCATCGAAACAATCCCAATTACGCGCTGCTTTTCCAATACCTCCATACACCACGAGCTCATCCGGTCGCTCTCCCACTTCTGGATCGAGATTGTTCATAAGCAACCTCAATGGGGCTTCAGTCAACCAACTCTTCGCTTGTAGGTGAGTTCCGGTGGGAGCTTTTATGGCTCGATGCTTTGGATTTATCAAGAAAAAATCTCCTTAAAAACTAAGTTACCAAATTTGGAGGAGGAATTGCATCTTTACTCAATTCCATAGCTTTCGTACGCATTCAGCATACTCCTTCTCCAATTTAGGCGATGCGATATGACTGCCTTCCCTTACTACCCACTTGCCCGATACCATGACTCTATCGATGGCGTTGTGAATTCCACAAAACGTTAGCGCGTCTAGAATTGACTCAGAGTTGTGCCCGGCCAAAACGGGATTGTCTTCATTTAACGTGATTAAATCCGCGTTACTACCCGGCGCAAGAGGTTTTCTCCAGTGACCGCAAGCTCGATTTCCACCTTCAACCGCTTCTTGAAACAATGTTTCACCAGTACTGGTACTCGGGTTCGTTGCGTAGATATTGCGCGATCGTAGCACTAAACGGTGTCCATATTCAAGCCATCGAAGTTCTTCAAAGGGATTGATCGACACTTGACTGTCGGATCCTATCGCAATTCCACCACTGAGTGCTTTCCAAACTGTCATAGGAAAAATCCCGTCGCCAAGATTGGCTTCAGTAGTTGGGCACAGACAAATCACCGCGGAGGTGCTAGCTAGGCTTGCTAGTTCTTTTTCGTCCGTGTGTGTCGCATGAACGAGGCACCAGTTATCATCGATTTCGATATTGTCCAGTAACCATCGGAGGGGTTTCGCGCCGTGAATAGCAATGCACTCATCAACTTCCGCAGTTTGTTCGGCGATGTGTATGTGAATGGGGCACTCTTCGTTCTTCGCTAATTTTGCTACTTGCTCTAAAGAAGATTCGGACACCGCCCTTAAGCTATGCAATCCTAACCCAATACTGATGCCAAAGCGAGATTTTTCGTTAGCGTATTGATAGTGGTCGACAAAGTCATCCATATTCAATGCAAACAGCTGTTGTGTCGCGTTCAATTTGGATTGACTAAATCCCGATCGTTCGTAGAGAATGGGTAGATAAGTAAGACGAATTCCAACATCCTGAGCTGCTTCAGCTAGTGCGTCAAACATGTTGTTCGCATGGTGTTTGCCATTTCCACCGTGATGGATATAGTGAAACTCCGCAACCGAAGTGTAACCGGCGGCTAACATTTCGGCATATGCCTGTCTCGCGACGGGTTTGAGAACTTCAGGATTGAGTTTTTCAGCCAATCTGTACATATTCTCGCGCCAACTCCAAAAGTCATCTCTTCCGCTGGGACTCTTATGTTCACTGTGACCAGTCAGTGCGCGCTGAAAGACATGGCTGTGTGCATTCGGCACGCCTGGAATTAGGATATTGACGAGCTCGTCTTCAGGTAATGGATTTGTTGAAGAGTCCCAACTTGAAATTTTTCCGTCTTCAATCTGTATTCGTACCTGATGGTACCACTTCGACTCTAGATACGCGCGGTTCGCGAAGAGGGTAGTCATGGAAAGGAAGAACGCTTAAAGAAGACTATTTTAGGTTTGTGGTATGATTGTGGTTCGCACAAACAATTTTCGGATATATGCAAACTTGGGATCAATTATTTCTTGACGTAAATTTAGCAACTATGTGCTCTGGAGACACTCCTTATGGTGCGATTTCCAACGGCGCACTAGCGATTTCTGATGATCGAATCGCTTGGATTGGTCCTGAGTCGGAACTTCCGTCGTGTGATGCTAAGACCATCAATCGACTCGATGGTCGTTGGCTCACACCTGCACTCATAGATTGCCACACGCATCTAGTGTTCGGGGGCGATCGAGCGATGGAATTTGAACAGCGTTTAAATGGCGTAACTTACGAGGAAATTGCACGTGCGGGAGGAGGTATTCGATCAACGGTAAGGGCGACGCGCAACGCCAGCCAATCGGTGTTATTAGAAAGTGCAATCGAGCGAGTAGTTACGCTCATGCGAGAAGGGGTAGCGACGGTAGAGGTTAAGTCCGGGTACGGTCTAGATAGCCAAACGGAAATAACGATGTTGGAGGTAGCACAAACCCTAGACCAAAGCTGCTCTGCCAGTATCGTGAAGACGTTTCTTGGAGCTCACGCTATCCCGGAAGAATATCAGTTTGATGCGGATTCATACATGGATTTCGTAATTAATGAAGTACTTCCAGAAGCACACGAACGACAGCTCGTAGACGCAGTGGATGCCTACTGCGAGACGATTGCGTTTTCTTCGCCTCAAGTAGCGAAGTTGTTTGAACAGGCGAAATCGCTCGGCATTGACGTAAAACTGCACGCCGACCAACTCAGCGACTGTGGTGGCGCAGAGTTGGCCGCTAGCTTTAGCGCTCTGTCGGCCGATCATCTCGAGTACACCACTGCGACAGGAGTCGAAGCACTCGCATCATCGGGTACTGTTGCTGTGCTTCTACCGGGTCCATTCTTGATTCTTGGAGAAACTCAACTCCCTCCGATCAATGAATTCCGGTCTAATAACGTACCTATAGCAATAGCTACTGATTGCAATCCAGGATCTTCACCTTTGTGTTCCATCAGACTCGCGATGAACCTTGCAACAAGCTTGTTCAAATTAACACCGGAGGAGTGTTTAGCTGGTGTAACCCGAAATGCAGCACAAGCGTTGGGGTTATTAACAGATCGTGGTACGTTGGAGATAGGTAAACGTGCAGATTTGGTAGAGTGGACTATTTCACATCCTAGAGAACTGACATATTGGGCTGGAATTAATCAACTACACCGGTTGTTCATAGACGGCAAGTTGGTCGACTAAAGAAAACACTCGAGGACCCGCGCAACCTCGTAGCTCGCACATGCCAGTCAGGTTGGTTTATGGATCGTGTTGCTCAGCCTAGTACGAAAATTCTTTTGATGGACATTCTTTCACACTTCGATTTCACTCTTCCTTTTCGACTGGTGTCCATCGAATTGCGTCCGCGATGACATCTACACCGCGTTCATCTGATTTGTCGGATACCAGGACACTAACGTCTTCTGCTAGCAGATCAAATGTTCCAATGGAATGCCAGCCTGGTGGTAAATTTGGTACATCGACCGTGTGATTTGTTTCTGTCGAACCGTTCTGAATTTCTATATACAACGGTCCGTCACGCTTGGACGAACCTGAAGAGCCACCTGTTCGAACAAACTGATACTCTTCATTGAAATGTCCTTTAGGTAGATAGTATTCCAATTCCCATTTACCTGCAGAGGGTAACTTAGCATTGAATTTCGCAAAGGAGAGTCCTTCTCCTCTATCTGCGATTGCAAAAGTACGCCGGTAGGTTCCAAAAGCTGTCGGGTCTGTCCAGCGAGACCAACCTTGAAATCTCCAACGTTCAAACATCGAATACTTAGGTAATCCTTGATCCATAAGAATTTCCTCTGAACCCAAAAATCTGCGAAAGAAATCAGAGAACAAGTTGTTTCGATCAGATGCCCTATCGAGTTCGACGATGGAAAAACCTGGATCCAGATCATCAACCGTGATCGACCCTTTTATAGTATCTTCGATCTGTTCAATCACGGTAATCGATTTAATTAACGGTTCGATATCGGGTATGAATTCCTGCTCACGTAATTGTTCGGATACTGGCATATCGACGCGCAGATTCATTCGGTTACGCGAGATATATGGTTTCACCCAAATATATTCCACTGGGTTTGAACTCTCAATTACTATTTGCAGAGATTGATTCGCTCCAACCAACATTGGGTTAAAGGTGAAAGATGGACCTTCACGTCCAAATTGGTCCTTTCTATTTTGGTACGTCAACGAGAGTTTTACTGGTCCGGATACCGGTTCTTTGTTTTCAAGAACGAACTCAGATTCGTACTGGGGTTGTTCGTCATCCGACAATTGCCTTGAAGTTGAATTGGAGACTCGAAAGCCTGGTAGGTTATTCGAACCAATCATACCACCCGCTAATTCTGAGAGTTTTATACCATGCTCATCCAGCACGGCCTCAAATTCGGCAAACGTAAACGTTTTCCCACGAAATCGGCTAATCAAATCCGCGACGAAGGGTGCGATGTTACCTCTTCCGAGCGCATCTTGTAGGAGCAGCGCGAGCTGTTGTGCGCGAAATTTTATAGCGCGTAATTTCAGCTCGCTGTTTTTGGAACCCACTGTGTCGAACAAACCGAATGTTGATACGGTGTCCCAAACTTCGGGTGCATTAAGAATGACTTGCTGTTTCTTTTGCATTTCCTCTGAAAGGTCCCATCGTGAGTATTCGCGGTTGGATCGCAATCGTTGTACCGGATCTACACTGCTTAAGTTCAAAATTCTTCTGTTTAGGGCAATTTGGAAATCAAATCTGGTATCAGTTCCGCGATTCATACTTTTAATCAGAAGATCGATGATAGCATTGAGTACTCTCGCACCGTCGCCCGTTGCACTGGTTTGGTGGATGTGTGAACTTCGATAAAAACCTGTGTAATAGTTGCTTTCGAACATGGGATCTTCAAGGTAATCTCTCAATGATTGAACCTCCAAACCTATATAGCGTTGTTCACTCATGTTGAATTGCTCCATGATCTCTTCGCGCGTTCCATCAAAAATCAAATCCACTTTAGTTGTTGGTAATGTCGATTCTCTAATCATGGTGAGACCGGGAGGATGCATCACCGTATCCATTTCGAAACCTCCACCGAAAACGCGGAGAGTTGAAGGTACTTCTACTAACGTAAATGACCCATAAGGATATTCCAACCCTTTGTGTTTCAAACTATTGAGGTTCCCTGTTGTGATTTCCTGAATTTGATCTGCTGGATTGCCCGAAAACCATTCGAATGGTCGTCGGTGTATCTTCGCGTATAAACACTCAAACGAAACTCCTTCTGCTTCAATTGCGGCAGACACAAACTTGGAACCCACTAACGCAAATTCTGGAAGAGGACTGGATTGCTGGAAACGATACTTTGCTCGATTGTCGTCGACCAACACTTGGCGTTTCGCAGGCCCTGCTACTAACCATCTCTGTGGTACCGAGACGTCAATGTCGAGTGTAAAGAAGTCTCTTTTGCGACGTTCCCAAGCATCTTCATTCGTCGCCGTACCTGATGTGGGGTACCACTTGATACCCGGTGTGAGCACCACAAAATTTGAATGAAAGATGGCGTTTTCCGTTCCAAGTTGCCGTAGCTGTCGAACGTCGGGTCCAACGACTTTGGCGAGTGTATCGACGGTATCCAAATAAGCAAATCGAATATTGGGCCGACCTTTCGCGGTAATTTCAAGTTCGTTCAAATCGGAGTTGAAATAGTGCTGTGGAATCTTCAGCAATCCGCGTTTAAATTTGTGATCGATTACTTGTTTACCGGCTACTGCCAGGTTCGAAATATCGTAGCCTGGATTAAGAGAAAACAGTATGAACTCGACGTCTTGATCGATGTCGACGGTCACATCTAATTGGAGATTCAGAGTTAAAGTTCGCCCTGGTTTGATAGCAACACTCCCTCGAACCTCGTGTACATCAGGAAATGCTCTAGGGTCGAAGTGTTCGTCATGCACGTCAACCCAATGGTTGATTCGATTGTTCTCAAGCACTTGCGCACCAACTAGCGTACCAATTACTAACAGTCCGAAACAAAATGACAGACTTCCGACTACAGGATGCCAAGATCTCGAAGGTACCACTCGCGCGACGAAATTAGAGGCCCAGTGCAACATACCGATAGACATTGACACGAGCGCTATTCGATTGAAAAGGGTTGTTGGTGTAAACAGTTCCGGTGTCAATTCGGTAGGGAATAGCACGTATCCAGTAACTGTCTGCCACGGCTTGGAGAGGTGGAGAGGCAGTCGACTATTTATCCAGAACACCGCGATGAGGCCAATGAGAGTGACTAGTAATGCGAGCAATCTTGACTTGAACAACAATGAAAGAAGTACTACCAAACTTCCGAAAAATAGGAAATTTGGAAACATGTCGAGTAACACAAACGAGACGACACTCCAAAATTCGACCGGTTCACCGAATTTGATGGAAAACATGTCGGCGATAAATCCGTAAGTCATGACCGAAAATAGGAAGAGGAGCATTGGGACGGCAACCGTCATCGACACTCCAAACAATCGCCCAATGAACAGTTCAAAATTGCTCGCTGGTTTGGAGCTCACGACTTCGTGGATACGAGTGATTTCATCGCGTTTGACTTGATCGAACGTCAGTAATACAACTCCGGCGCAAAACAAAGCGAGAAAGCTACCGCTCAGCAAGGACATCACGTACCTGGGACTAATCACACTAATCATCGGAAATTTGGTCCCCTCTTGCATATGGGTTATTGTCACAGCCAAAAAGTAACAAGCACTAATAAATAGAGCAACCAAAATGAAGACATGTGTGCGGAATAATCTGCGAAGCGTACGCATTTCATGTAACGCTGCGTGCCAAACGTTATTTCCGTTCATGTACGGTTTACCTCGGTTCGCGATCGGACTTCTAGCGAGATCCTTCGATAATTAAAAGACAGAATCACATTTTTTTATCATGAGTAATAGCAGGGGCAGATAGTCTGTATTATCCGTGACTCGCTTGCCAATGTCATTCCTCGGACTCAATCATCGTCCAGCGAATCGCATCAGCGATCACATATGTCCAGCTTGAATCTGTTTTGTTAGTAACCAGAACATCGACGACTGCGTCGGTAATATCGAATGTTCCAATCGTGTGCCACCCGGGAGTGAGATTCGGTACATCCACTGAGTGAGATGATTCAGTCGAACCGTTGCGAATTTCAAGGTATACGGGCCCCGTCTGAATACCTGTTGATGTTTGGGACGAGCTGCCTCTGAAAGAAACGCGTTCATTGAAAAATCCTTCCGGTACATAGTACTCTAGTTGCCATTCGCCTTGTTTTGGTAACTCCGTGGAAAACTGGGCAAAGGCTAAGTCATCCCCCCTCTTCGACATTGCAAAAGTATGTCGATACTTTCCATACGCGGTAGGATCTGTCGTGCGCAGCCAGACTCCATCCCGTACGAACTCGTTCTGTTCCCAATCATATACCGGTAATCCTTGGTCCATTTGAAATTCTGGTAGATCAAAAATTCTTTGAATAGATTGGACAAATGCATTGTTGAGCGTACTCGTACGACGATCATCTAGTATCGAGAATCCAGGGTCAAGATCATCAATGGTGATCGAAGAGCTATCGACTGCTAATGCTTCTCGCTCTTCAATCGATTTGATAATCGGTGCTTGCCCATATACAAATTCAAGCGCTTGCAAGTCTTCAGAAACCGGCAGGTCTATACGAAGGTTCATACGGTTGAGAGAGAGATAGGGCTCTATCCAAATTTGTTGAACGGGATTCACACTCTCGATTACGACATGTAGAGTTTGATTTGCCTCTACCAATATCGGGGATAGAGTATGAGAAGGGAAATCGCCCCAACGGTTGTGGTATTTCAACCCAAGTCGAACTGGGCCTGATACCGGTTCTCCATTCTGTAGAAGTAAAGAAGTCTCATATTTAGTTTGTTCATCAACTATCAATGATTGCAAAGATGGATCGGACACTATAAACCCCGGCAGTCCCGCACCGTCAAGTAAATCTCCACCCAATTCTGATGAAGTTACTCCGTGTTCCCGCAACAAGTCAAAGAATTCTTCAAAGATGATGTTCTTTCCTTGAAACTTTTGTGACAGATCTACTAATATTGGCTCTAGTGTATCGGTTCCGTTCAAATCAAGAAAGTACCGAGCGATTTGCTCGGTACGGGTTCTTAGTGCGCGCATTTGATTGATGCGGTTCTCTTTCGATATTGGCGCGTTCAAGCTAACACTTTCCACTAAATTCCAAACTTCGGGCGCATCATAAAATGCTCGCTTGAGCTCATGCATTTTGCTCGGTACGTTTTGAAAATCGCGAGTTATATTTGACACCAAAAGGGCGAGGGGATTAACACTAGCTAAGTTCAATACCTCTCGATCTAACGCGATGTAAAAGTCAAAGTGTGAAACGCTTCCTGGGACTAAAGATTCAGCAAAGAAGTCCATAAACATTTTGAGTGCTTGTGCTCTTTCACCTGTCGTGCCTGTTTGATGCCCCAGAATATTTCGGAAAAAAGCGAAATCAATGTTGCTCTCAAACATAGGCTGCTTTAAATAGCTCCATATAGTACCGAATTGACTTTCGAGCCAATCTTCCATAGTGAGGTTTTGTTCTTCGAACCACTTTTTTTCGTAGAAATCAATTAGTGATTCAATCGAAATTGTCGGCAACGTTGATTCTCGGATCATCACCATACCCGGAGGACACATCACCGTATCCATTGACACTCCTCCGCCGAATACTCGCAACGTAGAAGGTACTTCTACCATGGTGAATGACGAGTATGGATAGCTCAGTCCATGGGTTTGAAATTTTTCAACATACCATCGACTAGCTGTTGAGCGAATGTGATCTTCAATTTGTACGAAGTGCTCAAAGGTTTTTCGGTGCTTGGGGTGGTACAAGATTTCGAAAGTGATACCATCCACTTCGATGGATCCGGATTTAAACCTTGATCCAATTAAAGCGAATTCGGGGAGCGGACTGGACTGCTGAAAACTATACGTAGTACGCTTTGTATCGTCTGACGACTCTCGTTTCGCAGGTCCCGCGACGAGCCAGTTTTTCGGTACAACAACGTCTATGTCGAGCGTAAAGAAATCTCTTTCTCGAGTTTCCCATGCTTCTTCATTCGTGGCTGTTCCTGATGTCGGATACCACTTAATACCTGGTAGCAGTGCTACATACTCGGGACGATAGATGAAGTTCTCAGTTCCAAGCTGTCGTAATTGTCGAACATCTAGACCAGAAATTTCCGAGAGCGTGGCTACTGAGTCCAGATAGGCGAATCGTCCGTCAGGACGTCCTTTCGCGGAAATCTTGAGTTCGTTAGTGCCCGGCGAAAAGTAGTTTGAGGGTATCTTCAGCAATCCATTTTGAAAATCACGATCTTCAACTTCTTCACCAGCAACGGTTAACTCTGAGATCCTATAACCGGGATTCAGCGAAAAAAGTACAAACCCACTTTCTTGTTCAGAGTCAACACTAACATCCAAGGTAAGTTCTATAAACAGCGATCGACCAGGCCTGACATCAACGAGGCCCCGAATCTTTTGCACATCCGGAAACGAACTGGGGAGGAAATTTTGGTCGTGTACCTGGATCCATTGGTCGACTTGTCTGTTTTGCCAAAACTGTGTTCCAATCATCACAGCAATGACTAAAACGCCAACGCAAGTGAACAGCCCACCCAACATTAGGTCTCTGGATCTCGACGAGGTAATTCGTGAGCTGAAGTAGGAGACCCAGCACAATAATCCGACTGACACTAATAACAGAGAAATTCGATTGAACAGAGTGACTGGAGTGAAGAGTGTCGGTATCAATTCGGATGGAAAAAGGACGTTACCTGACACAGTTTGCAATGGTTTGGAGATATCAAGTGAAATCCTGCTGTTCAGCCAGAACAACAATACCAGAGCACAGAATGTCAGTATTAAAGCTAACAGTCTAGATCTGACTAAGGAAGCAAAGAGAAGTACCAAGCTTCCGAAGAAAAGAAAGTTGGGAAATATATCAAGAATAACGAACGAAACCACACTCCACGCCTCCACCGGTTCGCCAAATGGAATTGAGAATGTCTGAGCGATCATTCCATAGACGATCATTGAGAAGAGCACGAAGAGCATTGGGATGGCCATCATTAATGAGACACCCGTCAATCTTCCTAGGAAGAGTTCAAAATTACTCAAGGGTTTTGAGCCAACAACTTCGTGAATTCGATTCATTTCATCTCGTTTGATCTGATCGAAAGTGAGTAGTAGGACTCCGATGCAAAACAAGCCGATAAAACTCCCACCTAACAATGACAAAATGTATCGCGGACTAATGATTCCAAGCATGGGCAGATCGTTAGCGCTAAACATGTGCGTGAGAGTTACTATCGAGAAGTAAACTGCGCAGATCAACACAGCGATCCAAATGAAGACGTGGGTACGTAGCAGTCTTCGAAGAGAGCGCATCTCGTGCATTGCTACGCTCCAAACAAGTTGTCCGTTCATTTCATCTCAGCCTCGTAAGTAGTAAAAGAAGTCGTATGCGCGGCGTTTTCAGTGGGTTGCAATTTGGAACACGCAGCATAGTTGTGTCGTAGGTTCAAGATTGCTAATCGAATCAACCGACTTGCGGACATCTCTACCTCCGACGAGAAAGGGACAAAATTTTTAGTCCCGATAGAATTTTTTATGCACAAGTTGTGCCGATATTGGAAAATTTAACTCTAAGACTTCGATTTATTTTTAAGAGTGATTGGGACTAGCTGAGGTTCAATAAAGAGTTTCTCAAATGGTTCAATGTTTCAATGGTTTGGTATTCATCAAAACAATTGAATACTCAGTTTTCCTCCGGTTCGACAAAGGACATTGCGTGTTCGAATGCGTCTATTCCTATTTTGAGACCGATGAGTCGTCCGGGGATGTCGTCGATGGGTGGGTGAATCCCGCCCCAGATACGGGAGAGGCTGCATTGGTCGGAAGCGTCTTGGTAGGTGGCCCACTGCAACGTCAAGGACCTACTGGGTCCGCGTTCAAAGACTAAGAAGTTGTCTTGTTCGACCGCGAAGTCGCTCATCCCGCCGGGGAAGTACGCGCTGCCCGTCAACGCCGTCAAGGCTTCGGCCGCGGCGCGGGAGTAGGTCGAGTGTCCCGAGACGTAGCCCGCAAACGGCGGCGTCACAAACGTCGGACGTTGATACGGCCACCAGTTCTCCGCCAGGATCCAGCCCACGCCGGCCACGTCCGTGAGTGGATTGTCGATGTAGTCGGGACCGCGCCACGCAAAGAGTTTGATCTTGCCGACGTGTTCGCCCTCGTCGCCCGCCAGAGGATCGTCGTCCTCGATCAGTTCGATATAGCCCGGCTTCAAAGGAATGCCCTGCTCATGGTAGGAAGGCTGGAGCAGATCGGAACTCTGTCCCCGATCGGCCATCGCCCGAATCGAGGAAATCGGTCGCACGTAGTCATACCAACCCTTGACCCCCCATGCCGCGATCGCCGCGTCATGCATCGTCCCGCCCAGCACGAAGTAGCCAATGACGTCCCATTCCAGTTCGGTACGGTCATTCCCCACGCCGCGCAACTTGCGCGTGGAGTCCGGATGGTCGTTGACCGTATTCAAGATCACGAACCAATGTCCCGGCGGGGTCTCCGAGTCCGGGCCGTCCGCCCAGAACTCAGCCAACACGCGCGTATAGTCGCCCATCGGCACCTCCTGGGACTCGTACGGCGCGCCCGTCACGGGATTCACCTGATACCCAGTCCCCGGGTCTAAGCCGTCCTCGGCAAAGAAATTCCGATGTTCCGGGAACGTGAGCGGATACTGGTCGAGGGCAATGTTGCCAATCCCGTTCGGCGAGATGTCGAGCAGCTCCGCACCGCGCCCCACGGTCGGGTCCAAGTGCGAGGACCAGACACTCACCAGGGAATGCGACCACTTATATTCGGAGCCCAACATACCGTCAATTTTCGGTGGCGCACCGGGATCATGGTAAACCCGATAGAGATAGTCCTCCCCGGCGCGGGAGTAGGTACTCCGGTCCGCCTCGGTGAGCGCAAAGGGCTCGACGCTCCCCCATTCGGGACTCAAAAACTCCGGCGGCTCATCAACCACGTTGCCCGCTTGATCGATGAAACTCTCCAACTGCAACGGCTGCCAGCGATTGAGATCGACGATGTTGGGATTGCCCGGCAAATGGGGCTCTAACGCCGGATTCACCGGGACGTAGCTCTTGTTCTTGTAATCATCGTCTTCATTCGCCCCGTCTTGTTCTCCATACGCTTGATAACAGGACGCAATGTAGTTGCCGAGTGCGCTCGCATCGCCGGTGGTATAGTCGGTACTCCGAAAGGCCGGGTCCAAATCCAGAAAACTCATCAGCGCGTGCGTGTCGCGGAGGATCTGCGCCTGTCCCGGCGACTTCGAGAAGCGATGACGGATCAGTCGAAAACTCGCATAGCTCAACGCCGCCTCCATGTCCGACTCGTCAAAGTCGAAGGGATCCAAATCCTCCAACGGACACGCAATGGGCTCCGTCGCTCCTAACAGCCAGGGTTGCGGTTTCGGATCGAGGGTGCGGACCAGGGCTGCCCACGCGTCATATTGCGCCGCGGAAACGTGAAAGAGGTTCCGCGCATGCACCGTGGGACGCGCATAGTCATTGCGAATCGCCGCTAACAACACTTCATTCCAGCGGCGCGCCACCGAGACGTCCGCCGTCGGTGATACGCCCGGCAGAAAATACGCCGTCACCGTCGCAACGTTCGCCGGCATTTCAAAGGTCGTAGCCGCCGCGTACCGGTCGCCAATGACGCCACCGGAAATGATCCAATGGCTGAAGTAATAACCCTCCGCCGGCTCCGAGGCCGCTATTTCCACCACGTCGCCCGCCGCATACAAACCATCACCATCGCCGTACTGCACGCTCAGTTGCAAACCATCCTGACCCGGGTGCTCAATGGTGTAAATTTGGTTAACTTCCGTGATCGAGAGTTCAGAAGTCGTTCGAGCTTGGTCTCTCCATTCGACTTTTACTTCAGCGGCGGTTGTTGAACCTAGCCCAAAATGAACTTCGAGAGGATTGTGTGAAGCGAAGTTATTACTAGCACCTAATTGGCGTATTTGAGTACCTTCTGTAGTAGTCAGAGTCACGAGCGCGCCGACACCGAAAGTGTTCGAACCAGGTCCCTTAAGTTTGATTACAACGTAGTTTCCTAAATTAGTAGAGTTGTTGCGATAAAGTGCTAAATGAGGGTTCGTGAGATTGACGACCAATATGTCGATATCTCCATCTCGGTCGGCGTCAAAACATGCAAGTCCACGGCCCTGACCTCTATCGATGATTCCAATGTCGAACACGTTGATCATGTTGAATGACCCGTCGCCTTGGTTTTCAAAAAACCGGGAGGGTTGGAACCTATACTCTTCCCAGTCATCCCAACCATTTACATGAAAGATATCGAGATCACCATCGTGATCGAAGTCTTTCATACAAGCTCCCCAGCCCCAATTTCCATCCGCCACACCTGCGTCATCAGTGACGTCATTGAAGAATCCCTGTCCATTGTTCTGATACAAGCGATTACCAAACGATCCACCACCAACGTGTAGATCGTAAATCGACGTCACGAACCAGTCGAAATCTCCGTCATTATCGTAGTCCCCAACCGCTGCCCCCATGCCCGACTGATCTTTGATGACTCTACGGTCGGTACTAATTACATAAGAACTGCCGTTGTAAATAAATGTTTGGCTCTCATTTGAGTCTGCCGCTATAAGCAGATCAGGTAACCCGTCTCCGCTGATATCAAATAGATTCTGTGTCAGTGTTAGCTCGACTCCTTCTTCGACAAGACTACTCGATATACCTAAGTCTGTACTCATGTTAGTAAACAAACTTCCACCTTCGTTTCGCCAAAGAGTCTCAGTGTCGTTGTTTTGTTGTCTTTTGTCGCCCCAATGCGTGAGAAGTAGGTCTAACAGTCCATCTTGATCGTAGTCTGCGAACGAACCGGATACGGTACTGTCGGAGTGCAAATGTAGCCCAGCTTCGTCGGTGATGTTGATAAATTTACTCTCCGAATCACTTCCAATAAACCGATTCTCCAGTAGATAGTAGGGGTCGCCTTCGACCGCGCCGACGAACAAGTCGAGGTCGCCATCACCGTCAATGTCTCCAAATGCGGGGCCACTCCCCCAATGCACAAAGTTAACACCTACTTCGGATGCAATGTCGCGAAATATTCCAGTTCCGTCGTTGACGTACAAAGCGTTTGGAGTGTCGTCGGTTCCTACCACATATAGATCTACATCTCCGTCATTGTCAAAATCGCCTGCGGCAACCCCTCCAGTAAATTGTTGAAGGACGGTCATTTCGCCAACGGGAGTGGTAACTCGCCGTAGCAACCCGGAGTCTTCAGCTGCCTCAAATCTTAGGACCGTGATTTCTTCGTCTTCTGCAGAGGACGCGTTTGAAGTATCGGAGTTTGTAGGCGAAGCAAGAACGTGAAGACCCGTAGTCGCAACCACTAAGCAGAAGACATACTGTCGAATGCTCAAATATGCACTACCTAGCGTCATGCGGGTGGAGGTCTCCTACTGATGAATTTGAGCGAAGGTAGTCCTCGTACTGAAGGTATTAGAAAATCGTTCGAAAGCGGCTCGCGCGGCGGTTGTATTCGTTGTATACGCATTGGTTCAATTCAGTCTTTCTTCGCATAACCTGAATTGAGTGTAGCTAAGGCGTAGCGACTTCTTCTTCAGCTACACTAGGTTCGACAAATTTCATCGCATGTTCAAACGCTTGCTCACCTACTTTGATTCCGATCAACCGTCCCGGAATGTCGTCCGCCGGCGGATGGATCCCGCCCCAGATGCGCGACAGACTGCATTGATCCGATGCGTCGCGATAGGTAGCCCACTGCAACGTCAGCGACACGCTTGGGCCTTTTTCGAACACGAGGAAGTCATCCTGTGGTGCCTCGAAATCACTCATGCCACCCGGGAAGTACTCGTCCCCCGTGAGTGCCGTCATCACTTCGGCCGCGGCGCGGGAATAGGTCGAATGCCCCGAGACGTACCCGGCGAAGGGCGGCGTCACGAACGTCGGACGCTGATACGGCCACCAGTTTTCTGCCAAAATCCAATCCACTCCGGCCACGTCTGTGGTTGGGTCTATGATGTAGTCCGGACCCCGCCACGCTAGCAGTTTGATCTTACCGACATTTTCGTCGTTCGTTCCCGCCAAAGGATCGTCAGCATCTATAAGTTCGATATACCCCGGTTTCAACGGAATACCGTTTTCGTGATACGACGGGAGTTCGGCGTCTGAACTTTGTCCTAAATCCGCCATCGCGCGAATCGAAGAAATTGGTCGGATGTAGTCGTACCATCCTTTGACTCCCCACGCGGCGATTGCGGCGTCGTGCATCGTGCCACCGAGTACGAAATAACTGATGACATCCCATTCCAGTTCCGGTCGATCTTCGCCGATGCCACGGACTTTGCGTGTCGAATCGGGATGATCGTTCACCTCGTTTAAAATCACGAACCAGTGCCCAGGCGGTGTTTCCGAATCCGGACCGTCAGCCCAAAACTCTGCTAGAACCCGAGTGTAATCGCCTAACGGCACCATTTGAGGTTCGTACGGTTCACCCGTCGCCGGGTTGACTCGGTATCCCCGTCCCGGATCCAGACCATTGTCTTGGAAGAAGGATCGGTGACCCGGAAAATCTCGCGGGTACTGGTCGACGGAGATATTCCCAATGCCGTTCGGTGAAATGTCGATCAACTCAGCGCCGCGGCCGACCGTCGGATCCAGATGCGATGACCACACCGCGACAAAGGAATGCGACCATTTGTATTCGTCGGCCAATGCTCCATCAAACGTCGGTGGGCCGCCCGGATCGTGATATACCTGATACTCGTAGTCTTCACCCTCCCGGGTATAAAGCGTTAGATCGTCAGGAGAAAGGGCAAAGGGGAGCACGCTGCCCCACTCGGGGCTCAAAAACTCCGGTTCGGAGTTCGCGTCGTTGCCGGCTTGGTCAATGAAATTCTCCAGCGCGAGCGGTTGCCAACGGTTGAGATTGACGATATTCGGATTACCGGGCAGGTGTGGTTCGAGCGCGGGATTGACCGGTAGATAGCTCTTGTTCTTGTAGTCGTCGTATTCGTTCGCATAGTCCGCTTGCCCGAACGCGATATAGCACGAGGCGATGTAATTCCCCAACGCAATGGGTGAACCTTCCGAGTAGTCCGCGTCTGTATCGTCAGGATCCAATTCCAGATAACTCATCAGCGCGTTGCTGTCCTTGACGATTTGACTCAACCCGGGCGACCGCGCAAAGCGATGCCGGATCAGCCGAAACGAGGCATAACTCAACGCGACTTCAATGTCCGCTTCAGTAAAACTCGCATTGATGTCTTCAAGCGGGCAGGAAATGACTTCATTAGAGCCCAGTAACCACGGTTTCGGCATGGGGTCAGCGTTCGTTACCATGCCAGCCCAGGTGTCGTATTGCGCGGCCGAGATGTGAAACAGATTGCGCGCATGCACTGTAGGCCGCGCGTAGTCATTGCGGATCGCCGACAGTAACACCTCGTTCCACCGGCGCGCTACCGAGACGTTCGCCGAGGGCGCGACGCCAGGTACATAGTGTGCCGTCACCGTCGCTACGCTGGATGGCATCTCAAATGTCGTCGACGACGCATATTTATCGGATATCGAGCCTCCAGAGACCGTCCAATGACTGAAGTGATAACCTTCTTGCGGTTCTTCCGCTTCGATGGCGACCACCTCGCCCGCGTTATATCGACCATCACCGTCACCGAAGCGCACGCTCAAGCGGAGTCCCGTATATCCTGGTTGATTCACGGTGATCACTTTGTTGACTTCTAATACTGAAAACTCAGTCACGCTACCGTTCTGATCAAACCACTCAACTCGGATATCAGCTCGCGTAGCGTTCCCCAAACCGAAATGAACTTCCAACGGGTTGTGTGAGACGAAATTGTTGCTGCCGCCGAGTTGTCTCATCTGTGTCCCGTACTCAGTGGTGACCTTGACAATCGAGCCCACCCCGTAGGAATTGTCTCCCGAGCCTCTGAGTTTGACTACTAAGTAGTTGCCCAATCCCACGGACTCGTTGCGGTAGTACACGAGGTGAGGTTCACTCGCGTTAGCGACAAGTATGTCAATGTCTCCGTCGCGGTCTGCATCGAAACACACAATACCTCGACCCTGTCCAGTGTCTTCAATACCGACGGACTGGGCGATTTCTTGGAATGAACCATCGACACGGTTCCAAAATAAGCGCGACGGTGTCTCTCTAACGGTTTCTTCGCGCCAACCATTAACGTGAAAGATGTCTAAAAAGCCGTCGTTATCAAAGTCTTTAGCACAAGCGGCCCATCCCCATGCACCATCAGCAACGAGCGCTTGATCTGTGATATCCGAAAACGTACCAGCTCCGTCATTGCGGTAGAGCCTGTTACCGAAGTAAGCACCGCCATGTGCTAAGTCGTGAATTGAGGTTACGAACCAGTCGAAATCGCCGTCGTTGTCGTAGTCACCCACGGCCGCGCCCATCCCCGCTTGATCGGTTATGACTTCTCTGTCGGTGTCTTTTGTAAATTGAGCACCACGGAAATTCTTTAGAACTTGACTCGTGAGAAAATCGGCGACCATGAGAAGATCTTTATCAATGTCCCCGTCAATGTCGAACAAATTGGCCGTGAAGGTGTACTCTGTGTAAGTTTCCAATAGGTTTTGACTCACTCGAGCCAAATCGCTTACATTACGAAAGACTCCTCCGCCTTCATTTCTCCAGACGGTCTCAGTGTCAGTGCGGTGCTGTCGATTCTCACCCCAATGTGTAAGAAAGATATCGAGCCATCCGTCTTGGTCATAGTCGGCCATGGTTGCCGAGATCGTAGATTCTGACGTTATGGTTATGCCAGCTTCTTCGGTGATGTCTACAAAAACTCCCGCGTCAGAATCATGCTCAAATACTCGAACAGGATCGAAGTTCACCGCTGAAATAAATAAGTCTAAATCTCCATCGCCATCAATATCACCAAAGGCCGGTCCGATTCCCCAGTGTAATAGATCTACGCCATATTCCTCCGCAACGTCGACAAAGGTTCCATTGCCATTGTTCAAATACAACGCGTTCGGAACGGTGTTGCCTCCCACCACATACAGATCGACATCACCGTCGTCGTCGATGTCGCCTGACGCAACTGCTGCCCCGTAGAACTGTTTGTCGTCTAGATCCTCAGGCAAGTGCGGAAATGTGCGCACCAAACCCGTACCCGATACTCTGTTGAACCGCAATTCAGTTCCATTTGGTGTGGTAAATCCTGTGGCGACTATCGGGAGGTTGCCGGGATTACTAGGTTCCGTGGCCGAGAGTGTTGCGTTCCCGTTGAAAAACAGCAAACACAGCAACAGAAATGCAAGCAACAACCCAGTCCCAAAACAGATTTCCCAGGACTGATTTGTGGTAGTTCGATTCTCCATATAGAAACAATCTAGTACTAGCGTACTATCAATCTACATTAATTTTGGTAACCTGTAATTATATCACGGAGTTGTTGTCGTTCTCGGAAGACGCAGAAGGGGAGTGTATCTAATCTTAATGCGATTCGTACACTGTCTTGACATCGATTCTCGGAAGCTTCAAATTGTGTCTGCTATAGACTCAACCGACGGTTGGGTTTAGCGAGATAAAAAACGATCAAAGTTCACCTACGAGCAATACCAAGAAAGGTGAGAGTTTCTGTGTACCATCAGAGTAGAGAATGATTAAGGAGAAGCCACTTCCTCTTCAGCAGAGGTAGGTTCAACGAATTTCATGGCCTGTTCAAAGGCTTTCTCACCTACTTTGATGCCGATCAATCGTCCCGGGATGTCGTCCGCCGGGGGATGGATCCCGCCCCAGATGCGCGACAAGCTGCATTGATCCGACGCGTCGCGATAGGTAGCCCACTGCAACGTCAGCGACACACTTGGTCCTTTTTCGAATACGAGGAAGTCATCCTGTGGTGCTTCGAAATCACTCATGCCGCCAGGAAAATATTCGTCTCCCGTGAGTGCCGTCATCACTTCGGCCGCGGCGCGGGAGTAGGTTGAATGCCCTGAGACGTACCCAGCGAAGGGTGGTGTCACGAACGTTGGGCGTTGATATGGCCACCAGTTTTCCGCCAAAATCCAGTCCACGCCAGCCACGTCTGTATGTGGGTTTTCGATATAGTCGGGGCCGCGCCAAGCGAGTAGTTTGATCTTGCCGACGTTCTCATCGTTCGCCCCCGCCAAAGGGTCGTCAGCATCAATAAGTTCGATATACCCCGGTTTCAATGGAATACCGTTTTCGTGGTACGAAGGAAGCTCGTCATCCGAACTCTGACCTAAATCAGCCATCGCGCGAATCGAGGAAATCGGGCGGATGTAGTCATACCAACCTTTGACTCCCCACGCGGCAATCGCCGCGTCGTGCATCGTGCCACCTAGGACGAAATAACTGATAACATCCCATTCTAAATCCGGTCGATCTTCGCCGACGCCACGGACTTTCCGCGTCGACTCGGGATGGTCGTTCACTTCATTCAAAATCACAAACCAATGCCCAGGCGGCGTTTCCGAATCTGGACCGTCGGCCCAAAATTCCGCCAGTACGCGCGTGTAATCGCCTAACGGCACCATTTGGGGTTCGTACGGTTCACCTGTCGCGGGATTGATGCGGTATCCCCGTCCCGGATCTAGGCCATTGTCTTGGAAGAAGGATCGATGACCCGGAAAGTCTCGCGGGTATTGATCGACGGAGATGTTTCCAATGCCGTTCGGTGAAATGTCGATCAACTCAGCGCCTCGCCCGACCGTCGGATCCAGATGTGACGACCACACCGCGACGAAGGAATGTGACCACTTGTATTCGTCGGCTAAAGCGCCATCAATTTTCGGGGGAGTGCCCGGATCATGGTAAACCTGGTATGCATAGTCTTCACCGTCCCTGGTATATACTGTCAGGTCGTCAGGAGATAAGGCAAAAGGCAAAACGGCACCCCATTCCGGACTCAAGAACTCCGGTTCAGAGTTCGCGTTGTTGCCGGCTTGGTCAATGAAGTTCTCCAGCGCAAGCGGTTGCCAACGGTTGAGATCGACGATATTTGGATTGCCAGGAAGGTGCGGCTCTAGTGCGGGATTGACCGGTAGGTAGCTCTTGTTTTTGTAGTCGTCGTATTCGTTCGCATAGTCTGCTTGCCCGAACGCGATATAGCATGAGGCGATGTAATTCCCCAGTGCACTGGGAGAGCCGTCCGTGTAGTCTGCGTCGGTATCCGCAGAGTCTAATTCAAGATAACTCATCAACGCGTTGCTGTCCTTGACGATTTGACTCAAGCCCGGCGACCGGGCGAAGCGATGTCGGATCAGCCGAAACGAGGCATAACTCAACGCGATTTCAATGTCCGTTTCCGTGAAACTCGCATTGATGTCTTCAAGAGGGCAGGAGATGGCTTCCGTAGAGCCCAGTAACCATGGCTTCGGCTTTGGGTCAGCGTCGCGTACCATACCAGCCCACGCATCGAATTGTGCGGCTGAGATATGAAACAGATTGCGCGCATGCACTGTTGGACGAGCGTAGTCATTGCGGATCGCCGACAGTAACACTTCGTTCCACCGGCGCGCTACCGAGACGTTCGCCGTGGGCGCGACACCAGGTACATAGTGTGCCGTCACCGTCGCTACACTGGAAGGCATTTCAAAATTTGTCGATGCCGAGTACTTGTCGGCTACCGAACCGCCGGAAACCGTCCAATGACTGAAGTAATAACCTTCTTCCGGTTCTTCCGCTTCGATGGCGACCAATTCGCCTGCATCATAACGACCATCACCGTCGCCAAATCGTACGCTCAAACGAAGTCCCGTATAACCCGGTTGATTCACCGTGATCACCTTGTTGACTTCCAACAGGGAGAACTGCGTTACCGCGTTGCTTTCATCATGCCATTCTACGCGCACATCGGCTCGAGTAGCAGTCCCCAGCCCAAAATGCACTTCCAGTGGGTTGTGCGAGACGAAATTATTGCTACCTCCGAGTTGACGCATCTGTGTCCCGAATTCCGTGGTAACCTTGACAATCGAACCAACTCCGTAAGTGTTGTCTCCGGAGCCTCTAAGCTTGATCACTAAGTAGTTGCCCAATCCCACCGAGTCGTTGCGGTAAAACACGAGATGAGGTTCACTTGCGTTAACAACAAGTATGTCAATATCGCCGTCACGGTCTGCATCGAAACACACAACTCCACGGCCTTGCTCAGTATCGTCGATACCAACATGTCTGGCTATTTGTCGAAATGTCCCGTCTAGGCGGTTCCAAAACAAACGTGAGGGAGTCTCTCTGTATGGATATTCGCGCCATCCATTCACATGGAAAATGTCCAGGAAGCCGTCCTGGTCAAAATCCTTGGTACAAGCTGCCCATCCCCACGCTCCGCTCGCGACATGGGCTTGGTCAGTGATGTCCGAGAAAATTCCATTCCCGTCGTTCTGGTAGAGTCTGTTGCCAAAGAATTCGCCACCAACGTTTGTGTTGTAGATTGAAGTGACGAACCAATCAAAGTCCCCATCGTTATCGAAATCACCTACTGCGGTCCCCATGCCGTTTTGGTCTTTGATCACCCTTCGGTCAGTCGCGCCGAAGAAATTGTTCCCATCGTTATTCAATAGAAGTTGGGTTGTACCAAAGTCTGCTACCATAAGAAGATCAGTATCGGAATCGTTGTCAATGTCAAACACATTTGCGGTAAACGTATATTCAGTAGGATAAACTAGCAGATTTCCGCTGACACCTGATTCTTTACTCGCATTGCGAAAGAGTCCATCGCCTTCGTTGCGCCATACTGTTTCAGTCTCTGGGATAAATTCGCGCTTTTCACCCCAATGCGAAAGGAAGATGTCGATCCAACCATCTCGATCATAGTCCGCCATGGTCGCCGATACATTTGTTTCCGACGATACAACAATACCGGCTTCCTCGGTAATGTCAACGAACGTCTCTGCCTCGCTATCATTCGCAAACATCTTCACCGGTTCGAATTCCATCGCCGAAACAAACAGATCTAAATCACCATCGCCGTCGATATCGCCAAAAGCTGGTCCGCTTCCCCAATGTAACAAATCTACACCATATTCCTCCGCGACATCGACAAACGTACCATTTCCATTGTTCAAGTACAGCGCGTTAGGTACCTTGTTGCCTCCCACCACGTACAGATCGACGTCACCGTCGTCGTCGATGTCGCCAGACGCGATTCCCGCGGAGTAGAACTGTTTGTCAGACAACGAATCTTCTTCATGCGGATACGTCCGATTGAGACCGATATCGGTAAGCATGGTAAACTGCAACTCCGCACCGGTGATTGTCGTAAACGCATTGGGTACAACGGATCCGTCATTTGGGTCTGACGGTTCCGTGGCAAGTAGCGTGCTAGTTTTGTTGACAAGCAAGAAACAAAGAAATAACAGTGCGAGCAACAATCCAATGCATAGAGAAATTTCCATGGATCGATTGCTTGTAGTCCGGTTTCGCATTTAGGAATACTTTAGTTCGAGAGGAAACTCAATCCACTTGTTTTAAGGCAACCTACAATTATATAACGGACAGAATCAGATTCGAGCAAAGCGGTAAGTCCCAGTTTATCGACAGATTGAGAATATTAGACTAGGTTTCAACGGCACTTAGCTCGACATAGATATACCGACCATACAGGAAGAGCGACGCTTTTTAACAACTATTGGTTTGTTTGTTTCTTCTAAAGGAACACCATTTTTCTCACGCTTATTCGATACAGACGAGCTATGCATAACCCAATCTTGGACGAGATACGAAATTTGATTCTCCCAGATCTCTGCTTTGGACGCATACACAACCTCCGACTACATCAATCTACTAGCTCGATAGGAGTCCAACGTATCGCATCAGCGACTACACTCTGATATCTGTGGTTAGTCTTGTTCGATACTAGCACATCCACCTCTTTGTTTGACAGGTCAAAGTTCCCAATAGTGTGCCACCCCTTTACCATATTCGAGGCTTCAATCGAGTGACGTACAGTCGTCACACCATCGTATATTTCGAGGTTGATCGTACTAACAGAGAGCGAAATCAACATTGAGACGGACGACATTCCACCCAGTTGAATTTCATCCAACAAAAACTGATCGGGAAGATAATATTCGAGTTTCCATCTACCGACACTTGGAAGTTTCGCGGAAAATTTTGCGGATGCTGTACGCTCACTGTTGTTTGTAGTCAGCACAAACGTGCGTCGATACATACCGAAGGCGGATGGATCTACCTTTCGAGACCACTCTAATGGTTCCTGTCGATATTGGTGTTGGTACATTGGTAATCCACTGTCTAGTTGAACTTTCTCGGTACCTAGGAGTCTTCGGAAGAATTGAGTAAATGCGCTAGAGAGTACCGATGTATCGTGGTGTTCCAAGATTGAGAATTCTGGATCAAGATCGTCAATTGTGATGGATGAGTTCGGCAGTTGTTCAACCTCAACGATCTCAATAGCCTTAATGAAAGGAGTGCTCTCGGTATTCTCATCCTGACTCTGCGTCTCATCGGAGAGAGGTAAGTCGATGCGAAACCGCTGTCGATTTAACGACAGATAAGGTTTGACCCAAATGCTTTGAACCGGTTTCGGACTTTCGATTACAACACGTACCCTTTGATTTGCTCCAACCAGAATCGGCGGCAATGAAACGGCATTCCAGGGTCCTAGAAACGGATCTTCCGATTTGTAGGCTATTGAGAGTTGAACAGGTCCGGAGACTGGTTGATCATTCTGGAGTACGAAAGAGGACTCGTAACTTGGTCGCTCAGATCCTGTCAGAGCTTGAATATTTGGATCAGTCGCAACAAATCCCGGTAACTTTGCCTCAGCTATCAGGTCTCCGGCTAACTGGTCAAGATCTACACCATGATTGGAGAGCACATCGACGAAATCCTCGAAGAGAAAGTTTTTTCCACGAAAGGAGTTCGTTAAATCCGCTGATATTGGGGCTAGTGCTTCAGTTCCAAGCGCGTCCCTGAGGACTTCGACGAAGTATTGTGCGCGTAATCTCAACGCTCGTAATTCAAGGATGCTACGTGCTTGTGTTTCTGCATCGAGTAGACTTAAGGATGCGGCCGTATCCCACACTTCAGGTGCATTGCGAACTGCTTGAGTTTTCTTCAGTCGTTCTAAATCTTGCGAGAATACGGACCACTGTAGGCTAGATACCAGAAAGCGAATTGGATCTAAACTGACTAAATCCAGAATATCTAGGTTCAAGGCGAGTTGGAAATCAAAATCTGCATGTCGAGCTGGAAATATTGTTTCAGATAGTACTCTTAACAGAATATTTAGTGCTTGCGCGCCTTGCTGCGTAGCATTGGTGTGCTCAACAAGTAAATCTCGATAAAGAACGTAGTTCACGCTACTCTCAAACATTGAACTTTGTACGTACCCTACGATTTCAGCAAACTGCGATGTGATCCAGTCTTCCTCGGTCATATCCGGTTGATCTGAAGGCACTCTGCTAAAGTTAGACAAGTTTGGATACGTCGGCAGCGTTGACTCTCTGACCATCAACATTCCAGGTGGACACATCACGGTGTCCATGCTTACTCCGCCACCGAAAACTCGAAGCGTTGAAGGTACTTCCACTAGCGCGTAAGACCGGTGGGTATAGTTAAACCCCTGATCGCGGATTTTCTCAATGACCCAACCTAAATGCTGGCGGATATTGTCTATCGCCGGTGCAAACGCTTCAAAGGTGCTCTTGTGCGCGCCGCTATACAAAACTTCAAATTCGATTCCCTCTACTTCCATTGAAGCCGATTTAAACTTTGAACCCACTAGGGCAAATTCCGAGATCGAATTGGATTGCTGAAACCGATAGGTCTTTCGAGAATTGTCTTCAACTGTCTCACGTTTCGCCGGTCCAACGACGAGCCAATTTTTGGGTACTGAGACATTGATATTGAGCGTAAAGAAGTCTCTTTCGCGTTGTTCCCAGGTGTCTTCATTAGTCGCCGTGCCGGAAGTAGGATACCATTTAATGCCAGGCACTAGTGCTACGAATTTGTTGTGAAAAATCGCATTTTCCGTTCCCAAGAGACGCAATTGTCGAATTTCCGGCCCTGTTACTTCAGCGATCGCTTCGAGGGAATCAAGGTAGGCGAATCGTAGGTCAGGAAAGCCTTTCGCAGAAATTTCTAATTCGTTGGTGTCTGATGAGAAATACTTCCTTGGTATCTTCAGCAATCCATTTTGAAAATCACGATCTTCAACTTCTTCACCACCAACTCTCAATTGTGAAATCTTGTACCCGGGATTCAGCGAAAACAGTACGAAACCAATGTCCTCACTTGATTCAACACTAACTTCCAAGGTAAGATCTATAGAAATCGACTGACCAGGCCTGATATCAACATGGCCTCGAATATCCCGCACATCGGGAAACGCGCTAGGTATGAAATGGTCGTCGTGCACTTCGACCCATCCGTCTACTTCACGGAGATCACGTAGGTGAGTTCCAATCATGATCCCAAAAATTAAGACTCCTAGAGCAAAGGATGTACAACCAAGCACTAGCTCTCTGAATCGAACTGGATTCAATCGTTTTTCGAGACTAGAAGACCAGCATAAAAAACCAATCGATAATAACAAGAGAGTGATTCGATTCAAAACAACTGTTGGCGTGAAAAACACAGGAGTAAGTTCGGAGGCAAAGATAACGTTTCCGGTAATAGTTTGCAGTGGTGCAACGACGTCAAGTGGCAGTCTGCTGTTCAACCAAAAGAGTGTGCCGAGACCGAACGCAGTAAGGAGTATGGCTACTAATCTCGACTTGCTCAACGTTGATATTAAGATCGCTAAACTTCCGAAAAAAGCAAAATTTGGGACGATATCGAGCAGAACGAACGAAACCACGCTCGACAGCACAACCGGTTGTCCGAAAGGTATTGAGAATATCTCGGCAATAACGCCATAGGTCACGATTGCGAAAAGGAAGCAGATCATAGGGATCGACATAGTCATCATTACGCCTAATAGTCTTCCTGTGAGAAAATCCAGATTTCGCACAGGCTTAGAACTGATGACTTCTTGGATTCTGCTGGTCTCGTCCCTTCGTAGTAAATCGAATACGAGGATCAACACCCCGATGCAAAACAGAGCTACAAAGCTTCCGCTCAACAACGACATAATGTACCGCGGGCTGATGATGCCTTGCATCGGGCCTACACTAGCACTTTCCATGTGCTTACGGGCTACAACCAAATAGTAGAGTGCACAAATGATGAGTGCAATCCAAATAAAGATGTGCGTACGCACCAGTCGGCGATGGCTTTGCATCTCATGCAATGCAATGGTCCAAACACTCTTTGTGTTCATATAAATTTGTGCACTCTGACCTTTGGAAGGTTAGTTTTAGGAGACGCTGAGATTAGACCCACAGTACGGCGCATATTAAGTACTCACTATCTGTGCGTCAACATGTCAATGTGTTCTTGGAGGATCGCAAAATTTTTGTCATATTCTTTGACATGTGGTGTTAGTGCCCGAAATTTGATTCTCGTCGAATGATTACAGGAGAATTTACTTCATTTCATTCATCTGGTTCAACGAACGACATTGCATGATTAAAGGCATTTTGTCCTATTTTGAGACCGATGAGTCGTCCGGGGATGTCGTCGATGGGTGGGTGAATCCCGCCCCAGATACGGGAGAGGCTGCATTGGTCGGAAGCGTCTTGGTAGGTGGCCCACTGCAACGTCAAGGACCTACTGGGTCCGCGTTCAAAGACTAAGAAGTTGTCTTGTTCGACCGCGAAGTCGCTCATCCCGCCGGGGAAGTACGCGCTGCCCGTCAACGCCGTCAAGGCTTCGGCCGCGGCGCGGGAGTAGGTCGAGTGTCCCGAGACGTAGCCCGCAAACGGCGGCGTCACAAACGTCGGACGTTGATACGGCCACCAGTTCTCCGCCAGGATCCAGCCCACGCCGGCCACGTCCGTGAGTGGATTGTCGATGTAGTCGGGACCGCGCCACGCAAAGAGTTTGATCTTGCCGACGTGTTCGCCCTCGTCGCCCGCCAGAGGATCGTCGTCCTCGATCAGTTCGATATAGCCCGGCTTCAAAGGAATGCCCTGCTCATGGTAGGAAGGCTGGAGCAGATCGGAACTCTGTCCCCGATCGGCCATCGCCCGAATCGAGGAAATCGGTCGCACGTAGTCATACCAACCCTTGACCCCCCATGCCGCGATCGCCGCGTCATGCATCGTCCCGCCCAGCACGAAGTAGCCAATGACGTCCCATTCCAGTTCGGTACGGTCATTCCCCACGCCGCGCAACTTGCGCGTGGAGTCCGGATGGTCGTTGACCGTATTCAAGATCACGAACCAATGTCCCGGCGGGGTCTCCGAGTCCGGGCCGTCCGCCCAGAACTCAGCCAACACGCGCGTATAGTCGCCCATCGGCACCTCCTGGGACTCGTACGGCGCGCCCGTCACGGGATTCACCTGATACCCAGTCCCCGGGTCTAAGCCGTCCTCGGCAAAGAAATTCCGATGTTCCGGGAACGTGAGCGGATACTGGTCGAGGGCAATGTTGCCAATCCCGTTCGGCGAGATGTCGAGCAGCTCCGCACCGCGCCCCACGGTCGGGTCCAAGTGCGAGGACCAGACACTCACCAGGGAATGCGACCACTTATATTCGGAGCCCAACATACCGTCAATTTTCGGTGGCGCACCGGGATCATGGTAAACCCGATAGAGATAGTCCTCCCCGGCGCGGGAGTAGGTACTCCGGTCCGCCTCGGTGAGCGCAAAGGGCTCGACGCTCCCCCATTCGGGACTCAAAAACTCCGGCGGCTCATCAACCACGTTGCCCGCTTGATCGATGAAACTCTCCAACTGCAACGGCTGCCAGCGATTGAGATCGACGATGTTGGGATTGCCCGGCAAATGGGGCTCTAACGCCGGATTCACCGGGACGTAGCTCTTGTTCTTGTAATCATCGTCTTCATTCGCCCCGTCTTGTTCTCCATACGCTTGATAACAGGACGCAATGTAGTTGCCGAGTGCGCTCGCATCGCCGGTGGTATAGTCGGTACTCCGAAAGGCCGGGTCCAAATCCAGAAAACTCATCAGCGCGTGCGTGTCGCGGAGGATCTGCGCCTGTCCCGGCGACTTCGAGAAGCGATGACGGATCAGTCGAAAACTCGCATAGCTCAACGCCGCCTCCATGTCCGACTCGTCAAAGTCGAAGGGATCCAAATCCTCCAACGGACACGCAATGGGCTCCGTCGCTCCTAACAGCCAGGGTTGCGGTTTCGGATCGAGGGTGCGGACCAGGGCTGCCCACGCGTCATATTGCGCCGCGGAAACGTGAAAGAGGTTCCGCGCATGCACCGTGGGACGCGCATAGTCATTGCGAATCGCCGCTAACAACACTTCATTCCAGCGGCGCGCCACCGAGACGTCCGCCGTCGGCGATACTCCCGGCAGAAAGTAGGCCGTCACCGTCGCGACGGTCGCCGGCATTTCAAACGTCGTAACCGCAGCATACCGGTCGCCAATGACCCCACCGGAAACAATCCAATGGCTGAAGTAATAACCCTCCGCCGGCTCGGAGGCCGTAATCTCTACCACGTCGCCCGCCGCATACAAACCATCGCCATCGCCAAAGCGTACACTTAAACGTAATCCAGACTCTCCAGGTTGCGCGATGGTTAAGACTTGATTCGCTTCAACCGAGTTCAATTCCGTGACACTATGTTCTCGATCAGGCCACTCCACGTGGATATCAGCTACCGTCGCACTGCCTAACCCGAAATGCACCTCGAGGGGATTATGAGACGCGTAATTGTTACTGCCACCGAGCTGGCGTAGTTGAGTCCCATGTTCAGTGGTTACCCGAATTTTTGCGCCAATCCCATAAGTATTGAGTCCGGCGCCTCGAAGCTTGATCGTCAGAGAGTTTCCTAAGTTTTCGGAGTCATTACGGTAATAGACAATGTGTCGTTCGCTCACATTGACTACGACAATGTCGATATCTCCGTCTCGATCAGCATCGAAACAAGCGAGCGCTCGGCCCTGTTCAGTGTCGTCGATACCAATTTTTGATGCAACGCTTTCGAAAGTACTGTCGCCGAGATTAAGGAAGAACTTGGACGAAACGCCACGGTATTTTGGAAGTTCAAACCAACCATTCACGTGAAATATGTCTAAGTAACCATCATTGTCGAAATCTTGGGTACAAGCTCCCCAAGCCCAATTTCCCGCTTCCACTTGAGCTTTCAGTGTTATGTCTGTAAAGCCACCGAACCCATCATTTTCATATAGTCTGTTGCCGATCCAATTTCCTCCCAAGGGTAAGTCGTATATAGATGAGACAAACCAGTCGAAATCCCCGTCGTTGTCATAATCACCCACAGCCGCACCCATACCTGCTTGATCTTTGATTACTTCACGATCCGTGGTCCTGTAAAAGTTTTTTCCGTCATAATTTTTTAAGACTTGGCTTGTGTTGAAATCACTTACAAGAAGCAAGTCGTGGTCATCGTCGTTGTCGATATCGAATAGATTTGCGGTATAACTCCAATCGGTGCTTAAGTCCAAGATCGAAGTACTAATGTGGGAACTGTTGCTTGAATTTGAGAATAGCCCACTCCCTTCGTTTCTCCATACGGTTTCCGTGTCCGAGAGTTCGAATCGAACTTCACCCCAATGGGTTAAAAACAAATCTATCCAACCGTCTCGATCGTAGTCGGACATCGTGGCTGATATAGTGTTCTTAGCATGAAGTGTGATACCGGAATCAGCCGTTATATCCACAAAAGTAGCAGCAACATCACTCAATTGATTGTCAAATAAATAGATAGGATCATCTTCTACTGCACCTACAAATAAATCTAGATCACCGTCGCTATCAATGTCGCCAAACGCTGGACCGCTACCCCAATGAAGCATTCCGACTCCATTTTCTTCTGTTACTTCCGAGAAAGTACCATCACCATTGTTTTGGTACAGTGCGTTTGGGACCGTATTCCCTCCAACAACGTATAAATCTATATCTCCATCATCGTCTATATCTCCCGCTGCGAGTCCAGCAGCAAATTGCAACGTCAGATCTCGGTTGTCTTCAGAGTAGGTGTGTGGGTATTCTCGAGCCAGTCCTGAGTCTTCTACGTCTACACTAGTGAACTTCAACACCGTACCTTTGAGCGTGATGTAGCCACGGTCGTCAGTGTTGGAACTGTTGTTGGTTGTTACTTCTTCAGCGATTAACGTGAAGTAGATCGGGAGTGAGATCATTGCTAGAAGCGGTATCAAGACCATTAGTCTTATCAAGGAAACTCGTTGGTGAACACTCTGTTTCATCTACCAAGATTGTACTACGAGAAATGGCGTGCTAACGCTATTCGAGCAAAGTCAACGAACTGCAGCGTAAACTACTAAATTGGTTGGTTGCTCAATCACTTCGCGCGTCAATTTCTACCAGAACTCTTTGAATCATTTTGAGACTGTTGCAAAACAGCATGGAATCTTTTTTCCTTGCTTGGTAATTGCAGAACGAGATTCAAATTTCTCATGGCAAAAACCGCAGGACAACTTAGTTAACTTACACATTGCGTAACTCTCGAAGTGTAGTCTTCAAATCGTGACGATGAACTTGGATCACTAATTTGGGGAAGACTTTTTTGTTTGTTGAAGCTTACCGTGTTCCTGTGTTCGATGCTCAGTGAAACGA
The DNA here is from genome assembly GCA_011525295.1 of Pseudomonadales bacterium. Classification (GTDB taxonomy): domain Bacteria; phylum Pseudomonadota; class Gammaproteobacteria; order Pseudomonadales; family Azotimanducaceae; genus Bin55. The sequence continues at coordinate 38,483 of WTGV01000044.1, read as the reverse complement.
CGTTGAGGAAGTGCTATTCTTCTTAGTACTTCGTATCTTTCAAACTTAACACCCAAGACCTTGAGAAATCTGTGCGTAGCTTGTGAGTGGTACTGCGCACATCTTGTGCCAGTCGGCTTTATCGATCACGGGACTCTTAAGAAGATTGAGCATTTCATCAAACTTAGTTAGTGCATTGCAATCCACTTGCTTTGGATCAGCCACGGTTCGGTGTTTCGGCCAAACGTGTTTACGGGCAAAGTCCCAGAACTCCGATTTGTACGTCGAACCGCAAGAGTAGTGCCATCCGACAAATAAACCATATCGTAGAATCGTATTAACCAAGAATCGATTGACTACTGTTGCGTCACGATCAATATGTTCTAAGGCGCGGTTGAGTCGGATGTGCAGCACCATCCCTATCTGTAGTTGTGCGGAAACTATCGCTGTTGCTTCAAGCGGTTCCATAAACGCGGCGGCATTTCCGATACGAGCTACGACACCATCAAATAGCTGACGATGAACGAAATTGGGAAACTGAATTACTGCGCGTTGCTCGAATTCGGGCACTTCGTCTGTCTCAAGTAGCTTATCAAAGTCGGCCTCAACAGCTTCAAGATCAGACACTTCGCGATTGAAAATATAACCATAGGATGTGTGAGCAGTCAAAGGAATCACAAATACCCAGCCGTGCGGTCGAGCCACAGCACGCGTATAAGTATGTTGTAGCACAAGTCCATCTTCGGTTTGCATGCTAGCTGGGCAGCGACGGATCACAGCGGTATTTGTAGGAATAAAGGAAATATTGATGTTTTGCTCAGAAGTGAGCTCTTTTGGAAATCCGCGAGCGTCGAATACGAGGTCATAGCTTTCTGACTCTCGACCCTCGAAATCTATTCGAGCACTTCCGTCCACTTTTGCAATATTGAGAACCTTTGCGTCAATGTGCGTCGCATTTGCACTCTCATGAAGCAGTTCTGCCAACAAGTCTGCAGCTAAATGGTAGGCGTAGGATACCTGTTGTGGCGTGAAATAGTGGATGAATTTCCGATTGCGTTGCCCCCATCCCTCAAATGCCACTCCGTACTTCCGAGTACCCTTGATTTGTCGTTGAATTTTTTCGTGGGGCAGATTTGTTAGTTGCGCCAATTCTTGAACCAAACTCGGCCAGCTACCTTCACCTACTCCGATGACTGGGATGCGCGAGTCGTAGATATGGTGAAGTTCATACTCCCCATCCGCGAGTTGGTGAGTGACGCTCGCAGCCGCTAAGGACCCTGCGGTACCACGTCCAATGACTGCAATTCGGTTTAATGAATGTCGGCCCGGTTGGATCATCGAATTCTGTCCTCAAAAGGCTTCACTGATGTTTTTCCCACTGTAGACAGTTTGTCTTCGTTGTGATGATGACTCGTGAGTATTGTTGTTATAAGTATCAAAAGCCAAAGGTGAAGTCGATTCCTAAGAAACTGTCTTTTCGACCATCGTACGTCAAATCCGCGCGATCAGATCTCAAATTCACGATACTCTCTAGTCGCATGGTCCACGAATCTGACAGCCGTCGTTTGAATTCTAGATTGAGCGCGCGATAGTCATAGTCTAAATCTGCAAGTAGGCCAGCAACGAATTCTGTCCCCGCAACGTCATTGAAGGAGAGAAACCCAGAGAGGAACAAGTCATTCGTCCAAACACTGGTCGACCGAGACCCACGGGCGTCGTACAACCATTCGGCAAGCACAGTCAGACTCGCAGAGGAGTCAAAAAGGTTGTAAATAGTGCGTTCAGCCCCAAGAATTACGGCATGATAATTCTCTTCTTCTCCAAACAGATTCCGCATACCATTTCGATGTATCGCTTCAAACTTGTAAAGCATTCCAGTAGTCGTGAGTTGCACGTCTACACCAAATTGTTCTATTTGTTCGTAGTAGGGCTGGAGGGTCAAATGCTCGAATGTTATTGGCTCAGGTTGTCCGCTAGAAAGGAAAGCTGGTTCCCTATTGGTACCCACAAACATACTTAATCCAAAGTCGTATGGCCCTACAGAATTACTGTAGCGAAATGCGACATCAATGTGTTTCTCCTCATCACGGTGTTCATAACTCGCACTCTCGTTAATAGGAAATCGCGATCGAAGACGACCCTTGGGTCCGGGAAATGTACGCTTGCGGTGGTAGGGTAACAGAAAAGACTCGGCGACTCCCCAATCGCCGTAAACGGTTAGGTGTACCATCGGTTGCCCTAGTTTCGGGCGATTGCGCGGATGTTCAACCAGATCCGTTTGATTAACGATGTCTACGAGGTTATACAGCTCGGTAACGCCCCAATAGACACTTGCTTGACCCAACCGAAGTTCCCAAGAAGAATCTTTCCAATCTCCATACATCAAGAAATATGCTTCTCGTACGTCTCCGTGTGTCCTTTGCGAGTCAGCGCTGTCGTATCGGTATAGAGGAGTAAGTGTAAAGCTGGTCTTTGACGTAATTTCTACATGAACGGTCGTCTTTACCACAACTCCCATCGTACTTGATCTCTGCTCCGAAAAAATTGGGGAATGCGGATACCATCTTCCTTGCACGCTAAGCTCACTGTTCACATCGAACGATTGGGCGACTGCACATGTAGCACTGATGAACACGAGCAGTGCGATGACTACACTGTGTCGCATTAGCGAATGCGTCGAAGAGCCGTCTGGGAGAACTCGCTTTCGTCTAGGTCTTTGCCGAACTCAAACTCGGTCCATTTCAGAACCGTGCTAGCACCAGTTAAATGATTCTCCATCGTTTGTTCTTCGGCGCGCCAAAACTTTTCAAGGTACTGTTTGTACTTCGCGAATGTGAGTGTTTTTAAATGTGAATCCTTGCGATCGTACAGTTCCATCTTCCATGATCTCAGCTCCTCAGTATCCTGCCAAATTACTTTTTTGCTATACCCAGACTTTTCATCTAGGGGATACTGTTCAATCACAGTACACGTCAATTCGCCGCAGGGTTCCTCACGTAAGTATTTGTAGGTGTATTCGGCCACCTCTCCTGCTCGCATGTCTTCATAAGCAAATTCGCTACCCATAAATGATCCAGATCTCTCGGAGGCACTTATGCGTTTTACTTTTTGTAATGCTGGAAGGTACAACCATTGGTCATCCGGGGCGTTGATATGAGCGTGGGTAAGAAGTGCTGTGCCTTTAACGTCCCGTGGTTGGTCGAATACGAACAAACTCTTGTCACCATCGTCGGGTACTTCGAGAACCTTAAATCGCATTTGTCTTGTGCTTTCGCCACCTCTGCGATCGCGTATCACCATAGTTAACTCAGCCGAAAAGTCCCCAAATCCCTCGTTACTCTCACTAGCAACAAGGGCTATTCGCATACCCTTGTCCTCCAGTGTTTCTTCCTCTGCACCGAGGGTAGACAATTGAGAAACCAACAGGAGTAGAGTTAAAGCACAAAGCACGAAAAGTCGATTCGAGTGTAGATAGATGCTTAAAAAAGGAATCACTCTTGATCTACGCCTGTATTCAATTTTTGTAGTTTGTTTGATCAATCCGTATATTTTTCCGAGAGACCAAAATTCGATTGGTGGTAAACGTGTCTGTTCAAGCCCACTTTGACAAGATTCAGCATGGTGTAGATTCGCACGTAGACCTTTATGACCTAAGTTCAGTTTTACACATGTCCTTTTGATGTACGTGAGATGAGGCCACACGGCCGCACCAATATCGAAATTCATCCAGTATTTTAAGAAGCATATCCTTGTCGTTTGCGCCAATTAGCGTCTCGAGCACTCGGACTTGTGCGGCAAGATATCGGTATTGGTTGAACGGACCTCTATCCACCATGTGTTATAATTCACAAGACTATAAATTCAACATTTTTCAACGAAGAGGAATCTGTTATGAGAAGTGGCGATCAAATGCTTCAACAAATTGTCGAGAAGTCTGCTGTGGATGAGCAGTTCAGGCAGGCACTTCTGGCTAATCCTAAGATGACCATCAGCAATGAGTTAGGAATCACAATTCCGGACTCGATGACAATTAAGGTCCACGAGAGCGACATGCAAACAGTTCACCTTGCATTGCCGCCCGACCCGAACATCACCGAGGAACAACTCGAAGCAATTTCCGCTGGTCTTTGTTGTTGCTGGTAGACAAAATCTAAACGTTTTTCACGTTTAATTTCAACGCGAACTATCCTAGTTCGCGTTGAGTCAGAGGAGTCGCCATCTCAGTGAGGTGGCGGCTTTTGCATTTCTGGGGTACGCTAGAGGGTGATCGCTCCGGATAGAACAAGGAACAAGTAAGCTTTCACTTTGCGAAGTTGATTGTCGGAAATTACGAGCTTTATGTGGTGAATACCTTGTAGTAAAACAAACCGACCGGACTTCGCGAATAATACTGTCGGTTGCGAATGCCAACCCGCTAATTCCTTTAATTTGTTGGGTTTTACTACATTCTCGAAACTCAATGCTCGTAGGAATGGTTCCCAGTCAGTTTGACCGTCTAGCCAGTAACGAGAATCCTTCGTAAACCGTTGCTTTACGATGAGAGTGAGTCCAAGCGAAGAACCTAGACCGGTGTTCTGAACGTCAATGTTCACTCCGCTTCTAACGACATCGGCACGTTCTTGGAATCTCGAGACTATAGACTCTACTGCAGAGATTTGTCCTGGCCACCCCGTCTTCTCGAGATAGGCGGTAAGTTCTTGAGTATTGTTGAATCCCATTACAGCCAATCGAATCGAACGAGATCGCGAAGGGAAAATGCCAAACGAGTCTGTACGCGTGTGTGATGGTTGCGCTAAGTAGGCATGTTCAACGTTTTTCTGTTCAGCAGCGTCTTGATTCCAACCTACGCAAGAGACTAAAGCATCCATTACAGCAGTAACATCTTCCACCTGTGGGCCGCCACCCATGATCGGTCGTTCCCCAGGTCGTAAAAACATCCCTGGCATCCCACTTGTAGTATCAGAATTTGAGTCGATGTCGTATTCAAGCATCAACTTCCGACCCACAATGTCGCGCAACCTTGATTTGTCGGATTCCATTTGCTGAAATAAATTCAATATCGCGTTTGTAGTTTCATCAGCAGAGTTTTTGCGGTGCAGTTCTTCGTAGAACGTAGCGGTTCTGGTACCGCTTGCTAGTGAGACTCCGAAGTCAGCGACTGGCAAATGTTCGTGTAATGGAATCTCAAAACCAAAGGGTAGGGCTCCCATTTCAATCGGAAGAGTTTCGGCACGTTTAAGGATTCGCTTCCAATGTAAATCTCCGATGAGATTTGGAGAAATGCGATCCCGAAAAAAGCCTAATAAATCACCCATATTTTGACCTTCTTGTGCGAGCCTTTCTTGGGTGATTAGTACTGCTTTGTCGATATCCACTGTTATGCAATAACCGGATACTGATTCAGCTCAGTTTCGTCAAGACTGCGCTTGAACCAACCCATGTCTACGGGTACGTCGTACAAACGGCCTGGGGCAAATCTTGCCCAAAAGTGTCGCATACCGGGTACGATCACACGCACCACAGGCATACCAATATCTGGACGTGTTTGATCGAGTACTAAAAACTCTAAACCTTTGGCTTCTATTTTCGCTCGACAATGCTCAATGTCGTCCCTCATGTCCTCGCAATCTGACACTGAGTATTCAGTAGCTGTTCGCATCCGTTCGGAAGGTGCTAACCACTTGCAATCTTCAAGACGGGCAGATTGCCACCAATGTAATGCAATGGGATCGTCGATTTTGGGTCCATTGTCCGCACCCGAGTCATTCGGTAGCCAAGACAGGCATTGATTGAGTTCACACACGGCACGTAGTGCGGCTATTTTCGGATCAGAGTGCGTTCCTGCGCCATAAATTAATTCTTCGGAGTCCGCATTCGTTCTCTGGGAAACAGCAACAAAGGTAGGAATTTCTAAGTCTGAAGTGACATCAAGCATCCATAGGTTGCGTTCTCTCTGGCTGTAGTATTTCGAAGCAGTTACAAGGTATTCATCATCGAAACTATCAAGGTCAACTGCAGGTGCTTGGATTCGGTTGTACCACCAAATCGCGAACGCATCACGTTCAACAAGTTCGTAGAACGCTTGCAAAATTGCTTCTTCTAGAGTGTTGCCCGCAGCGCAACCGTTGGAGTCGGCAATGCGGTCGTTGGCATTTCGGAGCTCGGATGGCATGCTATACAACATTGTTGTCGGCAGATATCGGTGTCGTTGTTGAGTAAAAGACCAGACAGGGGTCCAATTGACATCAGCAGCTTCATCGAAGCGTCGAGGAATGACGTTATACGGATGCCCCTGTGCATTTAGTTGCTGTGCATTGTCAAATTGATAGTCGCTAAATAACTGTATTTCATTAGGGTGGATCGCTTCATCATCTTTTGCAAGTTCAATGAATTGCTTGCGAATGCAAATCTCACTTCCATCGATACTGCCAGAAAACCGTTCTATGGCTTCACACAATGCGCTCACTTGCGATTGTTCCTTAGTACTCCCTTTCCCTGCGCTCTTGCTTCTTAAGCTACGACGAAGCGAACTCAAACTCCGACCTCGAGCACCAAAATTACTGCCAGCCCAATACACGTGTAAATAGCTGTCCTTTTCATCTGTACTACGTCGAAGCCAACTCACTACCCCACTAATAGGACTCACGAGATGACGATACTTCGCTAGAGTCTCTTCAGGTTCTACTGCATGAACCCCACCACTATTACAACTGCTCTTTGAGCACGAGTTCAGTGTTATTGGCGCAGGTTTCCGATTTGGGTTATATAACGCAGGATCGCCGCACACGAGACACTGAGGTCTCCGTAGAACACGATGTTGAGAAAGGGAAAGAGTGCCAACGTTCAATGCAATCGCATGTTGATGGAGGGGAGCTAATTCATGCAGAACTAGCCATTTAATAATTTCGCTGGCTACTAAAGAGATGACCGATTGATGGACGATCGGCTCGGTTGCAAATGCTCTGAACGCATTATCTTCTCCCAAGCTATATCGCACGAAGTTGTGCACCTCTTGATGGTGGTGAAGCCGATTGGTAAGACACATCCAACATGGACCATTCTTCTCGGCGTTAAAAATAGGCCCGAACAGTATTTCGATACTTCGTGGTCGTACTAACATCCAAGGAATTTTCAGATCGTGATTTGTCTGGTTCGTTTCTTGGAATTCTTTAGCTAAATAGTCGTCGCAAACTGAAACATTGAGATTCGGATTCTCGTTGTTAGTTGAAACGCCAGCGTCATTTAGGCATCGTACCAGTTCTTTTTGATCTTCATTTACTAACACACACGCTTCTGCGAGTCGCTGTTCGACCCAACGTGGCGATGCTCCGAGAGACGACCAATACGCAGCAATGGATGAGTTCAAACTGTGATCGGCAGAAACTATATATCCTTTAGTAGAAAGAGAAACAATCGCAGCGAGTATGCTTGCGAAATCGTGCTTGGAATCCAACGAAGACAGGATGGAATCTAGACTGTTGCACCCATCCAAGAGTGGTATCAAATCGCAATACAATTTCCCGCGTAGAAGCGTATTGAACGATTCAGAGACCAATAAAACGTTTTGATCTCCGATATCGTGAAACTTTAGGTGGGGAGCGAGTACCGGGAGCTCAACCGGTCCTTGGTCTTCGGGCGTGGTCTTGGTCAGAATCCCTGACGGCTGAGCATTTTTGTGTGATCGAACTTGTGACTCTATATTCGAGGTAGAGCTTGCTGGCACCTCTACACACGCTCGACGATAGCATTGATAGCTTCAGTTGTGCTTGAATCGATTTCTGATAATTGGGACGTTAAAGCGTCAAACTCGTCATGTCCGCACGAATTGGCAATGCGTTGCTGCACTCTTGGCTTAGCTTCGCTTAAGTCGAAACCATCCTCATGAACAAGGCGAGACACACCTTGAAGGTTGCGCCAAAGTGCTATGCCTTCTGCTAATTCTTCCTTACCCAATCTCTGGAATATGGACGTAGCGGTCGGAGCTGAGTCGTCACGGTCGATAATCTCTTCCGCCAACTGTAAGAACCGAGCGACTCGTTCAAGATGATTGATCTTGTCGTTCAATCCAGTGTATGGAGACTTGTGCGGGTCCCCGTTAGAACTCAACGTTGCGTCAGCCTTTGGCATGTTCATTTGACACTCTTCGAGGAGTTTGCAACGAGAGTCTTCAAATCTAGCTGCTAGTCCAATGTCTCCATATTCCCAGACACATCGAGTTCTCGTAAGTCTAGGGATCGTATCGGAATCAGACCGCCGGAAATGATCTTGAAATTCCGCAAATGGTAGCGCTAAAACGTCCTCGGTTTTTCTTTGAATAGGAGAGAACAACAAGCTATCCGTAGCGAGATGTCCAAGCCTATCTCGTAGACTACGAGACATTCGTTTGATCGAGTCAGCTTCCCAACCTTCGAACAGAACTAGTACCTTGATCTTGACACCAGGAAACGCTTCCTTGGTCGCGAGTTCGTCGAAGAATATCACGGCTACTCCATCCTCTAAGTCGTCGGCCGCTTGCTCAACATAGTCTGTAATCGTTGAGGAAATCACGGAGGTAATGGTCGCTTCGGCTAGATTGGAGAGAGCGATTGAGGCTTCGGTCGTCGACAAGTTTTCTCGGAGGACGTGCATCCCAATCTGAAAGCCCTTGTCATTAACCCAATTCCGCGCAATTTCTGCAGTCTCTTTAGAGTTTGTGGATGGTATTTCCGCAATCAAGTCTCGCATTTCTTGGACTCCCATTTCGGTAGTCCAATAGAGTCTCGCTAGCCCGCGACGTGCAATATCATATTCCTGCTCGTCTAATATTCCCTTCGGTAGATTAAGATCGGTGAACTCTCTCTCTGATAGATTGTCGAGTAGTTCTGGATTGCGTTCGATTCGCGCCGCGAGTCTCGGCGCAACTCCGAAAATTTCAACGATCTCATTAAAGTCGTCTGGTCTCGCAGACGAAATGGAGCTGTCGTAAGGACTCCAATCGTCAATCTCAGGGTAAAAATGCTTTCGCCACTCGTCGACCAAAGGATCCATCTTTGCGAACCAACGTTTCGGTCGGAGCACGAGGTTCATCATGTCTCCGTACGTACCGGGAAGTTCAGGCGACTCATGCGCGCGGTGTTGTAATTGCGCATAAGGTCGGGTGGCCATCGCGTGATGATCGGCATGCCGTTGCATTTTGAAAAACATCCAGTTGGTAAATTTCCAATCTGCATTCCAAGAATGGCGCGGTGAAATTTTTTCCCAACGGCCGTTAGACATTAAAACTCTACGTAGCCCATAGTGTTGGAAGTAGTTACTGATCTTCATCGAGAATACGCAGCTCAGCCCCAGAAATATGTAAATGGGCACTGCCCAAATTCCGCCCCGGTAATAAACTAAGCCATACCAAAACGCTAACGCAATACCGTATCGCCAAAAAGGATTGCTATAGTGCCACCGGGATAGCTTTCGCCGCGCTAAGCGTTCACCAGTGACTTTCCACGAATTGGTTAGATTACTGACGACTTCTCGAGGGAAGTACCGCCAGAAGCTCTCTCCTTTTGGCGCAGATCCTACATCGTGAGGAGTACCGACTTTAGCGTGGTGAATGTACACGTGCTCCGTGGCATATTGAGGGTAGGAATTTGAAGCAAGAAGAAATTCACCGAGTCTTCGTTCCCAAGTCGAACGTCGGTGAACCAGTTCATGCCCGACGACAAATACCGCTTGTGCTTCCATAGTCAGCAGCATTGCGAGACATACTTTTTGCCAAATTGGATACGAAGCTCCGCCGCAGATCTGCCACAGCCCAAACACCAAAGTTGGTGGCCATAGCACCGCCCAAGCCCAAACTGGAATGTTGTACCAAATAAAGCGTCGTTCCGAAATACCTCTAGGGTTCATGTTCAGACCATCGACGCCGAACACTCGATCAAGAAAACCGGCGACGCTCATAAAGACGAATGGTCCGAGTAACCAAAAACCACCAGAGTAAGCGGCGAGAATCAACAGCGGGAAAATGAGAAGCGGCAAGTAATGTGGAAGCGCGTTGAGAAAAGACGGTTCAAAGTACCTCATCTCGTCTGGTTTGCCTGTGCCGACAGTATTTCCGACGCTTAAATTTTCAGTCATCGTAACTATTCCTTTTAACTATTGTATCCTCGACACTCTAATCGACCAAGTCTTTCCTAATTCTTAAGTGTTTCCATTAAACACTCCAGTGCTTCGACACAAAACGCTGAAGTCACCGACTCTGATCCATGACCTATTTGTCCAACTATTCCGAACCGCAAAGATTGGTCACCGCATGCGAGCAGCTCAGGCCAACTTCCATCCTCCTGTTGCGAAGCAATGAAGTTTGCAATTTGTTGCTGGACATTCAATTGGTTTAACTGTCCGATATTATGAAGTGCCACAACAGCTTGAGCGGCTTGTAAAACATCTTTGAATTCGCCAGCTTCGTCTCGAAGACTCAGAATCCGTTCTGCTAATAACGATGGAAATTCTTCTGACCCAAGTTGCACTCGAAGTGTAGTCCGTGCAATCGCATAGTAGATTGAAGCTGGATCTGGATACCATTTTGAAGCATCTTCGAGGTTCGCACCCTTTTCGATCATTTCCTTGAGCCAGTGTTGAGCTATCTTCGTTGCTGGAACATCACCGACGTAGGCGATGATGTTCGCATTGACTACAGGGTCAGTTTCGATTCGAAAAGGTGCTACGACACTTGGCTCTTCTTCGCTCAGCACCCAGGTCAAAAAGAGCCCGTTGTTGTCTCGGTTCGCTAGCATGCGAGGTAAATTCCGACCCAGCCCTATCCACGGGTGCGAGTCAATCACCATCGAGCATAAGGAACTACTGTCCAAATCGAGTGGTAGATGGCGATAGTACCTCCAGAAACCAGGATACTCCATGGTGTTGACTACATAGTTTTTAGATTGAGCAAACAACTTCCGAGCTAGAGGTTCCTTACTTCGTTGAAGTGCAAGCGCACAGAATGCGGAAATAAAAGGAGGCCGCTCGAAATGTCGTGGTACATTCGGATCACCCACATTGAACCGAATGCAATGCCAGGCACCATTTTCAGTCACCGTGGACCGTAGGAATTGGAGTCCACGAATGATGCTCTCTCTTCCCGCCCGTGCTAACAAATCCAAATCGTCTGGATCCGAGTATGCGCGTTCCTTTCGATCGGTCGTAGGACGCTTTGGAGGCGCGGGATCGTACATGGTCTTCTTCAAAAAGTCCAAAGACGTCGATCCAGTCTTCGCCTCGGCTCGTTCAGCGACGCTCAGCTTGTCTTTGGGCGGGAGAACCAAATGCGTGGTAGTATCGGTCTCTTCGTGCACCTCTATCTCTTGATCTTCGTCGAATCGCAACCCAAATTCCTCTTTAATCGCTGCTTTGGGATCTTCCAGTAGACGGGACCGAAACTCGTTGTCTACACCAGCTTTGTTAACAATCCGATTAATCAGACTCATCGAAGTTTTCGGCCGGGAGAAAGCTATGCTATCTGTCGTTTTACCAGTTCTTTGAACACACCTTGAACTTCCATAAGTTCATCGAATGTGCCACTTTGCACAACGCTACCAGCTTGCATGACGTAGATTCGGTCTGCTTGTTTTAAGGTAGACAGTCGATGTGCGATCACGATTCTTGTTGAGGTGAGTAGTGCTAGGTTCTGCATGACTTGGGCTTGTTTATCGTTGTCAAGCCAATTGGTTGCCTCGTCAAACAACATGATTCGAGGATTGCCTAACAACGATCTAGCGATCGATATCCTCTGGCTCTCCCCGCCGGAGAGCACGGAGCCACTTGCACCGACCATTGTCATCATTCCCATCGGCATTGATCTAATTTCCTGCTCAACGCTGGCAGAACGAGCTGCTTCCCAAACTTGTTCGGTGCTGGGGTCTTCGTGATGGACGACGATATTGTCCCAGATGTCCTGTGGATGAAGTCGTACTGACTGAGGTACCACTCCCATCTTACGTCGTAGCTGCTTCAAGTTCAGGTGTCGCAAATCACGACCGTCGTAGTAGACCGCTCCGTTAGTAGGCCGGTCAAGACCGATTGCAATTCGAAATAGCGTACTCTTCCCCGCACCTGATTCACCAGCAATCGCAATAAATTCACCAGGTCGGGCGTGAATCGTAACGTCAGTGAGAACTAGCGGACTATCTGGTGTATACCGAAAAGAAATCCTATCAAACAAGACTTCTCCATGCAGACTTTCTACAGGATCTCCTAAAGTCTTGGGTTGCGGGTCAGCAGCAAGCATTGAACGCATCTGACTCAGTGCGGGCAGCATGGAAGCAACCAAACCGAAAGAGTCACCGAACCGTGCAATGGCATGCTGAAAAACAATGAAAACAGCGAAGATGATTAAAAAATCACCGACTAAAAAGTCGCCATCTCCAATCGCGACCATGAAAAACACCAGAACCGCTCCCGCAATGAATGGCAGTGCGGCACCTAACGCACGTGCATGACGTTCATACTTACCAAGTTTCAGTTCGGCTCGTTTTTGGTCACGATAGTCTTGAGCCCACATGGCAAATGCTGAACCTTCAGCATTCTCAACGCGAAGCTTTGAAATACCTTCGATAATCTCAAACAATAACCCTGACACCCGACGGATCGCGCTAATCATTCGACTATAGGGTGATATTTGGCACAGTCCCCAAAAAATCATGATCGAAAGAGCAACGACGCTAAATATCAGGACTACACTTCCTAGTACGACATCGTAAAAGAAGACGACACCAAAGACAGGTAATAAGAAGACAAGAGACAGCACGCTGTTGACGACCACTCTTTGCAAACCGTCTCGCAAATTCTGAAACGCCATTCCCGACATGGCTAAGTCTCCACTGGGTTGACGATGGAGAATTTCCGAAGGAAGTCGCATGAGACGATCCCAAAAAGCGGCTTCTAATCGCGATGCTGATCGGCCTTCAAAACGCATCATTGCCGTGTTTTCCAATAAGTTGACAAATACACTCAATAGTCCTATGACAGCAAGCAAAACTGCCACTATAAAAAGTGGTCCTGTGGTGTTTCCGCCCGCAACGATATGGTTTGCTACCAGTCCAAGCATTAGTGCAGGAACCAGTTTTACTAACCCACCGACGATGCCAGATAGTGCTAATCGCGTCAGGTCCTTACCAGAGCGACGCAGAGCAAACCGCAGGAGTTCGGAGGAAGTGACCGAGCCCGAAGGTAATGGTTGATAAAACATCCAAGCTTCTTCTTTCAGTTCTGCAGCACGAGCTCTAGTAGTGATCACACGCTTTCTAGTGACCGGATCGATCAGGTTATATCGACCGTGCATTCCGGGTATCAAGACGATTGGTTGATTGTCAGTCGCCCGGAAAGCTAAGAGTATTGCGCTGTCGCTGTGCCACCATCGACTATCCGAATCGAGTTTCACGCGTCTCGCCCGCACGCTCGACACATCGAGAATGTCAATTAGGGTAACCGGCTCTTCGAACGATTCCGATCTTCGAGGAATTGTGAATTCAATCCCCAAACGACGACCGATAAGCCGGAGGGCACTAGCAAGCGCGGTGTCGGTAGCTTGTTCCTCGGTCTTTCTTTGCTGGTTGTAAATATCGAAGAGACGAGCTCTAGCTACGTCTTCGGCGACACGGCGACTCATAATTCGATCGCGTTCGAGATTCGCGTCATCGACCACTGCTAGTCTGCGGTTGAGTCGTTCCATGTGTAAGGCAATCCTATGAAAAGACTCGAGTGCAATTAAGAGCGAACCGTCCTTTGCGAGTGTTTCGGTAGAGTAACCAGAGATAGTAACCTCTTCGAATATTGAGATCCAGCTTGCCCGAGTCAGAGGAATTGCCGATTCGGTCGCTCCTTTGACTATCTCTGCCGGATCTACCATGTCCATGAATAAGCCCGTACCTTGGGTTGCACCGGATACCCATACCACGCTACGAGAAACACTCGCTATTCCCTTGGAAAGCGTAATTTCCGATGTGGGTTCTATGAGCGCATTCGGTCGCGGTGAACGAATGACGAACCGTGACAAGGCTTGAGTTAGTGCCGTTAACCAACCATCGATTTGCTCGGCTAGCTCGGATGAGTGAATCTTGGAGAGGTCAGAGACGGGTATGCGGGTCAAGCGGGTCCCAGGCTTTCCTTTGGCAACCAATCCGAGCGTAGTTGTGCTACCATCTTTGTCCTGTGTATCCGGGACAAAGCTAGGTAGTAGTCTCTTGGACTCAACTCGCATGAGGTGTTGCGGTGCAGCTTGTTCTATCCCGTCCTTGGTTTCGATAAGAAAGAGATCAACGGCACCGTTAGCTACATACCAAAAGCTCTCGTTGTCGTCAAGAACTACAGGTGAATTGCCCTCACAGGGTACGCTGACGGTAGAGCGTGCCGCAATGTCGGAAACGGTCGTTCGTTGGTTTGAGGTGTGGTCCATCAGCCCGACCTGACTAGCCTGTAGTAGGTGCCATCTCTATCGGCGATCATCTCGTCGTGCGTACCCCGTTGTACTACCGTGCCTTTTTCAAGTACGATGATTTCGTCGCAGTCTCGGACTGTACTAAGGCGATGTGCAATTATGAAACAAGTGACTCCTCTTCGTCTTAAGCTGTCATCCACTGATTCTTCTGTCGCGGCGTCGAGAGAACTCGTCGCTTCGTCTAGTAGCAGTAAGGTGGGATTACCTACCAAAGCCCGGGCGATTTCTAACCGTTGTCGCTGACCGCCGCTGAAATTTGCTCCGCTTTCCTCGACTACTGTTGAATAACCTTGGGGACGGGCCAAGATGTCGTGGTGAATACAGGCGTCTCGAGTTGCAGAGACTATGATTTCATCAGAAACTGCTGGATTCCACAGTGTTATGTTGTCGCGCACGGTCGCGGCAAAGAGCATCGCTTCCTGATTTACGACAGATATTGACCTTCGCAGAACCTCTTCAGGAATTTCATCTCGCAAATCACCATCAAACAAAATCTCTCCCGACCAAGGATGACTAATTCCAGATATAAGGCGCAACAGTGTCGACTTTCCTGATCCGCTGGTCCCAACCACCGCGACCCTTTGACCAGGCTTGATCGTGAGGTTGAAGTCTTTGAGCAAGGGTGGCCGGCTCTTGTTATATCCAAATGTGACGTTGCGCAATTCAACTAGGCCTGTTAACTGAAATCTACCCTTAAAAGTAGGTATTGAAACGGATTCTGGGCTTCGTCGGCTGAAAATCGGGTCTTCTGTTGTATTTGAAATGTCTTGTAGTCGCTGAAGATCGGTTTCGAGCGTTTGTCGTTTATGGGCAAATTCCATAAAGCGGCCAATGGGATCTAAAAACAACTCAGCCAAGAAATAAAACCCCACTAAGACTCCTAGGGTCATTTCACCAGAAATAACTAGAAAACCACCTATTGCTAGGATCGCAGCACTTCGCCAAACCGAAATAAGACCTGGAAGTGCAGAGTTAAGTGCGCTCAATTCGGAGTTTACTCTACGAGCCTCTAGTTCTCTTGCTTGTTGCCCTCTCCAACGAGCAAAAAACCGATCGTCCGCGCCGGTCATGCGAAGATTCTCGGCGTGGCTTAGCATCTGCATGCCGATGGCAAGTAGTAGTCCTTGCTCACGTCTCATCGCTTGGCTTTGAATCGATTGCTTGCGGTTGAGAAAATAAGTCAACGACCCATGGAGTAGAGCGAGCAGCAAAACGACGAGTGCGAGAGACACGTTAAAGAGTAGCATTGCGATCAGAAGTACTACACTCATTGCCATATCGATGAGAAGGACGAGAAACTCTGTCGTAACGTTCTTCGCGATTCGATCGATGGTGGACACTCGGTCCGTCAAATCGCCAACCTGCCTGTGTTCAAAAAATTCGAGCGGTAAACGTAAGAGTTTGGTCAAACTCTCGTTGTATCCATTCACCGAAATCCTCACTGATAGTCGTTCAAGCAATCGGTGCTTTAGCCAAGTCAACGCATAGATCAATACTCCCGCAACGAGAAGCGCGCCTACAACGCTGACCCAAGCGCTGAAGTGATGCATTACATCATCCACGAATACTTTCAACGACACCGGTATCACGAGAGCTAACAGCGTCATCAATACAGCACAAGCCAACACTCCCGTAAGTAATCGCCATGCTCCAGAGAGAAAACTTTTCAGTTGTAAAAACAGGTTAGGCCACTCTCCACCGGGTGTGAAGTTTTCACCGGGGTTTAATTGAAGAGCTATTCCGCTATAACCCTTTAAAAATTCGTCTCTAGTGAGTTTCCGTCTTCCTGAAGCTGGATCGTTTAAATAAAAGTGTCGTTCAGTAATACCCTCTAACACGACAAAGTGACTAAACTGCCAAAACAGAATAAGTGGCAAAGTAAGGTTTTTTAACAGATCGGCCTTTACGCTTAGCCCCTTACAGTCAAGGCCAAAATGCCGAGCTGCTCGAACAATACTTGCTGCGCTGCTTCCGTCTCGACTAACCTCACACTTTTCACGCAATTGCGTGAGTGGAACCCAACGACCGAAGTAAGCTAACACACTGCCTAAACACGCAGCACCACATTCCGTAGCGTGCATTTGCAGAAGAACAGGAGTAGTTATCTTTTGCTTTTTTGAACGGAGAACAGACTCTTGGCTTGTAGTCTGAGTAGAGTGTAAAGCCATATTAGAGCAGATTTCTTCCGATCAATTGAAGTGGGGACTGTCGTCCAAGTTGGATGATCAGACGACACTCAGAGTCTTCGTACGATGAAAGATCGACTTCTGGGTCGACGGTAATCTGAAACAGTTTGGTCGTTAGTGGGTTACGAGCCTCACCAAAAGACCCCTCTGACAAATCTAAAGACAGAATCGATCGAATATTTCCTTTTATGGTCGTTGGGTTTCCTTGATCATTTACCGGTGTAATCTCTACAGCCATACCCGTCTTGACGGCTGGACCAAATTCGGTACGCAACAACGCTTCCATTCGAACTACTTGGTTTAACTTATCGGCGGAAACTGAATGCTCAAGCAAGGTAGCATTCGTTGCAATATTCCGGTCAAGAACACCGAACACTAGCCAAACGATGAGAGCGGCTAGTAGTACTAACACGAGGACTAACAGTAAGAGCTCTCGGGGAGAAGATACGGTTAACAGTCGGTCGAGTTGTTCCCGTTCCGCTTTCGCTTCGGCAACAGTGTTGTGAAAGGACTCAAGGGGGTTGTTAAACACGTTGCTACTTCGTTACCTCGCAAAAAAAGCGAACATATAAATTTTAATGGGTGGGGTTTTCAACAGTTATTCTCGAACACGCTTACCATCGCGGTCAACCCAAAGCAACAGAGCTGGTAGGAGTGTAAGGTCAGCGATAAGCGCAAAACCGATGATCAGCGCTGTCAAGATGCCCACCTGCGCTGTTGGGACAAACGGTGAAAACACGAAAATCAAGAACCCAGCTACGAGAACAAGCGTTGTCGTTAGAAGGGCTCGACCCGCAGTGTCGAACGCATAACGTACAGCAGATTCAGGGTCGTAATTTAACTCGCGACGGGCGCGGAGATACTTACCCAGAAAGTGCACAGTGTCGTCTACGACAATTCCTATAGTCATCGCCACAACTACCGATAATGCAAGTCCGACCTGTCCGACGGTCAAGCCCCACACCCCGAATCCGATAATCGCGGGTGTTAAATTGGGAACAATACTAACTAAACCGATTCGGAACGATCGTAATGCGACCAAGAGAATAGCAGAAATTGCGAGAAGCACGATTACCGTACCAATTAGCATAGTCTGAATGTTGCGTTGACCGATGTAAGCGAACAGTGTAGATGGTCCCGTGCCTGAGACTCCAGCAACGTGTGGAGCGTTTTCTTGCAACCATGTTTTTGCCCGCACGTGTACATCGAGCAGCTCTTTGGAATTCAACGTCTCTGCAGACACGGAGACTCTAGTCGCGGTACGGGATCGATCAATTTGATTATTTAGATCTAACCCTTGAGGTAGAGATAGTTCATAGAGTAGGAGGTATTGGGCGGCTAGTTCTTGACTATTCGGAATCTGGTACATGGCCGGATCGTCGCCGTGCATGCTTTTATTAAGTTGTTTAAAGGTGTCCGTAATCGTCGCCACGTGTCGAACTGCAGGCTGATTACGGTACCACTCTGCGAAGTTCTCGACATCTTGTAGAAAATTCGGATCGGTAGCGCCTCCGACTGTGGTAGCTTCTAACGAGTATTCGAGTAGCGTATTACCACTCAAACGCTCGTCCATGAAATCCGTGTCTTGTCGAAATTCGACGTTTTTGTTAAAGAAGTGAACTAAGACATCGTTCAAATCATTACGCGTGATTGCCAGAATCATCGCAGGTACGACGATTAACCAAATACAGAACAGTACATTTCGATATCGAAGTACGAAGTCCGCTAAACTTTTCATAGAAAAGGCATGGGATTTTTGACTTTCTTTACGCGCGCCGAAAGGCAGAATCGATAGAAATGCTGGCAAGAATGTAACAGACAGGACGAACGAAACCATGATGCCAAACGCAACAAACATGCCTAGATGTCGGTACGGCGGAACCTCGGAAAAATTCATGCTTAGGAAGCCTAGCGTCGTCGTAAGACTTGCTAAGAAAACGGGGTGTAGGTTCAACCGAATCGACTCGACGATCGCGTCGTGCTTGGAGTCGCCAGCTCGCATTCGATTCTGCGTGGTAACCAGGAGGTGCACGCAGTTCGCGACCACGATCATCAGAACTATCGTAGGTACCGGCATTAATGGTGGTGAAAATGGTAGTCCAAACCAACCTCCTATGCCCATAGAGGCTAAAACAGAAAATACCATGACCATACCTGTTGCGAACACACCAGACATGCCACGGGTGAGCACACCTAGAATCAGTGCCATCAGAAGCAGGCTCGCGGGGAAGAATATCAGTTGGCTATCAAGAGATGCCGCCACAAAAGTTTGATTAACCATAATCGTGCCAACAACTCGAATATCTAGGTTGGAAAAACGTTCTTCTGTTTTCTCCGCAAGCTCTCGCGCAAAGTTAGCGACTTCAGCTACAGGTTCTAACAGGTCAGTACCAGATAGTTCTGGCAGCTCAACTGTGACGTTTACGACGGTGACATCTCCGTTTCGCGCTAGGATGCTACCTTCAATACGCGGATCTGATAGAGCAATGGAACGTACATGAGCCTGAGTCCTTGGGAGAGATATTTCCTCCGGTTCGATCAGATTTCTAACGTATAAATCGTCTCCATCTGCGGTCGTGTATTGAAAGTTCGCAAGGGAATCGACGCGTCTTGAGTAGGGAGTTTTCCATGCCTCATCAGTCAGCCACACGGTTGCCGACAACGCATTTTCAGACGTAGCATTTCCGTCATCGGGTACGATTAGGAACGCGACGTTTTCGCTTTTTCCATAGGTATATTCCAGAGTCTCTAACTCTAATAACTGGGGGTTGTCTTCGTCAAAGAAGATTTTGTAATCAGCCTCAAAGCCGAGCCGTAGAACGCCGAGTGATGCCACGACCACCAAAACTACCGCGGCTAGGATGACAATCCAGCGAGCTGAAAGCAATAGTTCAGCATACTGTTTTGCCCATTGGCGTTTAGGGGTTTCAAGCGAGTTCACGGTATCGGTACTACAAATTACGCAGGATCAAGGAAACGGAAGCTAATCAGAATTCCTCTAAGAGTTTACACTGAAGCAATATTTGATTTATAGGACAAACGATGTTGCTCGCATTGACCACAGATTGAATGGTTTGATGAAGATTGTAGGATTGACGATAAGCAAGACCGGCGCACACACTAAAATTATGAGCAACAATGTCGTCTCAACCTACCGTTATTAAACAAGTCCAAGGGTCGCGCTATCTCAATCGAATAGACGGCGAGCTTAATTCAAATCGCTTGGTCGCGGATTAGCCAATGAAAAGTACTAGACCAGTCTTTTTAAATCTATTCGCGATCCGTTTTCCCATTGTCGCGGTGGTATCGATTCTGCATAGGGTTAGCGGGGTAGTGCTATTTGGAGCATCGTTTTATTTGTTGTGGATACTGTGGCTATCGCTTGAGTCAGAAGCTTCCTTCTCAAACTTAAAAGCCACTCTTGATAACCCCGTACATTCGATAGTACTATGGTTCACACTTTCACTCTTGGGCTATCACATTGTTGCAGGTCTTCGTCATCTGTTAATGGACTTGCATATTGGCGATTCTTTGAAAGTAGGTAAAGCAAGCGCCGCAATAGTACTCGTTTGCTCCGTGCTTCTCTCTCTGGCTATTGGAGTTTGGTTTTGGTTGTAAACGCCACGAGCTTTTCTCGTAGTGGTGTAGCAGACTTTCTCCTTCAACGAGTGTCCGCTGTCGTTTTAACCGTGTACGTTGGATGCATTGTTTGGTTTGTGTTAGCACACCCCAATCTTGATTACGCACAATGGCTCACTTTTATGCGATCTCCTGCGATGTTAGTTGTCGGCACCCTGACCTTGTTGTCGTGGGGAATCCATGCGTGGATTGGCATGTGGACTGTCGGTACAGACTATTTGAATGAACATCACATTGGCCAGTTTGCAACTGTACTACGGTTGATCTATCAATTCGGAGTGACTTCCTTGATCGTCGTGTACTTTGTACTGGGCTTCATCATTATTTGGTAGTTTCGTCGGTGTCTCAACCCATAAGAACACTGCAATTTGATGCCGTAGTTGTCGGTGGCGGAGGTGCTGGTTTGCGCGCGAGTCTTCCGCTTGCTGAGAGTGGATTTCATACCGCGGTGATGTCCAAAGTGTTTCCTACTCGCTCGCACACGGTTTCCGCACAAGGCGGTATCACCTGTGCGATTGGTAGCGATGACCCCGACGATAACTGGCGTTGGCACATGTATGACACTGTGAAGGGATCGGACTTTATCGGCGATCAGGATGCCATTGAGTATATGTGCAAAGTTGGGCCGGAAGTGGTTTATGAACTAGAGCATATGGGCTTGCCTTTTTCTCGTACCGAGACTGGTCGAATTTATCAAAGACCATTTGGAGGGCAATCCAAAAATTTCGGTAAGGGGGGACAAGCAGCGCGTACTTGCGCCGCGGTTGATCGAACGGGGCATGCACTGCTACACACACTCTATCAAGCTAACGTCAAAGCTCGCACGACTTTTTTGAATGAGTGGTTTGCCGTCGATTTAGTACGCAATCAAGATGGCGTCGTCTGTGGAGTGGTCGCGATTAACATTGAGAGCGGCGAAACCGTGTTGGTGCAGGCGAAGGCTACACTGCTCGCGACAGGCGGTGCTGGTCGTATTTACGCTAGTACAACAAATGCGCTCATGAACACAGGAGACGGCATTGCTATGGCACTTCGGAGCGGGGTCCCCGTACAAGACATAGAAATGTGGCAATTCCACCCTACGGGTATTTATCCAATCGGAGTGCTGGTTACCGAGGGTTGTCGTGGCGAAGGCGGCTATTTGGTTAATGCACAAGGCGAACGTTTCATGGAACGGTACGCCCCTACGGCAAAAGACTTGGCCAGTCGCGACGTCGTCTCACGATCAATGATCATCGAAATCCAAGAAGGACGAGGATGCGGTCCCGATAAAGATCACGTTCTCTTGAAACTCGATCATTTAGGTAAACACACATTAGAACTTAGATTAGCCGGTATACTGGAACTATCTCGTACCTATGCACTCGTAGATCCAGTGGTGGAACCGATACCGGTCGTACCAACTTGTCATTACATGATGGGGGGAGTACCCACCGCAGTTTCTGGTCAAGCGGTTACGCAACAGGCAGGGAACGATCAGATGGTCGAGGGACTCTATGCTGTGGGTGAAGTGGCGTCTGTATCAGTTCATGGGGCAAAC
This sequence comes from Pseudomonadales bacterium, assembly GCA_011525295.1. GTDB lineage: Bacteria > Pseudomonadota > Gammaproteobacteria > Pseudomonadales > Azotimanducaceae > Bin55. Next base: position 16,675 of record WTGV01000044.1, on the reverse strand, counting down.
CGACTCGGTGGAAATTCTCTACTTGACTTGGTAGTCTTTGGTCGCGCCGCAGGATTACACATTCGAGAGACGCTAGAACAAGGAGTGGCTTACCGCGCACCCTCGGATTCAGACTGCGAGCCCGCGTTAGCGCGAATTCGCCGTTGGGACGAGTCGTCGGAAGGAGAGCACCCGGCGACATTGAAATCCGAACTACAAAAAACCATGCAAATGAATTTCAGTGTATTTCGATCGGAGCAGAACATGCAGTCAGCGATTTCCGTTTTTGCCGACCTACGCGATCGAGTACAGAACTCGCATCTTGAAGACAAAACTAAAATATTCAATACTGCCAGAATTGAAGCATTAGAACTTGATAATTTACTTGAAGTTGCTGAAGCGACAGCAATCGCTGCGGCAGCTCGAAAGGAAACTAGGGGTGCACACGCTCGCGTCGATTACACCGAGCGAGACGACGATAATTGGTTGTGTCACTCACTATATTTTGCTTCGGACAAATCGATTAAAAAACGTGCAGTGAACTTTAGCCCGGAAACGATGGAACCGTTTCAACCGATCAAAAGAGAGTACTAAATCGTGCTGGTAAGCATCTATCGCTACATCCCTGAACAGGACGCCAAACCAAGGTTGCAAGACTACGAATTTACTCGGCCAGAAGGACGCGATTTGATGGTCCTTGACGTGTTGGAACAGCTCAAGATCAAAGACCCATCGATTACTTATCGACGTTCCTGTCGTGAGGGTGTGTGTGGGTCGGATGGAATGAACATGAACGGGACTAATGGGCTAGCGTGTAAGACTCCAGTCGGATCGGTAATTTCCGGCGACCGGCTTGTTCTCCGTCCATTACCTGGACTGCCCGTGATTCGAGATCTGGTTGTAGATATGTCGCAGTTCTACAAACAATACGAACGTGCCGATCCCTTCTTGATCAATGAGGATTTACCTCCCACGAAGGAGCGACTTCAAAGTATTGAAGATCGCGAAAAGTTGGAAGGTTTGTATGAGTGCATTTTGTGTGCGTGCTGTACGACCGCGTGTCCTTCATATTGGTGGAATCCTGATAAATTTCTTGGTCCGGCGGCACTTTTACACGCTTATCGATTTATTGCAGACAGCCGTGATACCGCGACCGAAGCGAGATTGTCGAAACTTGACGATCATTTCAGCGTATTTCGCTGTCGAAGCATCATGAACTGCGCTAGCGTTTGCCCAAAAGACCTCAATCCCACTCAAGCTATCGGGAAGATCCGATCTCTTATGGTTAAAGAAGGAACTTAGTGCCACCACTTGAGGAAAAACCATGACCGACTCTTTTCTAGAACGAATGGAAGCAAGTTCTCATCTTGCGGGAGGTAGCGTTGCGTACATCGAAGCGATGTACGAAAAATATTTGGAGAGTGCGAACCTAGTTCCTCAGGAATGGCGAGACTATTTCCACACGCTTCCCCAAGCAGATAATGGGCATCCGGATATTGCTCACAGTACGATAGTTCATCACTTCGAAAGACTCGGTCGAAATCGCCTTAAGGCTCGTCCGGAACGAGTCAGCACCTCCATACTCTCGGAATACCATCGAAAACAAATCCAAGTGATGGAACTCATCGAGTCCTATCAATCTCGAGGGCACCGTAAGGCTCGAATTGATCCACTAGGGGTCTGGGAGAGAGACAAAGCTGCGGATCTTGAGTTGAAGTTTCACGGTCTGAGCATGGCTGACTTTGACACGGTGTTTCACATTGGATCGTCCCATTTGTTTACGGACAAAGATGCCAAACTTCGTGATATCGTCGATGCATTAGAAAAAACCTATTGTGGCTCTATCGGAACAGAGTATGTTTATGTGACTTCAACGCAGGAAAGGGAATGGATTCGCGGCCGGCTAGAGAGCGTTCACTCTCAGATGCAATTTGACGATCAGACGAAATACCGGATATTGGAGCGCCTTACTGCGGCAGAGGGACTTGAACGATATTTACATAACCGTTATCCCGGTACAAAGAGATTTGGCTTGGAAGGAGCTGAAAGCTTGATCCCAATGCTCCACGAGATAACTCAACGGTCAGGTATGTGGCGCGTCCAAGAAGTTGTCATTGGGATGGCTCATCGAGGTAGACTGAATGTTCTCGTAAACTTACTTGGCAAACAGGCCAGCGAACTTTTTCAAGAATTTGAGGGTCGGGCTCGTCAACAGTACGAAACTGGAGACGTGAAGTATCACATGGGATTTTCGACAAATCTAGAAACACACGGTCGGCAAATACATCTCGCGCTCGCTTTCAATCCGTCGCACTTGGAGATCGTAGGACCGGTAGTCGAAGGTTCATGCCGAGCACGGCAAGACCGTCGTGCTGATGCCAGTCGAGAACAGGTATTTCCAATCTTAATCCATGGTGATGCTGCTATCGCTGGACAAGGAGTCGTTATGGAAACCTTTCAAATGTCTCAGACTCGAGGATTTTCCACGGGTGGGACGATGCACATCATTATTAATAACCAGGTCGGGTTTACCACGAGCCGACTGGAAGACGCACGCTCGACGGAATACTGTAGTGAAGTTGCAAAGATCATTCGCGCGCCGATTTTCCACGTTAACGCCGACGATCCCGAAGCAGTGACGTTCGTTGCACAAATAGCATCAGATTACGTAAATGTTTTTGGGAAGGATGTCGTTATAGATTTAGTTTGTTATCGACGTCGCGGTCATAACGAAGCCGAAGATCCAATGAAAACACAGCCTTTAATGTACCAACAGATCAGGCGTCATCCGACGACACGAAAGATTTACGCTGATCGCTTAGCCGAGGAAGGCGTCGTCTCGCAGGATGAATCCGACGAATTGGCCGTGACCGTACGAGATCGTTTAGACCGAGGTGAGACTATAGCACTTTCTGTTATTAAAGAACCCGATACGAGTATGTTCGTCGACTGGAAGCCGTATATCGGCCATCATTGGGACGAGCCTGCCGACACCTCGTTTCCGTTGCTTCGACTCCAACAGGTTATGGCAAAAGCTAACAGAATCCGAAAGGGAACAAAACTCCACAAACAAGTCCAAGGCATTTATGCTGATCGGCGCAACATGGCAGCTGGAGGTCTCGCCGTGAATTGGGGCTTTGGCGAGATGGCGGCATACGCGACATTGCTAGATCAAGGTTTTGAAGTTCGGATCACCGGACAAGATGTTGGGGTGGGGACGTTTTCCCATCGGCATGCTTGTGTGTACTGTCAGAGTACGGGTGAGCAAGTGATACCGATTCAGGAAGGGTTCAAGAAACGAAGATTTGAGATTTACGACTCATTGCTGTCCGAAGAAGCGGTGCTCGCATTTGAGTATGGGTACGCGACGACCGCACCGAACTCGCTCGTCATTTGGGAGGCTCAATTCGGTGACTTTGCCAACGGAGCTCAAGTCGTATTCGATCAATTTATATCAAGTGGTGAGGCTAAGTGGGGACGGCAGTGTGGTTTAGTCATCTTCCTACCTCATGGACTAGAAGGACAGGGACCCGAACATTCCTCTGCAAGACTTGAGCGGTTTATGCAAATGTGCGCGCAACACAACATTCAAGTATGTATCCCAACGACACCTTCACAGATTTTTCACTTATTGCGTCGCCAGATGATCCGGCCAATGCGTCGACCGTTGATTACTTTAACTCCCAAGAGTCTCCTCCGACACAAACTCGCGACGTCAACCATCGACGAATTAGCAAATGGTTCGTTTCGTAACGTAATTGATGAGTATGATCCATTGAAACCAAAAGAAGTCGAACGACTGGTCTTGTGTAGCGGGAAGGTGTATTATGACTTACTCGCTAGGCGACGGGAAGCAAACTGCAAAACCGTTGGGATTGTCCGTTTAGAGCAGTTGTATCCATTTCCCCTTGATGAATTTCTTAAGGTTCTGTCCCAGTACAGCGAGTTAAAGACTGTAGTGTGGTGTCAGGAAGAACCTAAGAACCAAGGTGCATGGTATTCCAGCAAGCACCACATGGAACGAGCAGTCGCTACGACCCATCAAAATTTAACGCTTAAATATGCGGGACGTAAGCCGTACGCGGCACCAGCCGTAGGTTTACCAGCGCGCCATGCTCGACAACAACGCGAACTTGTCGAAGAAGCACTTTTTGGAAATTTGGAAGAAATACGTGACCACTGAAATTACAACTCCAGCGTTTCCCGAATCCATTGTTGAAGGGGAGCTTACAAAATGGTATAAGCGCGAGGGAGAGTTTATTGCAAGGGATGAACTGTTAGCTGATGTTGAGACAGAGAAAACAACTTTAGAGATTCCATCACCGGTGGCTGGGACCGTTGCAAAGATCGTGAAACCAGAAGGTGCGACTGTCGTCGGTCTCGATTTGATCGCCGTTGTCGAAGAAGGAGACCCTCAAGTTGTAGAACAATCTGAGCAAACCAGCGAGCAACCCGTAGACACCGAACCGAAAGAGATCGCGGCCGCTCCTTCGGCTCGGAAACTAGCCTTAGAAAACAGCATTGATTTGGCGTCAGTCCGCGGTTCTGGTCGTGGTGGGATGATTACCAAAGGCGATGTAGAAGCAGCGATTGCCTCGCGGACAGTTCGCGTAGAAGCAAAGACAGGGCGAGCAAAAGCTCCTGAACCAGAAATAGAGGAACCATCAGCGGACACAGGGGAACGAGTCGAACGTCGCGTACCAATGACGAGACTGCGCGCGACGATCGCGAATCGATTGGTCGAAGCCCAACAAACAGCCGCGATGCTTACGACTTTCAATGAAGCGGATATGGCTCCAATTATTCGTATGCGCAAGCAATATCAAGAAGAGTTTCAGCGTACGCACAACGGGACGAGATTGGGCTTCATGAGCTTTTTCGTTCGAGCTTCCGTAGAAGCACTCAAGCGATTTCCGTTAGTAAATGCGTCTATCGACGGTTCCGACATCGTCTATCACGGCTTTTATGACATAGGCGTTGCAGTGAGCACCGAACGCGGCCTGGTCGTACCAGTCGTGCGAGATGCCGATGCTTTAGGACTTGCTCAAATCGAAGACCAAATAGTGGAGTTCGGACAAAAAGCTCGAGACGGCAAATTGGCCATTGAAGATATGCAAGGTGGAACGTTCACTATTTCCAATGGCGGTGTTTTCGGTTCGCTCATGTCGACACCAATATTGAATCCCCCGCAAACTGCGATTTTGGGAATGCATAAGATTCAGGAACGACCGGTGGTTGTGGACGGCAGTGTCGAAATCCGACCTATGATGTATTTAGCGCTGTCTTACGATCATCGGCTTATTGACGGTTCTGAGGCCGTGCGATTTTTGGTTGCGATTAAAGGAATGCTGGAAGATCCAGCGCGTATTTTGCTGGAACTTTAGGGAGAAAAGAAATGAGTCGTGAAGCTGATATCGTCGTAATCGGTGCAGGTCCGGCCGGTTATGCTGCTGCGATTCGTAGCGCGCAACTCGGTCACGCAGTCATTTGTATTGACAAGTCGATTGATCGTAACGGTCAACCTACATTAGGCGGAACCTGTTTAAATTGGGGATGTATTCCTTCGAAAGCGCTTCTCGATGTGTCCTATACATTTACGCGAATGACCGAATTTCAAAAGATGGGAATTTCTGTAGAAGACCACCAAATAGACATTTCTAAGATGCTAACGTACAAGAACTCTATTGTGGACAAGCTGACATCGGGAATTGATGTCTTATTCAAAGGAAACGAAGTAACCTTCTTACCGGGTACGGGACAACTTGGTAGCGGTCGTGAGGTGACTTACACAAGCCACGACGGATCGCAAGAAACAATCACTGCAAATCATGTCATTTTGGCTCCCGGATCCACACCGATCGACATTCCAGCGGCAAGAATCGACCACGAATTGATCGTGGATTCCACCGACGCGCTGGAATTTGAAGAAGTTCCGAAACGTCTGGGTGTCATCGGAGCCGGTATTGTCGGATTAGAGCTTGGTAGTGTTTGGAACCGATTTGGCTCAGAAGTTGTGATCTTAGAGGCATTTGAGGACTTTCTGCCTATGGCGGACCGACGTGCCGCGCGTGAGGCTTTGAAGATCTTCAAGAAACAAGGCTTAGACGTACGTCTGGGCGCGAGAGTAGTGTCGTCAACTGTAGAAGACGGGGTGGTAAAGGTAGCGTACCAGCTCAAGGGTGAAGACCTGGTACTTGAATGCGATAAGCTAATTGTTGCAGTGGGTCGCCGACCCTATACCGAGGATTTGCTGAGCCAAGAATGTGAAGTCAATATCGATGAACGTGGATTTTTATTTGTTAATGATCTATGTTTGACGGATGCACCCGACGTATACGCAGTTGGAGATGTTGTGCGTGGTCCGATGTTAGCGCATAAGGGTATGGAAGAAGGAGTAATGGTTGCCGAAAGAATTGCCGGACACAAACCAATTGTTAACTACGAAACTGTACCTTCAGTGATTTACACCCATCCGGAGATTGCTTGGGTTGGTCAAAGTGAAGACGAACTAAAAGCGAATGGAGAGAAATTTAACTCAGGGATGTTTTCCTACAGTGCGAACGGGCGCGCGATGGCCGCTCATGAAACGGAGGGATTTGTCAAAATCATTGCCGATGCGAAAACCGACCGAATACGGGGTGTCCACATACTTGGAGCTCAAGCGTCTGAATTGATCGCGCAAGGTGTTATCGCAATGGAATTTGGGGCTACTGCAGAGGATCTCGCGCTAACGATGTTTGCCCATCCATCGCTCTCAGAATCTGTACATGAAGCGGCATTAAGTGTGGGTGGGAACGCCATCCATACCGTAAATCGAAGAAAGAAGAAGTAGCGCTAAACCTGTTTCACATCACACGATGAATTAATTTCCTCGATGTGTTTTTTTCCTTACCTCACGAAACAAAGAAAGGATAGAGAATTAGTTGAATCTGCACGAATACCAGGCTAAAGCATTGTTTCACGAGTACGGATTACCCGTGTCAACTGGTCACGTCGTTCAAAATGTGAACGATGTGCCTAAAGCTCTAGCTGAGATAGGTGGTAACTCTTGGGTAGCCAAAGTTCAAGTCCATGCCGGCGGTCGAGGTAAAGCAGGTGGGGTCAAACTTGTTTCCAGTGCGGAAGCGGCGCAGGAATTCGCATCCGAGTGGCTAGGTAAGCGATTAGTGACTCATCAAACTGATACGGAAGGGCAACTGGTATCCAGCATTTACTATGAATCTCTTACGGAGATCGCACGTGAAATCTATCTCGGTGCCGTTATCGATCGCGCACGTCAGAGCGTCGTTGTCATGGCTTCAACAGAGGGTGGGGTTGAGATCGAAACGATTGCCGAGGAGAGTCCTGAGAAGATCATTAAGGCTACGATAGATTCGAGCATTGGTGCTCAGGCATTTCAAGCTCGTGCGATGGCTTATAAGCTAGGGTTAGAGAAAAACCAAGTTCGCCAATTTACCTCCATTTTCTTGAACCTTTGTCGCCTATTTCATGAACTCGACTGCGCGCTCGTTGAAGTCAATCCACTAGTGGTGACTAAAGAGGGCGATGTTCATTGTCTAGATGCAAAGATCAGCATTGACAGCAATGCAATATTTCGTCAACCGAAACTCGCTGAGCTGCGAGATCCTACGCAAGAAGATCCTCGAGAAGAACACGCCGCGAAATTCAAACTAAGCTATGTCGCTATGGATGGAAACATCGGTTGTATGGTCAACGGTGCGGGGCTCGCGATGGGTACTATGGATCTAGTAAAGCTTTATGGTGGGAGTCCTGCGAACTTTTTAGATGTCGGCGGCGGAGTGAACACTGCTTCTGTTGCGGAGGCGTTCAAAATAATTCTCTCCGACCCTCAGGTGCGTGCAGTCCTCATCAATATTTTTGGTGGTATTGTTTCGTGCGCTGTGATTGCGGAAGGTATTGTTGAGGCGTATCGAGAGGTAGGCGTTAGTGTTCCGGTAATAGTTCGCTTTGACGGCAACAATGCCGACGAGGGTCGAGAATTTCTGCGTGCGAGCGGTTTAGCCATTATCGCTGCCGATACTCTACAAGACGCAGCACAAAAATCCGTCGACGCTGCGAGTGCGCAATTGTGAGCATATTAGTCGATCGAAACACAAAAGTTTTGTGTCAAGGGCTCACAGGATCCCAGGGTACTCTCCATAGTATCCAAGCACTCGCATACGGGACAACATTGGTTGCAGGAGTCACCCCGGGCCGTGGCGGATCGGAACATCTCGGACTGCCAGTATTTGATACCGTTAGGGATGCGATAGATTCAACAGGTGCGACTGTCTCCGTGATTTATGTCCCGGCACCTTTTTGTCTGGACTCAATCTTTGAGAGTATCGAAGCAGGGTTGGATTTAGTGGTCTGCATCACCGAAGGCATTCCAACGCTGGACATGTTGAGGGTAAAAGCTCTGCTAAACCGAACTCATACACGATTAGTCGGACCAAATTGTCCAGGAGTTATTACGCCTGGTGAATGTAAGATCGGCATTATGCCAGCAGAAATTCATCGTCCCGGTAAAGTAGGAGTAGTGTCTCGATCGGGCACACTTACTTATGAAGCTGTAAAACAAATAACTGATAACGGTTTTGGACAAAGTACCTGTGTAGGAATCGGTGGCGACCCGATTCCTGGGACGCAATTCATCGATGTTATCGAACTATTTGAAAGTGACCCGCAAACAGAAGCCATCGTAATGGTGGGAGAAATCGGCGGGACCGCCGAGGAAGAAACCGCAGACTATATCAAAGAACACGTGTCCAAGCCAGTTATTGCTTACATTGCGGGAGCTACTGCTCCAAAGGGCAAGAGAATGGGGCACGCTGGCGCGATCATCGCAGGGGGTAAAGGTACTGCCGAGGACAAATATGCTGCCCTTGATGCAGCCGGTGCTCAGACGGTGCGCAATCTTGCACACATTGGTGATGCTTTGGCTCAGATATTGTGTAGCTGACCCATTCGATCTTGAAATCTTGACAACCAGACAATACTTTTATCCAAGCCTAAAACTTACGGAAAATTAAATGTCTACTGAAACTTTAAGCTTTCAGACAGAAGCCAAGAAACTTCTGCACCTCATGATCAACTCACTGTACTCGAATCGTGAAGTGTTTCTGCGCGAACTAATTTCCAACGCCTCTGATGCCGTAGATAAGTTGCGATTTGAAGCGCTTGAGAATGATGAATTGTTGGGCGAGGACACCGAGTTAGGTATCGCGATCGACTTTGACGAAGAAGCTGCGACAATTACGGTCGCGGACAACGGTATCGGTATGACGCGCGATGAAATCATCGAAAATTTGGGTACGATCGCGAAATCGGGCACCGAAGAATTTTTGAAACAACTGACTGGCGATCAAAAAGCAGATGCGACTCTGATCGGACAATTTGGCGTGGGATTTTATAGTACGTTTATGGTTTCGGATGAAGTTGTCGTACTGACTCGACGAGCCGGTACTGAAGTAGGGACTAAATGGACTTCGACAGGAGAGGAGGGATTCACGGTTGAAGATACAGAGGCCTCTCGAGGTACTTCAGTTACCCTGAGGCTCAAAGAAGAAGCCAAAGAGTATTTAAGTTCATATCGTTTGCGAGAAATTGTTAGACGTTATAGCGACCATATCGCGTGTCCAGTCACAATGCCCTCTTTGGACAAGGATAAACAAGACGAACGCGACACGGTCAATACCGCGACGGCACTCTGGTCCCGGTCTAGATCCGATATTAGCGATGACGAATACAAAGAGTTTTACAAGCACATCTCTCATGATTTTGAAGATCCCCTAGCTTGGAGTCACAATCGAGTCGAAGGCCGTTTGGAATACACCAGTTTACTCTATATCCCCAAACGCGCTCCTTTTGATTTGTACAACCCAGAAGCCGCTCGGGGACTGAAACTTTACGTTCAACGAGTGTTCATTCTGGATGATGCCGAAACATTCTTACCGATTTATTTGCGCTGGGTAAAAGGGATCGTTGATTCCAACGACTTACCATTGAACGTGTCTCGAGAAATGCTCCAGGAGCACAAGGCTGTCGAAACAATTTGTAATGCTTTAGCCCGCCGCGTTCTTGACCGGCTTCAGAAAGTCGCGAGCGACGAACCTGAACTGTACGGAGAGTTTTGGGATAACTTTGGAAATGTAATGAAAGAAGGAACAGTTCCAATGAACCCAAACCGAGAGATATTAATAAAACTGTTACGGTTTACCACTACTCAGGACTCTGTGCCATCTGGTGAAGAGCATGCCCCGCAACGAACGTCTCTGAAGGATTACATTGAACGTGCACCTGAAGATCAGGAATTCATCTACTACGTTGTTGGTGACAACGAGCAGTCCGCACGAAATAGCCCGCACTTAGAAGTGTTTTTGAGCCAAGGTATTGAAGTGCTGGTGTTCGGTGATCCTATCGACGCCTGGATGATGTCTCATGTTGATGAATTCGAGGGCAAGAAATTTCAAGACATCACTAGAAGCAGTCTAGATCTCCCTGAAACAAAAGAGGAGGAAAAAGAGGTTGAGAGTGAACAGGACGCAGACATTGACGAGCCACTTTTGGAGCGAATCAAGACTGTTCTTGGAGATGTCGTCGAATCGGTACGTAAGTCCAAACGACTAGTAGACTCCCCAGCTTGTTTAGTCCTTGGTGATCACGATCTCGACTTGCACATGCGTCGGGTCTTAGAAGCATCGGGACAAAAAGTACCTCAATCCAAACCCACTCTTGAAATTAACGCATCGCATAGTCTAATAGAACACTTAGCACAAGAGCAAGATGAAGCACGGTTTGAGGACTTGGTTCATTTACTACATGAGCAGGCGATTTTAGCAGATGGGACTTACCCCATTGAAGCAGGGACACACGTGAAACGCGTGAATCGATTACTTACTGAACTGTTAGCCTAATGAGCATTACATGACTGTCGCTGTCGTCGGTGCGGGCAATTTTGGTACAGTAATTGCGAATATCGTTGCCTCTAATGGTCTTAAAACGTATCTGTGGATGCGCGATGAAGACCAGCTTGCGGACATTGACACACACAAGGAAAATAGGCGATACCTTCCTGGTCACGCAATACACGAGCGCGTGGTACCGACAACAGACATTGGCTTAGCATTAGAACAGTGCGATCTGGTGTTCGTCACTGTGCCTAGTGCTTCGTTTCGTGACGTTGCAACTTTGGTCGGCCAACACATCCAATCCGGCACTTATGCTGTGAGTGCGACCAAAGGAGTCGAGCATAACTCCTTCAAACTGATGAGCGAAATTTTGGCTGAGGAACTACCTCCAGGTGTGATAGGGGTATTGAGTGGGCCGAACTTAGCCGAAGAGATAGCGCTTGGAAAATTTGCCGGTACGGTCATTGCTAGTCCGGATCGTCAGTTAAGATTGATGGTACAGCAACGCTTAAGTAGTAGTACGTTCCGAGTGTATTCCAGTCCTGACATCTACGGTGTCGAACTCGGCGGTGCTCTGAAGAACGTATACGCTATCATTTGTGGTATTGCAACTGCGTTGGACGTAGGCCAAAACGCGGTATCGTTAGTCATCACACGAAGCCTGATCGAGATGAGTCGATTTGCACAAGCAATGGAAGGTAATCCATATACATTTCTAGGTCTCGCCGGTGTCGGAGATCTCGTCGCGACATGTACGTCACCGCACTCGAGGAACTTTCAACTAGGCTACCAATTTGCTTCGGGATTGTCTCTAGACGAGGCGATGAATAAACTAGGCAAGTTAGCCGAGGGAGTTAATACATTAAAAGCAGTGTATGCGTATAAACAACGAATGCAGTTGTACATGCCGTTAGCCGATGCTCTCTATAGAGTATTGGTGCTTGGCGAAGACCTGAAAGAAACTATTTTTGAACTCATGACTGGTGAGCAAAAAGACGATGTTGATGTTTTGGGAAGTAGATTAACGACAGAGTTTCGATGAAACAGATTCACGCATCAAGGGTTTGGTCTTATGGCGTCGCTTGTACTTTACTAGGATTGCTAAACCTCAGCGCTCATGCCTCAGAACAGGTTATACCGGCACATCCGCGGGCTGAACTTGAACTCAACAGGGTGTCAGAAGACGATGAACCGATGAATTTCATATTGTCGTCTGCTCAGCGAATACGCAGCGAAGTCACGTTTGAACGTGCGGTCAAAGTTTTCGGTTCTGTATCTTCCAATACTTATCGGATGCCATCGGACCTAAAAAGGTCAGATACGACCGACTGGTTTAAACAACAGATCACTTCGCTCGGTGGTGAAATAGAGTTTGAGTGCGAACAAAGAGATTGCGGACGTGCGACGATCTGGGCAAGTGACATTTTCGGAGAACGAGTACTGTCAGCTTCAGACGTGAATCAAAACTATCTTGCCGTCGCGCTTGACAAGGATGATGTACAACATTTGTTAATGATCTATGTCGTCGAGCGATCAAATCGCCGGGTCTACGCACACGTCGTTGAAATTTTGCCCAATGAAAGAGTTGCGTTTGACGCTCCAGTTGATGTCTCGAGCGAGTTATTGCGAAGAGGTACCGTGAGGCTACCCAACATTGTTCCTGATTCTCAAGGAGCTATATCGACCGAAGATTTGGAAAGCCTTAGGACACTAGCCGAAACTGAATTGCAAGAGTTTGCAGACGAAGAGATTTACGTTGTTTGTCATGTGAACGGACCCAATGCCGCCGAAGAGTTGCTTGAGTACTCTCGCAGTTGCTCCGAACAAATTCAAAAAATCTTTGAAGAACAAGGATTGAATGTCGTTCCTTTTGGAACGGGGCCGTTGTCTCCGATAGAACAGACTCCGGTCTCGAGAGTGGAATTGGTCATTCCACGGTTGCTAAAACAAGAATTAGAGTAAGGGCAATCCAACCTTGGCAAGTTGAAGAACATTGGTTCCCGATTCTCTTCATAGTCAATTTCTGAGCATCAGGCAAGCGACCCACAAGGGAGTGAGAGCGCCGCACAAACCGCTTCTGCTTTTATACGTTTTAAGTCGATTGTGGATAGAACAAGAATATCGATTGTTCTCGTATGAAGAAATCAAGCCCAAACTGACGGAATTGCTCAATCGATTCTATGAATCCAAGAAGAACCACACTACCAAAGATCCGTTTACCCGGTTACTAACTGATCAAGTCGGTTGGGAACTCAAAGGTATCGATGACTTTCAGCGAGACCATGCAAGTAAATTGAGTGAAACTGAGTTGATAGATCGAGGAGTATCTGGAGGATTTGATCACGAGACGATGAAAGTTCTCTTAGATAGTCCAAGCTCAATTCTTCAACTTGCTCACTTATTACTTGCAAAGAACTTTCCCGAAAGCTACTTTTCGGCAATTTGTCAAGAATTGGGATTTCCAGATCCGCTTAAGGACTTCATCTCAGCCAACCACTTTGGCTCCGCGCAAGACATTGACAAAAGAACACAAACGTCTAAACGGGATCCAAATTTTCGCGAGAAAGTACTTAACGCATATCGTCGAAAGTGTGCGTTCTGTGGTAGTTCAATACGGCTGCGGGATACCTTAGTAGACTTGGAAGCAGCACACATTCGTTGGCATTGCTACGACGGACCGGATACTATTCCAAATGGTTTAGCACTGTGTTCGTCTCATCACAAGTTGTTTGATTGGGGAGCAATCAGTTTAAAACGTGATTCTGATTCGTATCGAATCATTCTTGCCTTTACTCTGAACAGCTCAGGACCAATTGAGTCGTGGTTGGAACAAATACGAGGAACCAATTTGTTGTTACCGCACGAACAACAACACTGGCCTGATCCCACTTTTGTCGAATGGCACCTCGATCAAGTATTTGAAAAGCAGCGGTAACGAAACTACAGCGCTGTTGTCAGGCACGTGAACGACGTACGATTGCATTTTTTTAAATGATTCTCACAGATCAAATATCAAGAATATTACGAGATTTTGGAATCACCGTTTTTTTCGGAATTCCCGGAATTCACAACCTACCGTTTTACCGCGTGTTTCATGCGGATGGACACAAGCTAGTAACCGTACGGCACGAACAGAGTGCGGCGTTCATGGCGGATGGATTCGCAAGGGCATCTGGTAGGATCGCTGGTTGTCTGCTCATCGACGGTCCTGGATTTTTGAACGCGGCAACGGCGATTGCACAGGCGCGGGCGGACTCCATTCCAATGGTCGTGTTGACTCCATGCGGCGCGAGCACTGAGAGTGGAAAGTTGCACGAACTTACCGGACAAGCAGCAGTTTCCAGAGAAATCACGCGCGCGCACATGCGTCTTGATCGAATGACTACGGTCTCCTCCCTCTGTGATTTTTTGGACAACTCACTTCGTCGTAATCGCCCGGGTCCCATTCACCTTGAAGTTCCATTAACTTTACTAGATTACGATTTATCTGCTGAGGAAGATTGGCGACCAGCCAGAAAGGAACAAGAAATTACCGATTCAACGTTTTCGGACGCGATCGAAGTCCTTAAAAATGCAATTCAACCAGTAATTATTGTTGGTGGTGGGGTTCTGCATGCTCAGAGAGAATTAGTCGAGTTTGCAGAGATGATTGATGCACCGGTCGTTAATACCACCAACGCAAAGGGCATATTGCCAAGCGGGCACCGACTCTCGGTTGGTTATAGTCCTTCATTCCCAGAAATTCGTGATCTTATCCAGAACGCAGATGTCGTGATTGCGCTCGGAACTGAGCTTGGGGAAACGGATTTTGATTTTTTCTTAACCAACAAGAACGTCGAGTGCCAGTGTCTTATTCGAGTTGATGTCGATCCTGATCAACTCAGTTCAAATGCGTCGGCTGACATCGGCATTGTCGGAGATTCTCGGAAAGTACTGCAATCGATCTTAAAACAAGATTTGCACAAAGAACACGAGAAAAACGAACGAGTACTACAAACCCGAGAACAAGTTCAAAAAAACATACACTTCAATCGCGACATGCATGCGTTCCTTCAAGTGATCCAGGAGCAAACCGATATCCTCGTCGGAGATTCATCACAACCTAATTACTATGCGCAATTACTTTATGAACCAGACATGGTGAGAGGATATTTCCACAGCGTAACTGGATTTGGTACTCTTGGTTATAGCATTCCTGCAACAATTGGAGCAAAAATTGCACAGCCGGACGAGAGAGTTGCGTGCCTAGTAGGCGATGGTGGCGCGGCTTTCACGCTATCGGAACTCCAAACCGCGAGTCAATTGAGCCTCGGAATTCCATTCATCATTTGGAATAACGAGGGGTACGGAGAGATTGACAAGGCTATGTTTTCCGAGTCTACAGCACGATACTACACATCTCCAAGACCGCCAAACTTTGCGTTGATAGCTCAGGCGTTTTATATGAACTTTCGCCAACCCCAAAATTTATCGCATTTGAGAAACGACTTAGCGACTGCGTACCGGGAAGATACTCCTACAATAATAGAAGTATCCGAGCCAGAGTTTATGCGAAAGGACCATTGGATAAGTTGGTTTGAAGAAACCGTGTAGAGAAATAGGTTGGCAGACTATGTTCGTTTCATTGAGCAGGTTGTCCATTATCGAGGATTCATGAATGAGCAACGTTAATCGAATTCTGAGAGTTTGCGGTCCTTCTGCTCGCGAAGCTTTCGATGAGATGTGCGACCAAACTCCATTCCTATTTCCACTTCTTTTGTAGTAGTGGGAACGTTGACGGTACTTGCGGTAGTAGGATATCCAACTATGTTCTACCTATTCGATAGCTTGCTCTAGGGACAGACATCAATAATGAACACTCAGCGATCTTTCACGATCGGGGGTACGAAAATTGAGTTAAACAACGGTTTTTGGCTGACACCTGCTGTGGCGTTGAGTTTGATTTATGGAGTCTTTCAGTATTGTTTGGACATTGGTGTGAGACTGTTGTTGATCGGTACTTACTTCTATGCTATTGCCCGATGGTTACGCATGGATACCCGATGGGAACACTGGTTCGGCCTGAGCTGTTGGACCAACATACCGATGATCGTAGTACCTTCGGTGCTTCTTATAGTCGGAACAATTGCGCTGACACAACCAGTGCCTAAGGTTGTCGTGTTCCTTATGTGGATTGTGTTTTGTTGTACGCCGATCTTGTGGTCAGTGTACATTGCGGTTCAAGGATTGCTCAGTTGGACGGAAAAAGAACGTGCTTTCTGCGTAAGAGTAGCTTTGGTTCCATTTGTACTATTGCTCTTGTCTTATTCCCCCGCGATCGTTGCATCTCTCAGTATTCATCCTTTCGGCAGTTTTTGGGAGTAATCAAGCGCGGCGAAGTGAAGACGTGTACGATAGAGTCCTAGTAGCCTTAAGACATCTGCGAAATTGAGTGCATGAAAGAAATTGCACATTTGAACAACTCACTTAAGACCATAGAAGTTGCTATCGAAGGTTTTCTACTAAATTTCGTGTGTGTAAGTTGGTTTGGAGGCGGAACCATTTTTTCTCTTCTCTCTAACGTCAGTTTATTTGTCTTCTAAACACCCGCGCAATTCCTGATCAATCACCGGGTGAAGTGAAGACCGATCCAAATTACAATGATCGAAACTCAACTCGATTGAGAACTCAATGTTGTACTAGGAGGCTCAATGTTTAATTTCTCTCGTACCATGTTTCCCCTATGGGTATGGTTTGAAGTATGCACTAGTTAGTGGACAACAAACAATTTGTGGGTGAGCTTGTAA
>WTGV01000065.1 GCA_011525295.1 Pseudomonadales bacterium | reverse complement strand
CCTCTGAATCACCTAGATAATTCTTCGTGATATCAACAAAGGAATCGCTGACCAGATCTTCGGAGAGAAGATCTTCTGCAAAATCGCTTTGTGCCACACCAACTTGGCTATGACTACTCTGCGCCTCAGCTTCCGTGGCATTAACTTTGCAAGCCGAACATTGACAGGTTTTCACATGGGGAAAATATTCCTCTGCAGCAGGGCTCGAGCTCAGACCACTAATGGCCTTAAAGTCCTTCTCAAGCATCTCAAAATCTGCCATTTGTCGTCGCAACTGATCTCATATCAGTTTTCAGCTCCGAAATAGATCCCAAAACCCCCATATGAGTGATTGCTGCCAGCCCTGCAGTCCCTCATATGGGGGATTTCTCAAGGGTGACGCCCCCCACGAATTGGCCAAAAGCCTCCTCGAGATCTCACATCCAGAGGTCCTTATCCCTCGGTTGACGAAGCCTCAAGTCTGCTCTTGCCGTCCTGATACCGATAAGGGGGAAGCCATATAGGTTGGTTCAGCTTTTAACCTCCGAGAAAAAGACCAGGCTGATAGTGCTGGCCGCGGCCTATGGCATGCTCAAACTGCCAGGACCAGAGCAATCATGTTTTCGTTGGCCCTTTTACCTGTTTTGCGGTGCAGGCATGGTCCAGATCAAGCTCAACCTGCTGACAAGACCAGGGGTAATGGCCAAAATCCCAAAAGAGAGCCATACACCATGAACTGCGCTCAATGCGGAGCCGAGCTTCCTGAGAATGCCCGCTTCTGCACAAATTGCGGCGCGTCTACAGGCATCACCTCAAGGAAGGCAATCGATCAAGGGAGGCTCGCACCCTTCAAAAGTTCAAAAAGGAAGAACTTTCAGATAAAGCAGGGAGATTATGAAGGCCTAATCGGTGACATCGAAGGATGGTTATCCAATGAAGGCTATAAAACCAGTAGGAGAAGCAACGGAGCAAATTCATCAACGCTGAAAATCAGAAGCAAAGCAGATTGGAAACAATTGGTTGGTATGCACGTTCAGCTGTCGCTGCACCTTGAATGCTCGGGGACAAGACTGCAGGCCAGTACAGGGGAAGCCGTGTGGGCAGACAAGTTGGCTGTGTTCATGATCAGCTGGTTTTGCCTCTGGCCACTGTTCATCACCTCTCTGTGTGGCATGACTGAACAACAGGGCTTACCAGAGAAGATCTTTGGCTTCATTAAGGTTGTCGCCGAATGAACCCAGAAGAGCGAACGAGAAGAGATCGCTTGCAGGGCTTAGACCCTGGTGAATACGAGCATCCCTTTGACAAAGAGTTACTCGACAAACTAGAAGGAATTCCTGGACTTCCATACCTGTCAAAAAAATATTTTGAGCTTGGGTACGAGAAAATTTTCAGGATTCAGTTCGAGGGCTCTTATCTGAAGGTCGATTACGAAAATCTTGAAAAACTCTACAAGCAGTACCTTGAAGCATGCTCGGTGCTGGATTTTCATCAAATACCAAACCTCTACATCAAACAGGACTACCAAATCAATGCAGGGGCAACCGGTGTTGAAAACCCAATGATTTTCATCACGACTGGCTGCCTAGATCGCTTAACTGATGATGAATTGATGTTTATTCTTGGCCATGAATTAGGTCACATCAAAAGCGGGCATGTCCTCTATCGAGCAATGAGTCAGAATTTCACTGGCATTGCAGATGTCGTCGGCGATGTGACCTTTGGGATAGGCGACCTACTTGCTACTGGAGTTGAAGTCACCTTGAAGCACTGGGCCAGGATGTCCGAACTCAGCAGTGACCGTGCTGGATACCTGGCTTGTCAGAACCGCGAAGGAGTGATGGGTTGCCTGATGAAAATGGCAGGATTTCCGACAAATTACGAATCAGGAAATCTATACGATTCATTCATCAAACAAGCCAGAGAATTTGACACCAGAGAATACATGAATTTAGATGGCTTTTACCGAATTCAACTGACGCTTAATCAGAGCCACCCATGGACAGTCCTTAGAGCGTCGGAAATCCTGGAGTGGGAGGAGTCTGGGCAATACAGGGACGTACTGAACCGAAAGTTCGGGAACAAGAAGATCTCAGTCGACTCA
>WTGV01000063.1 GCA_011525295.1 Pseudomonadales bacterium | reverse complement strand
GGGTTAGCACTACTCAAGACGGAGTAGACAATTTGCAAGCCATCTTCACTGCAAAAGACACCGAGCAGGACAAGCTGGAGGGAGCCATCAGTTATTTCGAGGCAAAGAATCCCGATGTAGACCTCGAGGTGGTGGAGCGCGACGGTAAGAGGCAGTTTGCCATCAAGCGAGCGGATGAGGACGAGACGCGATACGTCGCTATGGATGACTATAACACCTTCGTTGAAGCCGCCGGTCCGTTTGTTATCAAGAACACGGAGTACCTAACAGAGGTGCTCGACCGCAGCCCAATCCCGGAGGGGCGTGGGCGTGGAACTGCTTTTGGTGGCGCAAGACAACAGCGTGCCGTAGACCTAGAAAACATCGGTGCCGAAACGGTTAAGTATGTTCAGGACGGTGACGAAATCGAAGTTCCGTTACGCGACTATATGGAGGGTTTGCCCGAGCCGGGGAGCGATATGTTTAATGACGACGAGACGGTCATCCGCGCGTCCAACGAAATCAAAACCGCCCTTGACCAGTTGAATCTGTCAGAGACGATTAAGGTCACTCCCGTAGTTGAGAACACGCTGGAAGACCTGTATGGAAGAAGTTGGGTGGGGACGTCGACCATTGATTACCCCGGCGTACAGATTGAAGCCCCGAACATGCCAAATGGTGTTGTGGTTTCGTATGAGCCAAACGACGTAAGCACCATCGGTCCCCTATTGGAGTTGATTGCTACGGGTCGCTCCGTTACGATGGAGGACCTGTATGCAGTTATGGGTGATGAGTCGATTACAATCACCAAGGAGCTGATTGATAATGGGCACTTGGGTATTGAGCAGCCCCCCATCGCGAATCCAAACAGGCAAGGAGAGCTAGACTAATGAACGAAGAGCAAAAGAAGCTTTACGATGTGCTTGTCCGGGACGGGTACTACACCAAGTCTTTTGAGGAGTTTCAGGCTCAGTTTCAGGACCCCGAATACCAAGACAAGGTGTTTGGCGTGGTGAAGAGGGATGGGCTGTACACTAAGGATAAAGACTCTTTCCTCGAGAAGTACTATACCGTAGATAAAAAAAAAGACGATACGGAATCTGTATCGGAGGTTGGTTCATTGGAGCCACCCGCTGTTGAAGGGGGTGACGACCTGCTTGCGCGTCACGACTCTTTGGAGCAAACGTATATGGATGCTTGGAAAAGGATTCAAGACATACAGCGCGAAGCCGGAGACAGCCCTACACCGCAGCAACAGAAAGAACTAGTCGACCTCAACGAAACTTTCGATAAGGCGTTTGCGGAGTACAACACCGTTGCCGAGCAGATAATGGGCGAGAGCCCGAAGGTGGACACCCCCGTTGAACAGCCCCGCACCGAGGCGGACACTTTTTTCGATATGGCCTTGGAGGCCATCACGCCCGAGCTAATCGACAGGGGCGACGAGGACCGCGTCGCCGTGGAGCTAAACGAGCTGCTCAACCAATATGGTTTTGACGTCGAGACCTCTGGGCTTCTCACTGACGCGCTGACGGTGACGGCCAAGAACGGTCAGAGCATTGACGTAGACCTCGACCCATGGAGGTCGAAGACCGAGGTGGCGGAGTCAGACAAGCTCCGTCAGTTCCTTGTCGACAACCGCCGTGAGTCGGAGAACTTGCTCAAGCAACAGAACGACTATCAGGACGCCAAGCTGAAGTTCGCCACCGAGAAGCAGATTGGTGAGAACATAGCTCGCCTGAGTCGGGAGGAGAATGACTTCTTGGAGTTCGCACAGTCGGTATCCGACGCTGAAGCAGAGATTAAAAGGAAGCACGCTGGGCTAGACAAATACACCGAGGCGTATCTGCGTGCCAACCCCGAAGAGTACGACGAGTACAAGGCGCAATACGATGCTTACGCAGCCGATATGGCTGCCCTCCAAGACTTGGATAAGCAGTTGCGGCAGCGTAGCCAAGAGCTGCTGTATGCCGACCAAGAGATTAAGCGGGCTACGGGAGAGTTCTTCGATACCAAGAGCCAGTTTATGATTTCCGATGTGGGCGGTCTTGTCAAGCGTGCTTTCGCTGAGGGCTCGGCACGCATGGGTCGCGGTATGGTTGACCTATTGGTAGATATCGGCCAACCCGGTCGTCGCATCGACATGATGGGCGAGCGCGATACAGAAGGC
>WTGV01000020.1 GCA_011525295.1 Pseudomonadales bacterium | reverse complement strand
GAAACGCCTCGAGCAGCTGATCCCATCTGTTCTGTTCAGGTTCTGCGGCCAAGGCGGATCAAGCAGCGCTCGAGCTGGTTGGTTCGCTGGCCTTCAACAGATCATCGCGCTGACCAAAGTGGTGACTGAGGCTGGCCAGCTGGTCCAGGCAGCCGGTGCGCAGTTGCTTGGCCACCGGTTCGTCGAGACCCTCCAGGGCCCGCATCAGATTCACCAGGGCGATGGTGTTGTATTGCTGGATTTGGTCGAACAATTCGTTGGCATTGATCCCCTCGTGGGCCATGCAGGCCTGCAGAAACAGGGTGCGGGGAACCTTGGGAGAGCGCACCGACCCCAGCAGTGGTTGCTCGATCACCAGCAGCTCATCCTCGAGGCTGATCTTGCAGGGTTGCATCGGTCTGTCGCTGACGCCTGGGCGCACCAGCACCTGATGATTTTGATGCTGAAGCTTGCAGCGCACACTGAAAGCCATTGGTTCCTGGATGTTGAACCCGTAGGCGATCAACCGGCGGATTGAATCAAAAATGTTGTAGCGAGCCAGAATCTCACCGTCGTGCATGCCGGCCACGGCGATGCCAGCGCCGCTGGTGTCATAGGGCTTGGCCGAGGGGGCGTGGTTCAGCAGGTCGATCATTGGCATGATCACGCTCCTGCCCTTGCGGTTGATGCAGCGGGTGCGCAGGAAGCGTTGCAGCAGTTCCTGGTCGGGATCCTTGCCGGGAAAGCGCGCCTCGGCGTTGTAGAGGCCATGCCGTTTGAGCAGGGTCTGAACGGCGTCAGGCAGTGCTTTGAGTCCTTCTTCGAAGGCCAGGGTGTTCTCCCGCCCTTCCGCTCCCCAGGAATAGTTAGCTTGATACCGGCGGAACCAGTCGCCATAGCCGGCTGGGAAGGCGCTGTCGTCCTCGATCGCTAAAGCGCCGTCTTGCAGGGTGATGTTCTCGATTGGTACCAGCAGCTCATCCGGTACAAACAGATCGATCGGTTTGGACGAATCGATCGGGAACAAGCCCATGCCGAACGCTCCTTTGCGTTGCATCACGTTGTCCGCTCTGCCGCCGAAACCCCTGAACTCATCCAGAAAGGCGTGCCAGTCAGCTGCGGAACCCATGGGCTGGAATGAATGATCCCGGGATTGTCTCACGCGGATCGAGCTCTCCCCCTGTCCCTAATCCAGGGCAGTGCCGATGTGGTGGCTCAACGCCTGGATTTGGTCCAGGCAGCCGCGGCGCAGCTGAACAGCCGTTTCTCCGCTCACCCCATCCAACTCGCGCAGCAGTGCGATCAGCTCAAGCCGGTTCACAAGCTGAATCTGCTCGAACAGCTCAGCTCCGTCCAGGCGCGGGATCGATGAAGCTGCCTGCATCAACAAGGTTCTGGGCAGCCGTGGCATCCGTTGGTGCCCCAGCAAGAGCTCCCCGATCACCAGGCGTTCATCCTGCAGGTCCAAGGCCGGTGGATCGCACCAGCTGCGTCCCCCCCCACCATGCACCGTCACCGACAGGCCCCGGTGAGGCAGCTGAACCGACAGGCTGAAGGCCATCGGTTCGTGGCTGTTGAAGCCAAAGCGCAGCAGCCGCTGCAACGGGTCGGAATTGGAGTACTTCACCAGAATTTCTCCGTCGTAGCGGCCATGGATCCCCACGCCCCCATCGGCACGGATGGTCCAGTTCGCGGCCATGGCCGAATGGTTCACCAGCTCCACCAGGGGCATCACCATCAATTGCCCGTGGCGCTTCAGGCAGCGGCTCATCAGAAAGCGGCGCAGCAGGCTTCGTTGCTGATCCGCATCGGGAAGCCGCCGTTTTCGGCTGTAGAGCTTTTGCGCTTCCATCAGGGCCAAAACGGCGTCCGGCAGTTCCTGCAGCCCTGCCTCAAATCGCGTGACTGATTGCTCCCCTTCCGCTCCCCAGGAATAGTTGGCTTGGTAGCGCTGGAACCAGTCGGCATAGCCCGCCGGGAACCGGCTGGAATCCACGATGACTGCTGATCCGTTGTTCAGATCCACCAGGTCGGCCGGCACCAGCAGATGCTCGGGGACGTTCAATGTCACCGTTTTGGTGGGATCCGCGGGAAACAATCCCAGCCCGAAGCGGCCCTGGCGTTGGATCACGTTGTCGGCCGATCCGCCAAAGCTGCGGAATTCCTCCAGACAGGAGTCCCACTGATCAGTGAAGGCCACGGC
>WTGV01000005.1 GCA_011525295.1 Pseudomonadales bacterium | reverse complement strand
GAGAGTCGAAGCTTTTCCGCAATTGACCGAATCGACGGCGTGCGAGTTGCAACGATTTCAGCCGAGGTTGACCGACAGTATATGTCCACCGGCGACGCGGCAAAGACGGTCGGAAGAGAGGTCTTGCCGAAGCTGAAGAGTCGTTTTCCTAAGTTGGAGATAAACACCGCAGGATTCAGTCGGGATCAAACTGAAGACTTCGCATCATTACAAGCATTAGCGATAGTAGCATTAATTGTGATTTACACAATGATTGCGGGATTAATGCGAAGCTATGTGATGCCACTTGTAGTGTTAAGTGGGGTCCCATTCGGAGCAGCTGGTGCTGTTATTGGGCATTACCTACTCGGTTTTGACGTATCGATGATTTCAATGTTTGGTATTGTCGCGTTGAGTGGCGTCGTCGTCAATGACTCCCTTGTGTTAATCGACCGATATCGCCGTCTTAGGATTGAAGACCCCGAGCTCTCTGTATTGGATGCGATTGTGGAAGCCGCGCGCCTCCGCTTTCGTGCTATTTTTCTAACTACGGTAACAACGGCATTAGGACTGACTCCGATGTTATTTGAAACCAGTATTCAGGCGCGTTTCTTGGTTCCTATGGCGGTCTCTCTCGCAACTGGGATAGTTTTTGCGAGTTTTGTAATCCTGTTCTTAGTGCCGGCACTAGTAGTGATTAAAAACGATCTAACCCAACTCGTGAAACGACTCATACCTAGGACACGCGAACTAGTCCAAGAATAAGTCTGGCCTACTGCACTATTACAATGCAACGGGTCATAAATGTGGCTGAGTTGTTTAGGAGAAAATGTTGATGGTACTACATATTGTTTCCACATTCGAAAAAGGGTACAGTTGGTTCTTAGGAACTATCAGTCATGGTTCTGGCCTACCACTGTTGGCGTTACGCATATATTTATTCCCGATCTTACTTCAATCTGGGTGGAAAAAATTCGCGGCCTTTGAATATCACCTAGAATGGTTCGGCGATTCATTAGGACTACCTTTTCCTTGGTTGATGGTTGTTCTTGCTGGCTTAGCAGAATTTGGTGGAGCTATATTGCTGTTGATAGGTTGGTTCACTCGATTGGTGACGATACCATTGATGATCACCATGCTGGTTGCCGCGTTCTTGGTACATGGAGACCATGGTTGGTTAACTCTGTCTGATAGCTCCTCGTGGCTTGCAAACGAACGAGTAATGGAAGCCAAACCAAAGAAAGCTGAGATCATTCGAATCGTCAAGGAACACGGAGATTACAAACGATTAACTAGTTCTGGTAGGATTACATTGTTGAACAATGGGATGCAGTTAGCGATTACTTACTTCGTCATGCTGCTAGTTCTGTTTTTCTTCGGAGGCGGTCGTTACGTTAGTGTCGATTACTGGCTTTCAAAAGGACTCAATAGATGGAGAGTAACTCACGATGACAGAGAATAAAACCAAACCTAACGCTGCCAGCGTTGATGACTTTCTAGCAAGCATAACAGACGAAAAGAAACGGCAGGATACCCGTGAGATCATGGGTATGATGGAAGAAGTTACTGGTTCTTCGCCGAAAATGTGGGGTACAAGCATTATCGGTTATGGGGCGTATCGGTACCACTATCGTAGTGGTCGACAGGGAGAGTGGGCATTGGTGAGTGTGTCCCCTCGGGCTCGAAATGTGACCGTGTACATCATGCCGGGTTTTTCAGACTTCGAGCACCTCATGACCAAGTTAGGAAAGTACAAGACGGGACGTTCGTGTTTGTATTTGAACAAATTAGAGGATGTTGATCGAGAAGTACTCTATGAATTGATTAAGGGATCGGTCGACTACATGAAAACAAAATACGAAACCTTTGAGCCTACCGTAAGTGTCGACTAGTCTCTGTCGTACGCTTGGCTAGACATTAAAGCGAATGTAAATCACGTCGCCGTCGGCGACTACATAGTCTTTGCCTTCTAGACGCATTTTGCCCGCGGACTTTGCACCATGTTCGCCTTTTAAACGAATGAAGTCTGTATAGGCAAT
This sequence comes from Pseudomonadales bacterium, assembly GCA_011525295.1. Taxonomy (GTDB): domain Bacteria; phylum Pseudomonadota; class Gammaproteobacteria; order Pseudomonadales; family Azotimanducaceae; genus Bin55. The sequence continues at coordinate 33,594 of WTGV01000005.1, read as the reverse complement.
GACTTCAGCACGAATGAATCCACGTTCAAAGTCCGTATGAACTCTTCCCGCGGCTTTTATCACGGTGGTTCCCACAGGTATGGTCCACGCGCGTACTTCGTTGTCGTTGGTTGTAAAAAAATGGTGGAGGCGTAACAGCGAATATCCAGTGCTAACGACTTTGTCTAATCCGGTTTCTGAAATCTCGAGTTCTGTTAAATACTCTGTACGTTCACTGAGTGATAGTTCTTGTAATTCTGCCTCTAACACACTACAGATCACGACACACTCTGCATCTTCGTCAGCTGCCAATTCTTGGACTGTGCTGACATAATCATTATTTGGGTCTTGTTCAGCCACGTTAGCCACATACAGAATTGGTTTGGCCGTAAGCAGGGAAATTGACTGCAGTACCTCTTGCTGGGTGGGTTCAAGTTGGATGGAGCGCACTACGGTTCCCTCGTTCAATCGCTGACTGAGCCATTGAAGAAATTCAACGCTGTTCCGCGCTTCTTTGTCTCCAGCCTTTGCAAGTTTTGCCAATTTCTGTCGCGTTCGGTCGATGGTTTCAAGGTCTGCGAGTATGAGTTCCGTATTGATGACTTCTATATCCCTTTTTGGATTCACAGACCCGGACACGTGAGCGATGTTCTCGTCCTCAAAGCAACGTACTACATGGGCAATAGCATCTACTTCCCGAATGTGAGCTAGGAATCTATTTCCTAGTCCTTCACCTTGAGATGCACCTTGGATCAATCCTGCAATATCTACAAACGTCATCGATGTTGGAGTGGTACGTTGCGGTTTTACGATCGCACTCAGTTGATCTAGTCGAGGATCGGGCACAGCGACGACACCAACATTCGCATCAATCGTACAGAACGGAAAGGGTTGCGCGGAAGCCCCTGCGTTCGTGAGCGCATTGAACAGGGTGGACTTACCAACATTTGGTAGCCCGACGATTCCGCAAGCGAAGCCCATCAGTTGATTTCAGTCACCTAAGTGGGACGTGTGCTAGGCGCTACCTGAGTGGAATAGTCCCATCGCGCGTTGCATTTCACCGTCAAGTAATGCTTCGAAAACATCGTTTTCAAGAGCGGCTGAGCCCGTAGCAAGCTCGCGTTCTTTACTCGGCATTTCGCGTTTGGTTAAATATGCGGAGAGTGAGTCTGGGTCACCTGGGTGTCCCACGCCAATTCGAAGTCGTGCGAAGTCTTTGTCTCCACCTAGAGTTTGCACGATACTTTCCAGTCCTCGGTGTCCGTTTAGACCACCACCAACCTTCAACTTCGATACTCCTGTTGGAAAAGCGACCTCATCATGTACGACTAGCATCTTCGAAGGTGAAATCTTAAAGTAGCGAATGAGTGTCGAGACACTCTGACCAGAAAGGTTCATGAACGTGGTGGGGATCAATACGCGAACATCGCGATCCAGTATCTTCCCATGACCGATCTCTCCCTTGAATCGAGACTCATGCTTTAGTGGAATCGCATACTCTGCTGCGACTGCTCGGACCCAACGCGCGCCGGTGTTGTGGCGCGTGTTTGAATAGTTCGTTCCCGGATTACCAAGTCCGACTATGAGCTGGATTGAAGGTGTCGATTGACTTGATTGTTGTTCTTTGGAGGAAAGACGCCACTCTCTTAGCTTGTCAAAAATCGACAACACTCAACTAACTCATGATTCATCTTCGTCAGGAGTAGGTTCGTCCTCCTCAACGATATCTTCCTCTTCCTCGGCCTCTTCCTCTTCCTCTTCAACAGCACCACCTCTTGGCAGGTGAACTGAAACTACGAGGACATCATGCATGTCACCGTGCGTAAGTGAGACAATCGACACTCCTTCTGGTAATTCCAAGTCGGTCAAGTGGATGGTTGTACCCAACTCTACGTGCTCAAGGTCGATCGGGATGAACTCGGGTAGATGTTTTGGCAAACAACTGACTTCAATTTCGGTTAGATTCTTGGAGATGACCCCACTCTGCAGTCGTACGCCGTGACATTTATCCTCGTTTAAATAGTGGATTGGTACAGAAATATTGATGGCGCGGTCTTCACGGATTCGAAGAAAGTCAATATGCAATACTTTATCGGACGCTGGGTTTCGTTGCAACTCTCGTAACACAACGCGCTCTTTCTTTCTTCCTATAACAAGTTCTAGCACCTGGGAGTAGAAGGCTTCGGCTTGTATCGCTTTTGCTACATGTCGATAGTCGATCGAGAAATAAATTGTTGGTTGATCTCCACCATACACGACACCGGGCACTTTGTCGTCTTGTCGTCGTAATCGACGAGCATGTCCTTTACCTAGTCCTGTTCTTTTTTCAACACTAAAGCTGAGTGCTTCTGACATGTTTTTTCTCTCTAAGAAATCGGAATGTTAATAATGGCTGGGGTGGCAGGATTCGAACCTGCGAATGACGGGTTCAAAGCCCGTTGCCTTACCGCTTGGCCACACCCCAAGAAAGCACGGAATTTTAATTAGGCAGTATACGCAGTCAATTGTCTTAAACGGCGTTGTACAACCGAAGTGTTGTCTGCCGGTTTGAGAAATTGCACCGTAACGCACCACTAGTTCTCGAACTTGGTGAAAAAAATTCTTATTTCCGTGTCGTCCTTACTCATTTCTAGTTTCTTCAAAGTCTTAGAATCTGGGTCATTTTCTTTGTAAGAAAATTTGTAGGTCCAACGATCGCTAGAAAATTGTTCTAGTCTGCCGTATGAGTCGTACTCTCGTTGCTTTCCTTCGTCGATGAGCTGACACGTTAAAGAAAGACACTTCCATAGTTCTTTGAACGGCAAAGAGATCCCTAAGTTATGCTCAATCCAAGCATCCAAATCCACATCTTCTTCTTTGTCCCCGTTGGAATATTCGACGGTCGCTTGATTCTCGTTCCCTTGTACACGAACTCCACTAAGCGCGAGCCGATCACGCAGCGTCAGTTGAAAAGCAGAACCTGATTCCAACCAACGAAAAATGGTTACAAAGGATTGATCTGGTTGTTTAAACGCGATTCTTCCTTGATACGTCCTCGTTGCTTCTTCTTGTGGTAGCAGCTCGGATTCTGGAAAAAACTGGCAGGAAGTTACCAAGAAAACACCAGCTCCCACGATCAAGGACTGAAGAAACAATCCAATGGGTCCCTGAAAATTACGCGATTTCGATACACCCCAGCGTTCGTATAATTTTTTAACGATTTTCCATATTGAAATGTACATATATATACTATAATGTCGATTGTAGCCTTCGGTCTTAATCACCGGAATGCGGATATCGATTTACGCGGGCGAGCGAGCATTCTACCTCAGCAGCTCCAAGGTGCTCTACATCATCTTCTCGAATCTGTTTCTTGTGTCGAAGAAGCCATGATTCTCTCCACGTGCAATCGTACCGAAGTGCATTGCGCGGTGCAATCTCCTCCAAATAAATCTATATTTGGCGATCAATTGAATCGCTGGTTGGCAGGATATCGCAATATTGCGCTCTCGGAACTTGAGAATAAAACTTATATTCATTGGGATCAAAGTGCAGTACATCACATTATGCGTGTAGCTGCTGGTTTGGATTCTCAAATCTTAGGCGAACCAGAAATATTCGGACAGTACAAGTTCGCCTACCAAGAAGCGCAGGTTGCCGACACCATTGATAAATATTTAGATCAGGTGGTACTGACGACTACTCAGACTTGTAAGAAAATTCGTTCTCGTACTGAGATTGGACAACACTCTATGTCAATCGCGCAAGCAACAATAACGCGTGTACAACAAATTTTCTCAGACTTTGAATCGTTGCAAGCGATGTTAATCGGTGCCGGTGCGACTATAAAGCTGGTAGCTCAACATTTGCGCTCGGCTGGCATTCAGTCGATTGGAGTAGCGAACCGAACACTAGATCATGCCCAACAGATTGTTGCCGAACACGGAGGTGAAGCGATCCCACTAGCCGAATTTGGCGAACATTTGCATAAGTATGACTTACTTATTAGCTCTACGAATAGCCCGACGCCGGTGGTTAGTAGAGAAGTTGTTGCCGAAGCCTATAAAAAACGTCGATACCGACCGTTCTTTATCGCTGACCTTGCCGTACCTCGAGACGTTGATCCATTTGTAGATCAACTAAAGAACGTGTATGTGTACACAATTGACGATCTGTCATCAATCGTTCGTTCAAACCTAGCATTACGCCAGCAACAGGTTGCCAAAGCAGAAAAATTTATTCTTGAAGGGGGTCTAGATTTAGAACAGAACGCCAGAGTTCGAAGTCAGTCGCATGTTGTCGCACAGTTTCGAAGAAATCTGGAATCCATTAGAGATCAAGAAGCCAGGGACGCTATCGCGCGCATAGAAGCAGGTGAAGATCCACAAGAAGTCATCGCGAGTTTAGCGCACACGCTCACAATGAAATTAGCGCACCCTCCGACTATCGCACTGCGGAACGCTAGTGCGAATGGTGACGTCGCACTTTTACGTCACTTACATGAGGCTTACGGACTCGAGGAATGCCTTTAGCTGAGCGCATCGTACAGCGTTTAGAGGAATGTACGGATCGGTATGTCGAAATTCAAGCACTGCTTGGAGATCCGGATGTAGTGGACGACAAAGATCAGTTTAAGTCTCTTTCTCAAGAGTATGCTGAGCTCGAACCAATCGTTAGCGCATACGATAAGTTGAGAACCATTGAAGCTGAAGTGGAGAGTGCGAAAGAATTGCTCAATTCACAAGACGGAGAGATGCGCCTCCTCGCCCAGGATGAGATTGACCAATTGTCCCCACTCCTAGATGAAGCGGCTGGTAATGTCGAAAAATTGTTGTTGCCCGCTGATCCTGACGATACAGCCAATGTATATCTTGAAATCCGAGCAGGTACGGGCGGCGATGAAGCCGCGTTGTTTGCAGGGGACTTGGTCAAAATGTACGAACGTTACGCGCAGTCTCAGGGGTGGATTGCTCGACTCATAAGCGTAAAGCCGACACCTCAAGGTGGTTTTAAGGAAGCTATCTTTCGCATCACCGGGAGTGATGTCTTTTCTCGCTTAAAGTTTGAATCGGGAGTTCACCGAGTTCAACGAATTCCAATAACCGAGTCGCAAGGTCGCGTGCATACCTCCGCCTGTACCGTAGCCATTTTGCCCGAAATTGAGGAACTCACTGAGGTCGAAGTGAAAGACTCGGACTTACGAATCGACACTTACCGAGCCTCTGGTGCTGGTGGCCAGCATGTCAATAAGACCGACTCGGCTGTACGCATCACGCATCTTCCGACTGGGGTTGTCGCTGAATGTCAGGAAGAACGGTCTCAACATCAAAACAAAGAACGTGCGCTGGCCTTAGTTAAGTCAAAGTTGCTTGATGAAAAAAAGCGTGATCAAGAACAGGCACGCACAAAGGATCGCAAGCTGCAAGTGGGTTCAGGTGATCGATCTGAGCGAATTCGTACGTACAACTTTCCTCAAGGACGTCTTACAGACCATCGCGTCGGCTTAACGTTATATAAACTCGATGAAATTTTGGCTGGATCACTGGACCAAGTGATCGATCCTCTTGTGCAGGTCCATCAAGCCGATTTGCTACGCGAGCTCAGACTTGAAGACTCAGTCATGTAATACTACAACCGAACAAGAGTTGGGTCAGTGCTTCGATCGCGCGAAAGCACAAATCGGCGTTGACGAAGCAATGTTGTTAGTGACTCGACTTCTAGGAGTGTCATTCACAGAGTTGTACACGGAGCGAGGGCGTGTACTGTCCCTACCCGTTGTCGAAACGTTGAATCGTGCGGTTCAAAGGCGACTGTGTGGTGAACCGATAGCGTACATCACTGGCTATAAGATGTTTCGAACGCTTGATCTCCAAGTTTCTCCTGATGTATTGATTCCACGATTCGAAACTGAATTGCTAGTTGATGTCGTCTTAGATCTCACTGCCGACAGAGGTCGAGTGTTGGATCTTGGGACTGGTTCCGGTGCGATTGCTATTGCTCTCAGCAAGTTTAGAGAACTGCAAGTTGTTGCCGTCGATAACGACGAACGGGCATTGCAAGTATGTGCTGAAAATTGCAAAGAACATGAGGCTACAGTAGAGATGGTTCGTTCAAATTGGTTCGAAAACGTAAGAGGACGCTTTGATACTATTGTGTCAAATCCACCTTATGTCGCGGCAGACGATCCACATTTAGACGAAGGGGATCTAAGATTTGAACCACCCTCTGCTCTGGTGGGCGGACTTAGCGGTCTCGAACATTTAGAAGAAATCATTCATTCAGCAATGAATTTCTTGAATCCAGGTGGCTGGCTTGTTATCGAACACGGCTACGATCAACAAACTAGCGTCAAGAAGATGTTTGCAGATCGTGGGTACTCAAACATTCAACAACGACGCGACTATACAGATACACCACGAGTGATGTGGGGGCGGGCACATGGACGATAAACAGTTATTACGCTACAGTCGTCAGATCATGCTACCAGAGATCGACGTATTAGGTCAAGAAAAAATCAATTCATCCCACGTAGCGATTATCGGATTGGGTGGTCTTGGATGCCCAGTGGCGATGTACTTAGCGGCATCCGGTGTTGGACAGCTCACACTCGTAGACGACGATCTCGTCGAGCTTTCGAATCTACAACGACAAATAGCACACACGGAGGATAGCATTGGAGATGCCAAAGTGGATGCTGCTCGGCGCACCTTACAAGGAATAAACTCTCAAACGACAGTCACTACGGTACAAGTACGTGTCGACAGTATCGAACTCGAAAACCTATTGACAGATGTTGAGGTTCTTGTTGATGCTACTGACAATTTTGAGGTTCGTTTCGCGATCAACGAGATGTCTCGAAAATTTAATTTACCACTCGTATCAGGTGCGGCTATTAGAATGGAAGGTCAGGTCATGGTACTAGACCCACGTAAAGCAGAATCCCCCTGTTATCGCTGCCTATATCCAACACCATCAACGGAACCACAAAATTGTGCTGAAAACGGTGTTTTCGCACCCTTGGTGGGAGTCATTGGTGCATTGCAAGCGTTGGAGACGCTCAAGGTGATATGCGAACTATCACACGACTCAATCGGGTGGGTTCACTATTTCGACGCCAAAAGGATGGAATGGCGAAAACTAAGACTTAAGCGAAATCCTTCGTGTCCTGAGTGTGGCAAGTCATAGAAACAAGAACCATGCTGTGTGAGGACCAATGTCTTACCATTTGAACTTCAAGCCTACCGAAAAGTTCGATGCGTCGTGCGCCGATCCGAAGTAGTGCGTAAACGATAAAGAGATTGGACTATTCCAATTTTGATCGCGAGCGAATTCGACGCCCGCAGAAAATACAGAAATCCGGCCTTTATCGTTAAACACCGTAGCTGTAGTAGTTTGACCGTTCGCCGTTTCTACCGATACTTCAGCCCAATCGTCGAAGTAAGCCAGCCCTACTTTGAGTACCAAATTGAAAGTATTATTTAAAGGACGGGTGTACTTCCCAGAGAGTGAAGTGTAGAAAATACCAGGAGAATCTACTTCGTAGTTCGTAGCTTGCGCGAACAAATCTGCATCGATTCGCTCGACGTAGCTAAATTCATCGGCCGAAGGGGCGATGTCAATTTGGAATTCAACACCGAACAGATTATTTATGTCTCGTCCAATAGCCAATGGAATCCCAATTCCTTCCCCAACACCCGACGATTCATTTTCTACAAACGAAGAAAATCCGAAAGACACATACCAAGGTTTTTCGATAGCTTGAACCGACGGGGCGGTGAGTATGAGCGAGACCAGTCCAAATGCTGCAATTTTCATTTTGTGAGTCCTTTTTGGATACAAATACGGAGCGCGAACAAGTAAGATTTTAGTAAGTCTTGGTGTGCACTTTCTCTTACCGCATAAATCTGATGACCTGAACCTCGCTGTGACCTGTTAGTGTAGCCGAATTCGGAATTGCGAATAAAATAACCAATTAACTCCATCCTCGGGATAGTTCAATGCAAGTCAAACTCAAGTTAGTCCAGTGATTCACACGCCGCGCCTCGAAACTACCGGTGGTACGCTATGCCGACGGAGCGGTGTTCCTGGGCGGGTTTGGAAATTGGTCGCCATCATCGCGTTAATCTGTGCTGTTGGAGCTGGGGGAATGCGCGTTGGACCGCGTATAGATGGACCTTCTCCTGAGGAGACTCAGGGTATTCAAGATCCGTCCGACGTCTTAAAAGAGAGACTAACTATCCCTTCAATGCGGTTGGCGATACCAGTACTCAATCCCGGTATTCCAAAGAGTACGGAGGAGCAGGAGAACGAGGGTATTTGGCCTGATCTGCGCAATGCCGAGGCAGTCCGTATAGCATTTAAGATGAAAGATTGGATAACGCGGTACAACCAGTTCGACTCCATCATTGTTTCCGCGGATGTCTCGGTGAGTGCGGATTTGTTCTTAGTAGCGCGCATTGTTCAATCCAATAGCGAAGTAATGAGTCTCGCATACCAGATCGTCGATGCTCGCGGGGTGATTTGGACTGAAGAGAGAACAAAAACGTACCGCGCAGAGATAGGTTGGCACGAACGCTACGGCAAAACAGACAAAGATCCTTTTGACCCGTTGTACCAAGAAATTGCTGAGGATGTGTACCTTGAGCTGGCTAACAAGAGTAACTCGCATGTTAATCAACGCAAGCGCAACGAGTTTGTCGGGCCGCGTTTATCACGGCGATCAGAATTAGAGTTAATCACGATAACTAGAGATTTAGCGTTCGCAAAGTATGTGTCGCCCGAGTACCATGACTGCCTAAAAGACGATGGAAATCGACTCACGATTGAATATGTGCCAGACTACACTTCAGAATCGTGGTCGCGCATTAAGTCAGTGATGACTCGTGAAGAGGACTTCGTCCGCGTCATTGAAGAATATTACAAGGAGTTTGTAGCAAAAATTGAACCGGACTACCGAACATGGCAACAGGATGCCTTTCCAATTGCTCGCAAACTGCGAAATGAGGAAGACAAGAGAGAAGCTCTCACTGAGATTAACATTCTCGGGAGTAGATTGCATACCACAATAACCCCCACTAGAATCGACGTAAATGGAAAAGTGGTGACTCTTAGTGGAAGTGTACAGTCGCAATTTGCAGCATGGCGATCGATGATCACCGATATCTACGAAGCTTCAAAGAGTTCCAACGCGGTCAAGATTATTTCTGCCGATCCATAATTTGTAGCATTGCTACATAGAGTTCTCGATACCGTGTACTAGGGCGCGAACCCCGTGCTCAACCCAAGAGTTTCGTCCAATCAAGGAACGATGGGAACACTATTTTGACGCCAAGTGGAGGAAATGGCGATAGTTAAGTCTTAAGCGAAATCCTTCACGTCCTGAGTGTGGAGCTTGATCGATTCGTAAGCAAACACGGTTTGATATGCGCTTATGAGCTTTGATACAGCATCTTCCATGCTTGTGTTGTTAACGAAATCGGCAATTTGCGTTACCGCCATACCGACCAATCCACAGGGATTTATTTGCTGGTAAGGACTAAGGTCCATGTTGACGTTTAAACAGATACCATGGTATGATCGCCCGTTCCTAATACGTAAACCTAGGGCACCAATTTTTTTATTTCCCACGTAGACACCGGGATTACCCGCAAGGCGGGACGCGGGGATCTCGTACTCGGCGAGGGTATGAATCATAACTGTTTCCAAATTTGCGACGAACGTGTGGACAGTTTCTTTTACTCGTCGTAAATCTCGCAACAAATAGGCAACGATTTGACCCGGACCATGATAAGTCACTTGCCCGCCGCGATCGGTATAGACTACCGGAATTTTTTGTGGGTCGAGTATGTGCATGCTCTTTGCGGCTTGACCCATCGTGAAAACGGCATGATGTTCCGTAATCCACAATTCATCACAGGTCGTACTGTCGCGTGAATCCGTGAACACCTTCATGGCATCCCAAACAGACAAGTAGTCGGTAGTCTTTAAGTCCCGGACGGACAGCTCCACAGTACGTTGGTCCGCTTAGTTTTCTTCACTCTCAATCGTAGTCGACACGGTGATGGTTTGTGGTCCTTCAACCTCTTCTTCTTTTGGAACCGTTGAGAACCAAGACTTAACACCATTCCACATTTCCGTGAAGAAATTGATCTTCTTGACTTCGTGCATCGCGTAGACGTCGCTGCGAGCGACTTCTTTGTCGTCGATGGAAACGATCAGCGACCCTACAACTGCGTCTTTTTTGATTGGGGCTTCGAGTGGCTCAGGTAAATATATTTGATACTTCGTACCATCTTGCCCTCCGGCGGGTACAAGGCGAAATAGATCTTCCTTAATCTGCACTTTTAGCCCTTTCCCAGCACCCTTTTTCACATAAAGAAGATCGAACCTATTCTGTTGTCCAGCGACGAGCCGTCGTTCAAAATAGCGAAAACCGTAATTAAGTAATTTTCTGGTATCGTTTATACGTTCTTGGTCGTTCGAGGTGCCCATGACGGCGGTGATGAGTCTAAGCCCGTTCCGTTCCGCCGAGGCTACCAAGCAAAACCCTGCCTCATTCGTGAAACCCGTTTTCACACCATCAACAGTTGGGTCTATCTTCAAGAGTCGATTTCTGTTAGGTTGAGTGATATCGTTGTAAGTAAACTCGAGCTCCGAGTACATTTTGTAGTGGGAGGGAAATCGCGATATCAAAGCTTGTGCCAGCAACGCGTTATCGTAGGCTGTAGATAGGTGCTCTGGATGTGGTAAACCTGTAGCGTTTTCGTAGTGAGTGTTATTCAATCCAAGCTCTTTTGCGTACGCGTTCATAATCTTGGCAAACTCTGCTTCGTCTCCTGCGATGTGTTCGGCTAGTGCAACACTTGCGTCGTTCCCCGATTGGATAATGATGCCGCGCAACAAGTCTTCGACGGACACCTTGGTGCCTTCTCGAATGAACATCTCGGATCCCTCCGTTTTCCAAGCGTTGATACTGACTTCAACAAGTTCATCCATCCGCAGGCGTTCTGCTTCGATTTCCGCAGCCGCGACATAGTCTGTCATGATTTTGGTCAGGCTAGCAGGGGGTAGCTTCAAATGTGCGTTACCCTCGGCGAGCACTGTCTTCGACTCCGCATCCAACAAAACAAAGCTCTTAGCTATCAGAGTAGGAGGTTCCGGGATGAATGACTGGCTCCAACCAGTCGAAGCCAACAATCCAGTTACTATTAAGCAGAAAAACGTAGTCCTTGTCATTGAAAGATTCCTCCTGAATCTATTGGTATGTGTTAGCAAAAGAGTGAATAGCGAACGTCTACGAATCCTAAATTCTTTTTTGAATTGCGTCGGCAAGCTCGAAGACCACTCTCGCGTATAGGCGACTGTGGTTGTATCTTGTGATCGAGTAAAAATTTTCGAATCCAAGCATGTACTGCAAAGTAGGGGGTTCCTTATCGTCTAATTTATACGCAAATAACGCTGCCTTTTGAGTGCTGGGTGCCGAACTTTTGATACCTAAAGCTTGCCATTCCGCTACTGTTTTTGAGGGAGGCTCAAGCGGCAAATTTGCATATTCTGCTGGCGAACCTAGGGACGTATCAGTCTCAACAAACTCAACTAATAATCCATCCTCAGTCCATGCATGTTCGGCAAAGTAGTTTGCAACACTACCAATGGCATCGGAGATGTTGGACCAGATGTCACGCATACCGTCTTCGTCAAAGTCGATTGCGTAGGCCCGATAGCTGGACGGGATGAACTGGCCGTATCCCATCGCGCCGGCGTACGAACCCAATAGGTCTTCGATAGATCGCCCCTTCCCGCTGGATAGGTTATCTAGTTTTCGGTCACAGGCGTCGTCAGTGTCAAATGGCTTGATCCGTTCTTCGCAAGCGAGAATTAGAAATTGTTTCAGTTCCTCACGAAAAAACGGTGCGCGACGTGGATAGTCGAAACCCAATGTCGCAAGGGCATCAATGACACGATAGCTGCCCATATTTCCACCATAGTTTGTCTCGATTCCAATGACCGCCGCGATGATATGAGCGGGTACTTGGTATTTTTCGAACGCTTTGTCTAAATCGTCTTTGTGCTTACGAATGAATTTCACGCCGTCATTCACTCGCTTTCGTTGCATGAAGATTTCTCGATACTCAAACCAATCCTTAGATTCTGCTGGACGATCCATGATCTCAATGATTTTGGGTTTGTGCTTGATTTTCTTAAAGACTGACATTAGCGTCGCACTGTCAAACGCGTATTCAGAGACCAGTTCATCCACTAATACTGCTACCTTTTCATGTTCGCTGTAGTCCGCGTGTAGTAGAATACAAGAAGTGAACAAGAGCATAGTTGCGAGGGCGAATTTCCTTTTCATTATTTTTCCAAATCTTGTTTGTGCGTACACACTGCTAGAGCGACTCCAAACGCAGCCATTGTCGTGATCGCGGAACTTCCACCATAACTAACGAGAGGCAAGGGTAGTCCCACGACCGGTAATAATCCTAAAACCATCGCGACATTAACGAATACGTACCCGAAAAAGATAACCGTAATACCGGTACCCACAACATAGCCAAAGCCATTGGTTGCGGTTGTGGACAGATACATTAAGCGAGAGAAGATCAACAAATAGCAACACAGTAAAGCGACGCACCAAACGAAGCCCAACTCTTCGCCTATGACGGCTATGATAAAGTCTGTATGTCCTTCCGGTAAAAAGTCGAGATGACTCTGAGTGCCTTCAAACAGCCCTTTTCCTGTCAATCCTCCCGATCCGACTGCGGTTTTCGATTGAATGATGTTCCAGCCTGCATTTAAAGGATCACGTTCCGGATTAAAGAGAGTAATAATACGCTTTCGATGATATTCGCGAAATACAAAGTTCCAAATAATCGGAGCAGAGATCGCCACGAGCACTAGACCGCCAGCAAACCATCGCAAACGCACGCCACATAAGAAGAGCATAGCGGCTACACCAATCAACAGAATCAGCGCAGTTCCGTAATCTGGTTGCAGAAAGACCAGACCTGTAGGTAATCCGACGATCAGGATTAGCGCTAAGTAATCGAGAGATTTGAGTTTAAAGTTTCGAGTTGTAATGTACCATCCAACAATCAGTGGGAGAGTGATTTTTAGAAACTCGGACGGTTGAAAGCTCGGTAGTCCGGGTAGGTCTAACCAACGTTGTGACCCCTTGGAAGAAACACCGAACAACTCGACGGCAAAGAGCAACAGGATAGTGCCTGCGTACACTGTTGGTGCCCAGCGGTAGTAAGTGGATACGCGTAGCTGACTCGCTAACATCAAGCACCCCAAACCAAGGCATAACCGAATACCCTGATTCAGTATCCCGCTCCAGCTCTGACCCAGAGCACTGTAAAGCACGATGAGTCCAAACCCAAGTAGCAACAGTGTTAGCGTAATTAGTACGAGGTCGAACTGAAACGTCTGACCGTAGCTACCAGAGAAAAAGTGATGGTGAGCTCGAGTTGAGCGGCTACCTAACCCGTCATTCATCGTTTTTCGCTACGATGTCCGCCAAATAACTGTCTATCACCCGTCTGACTACGGGTGCCGCATTCTCGCTGCCTCCCCCACCGTTTTCAATCACTGTAGCGACTGCAATTACAGGATCATGGACGGGTGCAAACCCAAAAAACAACGCATGCTTTCGTTGATCTTCTGGAAGTAGTTCTTCGTCATACTCTTCACCTTCTGGGATTGCGACTACTTGTGCTGTTCCAGATTTACCAGCCATTTGGTAGGGAATGTCCATTCCAATGTGAGCCCACGCTAAACCGTTCTGAAGATAACCCTTGTGCCCTCTGTGCACTACCGCAGTGAGAGCTTCTATCATGCGTTCCCATTCATTCTCTGCTACTCCTTGGACTGGCGGGTAGTCTTGGCCTAGCTCTACGGGTTGCTCGCTCGAAAGCAGCAATCTCGGACGTACCCACTTACCACGGTTTGCAAAAATTGTCGCAATCGTTGCAAGCTGTAGCGGGGTAACAAGTGTGAATCCTTGCCCAATCACAAAGTTCATGTTATCGCCCGGATACCAGGAATCCCCTGTATTGTCTTGTTTCCAAGTATTGTTTGGAAGTATTCCTGGATCCGCATCGAAAATGTCCAGAGAAGTGTTGCGACCATAGCCCCACTGACCCAAGAACGCGGCAAACGTATCGATGTCAAGAACCGCGCCTAGATGGAAATAATAGATGTTCGAAGATCGATAAATCGATCTGAACAAGTCTACCTGACCCTGACCGCCGACTCCGCTCTTTTTCCAGTTCCAATCCCGCCAGACCTTTTCCGAATCTGGAAGTCGAAATTCACCTCTCGGATCGTCAAATTCGAGATCCCAGTCGATGACACCTGCTGCCAATCCCGCCATCCCGAGGACCGGTTTGATGGTTGATCCTGGGGGGTATTTACCTTGTATCGCGCGGTTAAACAACGGTGCGTCCGCACGTGCTGATAGCTGATCATATTCTCGCCCGGCTAGACCAGTGACAAACACATTTGGATCGTACGAGGGTTTGCTAACCAATGCCAAGACTCCGCCACTTTTGGGGTCAATTGCAACCACAGCACCTCGCCGATCACCTAATGCTTCATCTGCAACACGTTGCAGTTCGATGTCCAAGTGAAGAGTGAGTGTCTGCCCTCGGGTTGCCGGATCTACCGAAATCTCCGACATTACTCGACCAGATGCGTTCACTTCAACCTGTCGAAGACCGATTTCACCGTGAAGTAGATTTTCGTAATAATGTTCAATACCGCGCCGACCAACAAATTTCGATCCCCGGTATCGAACAGGATCTAGTTGTTGAAGGTCTTCAACGGTAATCTGTCGGACAGATCCCACCACATGTGATGCAAGGGCTTTGTGAGGATATTCGCGCAAAATTTCCGTGATCACAAGAAAGTTTCCGAAGCGATGCCGATTAACAGCTTCAAAAGCTAGTTGTTCATCAGTTAAATCACGTTTTATGATCACTCGCTCATCGCCTTTGGCATTTTCCAGTCGCGTTCGAAAACTGCTCTCTTCAGCTGCACTAAAGTCAACCAAGGCGTGAATGTTTGTCAGCAAGTTGTCAATATCGTCAACGTTTTCTTTGATTACCGCTAACGACGGTACAATCCGATTGGAGGCAAGAATGTTGTTATTACGGTCGTAAATCAAACCTCGTGGGGGCGGGATTGTTTGAGTCGTCAACCGGTTGTCGGTGGCTTGTGTCGCGTATCTCTCGTGTTCCACGATTTGCAGCTGAAATAAGCGAGCTACTAGAAGCAAAATGAGAAAGGAGGCTACGACGGCAGAAGCACTAGCTCGATACACGATTGTCTTTGACAGTGTCAGCGGTACTGGATCGTAAGCTCTCTTAGTACTCATGATTCCCCATACCAAAGACTTAGAGAAGACCCAGACTTAGGGTAGCGAAGTCTGCGAGAGCACACAAGCACGCACTCAATAGCTCTTGTTGGGGTTGGAGAACGATAGCGTGAGACGCTACGGTCGGGTAAGAAGTCTAGGTAGGATTGCTTCACTCTAGTTGTATCCAAAATATCGGTTTGGTTTGGTATACCAACCACGAGCAAATGGGTATGAACGAAACATTGGTTCTATTGTTCTTATGAAGTATCCATTATTCATTTTGGTCACCGACAAACGAAGCATAGAACGTTCCTAATATGTGCTGACCGACAGAAAAGAACCCGAGAGTTCACATAGCGTGTTCCTCTGAGGACATCGGGGTCCATAGTCTTTCAAGTTGATAAAAGTCTCGTACACTAGCTCGCATGACGTGTACCAAAGCGTCTCCTAAATCGACCAAGACCCAGTCCGCGCGTTCTTTTCCTTCCACGCCTAAGATCGAAAGTTTGTAGCGTTTGGCTTCCGAAACCAGAAACTCCGTAACTGCTACGACATGTCGCCGAGAAGTCCCAGTTGCAACTAACATAAGGTCTGTAAGATAAGTGAGCTTACGCACATCCAAGACAGCAATCTCCTGTGCCTTACGTTCTGTTAGCGTACATACTAAAAAATCAGCTAATTCGTCGTAGGTCAGCAAGAATCCTTTGGTCTATAGAGGTGTTTAGAAATTATATAGTCATATACCGGCGCGGTAACGAAGGATTTGATTTCTTTTCCTCGTTTATGCAGATGTCGGATCTGAGAACCGCTGAGAGCTAACATTGGATTTGGTGAGACGTGGATCAATCCTGGTCGCTGTGACAGTTCGCGAGCATCATGAGTTTGAAGAAAGTTCTGAGGCAGATCTACCGTCCTGAATCCCGGTCTTTGAAACACAAAAAAGCTTAGCCAATCGGGCAATTCATCCGTTCGATGCCACAAATGAACTTTCATCAGCACATCGCTACCCAGTATCCATACGAAGTTTTCACCAGTCGTCTGGCGTAAAAGTTCTAACGTCGTAATCGTGTGCGTCGGACCCGGGACGGTTTGTTCAAAATCAAATGGAATGAGCATGGGGTCTGGTTGACACGCGAGTTGTAACATGGCCCATCGATCTTCGTAGCTCGCGACACATGGTTGACGTAACTGGGGTCTAGGCGCGATTAGCAGGTGGACAGCACAAGAGAGCTGAGCGCCTGCACTCCTTGCTACATGCAGATGCCCGCAATGAACCGGATCGAATGTCCCTCCAAAGAGAATCAATTCAGCTCTAGGTCGAGTAACTGTTGCATAACAGACAACAATATCTCGTAGTACCGAATTGCTCGAACGCCGGAGTCAATGAACTTCAATCGCGCGCCCTTTCTGTCTGCACCCAGCGTTGAATCCTATCCAGTCGGTGGTACGGGTGGTCGAGTTCTAACAGTGTTTGTCGAAATTCCATCGCCATCGGAAGCATCTCTGCAAGGCGGAAGCTAAGTGCCGATGCGTTGTCTTTTTCTAAGGTTATTTTGGGTTGTCCTTCAGAACTTCGAAATTCGTTCAAGTGGTCGAACAATTGGGCCAAGTCTCCATCTTTTGTTCGCAACGGTAGTTTCGCATCGTCTCTAAGAAAGTCGACTAGACCCATGTTCACGTGATCATCGTCCACCCATGTCGAGTGCACACGGAATTTTGCGCCGCCTTCGACCACTATAAGAATGCGAGAATCGTCAATCACTTCTGTATGTTTGATGGATGACAACGTACCGATTTTGGCCAACTCGATAGGATCGTCGTCTTTCTTGTAGACATCCGAACCACTAGCCAAGTACACGACTCCAAAACCTGTTTCGCTGGCTAACGCTTGCGTTACCATTTTCAAGTATCTCGGTTCAAAAATTGTGAGTTCAAACAGGCTACGGTTAAACAGAACCAGTTTTAGTGGGAACAGGGGGATCTCAACCATTAGCACCAAGTCAAGGAAATTCGCATTACATCCACCATATCCACAGCAGTAATCCTCCTCCTAGGAGAACGCGATAGACCACAAACGGAACCATTCCAATCTTCTCGACAAGTTTGAGAAAAAAGTCGATACACAGATAAGCAGCGACAAACGAGGTGATACTTGCGATCATGAGAGCGACCCAGTTGACGGGTTCCTGTACGCTGATGAGATCACTTAGTGTTAAGACCGATGCTGCGCCTATGGCAGGAATTGCTAGCAGAAAAGAAAAACGGGCAGCAGCGGTACGAGCAAACCCCAAGAACAGTGCACATGTAATGGTGATACCGGAGCGAGAAGTACCTGGGATCAGTGCTAGTACCTGTGCCATTCCGATCAATATTGCAGTCCATATTGTCAAGTTTGCGTCTTGTTTCGTACGCTGCCCGAAGCGATCAGCTGCCAAAAGTAGCAAACCAAAGAACAAAGTCGTGGACGCGACCAGAACGACAGAACGAAATTCAATTGCGGCCACACTTTTGATCAACCATCCAACCGGTATGATTGGTAAGGTCGCCAGCAATAAGTAATAAGCGTATCGAGAATTCTCTGAGGGTATTCGCGTTCTCGCATACTGAATAGTTGCGGCACTGAGTTCTATTAGTCTTCTACGAAAATAGATCAGCACAGCACCCAGAGTACCAAAGTGTGTAGCCACGTCTAGCACCAGTCCCTGGTCTTCCCAACCGAACCAATTTTGTAGAACGATTGAGTGACCGGAACTTGACACTGGTAAGAATTCGGAGACTCCTTGCACAAGTGCAAGAATGAACGCTGACAACTCGTCGGAGGCTTGCATTTCAACAGGTTCCAGAGTTAGAGTGCTCAGCGCATCGGCGAAAACCAAGCTGACTTAGATCAGCCGCGCAATCAAGAAATCTTTCGAGTTTCACCCGTCGATGAGACTTAAACGGCTGACGTTCACATCAGCCACCATCGTTATGCTCTGAGTCCGTATGGTAGACGATGTGTTAAAACGGAATGTCGTCATCGAGCTCATCCGCGCTGAGCTCCGTATTTTGATCTTCGATCTTGCGTTGAGGTACGTTTTCTTGTGGTTTGCGGGAATCGGCTCCGCTTGTCGAGGTACTACGACTATAGCCACCCTCTCGTTGGCTTCTACTGCCGTCGCCCCCACCCAAAAGGATTAGTTCTCTAGCGCGAATATCCGTCTTGTAATGGCGTACTCCATCTCGTTCCCAAGATTGAGTTCTTAGTTGTCCTTCAATGTAACACTGTTGTCCTTTTTTAAGGTATTCAGATGCGATTTCTGCTAACCGGCCAAAACACACAATATTGTGCCATTCTGTTTCTTCGTGAGTCTCTTGGGTTTGATTGTCTTTCCATCGCGAAGTAGTAGCTAGCGAGAACGAGGTAACGGGGACACGGTTATTTGTGAATCGTGTCTCTGGATCCTTACCTGCTCGTCCAATGAGCATTACTTTATTTAAGTCGTAGGACATTTCAGTTTCTCCACTCAGGTTTACGACATACTTTGGTTGAATTTGATCAGTTGGATGATCGAAATAGCTTTAAACTAGCAAGTTCCAAACACAAATCTTAATCAGATCATGTTCTGCCACGTATTCAAATCATGAATACGTAGGTAGGCATTGGTTTGTTTGACGGTACCAATCGATGCGGTCGGTTCTTTACTGTAATTGTGTCCGGGTAGTAGGATCGTGTCATCAGGGAGGGACTTGAGCTTTTGCAAACTATGGAACATTGCATCGCGATCCGATCCGGGTAAATCTACTCGACCGCACCCGTCGATGAATAGAGTATCGCCAGCGATCAGCGTGTTCTTGATTCGAAAACACTGTGAGCCTGGTGTATGGCCGGGAGTGTGTAAGAACTCGATTTGGACACCTCCAACGTCGAGCGAGTCTCCGGAATCTACTCTTACTAAGTCAGATTCGGACAATCCAGTAATTTGTTTGAGCCCGTCAGCTTCAAGTTTATGTGCATAAATTTTGACCGGGTGGGTACTCACAAGATCGGCGACACCAGCGATGTCGTGTCCAAAAAAGTGACCTCCAACGTGATCTGGGTGGTAGTGCGTGACCAATGCGGCAGCGACGGTGTAGTCATTGTCTTCGACTCGTTTGATTATGTGTTTAACATCCCAAGCAGGATCGACCAACACCACTTCACGTGTTTCGGCCGCACCGATGATATAAGTGAAATTTGCCATCGGTCCAATTTGGATTTGTTCGACGATTAGACCGTCGTAGCTTGTCATATGTCGGTTGACTTCAGTTTCTGAGTTACCCCCGCGTTATCTGCGCTACATCTTTCCGTGCGTTTAGTTGAGGTTCTTTCTGCTTGCGACACCCTGATTGTAAGAATCAATCGAATTCAAGAATTTTCAAAGTCCCCGTACCGAGTTATGTCGATTGTTCCGAAAGGGTGTTTGTGGAACGGATTACGCAGCAATTTGTCAAACCGAACATGAACAATGCTCTCAGTGTCGCAGTTAATCCACGAAACTCAAACCTTTTACATTGTGGTCTTCACCGTGTACTATATTAAGAGACACTCGCGATAATTCTCTGGTATGAACAGAGTGAAAGGATAGTGCTCAATCAGTTAAGATCGACAACACGCTATGCATCCAATACACCCGACATTAAAAGTTTTCAGGTTTTTGCTGTACGTGCTCATTTTTGCCGTTACTGGGGCAGTTGGGAGTACAGCAGATTCCTTATTAACCAAATACGTTGAGCTCAAGGACGATAGTTTTTCTTGGAAAATCCAGAAAGTAGAAACACACGGAGATTTAACGTTTGCTGTCATAGATTTGAAGTCACTTGAGTGGCTCTCGCCAGAACAAGTGAACCGCCCTCAATGGCAACATTGGTTGGAGTTATATATACCAAAACAAGCTGAGTCCGAAGTCGCGTTGTTGTATGTCGGGGGAGGGCGAAATGGGCGTCCAGCTCCAGAATTCGAACACTCGTTGGAGGCAACGATCGCGCTACAGACTCAAAGTGTTGTCGGATTACTCGGACAAGTTCCAAATCAAAAGTTGATATTCAACGCAGATGCGATCGAACGTAGGGAAGATCGTCTGCTCGCACATGCTTGGACCCAATTCAATGCGCACGATGACCCACAATGGATCCCTTTGTTACCCATGGTGAAGAGTGTAGTTCGTGCCCTCGACGCGATAACTGAGATTACTGCATCAGAAGAACTTGAAAGCCCTCAGATTAAAGAGTTCGTAGTAACGGGCGGGTCAAAAAGAGGCTGGACTTCGTGGTTGTCGGCGGTTGCTGACGAACGCATCATTGCCATAGTACCAGCAGTATTCGATGCGTTAAATTCTGCCAGATCGATGGAACATCATTTCAAAGCCTACGGCTATTGGTCGCATGCTATTGCTGATTACTTTGCAGAAGGGCTACTCGGTACTATCGATGCCTCTCAAGCGGACAAATTCTTTCAAATTGCCGATCCGTATCGATACCTAGATCAGTTAACAATACCAAAATTCAGCGTCAACGCTACGGGCGATGAATTTTTTCTTCTTGATTCGACGCAGTTTTATTGGGATGATCTTAAAGGCGAAAAGTACTTGCGTTATGTGCCAAATAGCGATCACAGCCTAGAACATACGGATGTAGTAGAGAGTATCGCAGCGTTTCATTGGTTAATTCAAAACGCACTACCGATACCGAGTTTTAAATGGAATTGGACGGACTCAGCAACCGTCGAAATAGATCAAATTCGTGGTCAAGTCTCGCAGATCAGCATGTGGCGAGCACACAATCCAGTCGCTCGAGACTTTCGATTGTTGCGAAAGAAAGACAGCATTGAAGCACAAGGTCCTACTTGGCATCAAAAACTAATTTTTGTAAACGAGAACGAGGATGAATTGAACGCCGGCCCCCTTGTACTCGAGTTTGACGACGATGGTCCTGGTTGGCACGCGCACATGGTCGAAATTGAGTTTGATGTTGGATTTCACTATCCATTAAAACTAACCACCACTGTATCAATTTCACCTACGGTTCTACCTTTCGCTGAGAAAGAATATTCGGGCACCAGACACGTAACCTTCAATTGTCCAAAGAGCACGGATTCCGAAGTTCCATCCAAAGTATTGGAATTTCTTACAGATTCATTCAAATCCACTTTTACACAGCATGTTGTACACGACGATAGAGACTACTTTTGTTGGCATCCCAAACGAGATCCTCGTTTAGAAGGAGTATTGTTGGCTGGATTTCTAGAGACTAATGGATATCGCGATTGCATCATCCAACTTGAAGTAGGCGTAGGTCCAACCTTGCCCCCAATATCCAGTTCGACCCCGGATGATGCTACGAATTAGGCGAGAACAATAACTGTATGAACATACGAAGATCTGTGTTCGCTGACTATGAAGTGCTCGTGCTCAAAGTTGCACGGGTCGTCCTCATTTTGCTAGCAACAATCTCTTTTCTTGCGATACCCGGAACACTCGTGTGGCTAGGAATTTCCCTGACAAAGCCAGCTGAGATGAACTACAAGCATGTTCTGTATGTGCCCCCGTACGAGTCAATTGATTCAACGTGGCGTCCTCGTTCCTCAGTAAGTGCAGAAGATGCGAGAGAGACTAAATTACCTCCCATAGTCTACGAGACTATTGAAACCATCGATTCGTTGTACCAGCTCGTTGGTCGGGAGGAAGAAAAATTTAGTGAATCGTACGACTTGCAACAGTTCTACACGTCTCTGATGGCACCTTTTGCGAAATTCGAAGAACCAAACTATTATGACGTTGACTTTCTTTTTGAACTGAAACTGTTCACCGAGTCCATGGTACGGGATGAACTGCTAAAACGAATGGCCGATGTAGACGCGCGGACAGCAGCCATTGTTGACCTCACTTACAAATTTCGCGATGAGTATTTGATTAATCTCGATGGGGCTCTCGCGACTGTGGAGTCTACTTCGACTGCGCATGGATGGACTAGAATGGTTACATCTTTGTTAGTATTGCAAGCGCTGAGCGTCTGTATCACCGTGTTTGTGGTTTCAGCAGTGTGTCTTCTCGGATTTCGTGTAGGACTAAATCGACCAGGACACTCCGCAGCGCTAACTGCTTCGAGTATGAACGATGAAGAAAGCTAGACAATCTACGTTACAGTTATCTGTTTTGGCCATTCTATTAGGAATTGTGGTGATAGTTTGTACAGCCGACGAACAAGAAGCCAAACAGGCTTCCTTTGACATGTGTCTTGAAGAGTTAAAAGAAGCGGCCGGTGGTTCGACAGACGACGACAGCGAGAACGATTTTGAACCGGAACTGTCATTGGAAGAGAGCATTCGTATCTACGATGAGTGCTTGAGTCGTGAGGGAGTCACTCTGTCGATCCATAGTACCCTAGGAGAAGGTGGAGGGTCAGGGGCTAGCGAGGGCAGTGTGCATTCCCAACTCAGTAATAATGGTACTGAAGATGGAACGGAGGCGGGGAACCCCGGTGCAAACACCGCCACCCAGTCACACACACCTACTCAGTCAAATGACCTCGAGTCTAGTATGCATGAGTTTGATGAAATGCTCGCTCAGATGCAAGGGGAAATCGACACCGAGCGAACTCAACAACAAGCGGAAGCTGCTCGCGAAAGTGCTCAGTCCGCAATGGAAACAACAATGGCCCCACTAGACAGTGCAGAAGAAACTGTTGAGGAAGAGTCCGAAGGGTCTCACTTGAACCCGTCGGCAGTGACATCGACGACAGCAAAACACGACGACAAAAGTAAGCGCGTACTACTAGACCCCAAAGATGAAGACATCGTATTGAAAACGATTCGGGAAGCTGCAGAGCTTGAAACCGATCCCGACACTAAACAAGCATTGTGGGACCAGTATTACGAATATGCTGATGAGTAGCAAATAGATAGTAGAGGATATCACCATGAAACTAACGTTCTACCTTTCACTGTTGGCGTTTTCATTAGCGATAACGCAGTCTACATTTGGAGTGTCGGTGGGACCACGCATTGGACCAACCACAGCTCCTGAGACTCTGGATGTTGAGCAAGAGGAAGAGTTTTTAAAGTCCAAAATGAACATTCCAGAGCTTCGACTCGCGATCCCCGTGCTCGATCCCGGTATTCCGGAAAGTACGCAGGTTCAACAAGAGGACGGAATTTGGCCCGAACTACGGAAGGCAGAGGCAGTCCGTAGCGCGTTCAAATTGAAGCAATGGATTCATCGGTACAACCAGTTCGATTCAATCGTCATCGCTCCGGATGCTTCAGTTAGCGCGGACATTTACTTAATCGGCCGTATTGTTGAATCGGACAGTGAAACCATGCGTATAGCCTATCGAGTTGTTGACGCTCGAGGTGTAGCTTGGACTGACGAACGCACTAAGAAACACCGTGTTGAATTGGGTTGGCACGAGAGGTATGGAAATACCAATAGAGATCCGTTTGACCCACTATACAACGAGATTGCTGAAGATGTTTACGAAGAACTGAAAGATCGTGGTAAAGCTCATGTTGAACAGTTAGAACACAACGAAAAAGTCGGACCTGAAAAGGCAAGGTATTCAGAATTACAGAGAATTACGACGACTAGAGACTTAGCGTTTGCTCGCTTCATTTCGCCGGAATACAACGAATATTTAGAGGTTCAGGGGAGTCATTGGGAGATTCAAATTGCACCCGATGAACAAACCGAAAGCTGGCGCAGAATTCAGACGATCATGTACCGTGAGGATGAATTTGCGCAGGTTATCGAAGACCATTATGAGGGCTTTCGCGACCAGATTGAGGACGACTACGACAAGTGGCAAGAGGACACGTTCCCGGTTGCTCGAGATGTACGATTAGCGAAACGAGGTCGCACTATTAAAGCCATCGTTGGTGTCGCGTTGGTTGCGGCATCTGTTGCAGCCGCGGAGGATGGTGCGGCGAAAGACGGCGATCGTTCCGCGGAAAACGCAGCCGCGGCTGGTGTTCTTGGTGGCGGTGCTCTAATTGCTGGCGCGTTTCGCGACAATCACTTACACAAACAAGCCGTGGAAGAGATTAACGAGCTGAGCCGAAGTTTGCACAATTCCATTCGACCTACACGCATTGACTTGAACGGAAAGATAGTGACTCTCACCGGTACTGTCCAAGACCAATTTGGGCAATGGCGCTCAATGCTTGCAGACATCTACGCTCAAACACAAGATTCCGACGCAGTTACCATTCTCGACGAAGACGATTAGACCTAATCGACAGAGAACATGAGAGTTTCTCATCCACGCGGTTTGTTTTTGTTCCTCGGTCTCGTAACTGTCGGTTACCTGAATGCGGACGAAACAGACGAAGATTTGATCGACTGCGAAGGAGAAGCCGCGACGACCCAGTATTGCATCGACAAAGAAGACGCCTTTGAATTGCGAGCACGTATTGAATTACTATACCCTACGCTTGAAGAATTATCTTCACCACCGTGGGAGGAAGAAGACTTTCTCTCTGCTGTAACGGACTTTAACAAGGGTGTGGACCTCTACCGCGATGAGTACTTCAGTGATGCTCTTCCAAAATTCAAATCAGCCTTTGACGCATTCACTCAACTAGAAGAGACCTTTCAAACAACAGCCGAGGAAAAACGCGCAGCAATTGACGGTTTATTCGAGAACTCTTCCTATGAGATTGCTGTCACGGAATTAAATTCACTACTCGAGTGGTTTCCTGAAGATTTAGATTTAGTTCGACTACACGGAGAGGCAACACAAGGTGAACAACTCAAACCTTTAGTTGAAGAGCTTCAAGAACACGTTTCAACAGGAAACTTCCAAGAAGTGGAACAGTTGCTACCTCAGTTTCCCGATGGCTTCTACGAAGATGACATCTCGAACGCCCGAGCTTCGTTGGAAGCACATCGACAAGATAGTTCTTTTAATTCTTCGATGACTGCCGCATACGAGAGTATCGAAGCAAAGGAGTGGTTCATAGCCGAACAAGTCCTTGAATCCGCATTACTCATTCGACCAAATTCAACCGTAGCAAAAGAACTATTGGAGGAAGTTTCGGAAAATATGCGGTTGGATCAAGTGGATGAACTTGTTCAAAAAATGGCGGACGCTATGAGCACAGAGCGATGGGAAGATGTTCTTGTGAATATTGAAGAAGTAGAAAAATTGGACGTGAACGAAGAATATGACTTCGCGATCGTGGTCGAAGAAGTAGGCGAGTTGTTGGCTTTGGAAGCAGAGCTTATAGAGTACAAAGATTTTGACTTCAATAGTCTGAACGACAGTAAGCGACAAGACATTCAACTATTACTTGACAAAACGGACCACTTGAACGACTTTGACCGTACCCAGCCCATTCGTCAATTCCTTCAGGATACTTTCACACTATACTCGACTCCTATTGAAGTGACTATACGCTCTGACAATAAAACTAAATTGCGAATCCGTCCTGGCAAAGAAATCGGGTCGTTTCGATCAAAGACACTAGAGGTACTACCAGGAACCTACGAGATTGTTGGTACGCGTAGAGGGTTCAAACAGGTTACTCATAAATTAGAAGTAAAACCGGATTCAGAGTCCATCGAGATTAAGGTCGAGTGTCGTGCCCGATTCTGAAACCGCGATTCGGGATGAAATAGCAGACGTTTTACACATTCGGCGAGCTCGCCGGCGTACCATAACTATCGTCGGTCTCGCGGTTGTCGTAGTGGGAATTCTCACTACATTGCTGTTGTTAGTCAAAACGGTAACAGTCAACATCGCGCCAGGACGTGCCTTGGACAGTAGTGCTATAGTTAGTACAAAAGGGTTCAGTATAGCACTAGGTCGGAATGTCCACTTCTTTGGTTCCATCGAAGTGGAAGCTGTTGCAGAGGGCTTTTATCCTGAGACTGTGGCCTTAGACCGCACAACAGAGTCGCCAGTCAGCGTAACTCTACAACCACGACCAGGAACAATTTCCATCGAGTTAAATTTTCTTCAAGACGAGTCCAGAAGCGAGTACTCGCTTTTAGCCAACAACACACAACTCTATGATGTAGCACCGGAGACAATCGAGTTACCTGCAGGACCGCATGAGTTGCGAGTACAAGGACCCCACGAGTATGACAGTACTCAATTCGTCGAAGTTATCGGTTACGGAGAGAAGCAAACCGTTAGTTTTGCAGCGCTTCCTCGAGGATCATTTTCGATTAAGGTACTACCAGATTCTGCTGACATACTGCTCAATGGTACGTCGATAGGAACAGGAGAAGTGCGACAGAGTGTTGTGGCAAAGAGTCACGTTCTGGAGTTTGAGCTGGAAGGTTATGTCAGCAAACGGTTACCCTTTGCCGTGGAATCAAACTCGCATCTAGACTTAGGGACTGTGAATCTTGCAAGTGCCCCTGGAACCGTTAATTTTGTGTCCACGCCAACTGCAGCTTCTATTTTTGTAGATGGTCAGTTTGTCGGTAGTACACCGACGCAGCTCGAGTTTGACAAGTCGTCCGTGAAGGTAGAACTTCGTAAGCCTAACTATCATACGGAAACCAGTACCGTGCAAATTCGACCCGGAGATACGGTTACTAGAGAATTCGAACTTGAAGAAATTCGATTCGATGTGAAAGTCTCTGCGCATCCAAAAGCAAATCTTGTCTTGAATGACAAGAGCCTTGGTTCATCTCCTCAAACCTTAAATGTGACTGCAGGTGACATTCTGGTAGTGAGCAGGGAAGGATTTGCGTCGCAGTCGGTGACGATTGCACCAGAAGAACATCAAGCACGAGAGCTAGATTTTGAACTTGTCGATATGGCACGACATGCGTACAACGAAGCACCAGAACTGGTGCGAGTCCAAGAAACGATCCAACTCAAGAAATTCCCAACAGCAAAATTTCGTTTGCTCGTACCTGGATATCTCATGGAAGACGATCGCCAACGCGTTCGAGAGTTCGAAATCACACGCCCGTTTTACTTTGGAGTCCATGAAATTCGCCGCAAGGAATACGCGAAGTATGACACTTCTTTAAAGACCACTTCTGCGGATGAAAATCTCCCTATCACTGATATTTCTTGGCTGGATGCGGCGAAGTTTTGCAACTGGCTCAGTGAGTCAGAGGGCTTGGATCTCGCCTATGCTATCGGTAGCGGAGGAAAAGTGAGTGTTGACTTAGGAAGCAACGGGTACCGACTTCCTACAGAAGCAGAATGGGAACTGATTACTTATTACTACTTCGCCGAAGAAAAAGTCGTAGGTCCATTTGTGTGGGGGGATGGAACGAAACCTCCGTCGCAAGTTGGAAATCTAGCGGGATTTGAAACCCGCAGCGCTTTGCGGGGCTATATTGAGGACTACGGTGACAGTCATAGAGAACTCGCGCCTGTCGGTTCTTATCGACGCAACGTCAATGGGATTCACGATCTCGCAGGCAATGCCGCGGAGTGGGTGTTTGACTATTTTGGGACCACCTACGAAGGATGGGATCAACCCCTGCTGGATCCGATGGGACCCAGTCGAGGAATCGACCGGATAGTCAAAGGTGCAAATTTCCAGACCACGAAACTGCATGAAGCAGCAATCAATTTCCGTCGTATTGTCGGTTTTAAAGACGAAACCGTTGGTTTTCGCGTCGCGCGGTGGTTTCTGTGAAGAGTCTTCTCATCCGGTTTATCCTTCTAGTGCTGGTTTTCCTTGCGTTCGGAGTCAATACTGACGAGGACGAAGTCGAAGAAGCTGATTCGGAAGAGGAAGTACCCGTTGAAGAAACTGAAGACGAGAAGTCCGAACCCGATTCCGAAGAACAAGCAAAAGATTCCGAAGAGACTGAATCGGTCGTTGAAACTGAAACAGAAGATACGGAGGAAGCCACTCCTCCTCCGACAGCTCCTTGGAAGCGCTTACCAGTAGCTACAAAAATACCGGTCAATTACGACATAGACCTTCCCCAAGACATTTGATATCTAGGAACAGCTTGTAACGATTAACACCATGTCGCAAAGTAGAAAGTCGATAACACACTTCACGTTAGCAATCGATCTCGCCGGTTTGTGTTTGAGTATTGGGGTCGTTTGCCTCATTTACCTACTCTGGATTAGCCCAGAAGCACAGGAAATACTAAGAGTCGCGGAAGCAGAGGGTACCGTACCTCCACGTACGTTTTATATTTTGGTCAAAGATTGGGAACAAGCCAGCTGCGTTGTATTGACTCTGTGGTGTCTTTGGTTGTGGTTTTTTCGTTATCGAATCTTCCAAAGCGATAGCTACCTACTCGACCTAGACATCTTGCATCTAGATCGCATGCAACAAATCGACGAAGAGAGTAGCGCGAACACGCTGGACTTCGTAGAGAAGAGGGTTGCCCAGTTAAAGGAAACCCTTACAGATTCTCAGCTGGTCAACGCGCTTGACCTTGCCGTTCGACGGATTCGTTTGAACAGAAACTTTCAAGAGGCGAATGACGTTGCAATGGAAGTTTGTGATCTACACTTGGAACTGTTAAACTCGAAGCTAGCGATTTCAAAGTACATTCTGTGGGCAATTCCATCAATCGGTTTTTTGGGTACTGTGCGAGGTATCGGCGTCGCCCTCAGTCTTGCAAACGAAGCTCTGGATGAAGGAAAGATCACTGGAGTGGCAGCTAGTCTAGGTGTCGCGTTCAATTCAACCTGGGTGGCATTGGCGCTCAGTTTGTTCCTCATGTTCATATCTAACTCTTTGCACGGTCGCGAGGAGCGACTGGTCGCGCAGTTCAAGAACTATGTGTCGTCGACCTTTATACCTGTGTTGAGCGTACGAATGAACTCACCTGAGGCACGAGAAAGTATTTCTGTTGAGAAACAGTGAGCGGAAACAAGGTAAGACGGGACGACACCATAGGATTTGGGCTATCGTTCCTTGATGTATTGAGTTGCGGGCTCGGTGCTTCAATCCTACTACTGTTGATACTTAAACATGGGGTCGCCGAAGTAGCTTCAGACTCATCGCAAGATGTTGCGGCGAGACATGCGCGGATTCAACAACAACTAGATGATCGACTCTCGGAGAAAGCAGCTCTAGAAGCAGAGTTGCTAGTTTCTCAAAGTCAACTTCGCGAGGCAGTTGAAAATAGAGAAGCACTAACCGAACAACAGAAACAGAGTCAGCAAGAACTGTTGGAACAACTCAGTGCATTGAGTCAAGCACGTTCAGACTTAGAGACGGCAAAAGAAACCGTTACTGATCTTCAAGCGCAGCGTGAAGCGCAAAGAGCTGTAGCAGAGGAAGCCGAATCAGTTGCAGGTCAAACGGGACAACTAGGTGGTATTCATGTGCGATCTGATGGAGTTGTCATTTTGTTGGATCGCTCGGCGAGCATGCTCGACCATTCCTTGGTTGAGATTGTGCGGTTGCGCGCCGCTCACCCCCACTATCGGGACACGGCGCCAAAGTGGGTGACCGCCCGAAACACAGTCGGTTGGGCTTTCAAACATGTCGATCTTGGTAATTCGTTTCAAGTGCTCACGTTCAGCGATTCTGTGACGGACCTATCCGGTAAAGAGATTGCTTCCGGTACGACACTAAAGTGGTTGACTCGAGGAGATCCAGGGAACACGTTTCGGGAGATTCAACAGTCGATACTTAAGACTGAAGCAAATGGACCGACAAATTTGGAATCAGCCTTTGAAGTCATTGCAACCCTAGACCCCAAACCCAAACAAGTGATTTTGATTACAGACGGATTACCGACTGTACCGGGTACCGCGCGACTTCGTTCGATTCGTGGATGTTCTTCGCCAGCGCGCCTGTCACCGGTATGTCGGGGACGGATTTTTGATCGAGCGGTCAAGTTATTTGAACGGGAGTTTCCGAAGACTGAAATTAGCACCATTCTGCTACCACTTGAAGGCGACGCTGGAGCGATGCGCAAATATTGGACATTCGCGTCAAACTCTGGCGGTCGAGTGTTAACACCTGCGCCGAATTGGCCGCCAATTTAGACGAGCGACAAGACTGTGTCTACTTCTCGAGCTGGTCCAACGTCCCTGAGCTTTCTAGATGTCATCGCGTGTGCATTCGGTGCTATTGTGCTGTTGATTCTGATTCTTCCTATAGGCGAAGAAGCGAAAGAGGAACCGGAAAGTGTCGATTTTGGTGCAACTGGACGGCTCTATGTTGCCATCGACATTGTGGATGAAGAAATTAAAGCCTTGTCACAAGAACTGCAGACAAACCAAGATCTTCTAGTGAGCATCGAATCCGAAGCGATATCCATAGAAGATACGACCGAACAAGCTAAACAGGCGGTTCAACAAACCATTACACAGCTCGATGCCGTCCATACACAGCAGAGCGCTTTAGCAGCAACTGCTGCCATCCTGTCTAAACCTGCACCACAAACTCCAGAACCTCAGGAGGTAGAGTCCGAACTTTCTGGTATTCCAGTGGACTCTGAATACTTGGCCTTCGTCGTCGACACCTCAGGCAGTATGCAAGCGATTTGGGACCACGTGATTAAAGAGATGGAAAGATTTTGGTTGCTGTATCCGGACATAAAAGGTTTTCAAATCATGAACGACAATGGTCATTATCTTTCGCGAATCGGTAGTGGTCGGTGGATTCCAGATAGCACTATCGCGCGAAAAGCTGCTCTGCACAAAATGAAGTCTTGGTACAGCTTTTCTAACAGTAGCCCGGCGGAAGGCATCGTTGAAGCGATAGGAGATCTTTATCGCGACGACATAAAGATGGCTATTGTGGTAGTGGGAGACGAATATTCCGGCGGTTCATTTACAACATTGTTGGATCAGATTGATAGAAAGGTGCGATCTCGATCAGTGAAGTCGGACAGTCTGCGTATTCACGCGTTAGGTTTCTGGAACATGGTTGGCGGATCGGGGAACAGATTTGGCATGTTAATGCGTGCGTTGACCGCACGCTACGACGGTGCTTTTGTCGCTATCGAATCCAATCCAATGTTTTCTGTTCCATCTCCACTACCGTCGATCATACCGTCAATCAATATTCCTTGGCCTTAGGATGTCGGTTCAGGATGGACAGGGAGAGAACTCACGGTTTTTCAAAGTCTTATTTTCTTTCGCAGAGACACGGTCATTGATTGACTTTAAAAGCTATAACAAAAAGCAGTATTTCGCACCATCAGCGACTAGGGTTGCAAACTACTAACTCCGCTTGTATCGAAGGGTATGTCAGGTTTGCTGAAACATTCACGACTTGTTTCTGAAACTATTATCATTTACACGTTAAACTACGTTGGAGCGTCTCATAGACTGCCGAAGTAATGGATGCATTTTGATTCTAGGCCAATCGGAGTAGTTGATTGACTACGTACTTCATCAGGAGATTTTTACTAATCATCCCCACGTTTTTAGGGGTCACTCTTTTGGTGTTCCTACTGACGCGAATAGTGCCGGGTGGTCCACTCGAACGAATTTTGCTTGAAGCTACTATGGCTGGTCCTGAAGGTGCTGTAAGCCAAACCTCGGATTATGCGAGTCAAGGTGGTAGTGCTCTATCAGAAGAACAGCTTCAACAAATGGCCGAATACTACGGTTTTGACAAAAATCCATTCCATAGTTATGTACTCTGGTTAGGCAAACTCTTCGTACTTGACCTTGGGACTTCGACGAAATACAACGAGCCAGTTTGGAAAGAGATCCGAACCCGCTTGCCAATTTCGATTTTTTATGGAGTGGCAACGCTGATTCTCACCTACGGAGTCTGTATTCCACTTGGGATTGTCAAAGCGATCAAGCACAAAACTGTGTTTGATAACGTTAGTTCAATATTAGTGTTTACTGGGTACGCTATACCCAGTTACGTAGTTGCGATTGCTTTGTTGACTGCGTTTGCATTCGGTCTTGAATGGTTTCCGTTAAGCGGATTTGTGAGCAGCAATTTTCACACTCTATCGGTGTTGGGCAAAGTGTTAGACATACTTCACCATGCAGTACTACCCTTGATCGCGTATGTAGCAGGAAGCTTTGCGTTCATGACGATGCTGATGAAGAACTCTTTGATGGATAATCTCGCCGCTGACTATGTTCGTACCGCTGTAGCGAAAGGACTACATTTCAGATCAGCTGTATTCAATCACGCGTTGCGAAATAGTCTCATTCCTATCGCGACTTCCTTTGGAAATAACCTTTCGCTCATCATAACCGGTTCATTTTTAATTGAATTGATTTTCAATATCAACGGCTTTGGTTTATTGGGCTTTAATTCGCTTGTCAATCGAGACTACCCTGTAGTAATGGGTATTGTTGTTATCTCCTCCCTCTTATTTATGGTCGGCAACATTCTCTCAGATATCTGTGTGGCGATTGTCGACCCTAGGGTCAAGTTTGGTGCCGACGGTTCAAATCAGTAACGTGTTCAAACTCTCACTTGACCCTCAAACGGTAAAGCAGTGGAAGCGGTTTCGCTCGATTAAACGAGGATACTATTCGGCAGTGATCCTAGTCTTTTTGTTACTGTTGAGCTGTTTCGCAGAGCTGTTAGTGAACAGTCGCGCACTGATCGTTTCTTATGAAGGAAAGTGGTATTTCCCCACCTACGCGTGGTTTATACCAGGCGACACTTTTGGTTTGGATTACGACTGGGAAACAAATTACCGAGAACTAAAACAACACTTTAAGGAAGAGAAAGAAGGCAATTGGGTATTGATGCCATTAGTGCCTTATGATCCTTTAGAGACTGAAGGGGCCACTCGCGGAGCTACTGGACCTTCTTGGGGCACTAAACACTATCTCGGAACCGATGGAGTTGGTAGGGACATAGTGGCTCGCTTAGTGTATGGTTTTCGAATTGCTATGGGTTTTTCATTAGTTCTTCTCATGTTTTCCTATATTGCAGGAATTGCGATTGGTTGTGCTATGGGTTATTGGGGTGGTGTGTTTGACCTTGTCTTTCAACGGCTTATCGAAATCTGGAACACGATCCCTTTTTTGTACGTGATCATGATTGTTGCCAGCATCGTTGAGACCAACTTTTGGATATTGGTGTTTGTGATGGTCCTATTCGGTTGGACCGCTATGACTTGGAATATGCGAACTTCGACATATAAAGAGAAAGCGCGCGAGTATGTCAATGCCGCCCGAGCGATAGGTTCGGGTAATGCTAGGGTCGTTGGTGTTCATATTCTTCCAAATACAATCTCAGTTATTGTTACTTTCATTCCGTTTTCGATTGCTGGTGGAGTGACCGCGTTAACAGCTTTAGATTATTTAGGATTTGGACTACGGCCGCCTACGCCGAGTTGGGGCGGACTATTGCGTGAAGGGACTCAAAGCCTTGATCATTGGTGGAT
>WTGV01000066.1 GCA_011525295.1 Pseudomonadales bacterium | reverse complement strand
CGGCTCATAACAGTTGTAACGCCTGAATCAAGACAACCAACCCGCTGCTGGAACCACCAGGGTGCCCTCTTGAATGACAAAACGGGCCCTGAGCGTCAACAGTTCAGGCAACCGATTCATCGCCAACGGTGTCGGCGTTGATCAAGTCAAACGCAAGACCTTTCCCACCTCCTGTCGAGCTTCCATCGAAGTCTGCAGGGTGTCGGACTCGGTGCCGTTGCTTTCCAGGTTGTGAGTGGAGAAATCATGACGGACGTTCTCAAGCTCGGAATACATCTCGGCGGTGGACTAAATGCTCAGCGCAAGAGTGCTCATTTGTTCCGTTTCAGGTTCTAGGAGGCCCAACAAATCGTTGGCAGTCGCAGCAAGCGCTTGCTCAGGGAAGCCATCCGGCTGCAGGGGCCACCATCGATGTTCCCTGCATGGACGTTGTTGTTCCATCATCCCCAACGTGAGAGTAAGAAATCTCGATGGAATTGCCATTCCACAGCACTGTTCGAGTCACATTTTCTCCACCAATACTGACAGTGGTTTGAATGCCATCATCGTTTCCATCACCGTCTTGGTCGTAGCCACCAGAATTGGTTGGGTCGAGAATTGTTTTGACGAAATCTTCCCCAAGGGAACCTGATAGAGCCGTGGGATTGTATTCACCATTGCCTGATGAGGCATAGCCTGCGAGATCTTCGCGAACCTGCTCAATGTTGGCGTTAACCCCTGCATTGAGTGCATCCTGCATGCGGCTGTTTTGCATCGCGCCCATGCTGTCGGCAAACAGGCCACTCGCGCCGGCCACCATTGCCATCAGGATCGTGGAGGAGACCAGTGCTTCCGGTAAACCAACACCTCCGGATAAGGCTTCCAGCTGATCGAGGCTCAGATCCTCGGCAGCATTTTCATCAGTGAAGGCATTGAGAGCCTCCAGGAGAACATCCTCATCCAGCTCCGCTCCGTCACTTTGGTGAAATGTTCTCGCTTGGGACCCCTGATTCAGGATCTGATGGATCTGACTCCGATCCTCCTGATTCAGCAGATCAAGGACACTGATGTGCACAGTCAGATGGCTCGCCATGGCACTTTTTCGAGTAACTTCAGTCTAGGAACTCTGAACAGAGCAGATCAACGGGTTTCGCAACTCTTGGACCCTGCGTACCAGGCCTGACCGCTTTGAACACAACGTTTGCATGTGTCGCGTTCAACACCCTTCGGAACATTTTTATTGCAGTCATTGACTTCGATGATTCTTGGACCAACAGGCTCTTGCGTTGGCTCAGGGCTTGGGTCAGGAGTTGGCTGTGGGGTTTGATCCCGAGTTGGGTCTGGGTTGGGTGTGGGATCTGGAGTTGGATCCGGAGTGGGGGTTGGGTTTGGATCTCGTGTGGGATCTGGAGTTGGGCTTGGGTCTGGGGTTGGAGCAGGAGTGGGCTGTGGCGTTGGTGTAGCCGTATATAGGGTCGGATCTAAATTACAAGAACTGATTGGAGTGCTGGAACTAGATGGAGTTCCAACATCCGTGATCTTGACAACGGAATCGGTGAACACCAATTCGTCGCCATGCGTAATGTCAACGTAGTACTGATCCTGGACTGTTGATTGATCTTTGGGGTATAAAACCTTGCAGCGACTGTTTGTACATTTTGTGTAGTTGTAATCAGCTTCTTGCCCTGGAATGTGGATGATGTCATACCCACCTTCACTGCCGGAGACCGTGTCTCGATCACAGATTGTATTGGCCTGCTTGAAATCAGGTAGGTAGTGATTGACCCCACTGCCACCTGTCATGGAGTCGTTTCCGCCACCTCCAATCAGCGTGTCGTCACCATCGCCACCATCCAATGTGTCTGCTGCATAGCTGCCGTGCAATCTGTCATTTCCATCGCCACCATTCAGGGTGCTGCTGATGGTTCCGCCGGCTTCAATCACGTCATTGCCTGTGCTGCCGGTGATGTTGTCGCCTCCGCCAAACCCGCAAATGGGATCATTGGTTGTTCCGGTTAATGTAATGGTATCGGGGCCACTTGTGGTGGCTGGTGTTGATCGTCTGGATGGTGTAAATTGAGTGCAAAGACTATAATTGCTTTGTCGATTGGTAACGTCCTGCAGCCTGGTTCGAGAACCATCGCTTTGTCGGTAAGCATTATTCTTTAGGCCCGATAGCTCCAGATTAAACGTGGCATGTTGATTGCCGGTGCTGATGGTGGCTGTAAACCCACTTAAGC
>WTGV01000052.1 GCA_011525295.1 Pseudomonadales bacterium | reverse complement strand
ACTCGGCGATCAAGACTTCGACGACATCCTCATTCAACTCAACAATCCCTCCATCACTTAATCGCAAATCCTCAACTGATTGCGCAACGAAAAACAACATACAACGACTAATGCAACATATGCAAAGCAAAAAGATCGGCAAGCTCGCAAAATATGACGACACATAAATGCTTGCCACGAACAATGATATTTTCGTAGCCGTGGTATAGTCGAAAAAATTTTCGAAAAATGACAAGCTCAAGCTTTAGTCAACTAGGTAACGACATATTCGGAGCAGAAAAACAAGATTGGCTTGGAGACAGCATAGGCATAAGTAAAGATGGTTCAAGGATTGCGGTAGCTGTAAAATATAGCGATTTTGTTGATGGCACAGATAACACAGGTCATGTCGATATATATGAATGGAGCGGCACTGAGTGGACAAAGCTAGGCGAATCTATTGTCGGCCCTAGTCGACAGTCTTATCCAACTTCTATCTCATTCTCAAGTGATGGGAGTTCCATCGCCATAGGATCTCCTTTTAGTGGATACGGAACTGATTCATACGGAGGGATCGCTAACGTCTTCCAGTGGAGCGGAACCTCTTGGATTAAAAAAGGGCAGACAATCACAGAATCACAAAGTAACGATGATACTGGATACGAAGTTGCATTGTCACCTGACGGCACTCAACTAGCAGTCAGCTCACACAATGCTGGAATAATACGAATCTTCCAGTGGAATGGCTCATCATGGTCTCAACAAAGTCAAACCTTAACGACTGGCATTTATCCTCACCTTGCATATTCAGGTGATGGCTCTACGTTAGCGGCCTCAATCAGCCATGCCGATGGTCAAAGAGGCGAGACATCAATATACAAATGGAACAATGATTCAAGTCAGTACGAGCTAAAAGGGCAGATAATTCGTGGAGATGTAGCAGGAGGTCGCCATTCATCACTATCACTATCTTACAATGGAGATAGAATAGCCATCGGCTCTCCGGGCGAGAGCGAAGGTGGATCATGAACCGGAACAGTCAAAATTTTTGATTACAACGCGAACAATACTCAATGGTATAAAACAAAAGAATTCAACGGTTCATACGTTACGAGAGAGAATGGTGGAATGGGGGAACGCATTGGTGAAACTGTTTCCCTTTCCGATGATGGCAACATTCTTGCTTTGGGGGGGCAGAATAACGCTAAAGAGGATTGGTATGCCGGGGCAGTCCACATTTACAAATGGGATGGCAGCGATTGGACCCCTGCGGGAGATTCAATTTATGGAACGGGCTTTAGTCAGTTTTTAGGCAAAAAGGTTGCATTATCAGGTGATGGATCAGCATTGGTGGTATCCAGCGAGGGCAATCCAAATGACGAGTACTCCGCTGATTGGGATAATGTGCATGATCTCGAAAAAGGATTAGTTGAGGTTTATTCAATTCCTGACATTCTTGGACCAAGCATTGTTACCGCCACAACGAATACAGACGGAGATAAAATAACGTTAACGTTTAACGAAACCCTCGACGCAAACAATACAGCAACAACAGATTCATACATAATAAGGAACAGCAATAACGAAGAATACTCCATTTGGTTGATAAGCATTGATGGGCCATCCCTAACGTTTCTATTGGGGCCAAAAATTGAGCAAGGAGAAACAATTTACCTGACATATAACGATCCATCTACACAAAACGATTCGAAATCAATACAAGATCTAAACGGCAACGATGCCTACTCTTTTACCAATGTCCAAGTCACCAATATTTCTACCCACACGCCGCCACCTCCTCCAACAATCACCAGCGCAAGCTACGACGCAAGTACTGGAATTTTTACAGTTACAGGAACCGACCTGCCATCAAAAGAGGGAGACGCCAATGATATAGATCCCGGAAAATTTACAATAACTGGAGAGGGAGGGAACATCTATACACTCACATCAGGCGATGTAGAAAAATCGAACGACACTGAATTCTCGATCACACTCAATGCAAGTGATAAATCTCAGGTCGAAAATTTGCTGAATAGAAATGGCAACTCTTCGGAAGACTCAACGACCTACAACCTTGCTGCTGCGGATGATTGGGCTGCCGCTGCAGATTCGAGCGTAGATATCTCTGATCTCACAAATCCCATCACCGCTAATAATGTGCCAGTCAATACTGAGCCTTCCGGCAGCGACAAAACAATTAGCTTATTAGAAGACAATGGATATACATTTTCCGAATCTGATTTTGGCTTTGCCGATCCTGATGGCGATAGCCTAAGTGGCGTCATTATCACCTCCATTCCTGCATCGGGATCGCTAAGTATAAATGAAAACGATGTAGCAGA
>WTGV01000027.1 GCA_011525295.1 Pseudomonadales bacterium | reverse complement strand
GAGCTTCGACGGGCATGTGATATTCCAACTTCCATTGTCCAGTTGTAGGTAATTTTGCTTTGAACTTGGCATAAGAAGGCCGATCTGCATTGCCCGCGTATACGAAAGCGTAAGTACGTCGATACTTACCAAATGCCCTCGGATCTGAGCGTCTTACCCATCTCTGTTTGGTTGGTTGCACTCCGCGTTCCGGTACATAAATCGGCAGTCCATGATCCCAAGCTTCGACCTTGGAGGTCCCGAGTAAATCACTTACGAAAGATACTACCGGTATAGACGTTCGAGGTGGATTCTCATACACAATCTCGAATCCCTGGTCTAAATCATCGATAACTACTTCTGTAGCGTTTGGTGGCGACCAGTCAATATCGCGGGCGTATGTTCGAGTACCTGGTCCGAGTTCCTCGTTAACGATCGTATCCACATCGAAGTGTGCTGGAATATCAATCCGAACCGCTTCGTGATTCAGCGAGAGGTATGGTTCCAGATATACGATGTCTATAGGTCGAGGCCAGTGAGTATCAATCGACAATCGAACCGACTCGTTACCACGTACCAAAAATGCTTTCGAAAAACTCCTAGTTCTCTCGCGCTCGGCACCAGCCGGTTGTTCGTGGAGCCACGATACTTTTGCAAAACCATCGGTCGGTTCAGCATTGTGGACGATTAGACTTGCTTGAAACACCTTCCCTCCCTCAGAATCAGGCAGTCGTTTTATTGTTGGCTCCGCTAGAATGAAGCCCGGCAGTCCCTGTGCGTTAAGCCAATTTCCAAGAGACCCTTCTAAGTCTAAATCAACTTCTTTTGCCCCGATGAGTAAATCATCGTAACTGTACGATGTTCCTCTTTGTCGGTTCGCTAGGTGCCCTAACAGACGAGCACTTGAATCCTTACCTAATAAGTCAATCAAAATTCTCGACATTGCTGCAGACTTTAGACGAATCACTCGAAACGACCGCTCTGGAGCTTGATCGAGTCTAAGTTCGCCCAACGTGAACTGTTCAAGATCAATCCATACTTGGGTTTGCTTCCCCTCCTGCAATAAAGCTAACTCTTCGCGGCTTTGCTGGGGGTTGATTTGATTAAAGTCGAACAGATCATAAACGCTTCTTTTCGCATTCTTCAAGGCCACCTCAAAAATAAATGATCGCCCTGGACCTGGACCGATTCTATCTGGCATGAAAATGCTTCGGTCAAAAACCA
Source organism: Pseudomonadales bacterium (assembly GCA_011525295.1). Classification (GTDB taxonomy): domain Bacteria; phylum Pseudomonadota; class Gammaproteobacteria; order Pseudomonadales; family Azotimanducaceae; genus Bin55. Next base: position 8,701 of record WTGV01000027.1, on the reverse strand, counting down.
AACGTTGTGCGACTTCTTCCATCACTTGACTTAGTACTATCGCTCCAGGTCCAGTGGGTGAGGCTTGATACGTAACGAAATTTCGAGCAAACCCAATCGTTGGGTGTTCGCCAAAGACATTGCCCTTGAAATATGCGGATAGATCCGAAGCTGAATGCATAAACGATAGTATCTGAGATTCGGTATACCCGCCCCAGTCTTCAGCCATGTCAATGAGATCCTGAAAAGACAATTCACCACCAATCGAAATTTTTGTATTTGGTAGAGAGGATTCTCGCATCAACACCATACCTGGCGGTCCCATAATTGTGCCCATGTTCCAACCGCCACCGTACACACGCAGGTACGTTGGGACTTCAACAAGAGAAAATTGCTCATAAGGATAGACAAGTCCCTGTTTTTTGACATGAAAGAGTAGACTCGCGATACGATACTTGAGGGGATTCTCGATTTCGCTCAGGTCTCGAAATCTGCGTTGATGGTGTTTGGTGTATAGTACTTCGAACTCAACATCTTGTACCACCGCACTAGCTCGTTCAAATTTCGAGCTTACTAGAGTGAACGCGGGGACCGGGTTCTTTGGTGCAATTCGAAATTTTGATCTTCTGCTCTCATCAGTCGAAACAAGCTCACAATGTCCTGGTCCCGCGACTAGCCAGTCTTTCGGTACGGACACTGTGAGATCGATCTTGTAAAAGTCTTCTGGTCGAGTCTCCAATGCGTTCTCACCAGTTGCTGCGTCGGATGTGGGATACCACTTGATCCCAGAAGTAAGTACTACAAACCTAGGATGGAATATAAAGCTTTCTGTTCCCATAGCAAACAAATTTCTTACCTTGTCCCCAGCAATGTCTTTGGTTTTGACAGCACTATCTAAATACGCAAAGCGAGCATCCGGGTGACCTCGGGCTTTAATTCTGACTGACACTATATCCTCATCCACGGCGTCGATCGGGATTTGTAGGATCCCTTGCTCGAACGAGTGATCGTCGATTTCATTGTCTTCTAACCAAATATCAGAAATTCGATAGCCCGGATTCAAAGCCAACACTACAAAGTCTCGAGAGTTGTTCTTTGGAGGGATCATTTCGACGGTGAGGTCCAACTCAATTTTGCGACCAGGGACTATATCGACGTTGCCACTGATGCTAGTAATGTCAGGAAAACTACGCAGCTCCAACGCATCGTGTGCTTGAACCCAGCTACGTACTTCTTGCTGTCGTAATTGCTGGTAAATCAATGATCCACAGATTATCAAACTGCTCAAAACGCAAGAACAAATACCGACTACTGAAAGGAGTCTACGATTCGGTAACGGCCGCCGCCAACCACAACCTGCTAACACTACAAATCCGGCAGTGAGCAACAACAACGAGAATCGGTTAACGAGTATCTCGGCCGACACAAACCGAGGAGCAATTTCCGATGGGAACAGCGTTCCACCAGTAGTAGTTACCAGTGTGCTAGACATATCAACAGGTAAGCGACAGAACAACCAGAAGAAGATCACGATGCCCGCGAATGATAGTAGAAGAACGATTACTCTGGATCGTATTGCTGAAGACAAAAAGATCGTCAGCGCGCCGAAGAATGCCAGATTTGGTATGAGATCCCAAATCAAAAAGGAAACTAAGCTGTGCAATTCAATCAGATTACCATAGCCTAACCCCGCGGTTTCTGCAATCCAACCGTAAAGAACGATTGCACCCACGAAGAACATGATCGTCGCAGCAATTAATAAAACCAATCCCAACAACCGCCCTATTACCACAATCACGTTTGAAGCTGGGACGACTTCTAAGACCTCGTTAATCCTACTCCGGCGATCGCTTTCCCAAAGATCGTAAGCAAGTAAAACGATTACAATACAAAAAAGTGCTACAAAGTGGTTGCCTAACGTCGCAACCAAATACGTAGGAGCCATCATACCAGCACTGGCTGATTCAGCAGCTCTAAGAACGTACTGTATTTCAACAAGAACGTAAAAAGAAACTGTCAACAAGCACGCGAAGAGAAGAACAAACTTTGTACGACCCGACTTGAAGGCAAGATTTATCTCAGTGAAGGCTAATACTGACAACATTCTTGCGTACATCTATCCGCGCCTCCTAGATTTTTGAATCTTACTTCAAGAGTGATGGAAAGTATAACGTTGCAATGAAGCTGAAGTTCGTTATTGTGTACGCTGGCGTGAGGTCGAAGTAAAAAAGTCCCAACATCGACGTGCTTGGAGCTGGTCGATGAGTGAGACTTCTTTATAGTTCCGACACTACGAGGTCGGAGTTAAACAAAGACGTTCGTATCCTGTGAGGAAAGTAGTACTAATCCTCGGTCGCGGGACAATTATTGCATTGTCCTGGTCTTGTGTCGTTGTCGACTGAAAGGCATTCGCTGGAAAGATCAGATCGAACCACGATCATCCAAGATTTCACGCGATTTCCATTTCCATCTCGAATAGCGCAGTAGTAGCGATAGTCTTGAGAGATATGATATGGAATGCTAGCGTGTAGGTTGTAGCAGTTGTAGTTCAAGTACAGATTAACCCAACGGTTTGAACTGGATGAACTTCCACTGAGGGCACCCGACACAAGAACGAGCAAGACCACAGCAAGTGCAACAGAAACTTTAGATTTAAAAGATCGCTTAAACATGTTAAACACCTCCTATGTGATTAGACCTGTGTTTCCGAAAAGAGTTCGATAATCATTGCTTCAATTTTCCGCGCAACGACCACTAGCAGTACTCAAACATTATTGAGACCAAACAGTTGCTAAGTCCGATTTTCGAGCGATTTGGTAAATATCGACAGTCGTAGACGTGCATAAAGTGCCGAAACAGATGCAATTCTCGATGCTCTGTGGCGTGACTCTTTACTAGAAATTGATCACCTCCCCCCAGACCCGCCGAAAGGCCGCAAAAAAACGCACTTAGTTCAGTGCCCTAGAAACAAAAAATCCCAATCATTAACACCGAAGCGAGCTCAGGACAAAATTTGATCTTAGTATTCTCCTACCACGTCGCGTGATAGGATATCAAGATCACAAATCAATATTGATTACAGTTCAAAGCAGTTCTTTGTGGTAGTGCCGAACGGCTCCTAACATCATCGGACGCAGAGGTTTCGTCAAGAAGACCATGTTTTAGGCATGTCGTCATTGCAAAAAAACCTAGAACCTACAAGCCGTTCAGCGGTACGGTGTGAGATGACTTGTGTCTCTGATTGTGCAGATGTTCTGCACTGTACAAGATTAGACTTGAGTTTGGGACGGGAAAAAAGGAGGGTAGCCAAATGACCACCCTCAACTTGGTGCATTTACCACAATTCTTCGATTGTAGGTCTGCTTGTTAACGGTTGCAAACCCAACGAGTTTGCCCGCTAATGATTTAACAGAAATTCATCAGCGTGAACCGAGTTCCCGGTCGTAAATTATAATGACTATACATGGTAGTATTTAGGGTAGAACCAGTCATAGTCAGAGCTAACGATCAATATCTGTGACTAATAAACAAAAATAGTGACTAACTATAGCAGTATATGACTTCAATTCGCTACAGATTAGGATTAGATGTTGGTTCCACTTCACTCGGTTGGTGGATTTGGGAAGAGGACGTCACCGGTGAGGTTATTCGGAGTGTCGATGGTGGTGTGTGTATATATTCTGACAGTCGAGAACCAAAAACGGGGACATCGAAGGCTACAGCTCGAAGAGTTGCTCGAGGTATACGCCGCCGCCGGGATAGATATCTCAAGCGTCGCGATCGATTAATGAACCAACTAGTTGAGTTCGGTTTAATGCCATCAAATTCATCAAAGAGAAAAGAACTAGAGTCGTTAGATCCATACAAACTTCGCGTACGTGCTCTAGACGAACAGTTGCAGCCCTTCGAACTGGGGCGCGCTCTGTTTCACTTGAACCAACGTCGAGGTTTTAAATCAAATCGAGTCGTCGACTCGGCGACCGAACAAACGGAACAAGGCTCGATCCGTAGTGGTATATCCACATTGGATAAGGTGCTAATGGATCGTAAGTACAGAACCATCGGTGAATACCTACTTAGTGATCACAAGTCAAAGAAGTCTGTCCGTTTTAGACCAGGCGTAGAGAGCTATCCAAGTCGGAAACACTACCAAGACGAATTCAACTTCATTCGAAGAATACAGGAACCTTTGCAACACCTCCCTTCAGAACATTGGGACGCTTTAGAGCAAACAATATTTTTTCAACGTCGCTTACGGCCTATAGAACCGGGAAAATGTACGTTATTTCCTGACGAAAACCGCGCTCCTTGGGCACTTCCGATTGCTCAGCAATTCCGTGTATTTCAAGAAATCAACTCGTTGCAAGTAATACAAATCGGTGAAAGGGATCGTCGCTTATCAACTGAGGAGCGCGAACGAGCATTTCACATCCTCTCAACCCAAACTAAAGTTAGATTTGAATCCTTACGCAAAAAGTTGAATCTCCGGTTAGATTCACGATTCAACCTAGAGGGTGAAACACGGAACCACCTTGACGGGGACAAAACTGCAGCAATCTTACGGAAAAAGGAAAACTTTGGAAAGAGTTGGGATCAATTGGACCTCTTAGAACAAACACGAACTGTAAAGATTCTGTTAACTCGACAGCGCGAAGATGAGGTAATCAGAATTTTGCAGGAAGAACAAAAACTCTCCAAAGCGTCTGCTCGAGCGATTTCGACATTACGTCTTCCTAAAGGCTACGGTAATTTATCCGAATACGCGATGGAAGCGATCGTACCTCACCTCAAGCAAGGACTGCTATATCACGAAGCCGTTACAGCAGCATTCCCAGATCGAGATCACAGCCAGGTCGACGAACACAAAAAAGTCGATTTACTCCCGTATTATCCTGTGTTGTTAGATCGTCATGTTTCAAGAGGTTCTAACGATCCTAACGACGACCTGTTCAAGAAATTAGGGAAAATCGCTAACCCTACTGTTCATGTGGGCTTAAACCGTATTCGACGAGTTGTAAATGCGATTGTCATGCAATACGGTCCACCAGCAAAAATTGCCGTGGAACTTGCGCGCGATTTGAAGAATTCATTTGAAGAGAAACAAAAAATCAAGCGACGACAAGCCGAGGAACGCAATAAGAATGAGAGACGACGAGAAGACCTTGAGAATTGTGGACGCAATCCAAATCCAGAGTACTTGCGAAAAATCCGTTTATGGGAAGAACAAGGTCCTTGTCACGCAAGATGTTGTCCTTATTGTGGACGTATACTGAGCTATGAGATGGTTCTCGATGATCGAACACAAATCGATCACATTCTTCCATTCTCTCGAACGCTAGACGACGGTTTATCCAATAAAGTTGTTTGTTGTAACAGTTGTAATCAAATAAAGCGTAATAAAACTCCTTTCGAAGCATTTGGATTCTCCGAGAATGATAAATTTGATTACGACAAGATGTTGTATCGGATATCTTCAAATTGGCCAAAAAACAAGAAATGGCGATTCTACCCCGACGCTATGGCACGTTATGAGGATGAAGAATGCGGGTTTTTAGCTCGTCAACTGAACGACACACGATATCTTTCCCGGATAACAAAAACGTATTTGCAATTCTTGTGCGATTCACCGACACAAGTTTCTGTCACCCCAGGACATCTAACTGCATTAATTCGAGGAAAGTGGGGGCTCAATTTTGTGTTAGCGGACTCAAACTACAAAGATCGCACAGACCATCGACATCATGCTATAGACGCAGCTGTTATTGCATTAATAGACAGATCAATGTTGCAACGAGTTTCCAGTGCCGCCGCGGCTGGTGTTAACGTTAATAGATTTTTGCCAAATATGCCTGAACCTACTAAGTGTCGAAATTTCCGCGATCAGATTAAAGATCACGCGTTAAACCACATCTTCGTGGTACATCGACCTCGGCACGTGAATACGAGACAGAGTGCTAATACTACTTCAGGACAACTCCACAACGATACTGCGTTTGGCATCGTCAACAGCTCGGATTCAAACGTTTCGTTTGTAGGTGTTCGTCGACTATTACTTAGCGACTTGAATGAAGCTGAGGGTCGAAAATTGTTACTGGGAAAGGCAGGACCTGGGGAACGTATTAGAAAGACTGTTAGAGACGAGAGCCTTCGGAGGCAATTGCTAAAAGTTTGGCTCTCGTTTTCAGAACGAAAACAGTCGTGGAGAGAATTTTGTGAGTATGTTGCGAAACCGGGACGAGTCACTAAGTATGGCGTTAGAAAACTGAGATACACGGAACATAAGGATTCTTTAATCAAGATTCGAGACATCAACGGACGCGTTTACAAGGGATTTAAGCCCGCAAGCAATGCCCGTATGGACATTATTAGACTACCTAACGGTAAGTACAAAGGACAATGTGTCAGTACATTCGACGCTAACCAAGAGCGTCTTGAGCTAGAAAGGAGTAGAAACCACCCAGAAGTTAAGTGCGTATCTCATCTGTTTCAGAATGACCTAATTGCCATTGGAGCAGGCAACAATCGAGAAATACTTAGGGTCGTAAAACTAGCGAAATCTGGAAGAGTTTGTGCCACACATCATTACGAAGGTGGTAAGCTTGATGCTCGCGACAAGGACGTTAACGATCCGTTTAAATATATTGATATGACAGCGCAACGATTTGTGGAGGCGGGCTTGCGAAAAATTAAGATTGATCCGATAGGAAAGATTTACGATCCAGGTCCAATCATTACGCGCGCGTGAAAGATCGGATTATTGAGATTTCCACAGATGGAAGTAAGTTGTCTAAGTCGAAAGGATTTATGGTTATTTCGTCCGAAAACAACGAATCACGCGTCCCTCTTGATGACATTGGTGTTGTACTGATATCCTGTCGAGGCACTATCTACACCAATCCTATACTCGTTTCACTCGCCGAACACGGTGTTCCTGTAGTCATAGTTGATCACCGTTTTATGCCTGTGGCGTGGTTGTGGCCATTGAGTGGGCACCATACTCAAGCAAAACTGATGAGTGCCCAAATTGAAGCATCTAAGCCATTGTCAAAACGATTGTGGCAACAGATCGTCAAAGCAAAAATTCAACAACAAGCAGCCGTCGTTGAATACCTCGGACATTCGTCAAAGAGTTTTGATCGATTATTAAAGAGTGTTCGATCAGGAGACACGACCAACGTGGAAGCCCAAGCAGCTCGTTTGTATTGGCCATTAATATTTGGCAAAAACTTTCGACGTCGTCGTTCCGAAGGAAACGTCAATTCACTCTTGAATTACGGATACACGATACTACGTTCAGCAGCTGCTCGTGCAGTCGTAACTGCAGGGCTACATCCCTCTATCGGAATTCATCACTCAAACCAGTACAACGACTGGCAGTTAGCTGACGATATCGTCGAACCGTTTCGCCCGCTCGTCGATTTTACGGTTCTTCGACTCGTAAACAGTGGAAAGCGAGATTTGGAGACTGAAACTAAACGGGTACTAGCACGAACCGTTGCTCGCGACTTGAACACTACCGTGGGAACCACGCCAGTTTCAACTTGTTTGATTCGGCTAGCTCAATCACTAGCTCGTTCATTCGTTGAGCAAAAAATTCAGTTACACTTACCCCATAAGTGCACGGCTTTTGAACTTCGAGCAATATCGAATGGGTGAAGAAATCTTAACTGGGTATCGAATGATGTGGCTGTTAACGATGTTTGACCTTCCGGTTCAAACGAAGAAAGAACGAAGAGCTGCAACAAAGTTTCGCGATTTTCTGTTGAATCAAGGATTCGAAATGTGTCAATATTCAGTCTATCTTCGCTTTGTAGCAGGCAAAGAACAAGCAGACACATTCATTCAAAGAATTTCGTTCGCAGCTCCAAACACCGGGTCCGTTCAAATATTGATGTTTACTGACCGGCAGTACGAAAAAATCGTTTCCTTTGAAGGCGGAGAGCGCGAAGCCGCGAAAGAAAATCCCGATTTCTTTGAGCTCTTTTAGCGTAAATGGCTCGTTTTTTCTTTACTAATTCTCCTTGTTATATTCTGTATTACCGTGATCTTCGTTGCGGTGTAATTTTAAAGGGGGGGAATCTCGGTTCAACCGCAACTCAAGGATGGATTGAATACAAGCGACACCATCTCCCATATTTGCGTTAGGTTATCGAATCACGCCTACGTGGTCTCTAGAACTAAACTGGCAGTTTGGTCCGCGTGAAAGTTTCTTGACTACTAACCGTGATGGCGAGACATCTCTTTACGCTTCAGTTGAGAGTCGGTTCCTATCCGCGGTAATTTCTAGAGAATTTTCTCTGCCTCGAAGCTTCGTACTAGAGACGAAAGCAGGAGTAACCAACTCCGTTTTCGAGAACAGCATCAAGACTGAACGTTCCTCATTCTTACGATGGACGATTGAAGACACTAGTCCAGTAGCAACGCTAGGGATTAGACGAGTGATAACGAACAAACTGTCAGCAAGAGTTGGGTTTTCTAGCTACTTGCTTGAGAAAGTCGAACCTGTAACATCTACTTCGTTCGGTTTACGGTATAACTTCTAGAGCACTAAAACTGGTCGTGAACAAGCTCAGATGATGACGATAGCGACTCTGTGGAACCCACTGACTAGCGTCCGCATAAATCGTCTGTAGGTCTGTCGCTCTCGAGATCCAAACTTCCGTGTTCTGAACCTACATCGAATTCACCGATGGTATTCCATCCATACCCTGCAGATTGTGCG
>WTGV01000037.1 GCA_011525295.1 Pseudomonadales bacterium | reverse complement strand
CAGTAGCTCAATTGGCAGAGCGGCGGTCTCCAAAACCGCAGGTTGGGGGTTCGATGCCCTCCTGGCCTGCCAAACGCTTCTGAAATCCCGTGCTCCGTCAACCAATCATTCCCATGGAGGAATTTAAAGTAGGTGGCATTACAAAGAGTTAGACACGAGCAAGACGAAGTTAGCATCTTCGACCGTATGAAGTGGTGGGTCGTCTACTTGGTGGTCGCCGGTGGAATTTTTGGTAATTGGTACTATGGAAATCCCGATTCCACCTTCTTCATTCCAGCATTTTGGCGTGCTTTGATTTTGGTTGGAATGGCAGTTGGTTCCGCTGCACTTTTGCTCACGACAGAGCGTGGTCGTAACCTATGGATTCTCTTGAGAGATGCGCGCTCTGAGATTCGTAAGGTAATCTGGCCAACACGGCCAGAAACTCTTCAGACTACGTGGATCGTTTTGATATTGATCGTGATTTTTGCGCTAATTTTGTGGTTGTTAGATTCTGGTCTTTCGTTCTTTGTGCAAATGATCATAGGCTAACTCGTGACCGATCAAACCACCGAGAATGACTCACACGCTAGCACCAAATCTTGGTACGTAGTGAACGCCTATTCCGGTTATGAGAAAAAGGTAGCCGAAGTGTTACGTGAGCGAATTGAACTCTCCCAACACAAAGACTGCTTCGGTGAAGTACTTGTACCAGCCGAAGAAGTCGTGGAAATGCGCGCGGGACAGAAACGCCGTAGCGAACGAAAATTCTTTCCAGGATACATTCTCGTCCAAATGATGATGAACGAAGATACATGGCAAATTGTGAACTCTACGCCACGCATAAAAGGCTTCGTTGGGGGCAAGTTTGGGAACCCCACACCCATCTCAGATGTTGAAGCTAGCTTCATTTTGGATAGAATAGAACAGGGGAACGACCAAGCTACCCCCAAGACATTATTTGGGGTAGGGGAGCTTGTACGCATCATTGATGGGCCCTTCGTGGATTTCAACGGTATCGTTGAAGAAGTTAACTATGAGAAGAGTAGGCTTGTAGTTTCGGTAACAATATTTGGTCGCTCAACCCCGGTTGAGCTGGATTTCTCTCAAGTCGAGAAAGGATAAATTCAAGAACTTCATTAGTGCTTGTTGCGCGCTTAGCTGGCGCGCGGCTCCTTTGAATGTGTAAACCTTTATGGCAAAAAAGATTCAAACTTACATCAAGTTACAAGTACCTGCAGGACAAGCGACTCCGGCACCACCAGTTGGACCCGCGTTAGGGCAACACGGTATCAATATCGTGGAGTTTACCAAATCGTTCAATGCCCACACGCAAAAAATGGAACCAGGTGTACCAATACCTTGCACGATCACGGTATATACGGATCGTAGTTTTACTTACGTAACCAAAAGTCCGCCAGCATCATTTCTTATTCGAAAAGCCGCAGGAGTAGAAAAAGGTAGCGGTACTCCTAACACGGAGAAAGTTGGTAAAGTTACAAGAGCTCAATTAGAAGACATTGCGAGAATCAAAGAACCTGATCTTACATCGGCCAGCTTAGATGCTGCTGTACGAACATTAGCGGGGAGTGCTCGCAGTGCAGGTATAGAAGTAGAAGGTCTGTGATGAGTAAATTGTCGAAACGAAAGAAATTATTTGCGGAAAAAGTAGATCACACCCGTCGATACGAAGTGGAAGAAGCCGTAAAAATCTTAAACGAGATTGCGACCACAACGAAATTTAAGGAGTCTCTGGAAATCGCGATAAACCTAGGGATTGACCCACGACGTTCTGATCAACTCGTCCGTGGTTCGACAATCCTGCCTCATGGGATTGGTAAAACGATCAAAGTTGCAGTGTTTGCTGATGGAGATCAGGCAGAGGCGGCGACTACTGCGGGCGCAGATGTCGTTGGATTAGAAGATCTTGTTGAACGCTTTAAGAAAGGTGACTACGACTTTGATGTTGTCCTAGCCACACCCAGTAGTATGCGACTCCTCGGACAACTTGGTCGGATTTTGGGACCTAGAGGATTAATGCCAAATGCTAAGTCCGGAACAGTGACTAACGACATGGCGGTTGCGGTAAAGAATGCGAAGTCTGGTCAAGTACAGTTTCGCGCAGACCGCGGCGGCGTGATACACGGTTGCATCGGTCAAATCGGTCAAACCCCTGAGCAAGTAAAAGACAACATTGTTGCCCTAGTGGACGATCTTAAGCGAGCCCGTCCGGCATCGGCTAAAGGAACTTACTTTAAGAAAGTCACTCTATCCTCAACGATGGGACCTGGAGTGATGCTAGAAGAAGCGTCGATAGGGTTATAGATCGGAACGGTTTTACGGATTGAATTGAGAATTTAGATGCCCCTAGCCTTTCATGAAAAAGAAGCAATTGTTGCGGCAACGCGAGACAGCGCGGTCAACTCAGTGTCGACTCTATTAGCTGATTATCGCGGACTTTCAGTACAGGAAGCAACGAGCTTACGGAAGCAGGCTAGAGAACAAGGCGTGCAGCTTCAAGTCGTCCGGAATACTTTAGCGCGCTTAGCATTGAAAGATACAGACCACGCATGTTTGGTAGAGAGTATTGACGGTCCAACAATGCTAGCGTTTTCACCTAGTGATCCAGGTGCCAGCGCGCGCTTGTTCAAAGATCTACTGAAGACCGGTACGAATGTTGAAGTTAAAGCAATCTCAGTAGCTGGGACACTCTGTACCAGCGAACAATTGGACGCAGTCGCATCCTTGCCCACGCGTGAGCAAGCTCTAGCCCAACTTATGTCTGTCATGCTTGGACCGGTCACCAAATTAGCACAGGTACTTCATGCAGTACCCAGCAAGTTGGTGCGAACTTTGGACGCCATTCGAGAACAGAAACCAACAGGTGCCTAGCACCATTTACCCTAATTTTCTACTGCGATTAATCAAGGAGAACCAATCGTATGAGTCTTAGCAGAGACGAAATACTTGATGCAATTGCTGACATGTCGGTGATGGAAGTCGTCGAGCTTGTCAGCGCGATGGAAGAGAAATTTGGCGTTACCGCGGCCGCGGCGGTAGCAGCTGCGCCAGCAGCAGCCACTGTCGACAGCGGTACAGTAGCAGCAGATGAACAAACTGAATTCGATGTGAAGCTCGTCGCGACTCCGGAAAAACGAGTTGCATTGATTAAGGTCATCCGCGAAATCACTGGACTAGGGCTGAAGGAAGCTAAGACCTTAGTAGATGAAGCTCCTTGTACTGTGAAGGAACAAGTTAGCAAAGACGAAGCACAAGAAATCAAGACGAAACTTGAAGACGCCGGCGCAACGGTTGAGTTCAAGTAAACCTAGTCGTCAAACTTCTTCATTCAATACTTCTGAACCTAGAGCGCACCTCGCGTTCTATTGCCTGTAATCCGGCCATTGCTGGATTACGCATTTTTCTGAGGAACAATTAATGGCATATTCCTTTACGGAAAAAAAGCGTATTCGAAAAGACTTTAGTCGCCTCTCTGTACCTGTCGAGTTGCAGAATTTGCTGGAAATTCAGACGAAGTCGTACGCGAAATTTTTGCAAAAAGACATCGAACCCGCTGAGCGCGAGGAGATCGGTCTTCACGGTGCTTTCAGCTCGGTTTTCCCAATGGAGAACAACGCCCAGACAGCGTATCTCAATTACGTCTCATATCGCTTGGAAGATCCTCACTTTGATGTCGAGGATTGCATCTCCCGCGGTGCGACCTACGCCGCCCCAATGCACATGACCGTTCGGCTGATTCTCTATAGTCGTGAGACCGGAAAAGTGAAGTCTGCGACCGATCAAGAGGTCTTTGTCGGTGAGATTCCTCTCATGACACCCAGCGGGAGTTTCATTATTAACGGTACTGAACGTGTAGTTGTATCCCAGCTCCATCGTTCCCCCGGAGTGTTGTTTAGCCACGATAAAGGTAAGAGTCACGCTTCTGGCCGGTTGCTCTATCACGCCCGTGTGATCCCTTATCGCGGGTCTTGGCTAGATTTTGAGTTTGGATACGAGTCTAAGGAACAAAAGGAGTACCTATACGTCCGAATCGATCGACGAAAGAAACTTCCAGTCACTCAGTTTTTACGTGCCCTCTACTATGTTGATGGAGTCGAATACTCGGATGAGAAAATTCTGAGCTTGTTTTTTGATTTCAATCACTATACGATTCGACGGAACGGGCTCATATCTTGGAATTGCGAACCAGACCGGCTAATAGGTTCTCGGGCAAGTTTTGACATCGTGGTTGATGACCAGATCCTTGCAAAAGCGGGCGACCTAATCACTCAACGCCATGTCCGTCAATTACGGAATTCTAACATCAGAAAAATGGAAGTTCCGCGTCAATTTCTCATTGATCAAACGGTTGCGAAGACTATCGAGGATCCGGAGACGGGAGAAATCATCGTTCTATGCAACACGCAACTCACGGACGAAACGATTGATCGCATTATTTCTAGTGGAGTCAAGAAGCTTGAAACGATCTACACCAACGACTTAGATCAAGGCTCGTTCATTTCTGACACGTTACGTAAGGATCCTACCGACAGCAAAATCAGGTCGGTGTATGAAATTTATAGTGTCATGCGACCAGGCGAACCAGTGACTGAAGACGCTGCAATTTCGCTATTCCGCAAACTGTTCTTTGAAGACGAACGATACGACATGTCCAAAGTTGGGCGCATGAAGTTTAACAAGCGGTTGCAATCAGAAGAGAACGCCGATTGTCATTATCTCACGACCGACGATGTGATCCGAGCATTGAAAACACTGATTGACGTCCGTAATGGACGCGGTTTTGTCGATGACGTTGATAACTTAGGCAATCGTCGTGTGCGTTCTGTGGGTGAAATGGCTGAAAACCAGTTCCGCGTTGGTTTAGTTAGGGTGGAACGCGCAGTGAAAGATCGACTGTCTTTGGCAGACAGTGAAGGTTTAATGCCACAAGACATCATCAATCCTAAACCGATTGCAGCTGCAATTAGGGAATTCTTCGGTTCACATCAACTATCGCAAATCATGGATCACAACAATCCATTGTCGGAAGTGACAAATAAGCGACGAGTGTCCGCACTAGGACCAGGAGGTTTGACAAGGGAACATGCGGGCTTTGAAGTGCGCGACGTACATCCGACTCATTACGGTCGTGTCTGCCCGATCGAAACACCTGAGGGTCCGACTATCGGCTTAATTAACTCGATCGCTACCTACGCAAAAATCAACGACTATGGGTTTATCGAGACTCCTTATCGAAAAGTTAAGAACGGAAAAGTAACTAAGAGCATTGAATATCTCTCCGCGATTGATGAGAGTGAGTATCGGATAGCGCAGGCTAGTTCTCAGGTCGACAATCAGGGGAAATTCGTTGATGAATACGTCGACGTGCGTTACGACAACGAATTCATTAAAGCACAACCACAAGATGTGCAATACATGGATGTGTCCCCAAAACAGATTGTTTCAATTTCCGCGGCATTAATTCCATTCTTAGAACACGACGAAGCCAATCGAGGTCTCATGGGCTCGAACATGCAACGCCAAGCAGTACCAACTATTCGTACTGAAGCTCCATTGGTTGGCACGGGTGTAGAACGACAGCTTGCACGCGATTCGGGTGCTTGTATATATGCAAAACGCGCGGGAGTCGTAGAACTCGTGGATGCGCGCCGAATTGTGGTTCGAGCAACTTCAACGAAGAAAACTAATCCGAACGATGGTGGGATTGATATCTACAACCTCATGAAGTTCACTCGTTCTAACCAAGATACTTGTATTAATCAACGACCAATAGTAAAGCCCAAAGATCGTGTTCAAACTGGTGATGTACTTGCAGACGGCCCAGCAATTGATGCGGGCGAACTCGCACTCGGGCAAAACATGCGGATCGCATTCATGGTTTGGAACGGATACAACTACGAAGATTCCATACTTATATCCGAACGCATTGTGCGGGAAGACCGGTTTACGAGCGTCCATATCAAAGTTTTGGAGTGTTCAGCACTCGAAACCAAGATTGGTCCGGAAGAAATTACGGCCGACATCCCCAATATCAGTCCATCCGCACTCAACAAACTGGACGAATCAGGTATTGTTCATATCGGCGCTGAAGTTCAAACCGGTGATATTCTGGTTGGAAAAGTTACTCCAAAAGGTGAAACTCAACTAACACCCGAAGAAAAACTTCTACGCGCTATTTTTGGTGAGAAAGCACACGACGTCAAAGATACATCACTTCGAGTAAAGTCTGATGTACAAGGTACTGTAGTTGATGTGAGAGTCTTCACTCGGGACGGTATGCAGAAGGATGCTCGTGCGCTAGCGATCGACGAAGATGAGTTGCTTGCGATTGAACAAGACTTGAACGATCAATATCGAATTTTTGAAAGTGCCACTTTGGAAAAGTTGGTGCAATCCGCTAATGGTTCCATCGCCGTACAAGCCCCCGGGTTGGAGGCTGACAGCAAATTGACTTCCGCTTATTTGCGTTCACTAGAGCTGAACGACTGGCGCAAGTTGCGCGTGGCCGAGGACAAGGTTAATCGTCAAGTTGAAGCAGCGATACGTTTGTTGGATCAACGTCAACAACAACGCGACGAAGAGTTCAAACGCAAAAAAGAAAAACTAGAACGACCGGATGAACTACCCCCGGGTGTCATCAAGTACGTGCGAGTCTACGTTGCTACCAAGCGCCGGATTCAACCCGGTGATAAGATGGCTGGTCGACATGGGAATAAAGGCGTGATCTCCGTGGTTATGCCAGTCGAAGACATGCCCTACGACGAGAACGGTGACCCGGTTGACATTGTCTTGAATCCACTTGGTGTACCCTCCCGGATGAATATCGGTCAGGTGCTAGAGACGCATTTAGGCTGGGCTGTCAAAGGGATCGGTGACCAGCTAGACGCGCTGATGCAGCAACAAGCGAAAGTTGAAGAGGTTCGTAAGTTTCTGCATTCGGTCTATGACAAAATGGATGGCAAACCCATCGATTTTGATTCGCTGTCAAATACGGAAATAATTGGTCTTGCACAGGATTACCGTAGAGGTATTCCCGTCGCGACTCCGGTTTTCGATGGCGCGCGTGAAAGGGATATCAAACAGCTTCTTCAGTTAGCAGGACTACCGGAAACAGGCCAAGCTTACTTGTACGATGGTCGCACTGGAAGGCGATTTGACCGACCAATCACCGTCGGTTATATGTACATGCTCAAGCTCAATCACTTAGTCGATGAGAAAATGCATGCTAGATCCACTGGTTCGTATGCGCTTGTGACGCAGCAACCATTGGGTGGTAAGGCGCAACAAGGTGGTCAACGCTTTGGCGAAATGGAAGTGTGGGCACTAGAAGCCTACGGCGCTGCATACACGCTGCAGGAAATTTTGACCGTCAAGTCCGACGACGTTGAAGGCCGTGGCAAGATATTCAAAAACATTATTGATGGCGACTTTCGTATTGAACCCGGAATGCCGGAATCATTTAACGTATTAGCGCGCGAAGTGAAATCACTCGCTATCGATTTAGCACTGCAATCGGAATAAGGAGACGTACATTGGTAGATTTTTTTAATCCCCCGAGAAGAACGCAATCCGTCGATGAATTTGACTCGGTAAAGATTGCGCTAGCGTCCCCGGACTTAGTTCGGGCTTGGTCTTTCGGTGAGGTCCGAAAACCTGAAACAATCAACTATCGGACGCTGAAACCCGAACGCGATGGTCTGTTCTGCGCCAAGATTTTCGGACCGATGAAGGACAACGAATGCTTGTGCGGGAAATATAAACGCATGAAGCATCGCGGAGTGATTTGTGAAAAGTGTGGAGTCGAGGTTACCACGAAAAAGGTTCGTCGTGAACGCATGGGACACATTGAACTAGCGGCTCCCGTCGCCCACATCTGGTTTTTGAAATCACTACCTTCGCGGATTGGATTGATGCTGGACATCACTCTGCGCGAGATCGAACGGGTACTGCATTTCGACTCGTATATCGTGATCGATCCTTTGATGACCGATCTACAACCCGGTACGCTCCTAACTGAGGAAGAGCATGAAGAAGCGGTAGAGCGCTATGGCAATGGGGAATTCATCGCCAAGATGGGTGCAGAAGGAATCCTCGAACTGCTTGACAGCATCGATTTGAAACAGAAAGCTGCCGAACTGAGAGAAGAGATTGACAGTACAACTTCCGAAGCAAAAATCAAGAAGTTGTCTAAGCGCCTCAAGCTCGTGGAAGCTTTTATGAACTCAGGCAACAAGCCCGGTTGGATGATTCTGCGGACGTTACCGGTCTTACCACCAGATTTGCGACCTTTGGTGCCGATGGAGGGTGGTCGGTTTGCCACTTCCGATCTCAACGATCTTTACCGGCGCGTGATTAATCGCAACAACAGACTTGAGAAATTGCTGGAACTGAGTGCTCCGGAAATCATTATTCGGAACGAGAAAAGAATGCTCCAAGAAGCAGTTGACGCACTTCTCGACAACGGTCGTCGAGGTCGAGCAATTTTGGGTACGAACAAGCGTCAATTAAAGTCATTGTCGGACATGATTAAGGGTAAACAGGGAAGATTTCGCCAAAACCTACTCGGTAAACGCGTTGATTTTTCAGGTCGCTCGGTTATCGTGGTTGGTCCAGAACTTAAACTGCACGAGTGCGGGTTGCCGAAGAAGATGGCTTTAGAACTGTTCCGTCCATTCGTATTGGGTGAGCTACAGAGGCGTGAACTCGCTGACAGCATCAAGCAAGCCAAAGTGCTAATCGAGGAAGAACATCCGCAGGTATGGGATGTACTCGCAGACGTGATTCGCGAACATCCTGTGTTGCTTAATAGAGCGCCAACGCTCCATCGACTCGGTATTCAGGCGTTCGAGCCCAAACTCATTGAGGGTAAAGCGATTCAACTACATCCGTTAGTGTGCGTCGCATTTAATGCAGATTTCGATGGCGATCAGATGGCTGTCCATGTACCGCTCACGATCGAAGCGCAGCTTGAGTCTCGAGCACTCATGATGTCGACAAACAACATTTTGTCGCCTGCCAGTGGTGAGCCTATTATCGTACCAAATCAAGATGTCGTTTTGGGTTTGTACTACCTTACGCGGGACCGGATTAACGGTAAAGGTGAAGGTATGATTTTTGCAGATACGCAGGAAGTTGAACGCGCGTACTACAACGAAGAGGTCGACTTGCATGCGAAAGTGAAGGTTCGACTCACCGAAGAACAAGCTGGTGGTGAACTTCATACTCACATCGTCGATACCACAGTAGGACGTTCCCTGCTCGCGGACATCTTACCGGCTGGTCTAAGCTTCAAGTACGTAAACAGGGTTTTGAAGCGCGGCGAGATTTCTGACCTAGTTGATATTTGTTATCGCCGAGTAGGACTAAAAGAAACAGTAGTCTTCGCGGATCAGCTTATGTACGCCGGTTTCAAGTACTCTACCTATGCGGGTTGTTCAATCGGTGTCGGAGATTTAGTTGTTCCTGACGCGAAGGAAGGTATCGTTAACGCTGCGCGGGAACAAATCGAAGATCTTGAAAGGCAATTTCAAGACAACTTATTGTCGCCCACGGAAAAATACAACAAAGCCGTTGACATTTGGACGCGCGCAAGTGATCAGATTGCTGCGAAGATGTTAGATGGTATTTCCAAAGAGAAAGTCCTCAATCGCGAAGGCGAATTGGAAGAACAAGATTCGTTCAATTCCATTTTTGTCTACGCCGACTCAAAAGCACGCGGTTCTCCGGCGCAGATCAGACAATTAGCTGGTATGCGAGGACTAATGGCGCGACCGGACGGTACGATTATTGAAACTCCCATTGTTTCAAACTTCAGGGAAGGATTGTCTGTTAACGAATACTTTATCTCGACACATGGTTCTCGGAAAGGATTGGCTGATACCGCGCTCAAAACTGCAAATGCAGGCTACTTAACACGCCGGTTGGTTGACGTTGCACAAGATTTAGTGATTACAGAACAAGATTGTGGTACCTCTGAGGGGTTGCGCATCACAGCCAAAATTGAAGGTGGTGAAGTGGTTGAACCACTCTCTGAGCGCGTGCTAGGTCGAATTGTGGCAAAGCCGGTCCTTGACACTCACACTGGTGAGGAAGCAATTGCAGTCGGGACAATGATTGACGAGGATTGGGTGCAACGGGTCGAAGACATGGGCTTTGATGAGATCTATGTTCGTTCACCCATTACGTGCGAGACCAAATTTGGTCTCTGTGCGCGCTGTTACGGCCGAGATCTTGCTCGGGGGCATCTAGTGAATGTCGGCGAAGCAGTCGGTGTCATAGCTGCTCAGTCCATTGGTGAGCCCGGCACGCAACTAACGTTGCGTACTTTCCACATTGGCGGTGCTGCTTCCCGTGCGACAGCAGACGACAGCGTTCAGGTAGAACATGGCGGGTTGTTGCGTTTTCAAAATATCAACACCGTTCGCAACCCAGATGGTAATCTGGTTGTTGTATCTCGTTCTGGAAAAATTATGATTTTTGACGAACGCGGTCGAGAGCGCGAACGCTATTCGGTACCTTATGGTGCCACGTTAGCGGCTGAAGAAGGCGATAACGTAATCGCGGGACAGATAGTCGCTAAGTGGGATCCACACTACCACTTGATCATTTCTGAGCAAGAAGGGATCGTACACTTTGACGACATGGAAGAAGGGCGCTCAGTTCGTACCCAAACGGATGAAGAGACTGGCTTGACAATATTGAGTGTGATACCCGATTCCGAACGACCTGAAGTAGGAATGGGACTCCGACCGGGAATCCAACTTTATCGTCCTTCGAAAGACGGAAAGAAGATCCACCCTGACGAAGAAGTACTCGTCAACTATAGCTTACCGGCTGGTGCGAATGTTCTTGTCGAAGCTGGCGCAAAAGTTTATATTGGTGCGGTGATCGCCAAAGCACCACAAGAGAGTTCGAAGACCATTGATATTGTCGGTGGTTTGCCGAGAGTGATTGAATTGTTTGAGGCACGCAAACCCAAAGAAAGCGCTGTTATGGCGGAAGCAACGGGCGCTGTAAGCTTCGGGCGAGAGACTCTTACAAAAATTCGATTGACGATAACACCTCATCAAGCTGATCCTGAGGAAGAGGTCGATCCCGTTGAAACTCTGATTCCCAAGACGAGAAATATTTCCGTATTCGCGGGCGAACACGTTCAGCAGGGTGAGATTATCTGTGATGGTGCTGTTGACCCGCATGACATCCTTCGCTTACGTGGTGTCGCCGAGCTGTCGGAGTACATAATCAGTGGTATTCAAGATGTGTATCGATTACAGGGTGTCCCAATTAACGACAAGCACATTGAAGTCATTGTGCGGCAAATGTTGCGTAAAGTGGAGATTGAAAGTAGCGGAGAGTCTCGTTTCGTCCGGGGTGAACAAGTAGATTTCTCTGAGCTTCGAGAAGAACTCGAAAATCTAAGTGCCGAAGGGAAGCAAGTACCTGAATTTCGTCGCGTGTTGTTGGGTATTACTCGTGGTTCGCTGGCGACGGATTCGTTTATCTCCGCCGCGTCGTTCCAGGAGACCACTCGCGTGCTGACTGAAGCTTCGGTGACTGGAAAGGTTGACCGCCTTCGTGGTTTAAAAGAGAACGTCGTGGTCGGTAGACTTATTCCTGCTGGCACCGGTCTTGAGTATCATCGTCGTCGCAAGCAACGTCGCCGTGAAGAAGTGATCATTCAAGAGGGACGAAGTCGCAAAGACTCGGTAGAAGAGATCGAGCGATCACTCGCCGAAATGCTCGCCGAGCAGGATACCACTGAAGAACCCTCGGAGTAAAACATAGAAAATTTGAGGGAATCTCTAAAATACCGTGCTCAAAACTCAGTGCACCGGGCGAGGCTCGGTGCGTTGGGCGAACCCTATAACCTGATGCTGGAGGAAATGTAAATTTGGCGACCATTAGTCAGTTGGTCCGTAAACCACGAAAACGTCGTGTAAAAAAGAGCCAATCGCTTGCATTGGAGTCGAATCCACAAAAACGTGGCGTATGTATTCGTGTGTATACGACAACACCACGAAAGCCGAATTCAGCAATGCGCAAGGTGTGTCGTGTTCGCCTAGTTAATGGCTATGAAGTGAATTCATACATTCCCGGTGAAGGTCATACCTTACAGGAACATAGCACAGTGTTGATTCGCGGTGGTCGAGTGAAAGATTTGCCCGGCGTCCGCTATCACACGATTCGCGGTACATTGGACGCTACTGGGGTAGACGATCGTCGCCAAGGTCGTTCAAAGTACGGCGCGAAGCGACCGAGTCAGATTTAAGTAGGAGCAGTAAGAAATGTCGCGCCGACGGGTCAGTGAAAAGCGAGTAATTCTCCCCGATCCAAAGTATCACAACGAAATAGTGGCAAAGTTCATCAATCATGTGATGGTGAGTGGAAAGAAAGCCGTTGCAGAGAGAATCGTGTACGGTGCGCTAGATCTCGTACAAAAGCGCGAAGCTTCGGATCCATTGGAGGTTTTCGAGAAAGCACTAGAGGAAGTAGCCCCAATTACGGAAGTAAAGTCTCGGCGCGTCGGAGGTTCGACATTGCCCGTACCGATCGAAGTTCGTCCCTCGCGACGCATGGCGCTCGCCATGCGGTGGCTCGTCGACAGTGCTCGCGCCCGCAACGAGAAGACGATGGCATCCCGTCTTGCGAGTGAACTGATCGATGCCGCAAACGGCCGTGGTGGCGCGGTTAAGAAACGTTCTGACACACACCGCCAAGCTGAAGCAAACCGAGCGTTTGCACACTATCGATACTAACCACCGTTTCGATACAAATTCTTTTTCACTTTTTCCTTAGTTAAAGTTCTCGGAGTTCTTGCATGACCCGTAGCACACCTTTGGGGCGCTACAGAAATATCGGTATAGTCGCACACGTCGATGCGGGTAAGACTACGACTACGGAACGCGTGCTTTTCTATACGGGTATATCGCACAAACTTGGCGAAGTTCATGATGGTGCCGCAGTCATGGATTGGATGGCACAAGAACAAGAGCGCGGAATCACAATAACTTCTGCAGCCACGACTTGTTTTTGGAATGGAATGCACGAACAGTTTGACGACCATCGGATCAACATCATCGACACTCCAGGACATGTCGACTTTACCATTGAAGTTGAACGAAGCCTCCGTGTGCTTGATGGAGCAGTTGTAGTGTTCTGTGGAACGGCAGGAGTAGAGCCACAATCCGAGACTGTCTGGCGGCAAGCAGATCGTTATGAAGTTCCGAGGATCGTATTTGTTAACAAAATGGATCGTGCTGGCTCAGATTTCGAACGAGTCGTCGAGCAGATTCAGACACGACTGGGCGCAACACCTGTGATGCTACAACTTGCCATTGGATCAGAAGAGGATTTCAGTGGGGTTATAGACTTAATTTCGATGAAAGCGTACTTTTGGGACTCCGGCGACTTAGGTCTCAATACTCGAGTCGAAGAAATTCCACCCGAATTACTGGATCGTGCGACCGCGGCTCGAGAGAAATTGATTGAGACTGCGGTAGAGTCAGACGACGAACTGACCGAGCGCTTTCTGGAGGGTAGAGAAATCAGTGAAGATGAGATTCGTCTCGGTCTTCGTAATCGTACCCTTGCGAACGAAGTCGTACCTGCGATTTGTGGAACAGCGTTTAAGAACAAGGGTGTCCAACCGATGCTTGACGCGGTGATACATTACTTACCCGCTCCCAACGAAGTCGTCGCTATTGAAGGCGTAGCTAAAGACGGTTCAGCTGTTTCACGTCATTCAGATGATGAGGAACCGTTCGCGGCACTTGCGTTTAAGATTGCGACAGATCCATATGTCGGCACCCTGACATTTTTCCGTGTTTATTCGGGTGTTCTGTCGACCGGCGATCGGATTTATAACGCGACCCGAACACGGCGCGAGCGAATCGGTCGAATGGTACAAATGCA
Organism: Pseudomonadales bacterium; assembly: GCA_011525295.1. Classification (GTDB taxonomy): domain Bacteria; phylum Pseudomonadota; class Gammaproteobacteria; order Pseudomonadales; family Azotimanducaceae; genus Bin55. The sequence goes on along the minus strand of WTGV01000037.1, from coordinate 24,580 downwards.
TGCGAACAGCCGAAAAGAGATCTCCGAAGTGCGGGCAGGCGATATTGCAGCTGCCATCGGATTAAAGGATGTAACTACAGGCGATACTCTATGTAGTGAAGACTCTGTGGTGATGTTGGAACGAATGATGTTCCCGGAGCCCGTCATTCATGTCGCGGTCGAGCCCCGGTCCGTTGCGGACCAAGATAAGATGTCGCTTGCGTTAAGTAAGTTGGCTCAAGAGGATCCGTCGTTTAAGGTCTCCGCAGATGAAGAATCGGGTCAGACCATTATCGCAGGGATGGGAGAATTGCATCTCGACATCATCATTGACCGGATGAAACGCGAGTTTAAGGTTGACGCAAATATTGGAAAGCCTCAAGTAGCCTATCGAGAAACTATTCAAAAACCGGTGGAAGCCGAAGCAAGGCACGTGCGTCAGACCGGTGGTCGTGGCCAGTTTGCCCATGTATTGGTGCGACTCGAACCTTTGGAGGACAGTGTTGAAACCTACGAGTTTGAAGATCAAATCTCCGGTGGCGCTATTCCTCGGGAGTACATTCCCGCAGTCGACAAGGGGATTCGCGAACAGATGACGAACGGTGTGGTCGCAGGCTTCCCGCTAATTAATGTACGAGCTACTCTGTACGATGGCTCTTTTCACGAAGTGGACTCTAGTGAGATAGCATTTAAAATTGCGGGTGCCGCGGCGGTCCGCGAGGGCGCGCAACGCGCCGATCCAGTGTTATTGGAACCTATCATGGCCGTCGAAGTTGTCACACCTCATGATTTTCTCGGCGATGTTGTCGGTGATTTAAACCGTCGTCGCGGAGTGATTGATGGTATGGATGAGAACCCCGCGGGTAAAATTGTTAAGGCTTCGATTCCGCTTGGGGAGATGTTCGGCTACGCGACCGACCTGCGATCGACAACACAGGGTAGAGCTACTTTTACCATGGAATTTGATCGGTATGAGGTAGTTCCGGACAATGTTGCAGAAGCGATCAAAGCGCGCTAAGACGAGGCCGGGATCACGATAGTAATCTAATTGTTATTAGGGAGAATTAAACACAATGGCGAAAGCTAAATTTGAACGAACAAAACCGCACGTCAATGTCGGTACGATTGGTCACGTCGATCACGGCAAGACTACGTTGACGGCGGCAATGACAATGATCTGTGCGAAAGACGCAGGGACTGGAGATGTCAAAAACTTCGAGGAAATCGACAACGCTCCAGAAGAGAAAGCGCGTGGAATTACGATTGCGACTACCCACGTCGAGTACGAATCACCAAATCGGCACTATGCTCACGTAGACTGTCCTGGCCACGCTGACTACATCAAAAACATGATTACTGGTGCTGCGCAGATGGATGGTGCAATTTTGGTGGTGTCCGCAGTTGACGGCGCTATGCCGCAGACGCGTGAGCACATTTTGCTGGCGCGTCAGGTTGGTGTTCCAAGAATCATTACGTATTTGAACAAAGTCGACATGCTGGACGAAGCTGATCGAGACGAATTCGTCGAACTGGTAACCATGGAAATCCAAGAGTTACTGGAGAGCTACGAATTTGATCCTGAGTCGCCAATTATTCCTGGTAGTGCATTAAAAGCCATGGAGGGAGACGAAGGAGATGACGGTGCAGGTTCGGTTCGCGACCTCCTTAAAGCTCTTGATGAATTTATTCCCGAACCAGAACGACCGGTAGACGCACCATTCTTGATGCCGATTGAGGATGTGTTCTCGATCTCTGGTCGTGGAACCGTGGTAACTGGAAGAGTTGATCGTGGTATTGTCCAAGTTGGAAATGAAGTGGAAATCGTAGGGATTCGACCCACACACAAAACTACTTGTACCGGGGTGGAAATGTTTCGTAAACTTCTCGACGAAGGTAGAGCAGGAGAGAACATTGGAGTACTGCTACGCGGTATCAAAAGAGATGAAGTAGAACGTGGTCAAGTTCTTGCACTCCCCGGTTCGATTACTCCTCACACTAAATTTTCAGCCCAAGTGTATGTACTGTCGAAAGAGGAAGGTGGCCGACACTCGCCATTTCAGAGCCACTATCGACCGCAGTTTTACTTCCGCACGACCGACGTAACTGGTGAGGTTACTTTGAAAGAAGGTGTCGAGATGGTTATGCCGGGCGACAATGTGGAATTAAATGTTGAGTTGATCAGTCCAATCGCGATGGACGACGGTTTGCGATTCGCGATCCGTGAAGGTGGTCGCACGGTCGGTGCTGGCGTCGTAACCAACATTATTCAATAGACTAAAACTCTCTTTAATTAACAGTCCCTCAGCCCTGCCGCGAATTGTCGCCGCAGGGCTGTTGTAGTAACGGCTCATACGTCTTAACAACGCTCGATGAGAGGGATTGTTAGCGCAGTTTTCAAAATATTTCAAGAAAAAAAATTTATTGATTGAATCCGATTGCAACAAGGCTTGCAATCTGTAAAATTTCTATCCTTTATGTATTCGGGTGGGTTGCTCCAGTACCGAGGCATCGAAATATTGCAAATTTCCGTGAGGTATGGGGCTGAGTGGCCGAAGAAAATCGTATACAGATCAGACTCAAAGCGTATGATCACCGACTAATTGATCAGTCGGCGGAAGACATCATCGCGGCGACGAAACAGACGGGTGCGAGAATACTTGGACCGATTCCTCTCCCAACGAAACTAGAGCGCTTTACAGTGCTCATTTCACCGCACGTGAATAAAGATGCTCGAGATCAGTACGAAATACGTACACATAAGCGTTTGCTCTACATCGTAGACCCACCAGAACGAACAATCGATGCGTTAATGAATCTCGAGCTTGCGGCAGGAGTAGACGTAGACTTAAAGATAGATACGAAGTAAGCAGTACTTAAAACCAAACAGTTCAGCCTATGCTTTAGTGGTGCGCCTGTTGGTTGTTTCTGCGAAGTTCAAGCAACTAGAAAAAGTCGCTTGCGAACCTGTGAAAATTCACGGGTAAGGCGAGTATGAGCACTAGTTGCTATGTCTGAGCAAGCGATAGACACAAAATGACGATTGGAATTGTTGGCATAAAAAGTGGCATGACGCGTGTTTTCGCACCGGATGGCGGTTCCATACCCGTCACTGTAGTTCATGCAACACCAAACCGTATTACGCAGATTAAAACGGAAGCCAGTGATGACTATGAAGCGGTGCAGGTAGTGCATGGTGAGCGACCTCGCAAGTCAGGTCGACATAGTCGTGGATTAAAACCGGTTCTTGGTCATTGGGCTAAGAGTGAGACTGAGGCAGGCGATAGCATGCACGAGTTTCGCTTGGATCGACATGCGGTAAACAAAGCAGATTCCAATTTAGAACTAGGCGGAGAACTTTCGGTCTCACAATTCTTTGAAGGTCAGCTCGTAGATGTCACAGGAACTTCGAAAGGTAAAGGATTTGCTGGTGTGATCAAGCGTTGGAATTTTCAGCGACAAGACACAACCCACGGAAATTCACTTTCACACCGAGGCGCAGGATCAATTGGCCAGTGCCAAACTCCAGGACGGGTTTTTAAAGGCAAAAAGATGGCAGGTCGCTTAGGAAATGCCCAGTCAACAACGCAGAACTTGGAAATCGTCAAACTTGACCTTGAGAGAAATACGATCTTGATTAAGGGAGCGATTCCAGGAGCGTCTGGTTCTCGAGTAGTGGTCCGACCCGCGATAAAACAAGGTGTACAAACACCCCTTGAGCCGAAACCGGATAACGAGTAAAACGTCATGAAAGTTGCGCTAAACACAGGGGAAAGTCTGAAACTCAATGACGCAGTGTTTAACGTAGACTTCAATGCGCCGCTAGTGCATCAAGTCGTGCAAGCGTATATATCGAACGGACACAGCGGAACCAAGGCGCAAAAATCGCGATCAGACGTTCGCGGAGGAGGTGCTAAACCTTGGCGTCAAAAAGGCAGCGGTCGTGCTCGCGCAGGTACGAGAAATAGCCCCATATGGAGAGGTGGGGGAGTGACTTTCGCGACCAAACCTACGGTGACCTGGCAAAAGGTCAACCGAAAAATGTACCGCTGTGCGATGCGTTGTATTCTTTCAGAATTGATGCGGCAAAAACGGATCACCATTACTGAGTCATTCGACATTGACGAACCCAAGACCAAACTCCTCCAACAAACTCTCCAAGATCTCAAGCTCCAAAATCCCACCCTCGTCCTAAACCAACCTTCCGCAAACTTACAGAAGGCGGTCGCCAATTTAAAGAACATTTCCCTAGAGACTTCCACCAACGTTAGTCCGACTCTGTTGGTGGCTTCCGAACAATTACTGATCGATGTTGAGTCGCTTCGTGCGCTAGAGGCGCGTCTAGCATGAATCCGAAAAGACTCTACGGTATTCTTCAGCGTCCTCATGTAACCGAAAAGGTAACTCGGTTGGGTATGCGCTCGAATCAGTATTGCTTCGTCGTCGCGAACGACGCGACTAAAAAGGAAGTGCAGCAAGCTGTAGAACAGATTTTTGACGTGGTTGTCGACAACGTAACTACAGTGAACGTGAAGGGCAAACCGGTTAGTCGATTCTTGCGACGTTTGCCGTCGGGTAAGCGAAAGAGTTGGAAAAAAGCGTACGTGCGCTTGAGAGAAGGTGAGCGTATCGACTTAACCAGGGAGATTCGCTAGTGCCTGTAGTAAGAACGAAACCGACGTCACCGGGACGGCGCTTTGTCGCAAAAGTCGTTGACAAGTCTTTGCACACTGGGTCACCGTACAAACCTTTGCTTGAACCAAAGTCATCGCAAGCTGGCCGCAACGGAAACGGCCGAATTACTGTTAGACATCGTGGTGGAGGACACAAGCAACATTATCGAAAACTGGACTTTAAACGTGATAAAGATGGCATTCCAGCAATCGTAGAACGTTTGGAATACGATCCGAATCGGAGTGCGAACATTGCATTATTGAAATACCTCGATGGAGAACGGCGGTACATCATTGCTCCTAAGGGTTTGAAACCGGGCGCGGAACTTCGATCCGGTTCTACTGCGCCGATCCGATCCGGCAACGCTATGCCGCTACGGAATGTTCCTATCGGTAGTCTGGTACACTGTATCGAACTCAAGCCACGCAAGGGCGCGCAACTTGCTCGAAGTGCTGGAACCTCTGCTCAGTTGGTTGCACGTGAAGGAAGTTACGCGACTCTCCGACTTCGTTCCGGGGAAATGCGTCGCGTATTGAGTGAGTGCCGCGCGGTACTTGGGGAAGTGGGAAATACAGAGCACAACTTACGGTCCTATGGTAAAGCCGGAGCGAAACGTTGGCGCGGTATTCGACCAACCGTACGGGGTGTTGCAATGAACCCTGTCGATCACCCACATGGCGGCGGTGAAGGCAAGTCCAGTGGAGGTCGCCATCCTGTATCACCTACCGGGGTCCCGACCAAAGGCCATACGACACGTCGCAAACGTCCAAGCGATCGCTTGATCATCCGACGCCGAGGACGTAGTTAACAATGGCACGTTCAATTCGCAAGGGTCCTTTCGTAGACATTAACTTACTACGGAAAGTAGAGAAAGCTCAGGAAAGCAGGGATAAACGTCCGATCAAGACATGGTCCCGACGTTCAATGATCGTACCAGAAATGGTTGGTTTAACAATTCTCGTACATAACGGACGACAACACATGCCTGTGTTCATCACCGAAGAACTTGTGGGGCACAAATTAGGTGAATTTGCTGCGACGCGAACCTTTAAGGGACATGCCGGCGATCGAAAGGCGTCAGCTGCTCGGTAAATTCGATAGGGTCGCGAAATCATGAGAGTACAAGCTGTAGCCAGAGGATTACGTGTTTCCCCACAGAAGGCAAGACTCGTCGCCGACCAGATTCGAGGTCGCAATATTCATGAAGCACTCAGTATTCTTGATCACGACGTTCAAAAGAGCGCAAAGTTTGTCAAAAAAGTCCTTGATTCCGCGGTGTCGAACGCTGAACAAAATTTAGATGCCGACATTGACGAGCTATCTATCAGTGAAATCTATGTAAATGAAGGCTTTCGAATGAAACGGTTTCGAGCGCGTGCTCGGGGGCGAGGGAGTCGAATAATTAAACGCACCTGCAATATCACTATCGCAGTGTCGGATCACCTAGACGATGAGTAACTCAATAGGATAAACATGGGCCAAAAAGTAAATCCAAATGGATTCCGTCTAGGAATAGTTCGTGACCATAGCTCGATTTGGTATGCCGATAAACAAAAATACCGCGAGCTGTTGAAGAATGATCATGAGATTCGTGAGTTCATTGCGTCCGAATTGAAACAGGCATTTGTTAGCCGCATTGATATTCAGCGACCATCGCAAGATGCACGCATTACGATTCATACTGCCCGACCAGGAATGGTGATCGGACAACGCGGCGCTGATGTTGAACGTCTGCGTGGGCAACTGCAACTACGCATCGGCGGCCCAGTGGTGATTAATGTCGAAGAAGTCCGAAAGCCAGAATTGGATGCTTATCTCGTCGCATGCAATGTAGCGCAACAACTAGAGCGACGAGTTCAATATCGACGCGCTGTACGACGGGTGCTCCAAAATGCAATGCGTTTAGGTGCCGAAGGCATTAAAGTCCGAGTATCCGGTCGCTTGAACGGCCAGGAACTTGCTCGGTCCGAAGTTTATTCCGATGGTCGAGTACCGCTGCACACGCTACGAGCTGATATTGACTATGCAGTGGCCGAAGCAATGACAACCTATGGAGTCTTAGGCGTGAAAGTTTGGGTCTTCAAGGGAGAAGTCATTGGCCCCAGTGACGAGAATGCTCCGAACCCTCAAAGAGGGTCATAGTTCTAACCATGCTTCAACCCGCGAGAACAAAATACCGTAAGCAGCAGAAAGGGCGCAATCGCGGTCTCGCGCAACGCGCAAACAAAGTATGCTTTGGTGAATTTGGTTTAAAAGCATCAAGTCGTGGCCGAATGACGGCACGACAGATTGAAGCCGCACGTCGCGCGATGACTCGATCCTTACGCCGAGGGGGTAAAGTTTGGATCCGAGTATTTCCAGACAAGCCAATTACTAAAAAGCCCCTTGAAGTACGACAAGGAAAGGGGAAAGGTTCGGTCGAGTATTGGGTCGCACAGATTCAACCTGGCAGGGTTTTGTACGAAGTAGCAGGAGTCAGTGAAGCTGACGCACGAGTCGCGTTTCGCCTAGCGGCGAGCAAATTGCCCTTTACGACGACTGTAGTAGCACGGCAGGCGATGTAATGAATACAGAAGAATTGCGAGAATTGTCCGTAAAGGAACTTCAAGAGGAGTATGTGAGACTACGTAAAGAACAGTTCAACTTGCGCTTTCAACGTGCGTCCGACCAACTTGCCCAGACACACTTGATCAAAGAAGCGCGTCGAAATGTTGCCCGAGTAAACACCATTATTCGAGAGAAACTCGATGGCTGAGTCCCAAACAACCAAAGCACGAACGGTCAGTGGGCTCGTAGTATCCGATACCGCGGATAAGACGATTGCCGTCCGCGTTGACAGAAGAGTACGACATCCGCTGTACGGCAAGATTATTGGACGCTCTTCAAAATTTCAAGTTCACGATGAAAACAATGAAGCACAAATAGGCGATACAGTGAGCATCCAGGAATGTCGTCCAATTTCGAAGACGAAGTCGTGGAAGTTACTGTCAATCGATGAACGGGTTAAGAAGGCTCAAACATGATTCAGAGTGAAACTGTACTTGACGTTGCTGACAACAGCGGTGCTCGTAGAGTGCAATGTATAAAAGTACTCGGAGGATCCCGGCGACGGTATGCACACATCGGAGATGTCATTCGCGTGACTGTCAAAGAAGCAATGCCGCGGAGTCGTGTCCGAAAGGGTCAACTGTTACGTGCTGTTGTCGTTCGCACCAAAAAAGGCGTGCGGCGGCAAGACGGTTCGGTGATTCGCTTTGACCAGAATGCTGCAGTGCTGGTCAACGAAGCTAAAGAACCTATCGGGACACGAATCTTTGGACCCGTGACACGGGAACTCAGAGCGCGTGACTTCATGCGCATTATTTCTTTAGCGCCGGAGGTGCTGTAACGATGCGTCGCATTCAAGTCAATGATGAGGTGATCATTCTGACTGGTAAAGACAAGGGTCGAACTGGCGATGTGGTCGAATTTCGGGGAAAAGACAGAGTGATCGTTAGTGGCATTAACGAAATCACACGACACACTCGAGCACAAAAACCAGGAGACCGCCACGGCAGACTACAAAAAGAAGCACCACTGCATATTTCCAACGTTGCGATTCTCAATCCGGAGACTGAAAAAGCTGATAAGGTGGGTATTCGGATGGAAGACGGAAAAAGAGTACGTTTCTTTAAGTCCAATGGTGCCGTAATTGAAGACTAATGGTCAGATGAACAATTTGCAGCAAAAGTACGTAGAAGAGATTCGGCCTCAACTAATGGCTGATCACGGCTACACTTCGGTCATGCGCGTGCCGAAGCTCGCAAAAGTTACGCTCAATATGGGTGTAGGTAAAGCAATCGCTGATCGAAAATTACTGGATGGAGCGGTGGACGATCTCACAAAGATCGCTGGTCAAAAGCCGAAAATTACACGAGCTCGCAAATCGGAAGCAGCGTTCAAAATCCGTGCGGGCAATGCTATTGGCTGCAAGGTTACTCTACGAAGGACCATCATGTACGAGTTCGTGGAGCGACTCATTGGGATCGCGATTCCTCGGATGCGAGACTTTCGTGGCCTGAGTCCCCGTGCATTCGATGGACGTGGGAATTATTCGCTTGGTATTACTGAGCAAATTATTTTTCCCGAGATCGACTATGACAAAATCGATTCCCTTCGCGGTTTAAACGTCACAATTACGACAACGGCTCGCGACGATGCCGAGGGGCTGGCACTATTGAAAGCCTTCAACTTTCCATTCAGGAGCTGACGATGGCGAAAAAATCCATGCTTGAGCGCGAGAAAAAGAGACAGCAGACCGTAGCAAAGTATGCGGCAAAACGAGCTGAATTGAAGGCTAAAGTTAACGATCGCGCACTCGATGACGATACACGCTGGGAAGCCCAGTTGCAATTACAACAGCTGCCACGCAATGCGAATCCGGTACGACTCCAGCGGCGGTGCGAAATTACCGGTCGCCCACGCGGCGTTTATCGCCGCTTCGGGCTAGGGCGGACGAAGCTGCGCGAGGCCGCGATGCGTGGTGAGATTCCCGGACTTAAGAAATCTAGCTGGTAATTCCAATGAGCATGCAAGATCCAATTTCCGATTTTCTCACTCGCATTCGCAACGCTACTATGGCTGCGATGCTAACGGTGTCGATGCCGAGTTCAAAGATTAAGGAAGCTATCTGTAAAGTACTGCAAGACGAAGGATACATTCTCGGCTTTTCGGTCGATAAGGCCACAAAACCTACTCTCACTGTAGAGTTAAAGTACATTGAGGGTGTACCCGTGATTGAAGAGTTGAAGCGCATCAGTCGACCCGGTTTACGTGCTTACAAGACCAGAGATGAACTACCGAGTGTAAATGGCGGCTTAGGCATCGCCATTGTGAGTACGAATCAGGGTTTAATGACCGACCACGCTGCACGTCGCGCCGGTGTCGGCGGAGAAGTATTGTGTACTGTCTTCTAGGATGATTTGAGATGTCAAGGATTACAGAACGAGAAGTAAACATTCCATCTGGAGTGGAAGTGGTGGTTTCAATCACGTCCATACGGGTCAAGGGGAAGCACGGAGAACTGTCTGTGCCACGTGCCGAGGGCGTGAGTGCGAAAAAACAACAAGACACCTTGTTCATAAAGACCAAAGGTAACTCCAGACACGCCCGCGCAATGACCGGCACCGTTAATGCGTTGGTGCAGAACATGATCAAGGGAGTTTCAGAGAAATGGGAAAAACGACTGCAAATTGAAGGCGTTGGGTATCGCGCCCAACTTCAAAATAATAGTCTCGTAATGCAGTTGGGATACTCGCATCCAGTCGAATTCGAGCCACCCGAAGGCATAGAACTGACGCTTCCCTCACCTACAGAGATCGTCGTAACTGGTGTTGATCGTCAACTTGTCGGTCAAGTCGCTGCTGACATCCGAAGTAAGCGTCCTCCGGAACCGTACAAGGGGAAGGGAATCCGCTATTTGGGCGAATACATCAAACGAAAAGAAGTGAAGAAATAAAAATAGCCGAACGATGAGTATTAAAGAACGATCAAGGTTAAGACGTGCGAAACGCTCGCGTATTAAGATGCGTGAACTAGGCGCGGTTCGATTGAGCGTGCACCGAACCTCTCAACACATCTATGCTCAGATAATCGACAGTTCGGGCCAAGAAGTCTTGGCTCAAGCTTCAACGCTAGACAAGTCGTTGAAGTTGAAACAGACGGGCAACAAAGAAGCAGCCAAAAAAGTCGGTGCGACTATTGCATCAAGGGCCAAGGACATTGGTATATCTAAAGTCGCATTTGATCGATCAGGCTACTTATACCACGGTCGGGTTAAAGCGTTAGCGGACGAAGCGCGCAATCAAGGGTTGGAGTTCTAAGCATGGCATACTCAGAAGAAATTCGAGAAGAAGGATTGGTCGAGAGACTTGTTTCCTCGACTCGCGTTGCGAAGACTGTCAAAGGAGGACGACAACTTTCATGGACGGCGCTGTCAGTCGTGGGCGATGGAGCTGGTAGAGTGGGGTTTGGTCGAGGGAAAGCGCGCGAACGCGCGGAAGCAATCGAAAAATCTGGGCAGGTGGCACGACGAAATATGTTCGATGTTGAGCTCAACGGAGTTACGCTCTGGTATCCGATCGTCGCTAAGCACGGCGCTTCCAAAATATTCATGCAGCCAGCTTCCGAAGGTACCGGAGTAATTGCAGGCGGTACGATGCGTGCTGTGCTTGAAGCAGCCGGTGTACGCGACGTACTCGCAAAATGTTATGGTTCAACTAACCCAACCAATGTAGTACGCGCAACGGTCAAAGGATTAGTCAATATGCGTTCGCCGCGGATGGTAGGGCTTAAGCGCGGTAAAACTGAAGAAGAAGTTCGCGGTAATGAGTAAGAAGGCTACAGCGAAAAAGTTACGCGTGCGTCTCGTGAAGAGTAATTCGGGTAGACTTAAGAAACATCAGGCATGTGTGCGTGGTCTGGGTTTACGACGTATTGGACACGAAGTAGAAGTCATAGATACTCCCGCGGTGCGGGGGATGATAGATCAAGTTAACTATCTTCTTGAAGTAACGGAACCACCAGCGAAGTGAAACTAAACGAATTAACACCAGCACAAGGTAGTAGAACGCCACCGAAGCGTGTTGGGCGCGGTGGTTCATCTGGGTATGGGAAGACGTGCGGTCGCGGTCATAAAGGTCAGTGCTCGCGCTCGGGTGGTGGCGTGCGCCGAGGTTTTGAAGGCGGGCAGCTTCCGTTACAGCAACGAATTCCAACTTTTGGCTTTCGCTCTCGAGTTCAGCGGATCACAAGTGAAGTCCGTTTACACGAACTTAACGCAGTTGAAGGAGACGTTGTAGACTTGCAGAGTCTGAGACAAGCCGGGCTAATCACTGCGAATATCAAACGCGCCCGAATCGTGCTGTCGGGCAACGTAGACCGAGCTCTAAGCGTACGTGGGGTTAAGGTCACTAAAGGTGCTGGCAAAGCAATCGAAGCAGCTGGTGGGAAGGTAGAAGAGTAAAGACCTAATGGCTACTACCGCACCAGCATTAGCCGGAGTTCAAACTGGGACGACCGAACTACGAAAACGTCTGCTTTTCGTATTGTTCGCATTATTGGTGTATCGCATAGGTACCCATATTCCGGTACCAGGAATCGACCCGGTAGCATTACAGCGCCTCTTCGATCAACAACAAGGCGGAATTCTCGATCTATTCAACATGTTCTCTGGCGGCGCGTTGGAACGAATGAGTATTCTTGCACTAGGCGTCATGCCCTATATCACATCAAGCATCATTATGAATTTGCTCACGATGATGTACCCGCGCTTGAATCAACTGCGTAAGGAAGGGGAATCAGGTCGACGTAAGATTACCAAACTCACTCGCTACGGGACGTTAATCATTGCGATCGTCCAAGGAGTTGCGCTCACTAGCACTCTGATTGCCCAAGGGCTGCCGTTTGAGGGTAGCTCCCTGTTTGGATTTTTCTTTATTGCTTTAGTTACTTTGGTAACTGGGGCTCTATTCATGATGTGGCTTGGCGAGAAAATCACTGAACATGGAGTTGGTAACGGGATTTCGTTGCTTATTTTTGCCGGAATTGTGTCTGGCTTTCCAGCTGCTATCGCTGGAGCTTTTGAGTTAGCTCGCGATCGAACGATTCACATGTCAGTTCTCTTGGTGATCTTGGTCGTTGCGATCGGTTTAGTTGGGTTCGTAGTTTTCATCGAAAGAGGTGAGCGTCGCATCACCATTCACTACGCCAAGCGCCAGCAAGGTCGCCGGATGGTGCAAGGGCAGACGAGTCATCTACCGTTCAAAGTTAATATGGCTGGTGTAATTCCCGCCATATTTGCTTCAAGCTTGTTACTCGCTCCGGCTTCTATGTCGCAGTGGTTCGGGCAGAATGAAGGCTTAGGCTTCTTGCAGGAAATTTCATTGATATTGAGTCCTGGACAGCCACTATACATACTGTTGTTTGCCGCGGGGATAATTTTCTTTAGCTTCTTTTACACCGCAATTGTGCGCGATCCCAAAGAACTTGCGGACAATTTGAAACGACAGGGAGCATATATTCAAGGTATACGGCCAGGTCAACAAACAGCCGACCACATTGACGATATCACTACTAAATTAACAATTTTTGGATCCTTGTATGTCACTTCGGTGTGCTTGCTTCCCGAGTTAATGCGCTGGTCTTTTGATGTACCACTTCAATTGGGTGGTACGGCGTTGTTGATTGTTGTTGTAGTCGCGATGGATTTCATGTCGCAAGTTCAAGCACACCTACTGTCGAGCAATTACGCTAAGTTGATGGAAAAGTCGAACTTACGCAACTACAGTCGCAGAACGCGGTAGGTTGACGACGAACGTTTGGTAAATCATGAAAGTTAGAGCATCCGTAAAACGCATGTGTAGGAACTGCAAAGTTGTGCGGCGTAAGGGTCGCGTCTACGTGATTTGTAAAACAGAACCGAGACATAAACAGAGGCAAGGGTAGAGACTATGGCACGATTTTCAGGCGTAAATATCCCTGACAATAAACACGCATCTATATCGCTAACCTACATCTTCGGTATAGGGCGTAGTACCGCACGCAAGGTGTGTTGTACCGCAAACGTAGAGCCCGACAAGAAGGTTCAAGATTTGTCTGAGGATGAACTCAATCGCTTACGCGCGGCTGTGGACGACCTTACTGTTGAGGGTGACCTTCGTCGAATCAATTCAATGAACATTAAGCGCTTGATGGACTTGCGCTGTTATCGCGGATTACGCCATCGACGGAATTTGCCCGTCCGAGGACAAAGGACACAAACGAACGCACGCACCCGAAAAGGACCAAGAAGAATCATCAAGAAGTAATCATGGCAGAAAAAGGAAAAAGAGGATCACGTGAGAGCGGTGCTGCGCGGCGACGCGGGAAGCGCATCGTAACAGATGGTCTTGCTCACATTCATTCGTCTTACAACAACACCATTATTACGTTTACGGATCGTCAGGGTCGTACCATTGGTTGGTCCAGCGCTGGTGCTGCAGGATTCAAGGGCACTCGGAAGAGCACAGCATTTGCGGCACAGACCGCGGCCGAGGGCGTTACCACGAATATGATCGAAAATCACGGGCTTAAGAGTGTCGATGTGTTCGTCAAAGGACCTGGTCCAGGTAGAGAGTCGTCAATCCGCGCGATGCATGCCGGCGGACTCCGGATCAACAGCATAACCGACGTAACACCAATTCCGCATAACGGCTGTCGCCCTCCGAAAAAGCGGAGACCATAAGGGATCTAGCATGGCACGATACACTGGACCAAAATTGAAGCTCTCTCGTCGGGAAGGTACTGACTTGTACCTGAAGAGCGGTGTCCGCCCCCTCGAAGAGAAGTGCAAAGAGAACAAAATCCCTGGGGAGCAGGGAGCTCGCCGCGCCGTTGGTGGCGGTCGAATGTCCGATTATGGGATTCAGTTACGGGAGAAACAAAAGGTACGACGCTTGTATGGCGTCCTTGAAAAACAGTTTCGCAATTACTATAAAAAGGCTGACCAACAATCGGGTGCGACTGGCGTAAATTTACTACTGCTGTTAGAGTCTCGTCTGGACAATGTTGTTTATCGCTCGGGGTTCGGGTCCACTCGCGCCGAAGCCAGACAGCTGGTGACTCACAAAGCAGTTAGAGTGAACGGTTCGGTGGTGAATATACCGTCGTATCAAGTACAACCCGGTGATGAAATTTCTGTCGGTCCCAAGCAACAACAACAGCATCGTATCGGCATGGCGATGGAACTCGCAAATTTGCGTGGTTATGTTGAGTGGATTGAAGTAAATGCTGAAAACAAGAGCAGTGTTTTTAAACGCTTACCCGATAGAGAAGAACTACCACGCGAGATTCAAGAAAATCTCATCGTAGAACTGTATTCCAAGTAATAGCGCAGTCTACACTGAAAACTGGGAGGAATATTTAACCTATGAACACAATGGGTACTGACCTATTGCAAGCAAGCGATCTAGAAATTGAAACGCTCAGTGCAACGCGAGCTCGTGTTGTTCTCACTCCTTTAGAGCGTGGTTATGGGCACACGATCGGAAATGCGCTTCGACGAATTTTGTTGTCGTCGATGCCCGGCGCGGCAATTACAGAAGTTACCGTCGACAACGTTCTGCATGAATATTCGACGTTATCTGGCGTTCGAGAGGACATGCTAAACATTTGTTTGAATCTCAAGGGAGTCGCCGTAAGTCTCAATGGCCGCGACGAGAGTTCGATGAGATTATCGGCTACAGGTCCGGGAGAAGTGTCTGCTGGGGATTTCATCCACGGTGATGACATTCAAGTGGCCAATCCAGAACATCATTTGTGTACTTTAAACGAGCATGGATCCATTCGCATTGACGCCGTTGTCGCAAGAGGTCGTGGGTATCAGCCAGCAGATCAACTTTCGCTTAGCGAAGAAGACAAAGTCATCGGACGGTTGCGGTTAGATGCGTCCTACAGCCCAATGCGCAGCGTTGATTACAAGGTGGAAAAAACCCGTGTCGAACAACGTACCGATATGGATAAACTGATCCTAACACTTGAATCAAATGGTACGATTGGACCGGAAGAAGCCGTTCGACATGCCGCGACTATCCTGACCCAACAGCTAGCGCCGTTCGTTGATTCAGATTTGCTTAAGGAAGTCTTTCAAGCTCAGGAAGCTACGAATATCGATCCATTTTTGTACGAGTCCATCGATGCGCTAAACTTGAAGACAAGATCGATCAATTGCTTAAAGGGCGAGAACATCGCGTCTATCGGTGAGTTAGTACAACAGACTGAAGAAAGCCTCTTTCGAACTCCTAATCTAGGGCGAAAGTCTCTTACTGAGATCAAAGAAGAACTAGCCTCTCGCGGACTCTCTTTGGGAATGACAATTCCAGGTTGGAAACAGCAGTCCTAGTTCACCACTAATTCGCCACGCAGACTTAAGACACAGTTGATAACAGAGACGCCCTATGCGACACTTAAAGAGCGGCAGACACCTTAATCGAACATCTTCGCATCGGAAACGCATGTTTGCTAATATGTGCGTGTCCCTCATCGAACATGAGCAAATTAGAACGACCGTGCCCAAGGCCAAAGAACTTCGTCGGTTCATCGAACCACTAGTTACCCGCGCACGTGAGGATACGGTTGCCAATCGACGGTTAGTATTTGCAAAGTTACGGAGTAAAGCGGCGGTAGGGAAACTGTTCACTGAACTGGGTCCTCGTTATCGTGAGCGACCGGGTGGTTTCACGCGTATCGCCAAAGCTGGATACCGCCAAGGAGACTCTGCCCCAGTGTGCTTTATCGAATTTGTTGATCGACCTATAGAGGAATTGGTAGAGGAAGAATAGCCTTCTTTTTGAAGGTATTAGGCGGTTTGTGCCGGCGACTGTGCGCGTGTCAACGCTCTCTTTAGAAAAGAGCTGGTGTGAGACTCCGAATGTCCGCTAATTTCTTCAGGCGTACCCGTCGCGACAATCTCGCCTCCCTGTGCTCCTCCTTCGGGTCCCAAATCGATGATCCAGTCCGCGGTTTTGATGACATCCATGTTGTGCTCAATCACAACTACAGTATTTCCGTGGTCTCGGAGTCGAGTCAAGACACTCAACAGCAGTTTGATGTCGTGGAAGTGCAAACCGGTAGTCGGTTCGTCGAGAATGTATAGATTTCTCCCTCGATCTCTCTTCGAGAGCTCTCTAGACAATTTGACTCGTTGAGCTTCTCCACCGGAAAGCGTTGTTGCACTCTGTCCGAGTTTCACGTAGGAGAGTCCTACATCCAATAATGTCTCGAGTTTGTGCTTTATGTTCGGAATCGCGAGAAAAAACTCGTGAGCTTCCTCGATCGTCATACTAAGTACTTCGTGAATGTTCTTGCCCTTGTATTTAACTTCAAGTGTCTCACGGTTGTAGCGCTTACCACCGCAGGTCTCGCAGGTAACATAAACATCGGCCAAAAAGTGCATCTCGACTTTAATAAGCCCGTCGCCCCGGCAAGCCTCACAGCGACCACCTTTAACGTTAAAACTGAAACGACCGGGTTTATAACCTCGAATCCTAGCCTCACTCGTCTTGGTAAACAATTCACGAATGGGTGTAAAAAGCCCCGTGTAGGTTGCAGGATTAGACCTAGGAGTCCGACCGATCGGGCTCTGATCGATGTTCACCACTTTTTCTAAGTTCGATAACCCTCTGATCTCACTATGAGGCAATGCGCTGACGCTTGTAGTGCCGTTGAGTTGTCGCGCGGCGATTGGGTAAAGCGTGTGGTTTACTAAAGTAGACTTTCCGGAACCGGAGACCCCGGTCACACAAGTCAGGAGACCAATAGGAATTTGGACACTGACGTCCTTTAGGTTATTGCCTTTAGCACCGTTTATTGAGATAGTCTTCTGGTTCGAGTACTTCGCTCGGGAGTTCGGGATATTGATCGACTGTTTTCCGGTCAAGAATTGTCCGGTCAACGATCTTCGCTCATGAAGAACTTTTGGTAGCGGTCCTTGTACAACAATTTCACCACCGTGTACACCAGCTCGAGGGCCTATGTCGACGATGTTATCGGCAGTTCGGATAGCCTCTTCGTCGTGTTCAACCACGATCACGGTATTACCGATGTCTCGTAGATGCGTTAGCGTTGATAGTAACCGGGCATTATCTCGTTGGTGGAGTCCGATGGACGGCTCGTCAAGGATGTACATGACACCAACCAGTCCAGCACCGATTTGGCTCGCCAGCCGAATACGTTGTGCTTCGCCACCGGACAAGGAGCTGGCCGCGCGATCTAGCGTCAGGTAGTTCAATCCTACGTTCACTAAGAAACGCAACCGGGCTTTAATTTCTTTGAGTACCTTTTCGGCGATTACTGCTTGTTGGCCGACTAACTCGATTCTTGTAAAGAAGTTCAGTGCTTGCTCGATCGATAGCGCGGTTATGTCTGCAATGGAACAATTACTCACAAATACATGCCTTGACTCCTCACGTAATCGGCTGCCCAAACAAAGGGAGCAGTGGGTAATGCTCATGAACGGATGTAACTTCTCTCTCACGTCTTGCGACGTAGTGTTTTGATAGCGTCGTTGCATCGTGCCAATGATGCCGCGAAAGCGAATTTTGTGGGTCCTCATACGGGACCTACCCCTAAATTGCACTGCTAATGGTTCTGGTGCGCCGTAAAGCAACACTTTCGTAAACTTTTTCGGTAGCCTTCTGTATGGTCGGTCAATATCACAATTCATGCGGTGCGCTAACGCTTCGACAATTGCCCATTGCCAGGACGTTGATCGATCCCAACCAATGACAGCACCTTCTGCGAGCTTTAAGCGAGGGTCTGCGACTACAAGCGCTGGGTCAAACTCGACTTCTGTACCCAATCCGTCACAAGCAGTGCAAGCACCAGTAGGACTATTGAAAGAAAACATTCTCGGTTCGAGTTCACTGATGCTGTAGGAACATTGGGAACAACCAAACTTTGAAGAGAACGTCTGTTCTTCCCAGGATTCTTCGATGGGTGCTACGATTGCGACCTCATCAGAAAGTTTTAATGTTGTCTCAAAAGACTCCGCCAGCCTCTGTTCGATTCCTTCGCGTACAACCAAGCGATCAACTACGACTTCGATCGTATGTTTCTTGTATCGATCGAGAACCGGAGGGTGTTCTAGCGTAGTTACTATCCCATTTACTCTCGCCCGGACAAAACCATTTGCAACCAAATCTGAAAACACATGGACATGTTCTCCTTTACGTTGAGAAACAATTGGTGCTAATACCATAATTCGAGAATCTGGAGGAAGATCCATCACGGCGTCCACCATTTCACTGATGGACTGTGCAGTCAACGGTAGATTGTGTGTCGGACATCGTGGTTCACCTGCACGCGCAAATAAAAGTCGGAGATAGTCGTAGATTTCAGTAATAGTTCCAACGGTGGAACGAGGATTGTGTGATGTCGACTTTTGTTCAATTGAGATCGCTGGTGAGAGACCCTCGATGTGGTCTACGTCTGGTTTGTCCATCATTGACAGGAACTGCCGTGCGTATGCCGACAGTGACTCCACGTATCGACGTTGTCCTTCCGCATACAGAGTATCGAACGCCAAGGAAGATTTCCCCGATCCCGACAGTCCCGTTATTACAGTGAGTTTATCCCTAGGGATATCGAGGTCGATGTCTTTCAGATTGTGAGTTCGCGCCCCACGAATGGATATATTGGCACTAGGGTGGGTCAATGTCGGTACTTCAAAAAAATAAACGAACTAGTTTAGCAAGTATGCGCACGTTTTTCAATCTTAGGGTTGAGTTTTACTTAGTGCTTGTCTAGAATTTGAGCATCGTTTAGGATCTCTTCTATGTATTACGAAATATTCAGTAGCCCCGTTGGTCCTCTTTTACTTCAGGGAGCAGACTCAAAGCTACAACAACTCTCTTTTCTTAAAAATCGAAACTCCAAACCTTTTGTCGATCCAGCATGGATTCGACGAGCGGACTACTTCGAAGACATTAAGGAACAACTAGTCGAGTACTTTGACGGGCGACGCCGAAAGTTTGACGTTGAATTAGACTTTGGAGTGCCAGAAACTACTTTTAGCGCTCAGGTGTGGCGGGAGTTGCAACAGATTCCGTATGGAGAGACACGATCTTATCGTGACGTCGCACAAAATATCGGTCGCGCAAAGGCTTTTCGCGCGGTGGGTCAGGCCAACCATCGAAATCCGATCGCGATCATTGTGCCTTGTCACCGGGTGATTGGAAGCGATGGAACGCTCACTGGCTTTGGAGGTGGACTCGATACCAAAAAATATTTGCTTGATTTGGAATCGAGAATATGTCGGACGAAGACAGTCAAAGGCAGCTATGATCATGTAGGGCATTTCGTAAGCCCTTGATGACAGTCGTTTGTTGGAACATTGCCGCTCACAAAAACGGTGTGTTGTGCGGGATGTACTCTTTGGCAGGCCAGCCGACGTGGCATTGTTGCAGGAAGCACAGTCGTTCCCGCATGACATTGGACTTGGGTACTATGTCCTGGGCGCAGAGAATGATGAAGGAGCTAACCAATGAGTAATAAAGTTGTGATGATTCTGTCGATCCTATGGGTATCTTGGGGTACCGTTGCGGAAGAATCTTCTGTGAAATTATTGCCCGAGGACGGATACTCAAAATCAGATTGTAGCGGCTTCCACACACACGAACTGCTTGAGCCGTATACCGTGAAAATCGATACCTTCAAAGCTTCGAAGAAATGGATAGACCCCAAGTACAAGAACAAATCAAACGAAAAGAAGATCCTGCTGGCCTATAAAGGAACTATCCAATATGAAGAAATAATCGAGGATATACAAGCGGCTCGGGAGATGACTCCGGATACTCAGACGGTAGAAAGTTTAACAACGAAAACTCCAATATACCAAAAGCATTCGGCGCATCCCTTCGATTTTCTCCAACGATACCGAGAAACCGAACTGGCAACCACCATTGAAAAGATAGAATTGGTCGTCAACAAGCAGGGTGTCCTCTATGATCTCCCGGCTCCCACAGGCGGTCAATTCGCCGGAAGAGAAGAAGGGGACAGTATTTTTGAACTTGGAAAACAAAGAGTACGAACACAACCGGTTTCCCTTTGTATCACCTTTGATCTTACGAAGTTAGAAGAGCGTAAATCGTCCGCAACAAAGAAGTCCTATGCATTTCAACAGTTTGACGGATTTGGGAAGAAACCGAAACCACAACCACAACCCGAGGAGAATGAAAATGAATGAATCCAATTCTCCTTCCTCAAGAATCGAAGCAGCAAATCCTTTGTAGATCAAACATGGGTTCGTCGAGCGGATTACATCGCGAACACTTCGGACCGAGACGGTCTCAGGCAAATGTGATCACGTCGAACATATAGATAGTTTGTGATTAAAGTCATATGCTGGAACATTAATGCTCAAAAACGGCGTGAGTTGTGGGACGTACTCTTTGGCATGGACGCCGACGTAGCATTGTTGCAGGAAGTAAAGTCGTACCCAGATGACATTCCACAGGATGTCGAAATGGACTCCCGTCCGCTCCGTGAACCCTGGGAGGACGAGCACTTCGACAGATGGCCGACAATCGTTCGTCTATCCAATAGAGTCAGAGTGGATTGGTTCCAAAGAACATGGCCCTTTCATACTCTAAAGTCCAATCAGATAGGAGTTAGCGGAATCGGTACCGTCGCTGCCGCGATCGTAACATCGCGTGATACAGAAGTCCCACCATTTATTGTGGCGTCGATGTACGCTCGTTGGAAGTTTCCCAATCCTTTGACCAACACCAAATGGAGCGTAGGTTTCGCGGATGGGTCCGCCCACCGCATCATTTCCGATCTTTCTGCTTTTATCGGTAGTCATGATCCCGCCACACACCGTATTCTAGCAGCGGGGGATTTAAATACCGTCTACGGGGTAACTACAGACTACCCACAACATTTGCCCGAACGTAATCAGTCGATATTCGATCGATTTCAAGCACTCGGTTTCGAATTCCTGGGTCCACAGAGTCCGAATGGTCGAATGGCAGATTCAATTCCAAAATACCTTTCACCAGAGACCAAAAACGTCCCGACGTACGCACATCACAAGAAAGTAGAAAACGCAATAGATCAATTGGACTACGTATTTGCTTCGCGAGGTTTTCATGAGTCTGTGCAAACTCGTGCGCTTAATCACATCGATGAATGGGGACCAAGCGATCACTGTCGAATTCTCATCGAAATAAATTGAACAAAACTTGCTTCTGTTAGATAAGAGTACTAATCTGTACTAACACGACCTTGTAACGCCGAGTCGTCAATCAAAAATCACCTTTCAATTTCGAATAGTGCCAGACAATGATCGAAAAGTGACTAAGACAGTATTCCTGGCAACACACTCAGACCGCGAGACTCTATAAAGAGGGAGTGTTCCCTTATTTGAGAAACAAACTAGTCAGACGTACCCGATCCGGATGTAGATAGGGAGCGGCTGGTGTTAGACGATCTAGAAATTTACTCAAACTCGACTCCACGGTTCGAACGGGCTTGCGACCCGGTAATTCAAGCTGTACTTCTCCGGTCGTGTTGTTAACCGCCAAGTAGTAAGCAGAAGACGCGTCCGTACAAGCAAAGAAAATACTCAACGGCGAACGGCTTTTCTTTTGCGCGAGTGCATGTCCAATGAGATTGTCAATAAGGCGATCACGATCCTCATCGTTCCACAGGAACATTAGGCTCACATGTCCTTCGTCACAGGTTCCTTCGAGGCCGCCAGACCAATACGAACCATAATAGTCTTTGACCGAAGAATGGATTTCAGTCTCGAAGGCGTTTTCTAATCCAGAAAAGTCGTCTGCGTTTTGCCTTGACTGCGGTCGCCATTCAATCGCGGTGACACCTTCTAGATCTAAAGGTTCACCGATCTCACAAGGAGATCGCCAATCAGCGTCGAATTCGTTCCAAAGTTTGGGATATTGCTGGAGCGTTAACTCAATGAAGCGGTCCAAAGAGTCCATAAATCTCGAATGATTATGGATCTACGGTTTGTTCTTGTTCTGCGTTTGTATCCGGTGACGAACGTTCAAATTCTTCATTACGCGTGTCGCCACGACGCGCTCGAGACCGTCTCCATTCCTCGTAACGAGCCCGTGTTTGTCTACCTGCACGTAATAGTTCTGTACGCTCTTCCAAGCTGAGTTGAACTGCCATTTCGACGAAGATGCTATCGGCGATGCTCTGGGCACTATGTCGAGTCAGCCAGTAATCATCAATCGCGCGCTCAAGTGCTTCTTGGTTCACCTCTTTCTTACTCAATTCTCGATACATGCGAGCCTGTGCACTACGAAGTCTGTTGTAGTATGGACGAACATCTGCTCGAAGTTGTTTCACATAGTCCGGCATCAACTCTTCGAAGCGTTCTGGTGTTAGTGAATGTGCCATCACGGGTAGTGCATAGCTTGGATCGATACTGGTTTCAGCTCGATTCGAAGCGACGTGGTTACCAATAATGTACGCCACCAGAGCAAGATTCACGATCACCGACACGATAAAACCGATGATGACTCGTCGATCTTTAATCATTGGCTAAGAATAAGATGTCTGTGTAGTCTTCAAAATGGACAGTTGTAATCTCGTCCTCAATAATCGTCGACTGGTTCGATTGGGAGAATCCAATAAGAAACCCCAACGCTAGCGGTACAACGGCTAACGCCGGTTTCAGAATCCAGTTTGTGCAAATTCGTTGCCATGTCCGTTGGAGTGGTTTTGAGTTCGCGATTGCGTTCATGATCCGCCGTTCTAGTCCTTGAGGAACTGGAACTCTCAGTGCTTTCGGCGCGAGATTGTCAACTGTTTGGGCGTTTCGCAGGACCGCTTGAGCTGCTACTGAGGTCTGGAGTAGTGCTAATGCTTGTTCCCGCGCACTGTCATCCCTCCAACTCTCAAGATTGGCTCCCTGTCGATCTACTAATTCTTCAAACTGAGATAATTTCATAAATTTAGTTGTCCCTTTCACTGGGACGGTCCGATAGTGTCTTCCGTAAAGTTTTTCGTGCTCGAGACAGTAACGACTCGACCGCATCAGGTGTCGTCTCCAAAAGTTCAGCAGCTTCTATTTGCGACCATCCTTGTACTTGGCATAGCAAAAACGCAGTTTTTTGTCTCTCTGGAAGTTTTTGTACCGCCTGTTGCAATGCAATAATTAAAGTTTCATCTCTCCGTGCTGAAGTATCGGGAATTTGGGATAAGTCCACGTCTTCGACAAATTGTGCTTTTTGGCGGCGAAACAAATCGATACACAAGTTTCGAGTAATTTGATACAACCACGTGGAAAACTGTACTTTATTGGGTCGCCAAGTCTTAGCACGCGTCCACACTCTCAAAAACGCTTCCTGTGTGATTTCTTCAGCTACCTCAATACTGTGGCACATGCGGTAAGCATAGGCATGTAATCCGTGTAAATGTCGGTTCATGAGCTCTCTAAATGCTAACTCATCTCCTTGTTGTACGCGATACATTAATGTGGCGTCCGGTTCTTTGTCTTTCAACGAACAAGTTCGTCCCTACAACAATACTCAGGATGTAGACACCGAATTGTTCATCCTATCGATTTGAACTCGGTCTTTGTTGACTTCGACCCGAAGAACGCGAGCCACTGCGTGAATCCCATCGTCGAGACTCCCAAGAACGATATTGACTCACACGAATGCTTCGAACTACTTCGTTGTCATCAACTTTGGACAGTTCTGCTCGTGATAAAGTACCACTACCATCTGTATCAATGTCTTCCAAATCGGCTAGTTTGGCACTGAATTCAGTGAGTTCAACACTTCCATTTTTGTCGGTATCGTAAATAGCAATTCCTTCTTCGAGCATGTGTGTACGCAGAGTTGCCCGACGGTTCTCAAATTCTTCTCTCGTCATAAATCCGTCGCCGTTGGTATCGCTAATCTCAAATGCATCCATGTCTTCGGTCCAACGGAGAAACATGCTTGAAGCCAAAGATGAGCGCTGACGCCGCGCCCGAAGTTCTTCATTACTCAGCTCTGCTGTCTCTTCTTCAGACAAACTTGCCAAATCGATCTCTTCCAATGTGATCGATCCGTTTTCGTCTTCATCTAGCAGTTTAAAAGTTTCAGTTGATTGGTTCCGAATATCTGTAATAGTTGGTTCTTGCCATCTCCAGTTACCGCGAGAGCCAGAACTACTCTGAGCGGACGCGGTCGCCGCCATTAAGACCGTACCCACCACCGCCAAGCAGAAAATTTGTATCCATGATTTCATTCGATTTCTCCGTGTGAGAAAAAAACTCTTACGTATTGTAATCTACGAGAATTGTTGTTTATTCCTTCGTTTAGGTAACGGTTAATACAAATTTTAACAAGCTGAATTTTCTCTAGAATTCGGTACATATTTCTATACTGTTAAACAT
>WTGV01000009.1 GCA_011525295.1 Pseudomonadales bacterium | reverse complement strand
GCATCAGACTGGATATTCACGAAATCGCTCACATTAATCATTCCGCCTCATCAGGATATCGAAATATTTTTAACCCGAGTCAGAAAAGAATTTCTATCTCGGGCCCACAATGGAGGCAATATTCCCGAAAACCTGAGACCTCTCGCCGAGGCTCTGGCTGTACAGTGCTTTTTAAATGAATATGTCTATTCGCAATCACTTGAAGAGGAAGAATGGGTTGAAGACTTAATTATCGAAGCCAGAAAGGGGCAGGATTCTCTCATTCAGTACCTCCCAATTATCAGCTGCTATATTCCGATCCATGAGGTCATATCTAACAAAGATACTTTTATCAATTACCCGATCACCGAGGACGAAAGTCAAGCTCTTATCGAGGTTCAATTCAGTCAAATAGAGCAGGAAAGATTAATTAAAACCCGGCTGGTAGAAAATAAAGGCATAACGAACACTGTTTCTCTTGCAGTTCAAGCAATGTATGAAGAAAATCCTTACCCACGATACCGATACGCGGACTTTACAAATCCAACCATGACAAGACCTGTTCCATATTTCATCTCCAATGAAACAACCACATCAGACCTTCCCTTTACACCAGAACTATCTGCACCAGGCTCAAGGCCAAGAATCCTCATTGCTGGTTGCGGGACTGGCAATCAAATCATCAATGCTAGTCGCTATAAGAATGCTCAAATTACCGCAATTGACCTCAGCAAAAGCAGCCTGGCGTATGCACAACGTACGGCTCAAATGTATGGGATGTCTAACATTCAATTTCATCACCTCGACATACTTGATGCAAGCCAACTAAAGCAATCTTTTGATGTCATTGAATGTGGAGGCGTCCTTCATCATATGGATGACCCTGCCAGGGGACTCGCCTCATTGACTCAGCAGCTCAAGCCTGGTGGTTTCATCAAAATAGGCTTGTACAGTGCGCTTGCTAGAAGAGCAATTTCATCAGCGCGTAACACTATCCAGAAACTCGGAATCGAAAGTACTCCTAGAGGCATCAGAAAATTTCGCCAAGACATATTCAACGGCCAGCTAGAACAAATCAAAGGAATTGCAGTGGCAATCAATGACTTTTATTCACTGTCCGAGTGTCGAGACCTTTGTTTTCATGTTCAAGAACACCAATTCAGCACAGACTCACTGAAAACATTATTGAACAACGCAAATCTAGTGTTTTGTGGCTTTATGTTGCCAACGGAAATCAAAACAGCTTACCAACAGCAATATCCAGAGGACAGTGACGCAGACTCTCTGGATTGTTGGGGAGAGTTTGAGAGACAAAATCAATCAATATTTCAGAGCATGTACCAATTCTGGGCTCGTAAACCTGCATAGATTTCTATGGGGCATGAACCAACACGGGACAAACAAAAATTAAAGATGTGTATGCAGGATGATAGATTAATTACGTTGTACGGGATAAAGCAATGCAAAAGATCAACCCTATCACCTCCGATGATTTCACCTGGTCACAAGACCTTGGCATAAATCAGCACATCTACACCATCAAAAGCCAAGGTGATCATATTATTGCTGGAGGGCAATCTCTCAGCGCAGCAAAAATAAACCAGAAGGACGGAGCAATTGTATGGAAGCAATCTAGCAATTCATTCAGAACAACAGAGGTCATCCTCCAAGACAAGACAGTAAAAACTGGCGGGCAATACAACAACTACACATGGCAGGTTTTCGATCAGAAGGGAAATCTTGGCTCGCAACTACCAAAAAGCGCAACCGACATCTACGGCCTCAAAGGGGTACAAATTGGGAACAACTTCTGGGATATTTACAGCACCACACCAAATGGGATATTCGCTAATTATTTTGAATTCACTCTAAACAAAAATCACCGACAAAAAATACACAACACAACAGCAAACCTTAACCCACTGGCCATTGCAGCCGACAAAGCCAATAAAATTCTCTATATTGCTGGTTGGGTTGGTCTTGAACAACACGAAGTACAGCTCTACAAAATCAACTTAGATGCTAAAAATCCAAGACTGAAACCTCTCCCAAATGGATTAATCACATCATCAAATCTCGTTGATGGTGACCAACTAGTGATAAAGGACATGATCTGGGATCATGCAGAAAAAAAATTGGTCTTTACCGGAGATGCGCACAATTACAACAGCAACCCACCAACCCATGATGCCGGCATCATCGGGAGCCACAACGGACAGAATAAAATGACGATTAAAAACTACAAATTCAACGGGTTCATCGGTGATGGAAGCGCAGAAACCTATACGACCATTCTAGATCTATCTGACAAATATTATCTGAGCGCGGGAAGCGACTCAGTATCAGCCAACTACATCACCAACGGCTTTATACAATTGGTCAAGAAGAGTGATCTTTCAATCAAGGAAAAAGAGAGATTGACATTCTTGATGTTGATGAAGATATAATCAGAGACGCAATTATAG
>WTGV01000002.1 GCA_011525295.1 Pseudomonadales bacterium | reverse complement strand
TGCTGTAGCCCGCCTCGACAACGGCGCTGATCAACCCCCAAAGCAGATTGCGGTACTCGCTGTAGCTGTTGCTGCCCGCGACGCGTCTGGGAATAAAAGAAAGTGCCTCTGCAATTTCTTGGAGTGTGCTTTCCCTTTGCCCTTGCCAGATGGGAGCTTGGTCTGGGCAGGTTGACTCCGCTTTCGGTTGCAACAGGGCTTCAAATTCCTCGATCGAGTAGCGAACATCTGTGGCATTGATGATCTGCACCACACCCCGGCTGGTGCCAGTTGGATCGATGTAATGGGAGCCCGGTAGCCGCATCACCCTCGATGCCCCGTTGCAGGCTGGATCGCTGCCGCAATGCTTAATCAATCGCTCTAAGACATCCACCCATCGCTCGACGGGAGCGGGTTGCTTGAGGACCCAATAGGTGTGGATTGATTTGCCCTGGGTGTCCACCTGAAAACTGGGTCTGGGTAACCCCAGGTCTCTCCAGAGTGTGATCTGTTCGGCCCGGGGACGGTCGTCCCATTCCACGAACAAAGCTGTGCAAGCTGTGATCTCAGCAGCAGTGTTGCCGCCATGATTGACAACGGCATAGATCCCACAACCCTGCTTCTGCCATCCCACGGCACGCTCAAGATCACGGCCAAAATTGCCTTTACGGGCGCCACCGGTTTTGCCTTTGTGGGGGATGGCGCGGATGCAGGTGTCATGCTCATCCTTTCCCAACAAATCAAGCCACAAGTGGGCTTGTGCCGCATCAAGCCTTCGATCTTGGGACCGATTTTGGGTACCGCAGCGTTGCTGATCTGTTGAAACCGTTGTGGCCGCAAGCGATCGAATCCCATTGACAGCCTGCTTGTGTTGCAGCGGCTCACCTAACCTTGAGGTAACCCCATCCCCAAGGCCGGCACGAATTGTGATGGCCATTGTTTATGACCCCTGCACGCTGGTGATGATGGCGTCCGCTGTGCGGGACAACATGCCAAGACGATGAAATTCGTCTCTGACGGCATCAACATCCCAGAGAATTGGGGAATTCTTGTGGGGACCAAGCTGATAGTGGATTCCTGCACGGAGAGGTCCACCTTTGCAATCCATCTGCCGCTTGAGATGGCCTTGACTGATGCCGATGATCGGCGCGGCTTGTGATGTTCTGAGCATGCGCTCACGACTCCTTCGATGTTTTCCGCGAAGAATTTCTTCCTCCGGACACTTCCAGCCTAGCGACGTTGCAACGTGCCTCAATTTGTCGCGATCAGCTCCATTGTTCCTGGGCTGAATGGCGACTATTTCGACTACTAACAGATGTTTTCAGCGAACGGTCGCGTTGTAGCGTTCGATCTCAGCTTCAATATCGCGTTCATCAGTCCAAGCACCGTAATGGCGGTCATGCACTGCTTTGCTATGGCCCATCAATGCAGCCACATTCCTGACCTTGATCTGTCCATCACAGCCACTCGCACGCCAGGCAAATCCGTGCCGCAGAGAGTATGGGCTCAAGCCTGGTTGTTGCTGTTGGAGCTGCTGCCAGCTTTCAAAACGATCCAGATACTGCTTAAACGTGGCTCCAACATCCTGATATTTGTTCTTCTGCTCCACCATTGCAATCTGGTTGCGCAGTGCCTTAGGCAATTTCACCGCACCGGATTGGAACAGCATCAACATCCTTTGCCCCTCGCCGTTGCGGCCTTCGATTTCGATCGGTTGAACACGCCTGGGCGGAATCACCTTGTTCATCGTGTTGGCGTTGCGCTTGATGGCATCGACATACGCCTTGCCGGCTTCATTGACGGTCAGTGTTGCCAGTTCGGACGGTCGCAGTCCCAAGTAACCCACCAACCCGATCGCCAGCCATAAATCCTCCCGCTTGGCAGCCAGAGCAGCATCGAGCAGTTGGGTGAATTGCTCGGCCTTGATTGGCACCGTCAGATTCCTCTGGCTGGTGACCGTTGACGCGCCGATCAACTCTCGAACCCTCTCTGCGGCAGGGGGCAGATACCGTCTGGCAACGCCATAGCGATCGACGCCAAATTTCAGCAAGCGGCTGACGCCATCGAGATTGCGTTTCCGCCCGACGCCCCCCGCCGTCATCTCTGGAAAGTAGCGATCGGCGTAAGCCTTCATCACCGCCAGCCCTGTTTGCGGTTTGGGTTTCGTTTCCTCCAGCACGACGACGACACGATCGACGATGCGCTTGAGGTCGGCTCTGGTGTTGTCCCGCAGCCCGCTGTGAGCATGGAGAAATCCGTCTCGAATCGTGCTCCAGCCGCCCGATCCACCTGTTGCCTCACCCTCCAACGGATGTGAAGTCGACGCCCGGTGACCGTCGCGAGCCTCTCGAACGGTGAGTTCGGGGTTCTCTTCCAGCCTGGTTCGGATCCTGCTGACAGTGTTCAGGATGGCGGTTCTGTTGGCCGGGGCCCATTCGAGGTCGAGCACCACCGACTGTTCAAAGTCCTCCAGCCTGCGGAT
>WTGV01000048.1 GCA_011525295.1 Pseudomonadales bacterium | reverse complement strand
CCTTTATCGGAGAAGCGATTAGAGAAGCGTTTGATCCCAAAAAATTTACTTATTACGAATGAGGATTTCTATATGAAGCGAGTTAATCTGATGATAAAGAGTTTCATTGTGTTTAGTCTGGTCGGGACTTTGACTGCCCAAGATGAAACGGGTACCGACATTGAGCCTGACGCCGACACTAAAATTTGGTATAAGATTGCACCGGAAGACTTGCTCCCTGATGAGTTGCCGGAGAATCTCTATTGGGAAACCAACAACGAAGATCCCGAATATGCTTCGCCAGACGCAATTCAAGGGGGAACTTTTCACACTTGGATGCGCTCGTTTCCAGACACGCTACGACCTGTAGGACCAAATTCAAACGGATCTTTTGCGAGCGTTCTGCGACCACTTCAGTTTGGTCCGATAGCGATCCACGCAAATACACGACAACCGATCCCGATGTTGGCTACCCACTGGGCGCTTGGTGACGACGGTCGATCGTTTTACTTTCGCATTCATCCTGACGCTAGGTGGTCTGACGGCGAACGGGTAACTGCAGACGACTTCGTTTTCACGTTACGGTTCATGCGTTCAGAAGAGATTAACGCTCCGTGGTATAACAACTACTACACAGAGCGGGTCACCGATGTAAAAAAGTATGATGAACTGACATATGGTGTGCGCGCTGCTGATGCTAAACCTTATATCGAAATGCTTGCGTCTGTTGCCATTAGACCCTATCCAGAACACTTTCACAAACTTTCAGATGATTGGGTAAGGGACTTCAATTGGGAACCAGAACCGACTACCGGACCGTACCATGTTGCCATTGTGGAGAAGGGGAAGTATGTGGAGTTAGCGCGCACCGAGAATTGGTGGGCTAACGAGTTACGGTATGTAAGAAATAGATTTAATCCAGAGAAAATTCGGATCAGGGTGATTGGGGACATGAATACAGCGTGGTTGCACTTCTTGACCGGTGAACTTGACACGTTTGGGTTGACGATCCCCGAGTTTTGGCACGACAAGGCTGACAGTGATCCGTTCAAGAAAGGCTACATAGCAAAATATTGGTATTATCACAGATTACCAGTTCCAGCTGCGGGTTTATCTATCAATACGGCAATGCCCTTGCTGGACGACAAAAATATTCGCTATGGTCTTGCTCACTCAATGAATATCCAAAGGGTAATCGACACTGAGTTACGCGGCGACTACGAACGACTGCCGACTTTCCAACTCGGTTTCGGCGCATATGACAACACATCGATTAAACCTCGAGAGTTTGACCTCAAGAAAGCCAAAGAATACTTTGAAATAGCAGGCTTTGTAGACAGAGATCGTTATGGCATTCGAGTTAAGAAAAACGATAGGGGAAAAGTAATTGCAAGGCTCTCTTTTTCGATCACATATGGACGCCAAATTGACACTAATCGCTTAGTAATCTTGAAGGAAGAGGCGAAGAAAGCAGGTGTTGAACTCAAGCTAGACTTGATGGATGCGACTGCATCTTTTGCAAAAATGCAGGAGAAAAAGCATCAAATCGCATGGCTTACATGGAACTCTTCAGGCCTTTCGCCAAGATATTGGGAGTTCTTTCATTCAGTAAATGCGAACAAAACAGATAACAACAACGTAACTAACACGAGCATCCCAGAAATGGATCCGTTGATCCTAAGATTTCGAGCTTCGACGAACTTGGAAGAACGAATTGGCTTGGCACACACTTTGGAGCGAATGGTCCATGATCACGGTGCAATAATTCCAACCTATCAAGTCCCTTATACTCGGGAAGCAATGTGGCGTTGGATAGAACTGCCGGATTGGCTTGGTACAGAAACATCCGGGAGTTTGGCTAATCCCTTCTCTTCCTCCCAAGGTTATTCAAGCGGTGGTTTGTTTTGGATCAACGAAGAAAAGAAAAAAGAAATATTAGCACTGAAGGGTAGAGGTGAGGCGATGGAACCACTCACGATTACCGATCAGACATATCGTATCGAACCAGTTGAAACTCCCGAGGTACAAGAAGGTCAGTGACTCGTACCATATAGGCATAAATTTTTAACTCTTAGCGCTCCATACGAAAGTACGAGTGGACAACTGATTTGATCTGTATTAATTCGGTGTGAAAAGGGGAACAATCAATAGATTGACAATGTTGAGTCTATCCTTACATTACCGCTAATCCGCCCAGTAGATTATTGTGGTAATTGAAACTTTTGCCTTGGCACTCTCAATCTATTAAACAACTAGTATCAAATTATTGGAGGAACATTAGTGCTCAGCGCGGACCAATTAACTCGCACCTATGACACTGTCGTCGCAGCGGAGGACGTTTCGTTTGAAATATCGCCCGGTGAAATCGTGGGTCTGCTAGGACATAACGGAGCCGGTAAGACCACCGTCATGAAGTTACTTACCGGATTCATCGAACCAAATTCGGGCACTGCGTCTGTTGATGGGATTAACGTCCAAGAGTCACCTGTCGCGGCCCGCGCAAATTTGGGATACCTACCGGAAAATCGCCCATTGTATCGCGAGCTTAGTGTGGTCGACTATCTATGGTTTTCTGCCACCGTGCGTGGAATTCCGAAGAGTCAGCGGCGCGAAAGCGTTGAACGTGCCGTACGCGATACCGATCTCTCAGATCGTGCGTTAGATGACATCGGCACACTTTCTCGAGGTCTACAACAGCGAGTGGGTGTCGCACAAGCTATTCTGCACCAGCCTAGAGCATTGATATTGGATGAGCCTACTAATGGTTTAGACCCATCACAGACACAGCATATGCGAGAGTTGATTCGAGATATGGCGAAGGAAGCAACAGTCGTGTTGTCTACGCACATCATGCAGGAAGTCGAAGCTATCTGTAATCGAGTTCTCATAATGCGGGACGGAAAGATCGTAGTGGACGAACTGTTGGAAGACTTAAAGGAAGGCACCCGCTGTTGGTTACGAAGTAGTTCGGAAGATGCCGACGTGCGCGCCGCGCTTAAACCTAATACGACAGTGCAAAAAATCGACGGTCGATATTTACTTTCCTCAATGGATGATGACACCAAGTGCGATATCCCCACGATTGTGCGCGAGCTTGTGGCAAAAGATATCGTGGTCAATTCCATTGAACCAGAAAAGAGAGACCTAGAAGCTCTCTTCCGTTCAGTCAGTGAGGGAGGTATCTGATGAATTCTGAGACTCTCTTCGCAGTCGCAGCAAAAGAACTTCGGTTGTTCTTTGGCTCACCCATTGGATATCTTTTTATAGCCGCCTATCTCGGACTCACACTGTTTGTGTTCTTCTGGGTCGAAACGTTTTTCGCCCGAAATATTTCAGACGTCAGACCGATGTTTGAGTGGCTACCCGTGTTGCTGATTTTCTTGTGTTCAGCACTCACGATGAGAATTTGGAGCGATGAACGACGCACGGGTACTATTGAGTTTATTGTTACACTCCCAGTTACATCTTGGGAGCTAGTACTTGGTAAGTTTGTGGCCTGTATGGCACTTCTGATATTGGCTCTCGTACTGACGCTACCCCTACCGATTAGTGTGGCAGTCGTAGGAAATTTGGACTGGGGACCTGTGGGAGCCGCTTACTCGGCTGCGTTACTTCTAGGAGCCGCGTACCTCAGCATCGGCTTATTTGTCTCGTCGCGTAGCGAGAATCAGATAGTCACCTTAATCATCTCGGTGTTGGTGTGCGGTGTTTTATATATGCTTGGGAGTACGTTTCTTACTGGACTCGTGGGTACGAATTTCGCAGACTTTATGAGCGAACTTGGTTCCGGCTCGCGGTTTGAGTCGATCTCTCGCGGGGTGCTGGACGTTACCGACTTCTATTACTACATTTCCATCACCGCATCGTTTTTAGTTCTTAATGTGTTCGCGGTTGAAATGATAGGGTGGACTAAGAGCGGCGCTCAGGAACGTCACTTAAATCGGTCATTTATTTGTGGTTTAGTAGTACTGAACTTAGTTGTTGCCAACATTTGGGTTGCTCAGTTACCCCCGTTAAGATGGGACGTAACCGCTGGGCAACAATATACCGTGTCTTCGGTGACCAAAAGAGAGCTTGCGCAACTGCAAGAACCATTACTCATTCGTGGGTACTTCAGTGCTAAAACTCATCCTTTGCTTGCCCCACTCGTACCACAACTACGCGATCTGATTGAAGAGTATGAGATTTTTGGAGGGCGGAACGTCGTGGTTGAATTTATTGACCCTGTTCTCCATCCCGATAAGGAAGACGAAGCCAATACCAAATATGGAATCCGACCAGTGCCGTTTCAAGTTGCGGATCGCTATCAGAGCGCATTGGTTAGTTCCTATTTCGATGTCTTAATCAGATATGGCGACGAATACGAAGTATTGAATTTTCGAGATCTGATCGAAGTCAAGGCTGAGAGTGAAATGGAGCTCGATGTCCAGTTACGCAATCCCGAATATGACATCACTCGAGCTATCGCCAGAGTACGATCAGAATTTCAAAGCGGCGGATCGATTTTTGATTCGGTGCCTCAGCCTTTGATGTTCACCGGTTATATCTCTGCGGCGGATTGGTTGCCAGCCCAACTGGTCGAGCTTCAAGATACGCTCACCGAAGCATTAGACGAAGTCAAAGAGAGTTCCACTGGTAAGTTTTCGTGGCAAATACTAGATCCATCTGCGGGAGACGGTTCATTAGCGCGGCAAATAGCCGAGAATTATGGCTTTACACCGATGGTGGCGAGCATGTTTGATGAAAACCAGTTCTATTTCTATTTGACGCTGTCAGACGGAGAATCCATAATGAGCATGGACTGGCGTGATTCTCAAGATGTAGAAGGGTTTAAACGCCTTTTGGAAGA
This sequence comes from Pseudomonadales bacterium, assembly GCA_011525295.1. Lineage (GTDB taxonomy): Bacteria > Pseudomonadota > Gammaproteobacteria > Pseudomonadales > Azotimanducaceae > Bin55. The sequence goes on along the minus strand of WTGV01000048.1, from coordinate 34,190 downwards.
GGGTGTTAAGCGGTTCACGGAAGGGTTGCTGACATCGGTTGCGATGCACATTCCAGCACCAAGCGCACCTCAGTACACAGGACAACCCGTACCCACAGCAAGTTATAACGACCTTTCTGGATACCTCCGTAGCGACTATGAAGTACAAACGGTAGATCTGCGCAAACCGGTTGCAAGCCACGTTGATGTATTGATGGTTGTCGGTCCTAACGACTTGGATCCGGAGCAAGTGTTCGAGATAGATCAGTTTCTCATGCGTGGCGGCACCGTTATCATTGCGACGTCAGCTTTTACCACTTCTCTAATGAATCGGACGCTTGTGGCAAATCGAGCGTATAGTGGACTTGAAGACTGGCTTGCTCATCACGGGATTAGTGTCGAGCAATCGATGGTTCTGGATGTAAATAACGGTGGTTTCCCGATCCCAGTGACACGTGAGGCGGGCGGGTTCATTTTCGAGGAATATCAAATGATAGACTATCCTTTTTTAGTCGATGTTCGGGCTGACGGATTCGTAGACGATCATCCTGTTGTCCGAAACTTAGACCAGATGACATTCGCCTGGGGGTCTCCATTGATGGTCGAAGCGGAGCTTAACGCTGATCGCGAAGTAGTCGAAATCCTCAGAAGCTCGAAGGACAGCTGGACCGACTCTGTGCCAGAGTTAATGCCGAAGTACGACGCAAGCGGAACAACTGTATACGTGCCTGGTGCAGACACTGAATCAAAATTATTAGCTGTGAGCGTGAAGGGAACATTTACAAGTTTTTTCGAAGAGTCTCCATTATTGGTTGAAGCTCGTGAACAAGCGGCCGCGGAGGCGGCGGCTAAAGCTGCGGCTGAAGCTGAGGAATCAGACTCGGAATCCATTGAATCGAATACCCTCAATGACGAGAGTCCAGAAGAAGAAAATTCTGAAAGCGAAAACCTTGATGACGAAGCGCTATTGGCTGAATTGAGAGAAATTCAAGAAGGTGAGGACGAATCGGAGGTGGACGAAGATACGCTTGGAGTTATAGGTTCAGTAATTTCGCGCTCTCCGGAGTCGGCTCGTTTAGTGGTCCTTGGGTCCTCTGAGAGTCTATCGGATTCGTTGATCAACATGGTGAGCCAATCCCACGGCACACTCTATACCAATACGATGCAATTTGCTGCTAATGTCATCGATGTCTCCATGGAAGATTCATCGCTTTTGTCGATTCGCTCACGCGGTCATTTCAGCCGTACGTTACCACCATTAGACCCCGTACAACAAAGAACTTTGGAATTTATTAACTATGCATTTGCGATTTTGGGTTTGTTAATTGTCGCTGGAGTTAGCTTTTTGTCTCGGCGAGTAATTGGAAACAGACGCAGCCAGTGGTTTGGAGTCAGCCGATGAGACAGAATTTTCTTATAGGACTACTCGTAGTACAAGTAATCGTTATTGCCTTGTTTTTCGTGACTCAATCGGGAGGTGTTCGTACTCCGGAAGCATTCTTAGAGTTTGATGCTGCAACTGTTGATAGGTTTGTAATAGCCAGTACGGATGAATCAATCGAATTGACTAAGGACGGAGAGAATTGGGTTCTTCCGGACGGAAATCCCGCAGATGTAGATAAAGTGGACAGGGTCATCGGAAAGTTGGTCGACAGCGGGGCGGATTGGCCCGTAGCAACTTCCCAGAGTGCGGCGAAACGATTTGAAGTAGCCCAGGGGTCATTTCAGAAACAGATTTCTATCTATTCCGGTCAAGATTTGATAGTTGACTTGTATCTTGGTACTTCTCCGAATTTTCGCAGAGTACATGCACGGCGAGCTAATAAGAATGAGATCTACTCTATCGAATTTTCGAATTTTGAAGCCGGTACATCTCCGAGTGCTTGGTTAGACAAGAGTTTGTTGCAGCCATCGGGACCAATTAAATCCTTTGAACGGGTCGGGGCTTACAAGTTAGTGCAGGAAGACGGAAAGTGGACGACTGAGTCCGACTCTGTACTTGACGAATCAAAGGTTCGCAGCAACATGGACCGGTTTGAGTCTCTGTCAGTATTTGAACTGAGCGATAACGAATTGTCTGGGGCGACAACTACAACCCAGTTTGTTATCGAAGATGACGAAGGCTTCTTTATGCTGACGATCTATCATTTTGATGTCGCAGACGACTGGGTAGTAGTTAGCGATCGCCGTGGGAGTCAATATGGTGTAGCTACATACATAGGCTCACAACTTGTCAAAGACCTCTCGGATCTTGCACCGGACGAAGCAATAGAAGTTGAATCTGACGTGGAATCAGATGATGACATGGAAGAGATTCTGATCGAGGCAGATTAGACTTAGGAAGCTGCAATCGTAAGTTCGCGCTTGAGCGACTGAATCACGGTTGACATGTTCGTAGTATCGTAAGGGATTGGTGTACCGTGTCCCCACACTGGGTTCGGCCAAGCTTCGTCTGTCCTACGTCGACCGATAACGTGGATATGTAACTGCGAGACTTGATTACCTAGCGCAGCGACATTCATCTTGTCGACTTGCCAGTGTTTTTGGATCATCTCCGACGCTTGTTCAATCTCTTGGAACAGAACGGTGCGATGTTGGATTGGAATTTCGTGAAAATCTTGTAAGTCAGGAATCTTTGGCACCAAGATGATCCAAGGAAAGCGGCAGTCATTCATCAGTAGTATTTCACAAAGCGAAAACGAACCCAAATTGATCGTGTCTGCCGTCAGCTTTGAGTGGATGGAAAAATCCATGATAGTTGGTAATCCTATGATTGTGTGACTTCAAGTATACAAGGTAATTGGACCGAACTTTGTAGCGGTCAACGACGCTCCAAACACCTCATTAAAATGCTTTGCGAAATAGTCTTCAACTTCTAACAAGTATCCAGCAACATCGAAATGAGTTCCAGATCACCCGAAAATTTACGAATTGTCTACATTCTCTATATGGTTGGTGCTTTCGTCGGTGCAATAATGTTCGTGGGAGTTATTCTAGCATACGTTGAACGGAGTAAGATCACTGACGATTGGCTCGTCAGTCATGTTGAGAAACAGATTCGGATATTTTGGATTTGGTTGATTGTGTTAGTTCTGCTCACTGTTGTACTGTTCGTGGCGTTCTTTCCTACGCTGTTTGCAATGTCATGGGGGGAATCTCCATTGGGAGTGTTTGCCGGATTAGGAGTGCTCTTCGCGCTTTACTTGTTGGTACCTTTCGGATTGTTCTTGTACGTGCTGATCACGTCGATCAAATCTCTCAAGTGTCTTGACAGAGGTGAATGGATCGAAGGGTTTTAAAGCTTTCGTTGGCGCGCTCTAACTTTTTTTCTGCAGTCTTCGCTCAAGCTACACTTTGAGTTCAACAGATCGTTCGTCTCGAGACTGTATGTCAATAATGACTTGGTTTCACACTGTCGACGAATCCAACTCTTTGATCAAACGGAGTGGTGCCACCACACACCAAACGATGATTCAACGAACATCGTAAACGTAAAACGCACTGCTCAATCTACGAAATGGAAGACGACCACCGTCGTACACAGTGCGACCACAGATATACCAATGACCCCAATGAAAATCCTTGCAGTCCGCTTTGCTGAAACATCAACTTGTCTGTCACTTTGTCGATTCGCGTCTTCGTTTTTTGGCTTGTTTTGTCTCTGCAAAAACACGATTGAGAGGATGATTGCCAGCAAAATCACCGTAATGATGATGATTTGTATCAATCTCATGCGAACCTTGTGATCCTGTGTGGTAGCACAATTATCGAATTTTTAAAGCCACTGTGGAGTACCATTGGTGAGGTATGTATCAAAACTTCTGAACTTGATCAATGACATCTGAAGTGGAATTATGCTCTATATTCGACCAAGAACGAGACTTCTGTTTATATACTTCACTCACAGGAACTAAGAATTCGGTTTCCTGTCTAACATACGAGAAGTGAAAGCTCTTACCCCAGCGGCGATACCGGAGTGGAAGTGACCAATCTCTCGCGCAACTTGTCCATCTTATTACGTGTTCTGGTCGTGTGCGTTCTCACCTACGTTGGCGTAGCGTATGTTTCATCTGCGAATGAGCATATAGACGAAGAGGTACAATCAACAACCGACGATACTCCTCGTGATGAAGAACGTGAAACTGAGGAAGACGAAGTGTCAGACGCAGACGAAGAACTACTTGAACGACTCGTGACGTTTCAGAAACTACTAGAAGAGAGCGACGAAGCAGACCAAGAATACTCCGAAGACACACGTTGCATTCATACACGGCAAATGCGACACTATCAAGTATTAAGCCATAGATTTGTTGTTTTTGAAATGCGACAGTCAGATGAGCTTTACCTAATACAGTTTGAGCAAAAGTGTCCGGGATTACAAAAAAATATTTCACTATCTTTCAGTATGCAGAACGGGAACGCTGGGCGACTGTGTGTCAACGACGAGATCATGCCTCTTGACGGTGGTCTTGGGGGTCAAGTTACTTCGCGTGCTAGTTGTCGAATCCCTTCGCTAGAGAAAATTACGAAGGTGCAATTACTGCAGCTGGAACGAGGTCTGACTTCCAAGCGCGTAGAGTAGTGTCGATTGTGCAATGGAAACGGTCATAGCATTCTGATCGTTTCACAGTAAAAATTTTCTGACTTCAATGTCCAAGCGATTTTCACACTAACGGCCAAATCGGGAGTATTAATTGAACCGTACCGCTGAACTGCGTTTTGATTTAGCGCAACCAAATTGGAATTCAACATATATGAGTTCGATCGCTGGCGCGGCGGAATATTTTAGATTGAGATACTCTGCTCCGGAGTTGTTTGTTGAATCTAGCTACTTCGCCGCGATCAACATCCAACGTGATCTTAAGCCGTGTGGCCCGTATTGTTGGAATCATAGACCAATTGCAAACAATATTGAGTCCATGGGACTCTGTGTGAATTGGTTACACAGTCCATACGACTGTCAATCGTCTGATCATCGTAAGTATTTGTTAGACCAAATTTGTGCTCTTGATATGGATACCGTCCTCTGTATGGTGGGGCTTGAGTTTCAGTTACTGTGTCGCCGAGATGCTCAGAAGTTGTTTTTTACTATGCCCTGGGGACCCGATGTTCCAACATGCATCCCTGAACTGTCTTTTGCGGACCTGATCGAAGGAAAGCACTTTCCTGGTACTGCCTGGTTTACTATTTCTCCAACAACCGGTTCGTCACGCTCGACGCGATTGCAAAACTCATTGGAGAGTGCTGTTGCTTTCTACGAACTTATTGAACAGACCAATGATTCAGAGTACTATTTTGGACCTAGTGCATGGGAGCAATGGGTGGCAAAATTAGAGTCTGGGTCCTACGACAAACATGGACATTGGTGGAGCAGTATGGTTTGGGGCGAGTCTCGCCGACAAGCTGGCGAGTACTTTGCCGAACACTGGACTAGTAGCACCGATTCGGGTGAGGAAATCAGTAAACAGTTCACTGCGGTAGCTGACCTAGTCACAGCAGCTGCTAACAAAGAAATTTCGGATTCAGAACGTGCAGACTTTATTCGTCAAGCGCAGCAGATTGAAGCTCAGGTTGGCGAAGCTTTGGAGCGATGCAAGAACCACTTGAACTCTCACAAGTTCAAATAGTTCACTTCTATGGTGGGTTGACGAAGCTATTGCCCAGATGTTGTTGTCTCACAATGTGTCTAGTCGATTCAGGTCTACCCGAGACTAATACCAAACCACGAAATAGCGACTTATTGGTTTCTTTATCTCTTGCTCCAACAATTCAAAATTTAAAGTCGAAGCACTAAAATTTCAGTGGCTTAAGATAGAGGTTAAAGGGAATTGGCACGTTGGTTTTTGAGAGACTCCATCGAATCGAAATATGACCACGTTTGATATTCACGAGATTGAACGAATCAGCGGTCTGAGCGAGCGTCAAATTCGTAGCGTAGCCCGACGAGGACTCATTAGTCCTTTGAATAAACTGTACGATCAGTCGGACCAATTGTCCTTTCAGGACATCCTCACACTACGCAAGATTGGGCAGTTGATCTCAGCACATTGTTCCTTTTCGTCAGTTCTTCGACAGTTGGGTGATATTCACGCACACAGCGCCCCACATCAACCGCTCTCTGCATTGAAAGTAACGACTATCGGTCCATACTTGGTAATGCAAGTCGATGGAATCTATCAACACGTCATCTCAGGACAAACATTTTTGAACTTTGACATAGATCAGGAAGAGGAACGTTCCAACGTCTTGCAATTTCCATCGCACTCCGATACGCTACCAGCTCACTCCTTCGCGGCTACATTATCGGAAACGGAGTTAGAACGCATCTTAGATAGCGATGAATTAACGAGCGATGACTGGTTCAATCTAGGGATTCAGTTTGAAGCACTCAACGAAAATGTGCGAGCACGTAGTGCGTATCGAAACGCGATCGGACTAGACGAAGATAATATTGATGCCTACATTAATCTCGGACGTTTACTTCAACTAGATGACAAGTTTCGAGATGCAAAGAAACTATATGAAAAAGTCTTGCAACTTCGACCCGAGAATGAGTTAGCAAACTACAACTTAGGGACGCTGTTCGATATGTTGGATGAGTTTGATTTGGCAGTACGTTATTATCAACGAGCCCCAAATATGGCCATGGCGCATCACAATTTGGCTCGTATTTACGATCAACTAGGCAATGAAGTCAAAGCAGCGCGGCACTTATCCATTAAGCATGAGCTGGAACACGAGTAGTTCGCTACACGTCGTTAGGCTCGTAACATTCGGGATCTCCTGCTTGTGCACGGTCGTGCGATTCAGTTTTCGCGATCAAGTCTGAGATCATGTAAATACACGAACCACAATTCAATCCAACCCCCAGTTGTTTTGTGATTGCATCGAGGTCTTTGCAACCCGACCGTACGCATTGAATTATCTGATCTGTTGTTACCGCGCTACAAAGACACACATACATAATACTATTGTAAATAATAATGATTATTATTTACAATTTCAATAAGTTAGACATGGCTAATACAAACAACATTGTTTTTTTGTTTTGAAATACAAAATAAGTAAACTATACAACTTATAGAACATTGAGAATAAAACTATGCAAGTCCAAGATCCACAAATCTTTGTTCACTTGAACACAGTCTTGAAAAATGAACTTACTGCGATTAACCAGTACTTTCTTCACTCGCGAATGCTGAAAGATTTCGGACTGAACCGACTCGCCCAACATGAATACGAAGAGTCAGTCGAAGAGATGAAGCATGCCGACATGTTGGTTCAACGAATCCTGTTGTTAGAGGGAGTACCGAACCTGCAAGAACTTGGACACTTGAGAATCGGGGAACGACCTGAGGAGATGCTACGGTGCGACTTAGAACTCGAAATGCAGGCACTCCAGGATTTACGCGATGGTATCGAATTCTGCGAATCAGTACGAGACTACGTGTCTCGAGAGCTTTTCGAAAGCATCATGGAAAATGAGGAAGAACACGTTGATTGGCTCGAAACGCAATTGGACCTCATAAAACGCATAGGCGTAGAAAGCTATTTAGAACAGCAAATGCACGAATAGTAGTTCTCTTGTATTGACTGAGCATGAGAATGTATCAGTACTTTGCGTTCGACGAGGACAGATTGAGGTGATGTTCACCATCATGTCTTAGTAGAAACTTGACTAGTTGAGTTGTACTATGTCTATTAAACGTTTTGAAGTTTGTTCTGCGCGACGTCCCCACCATTTCAACAATGCCATGCAGATCACCGCGAGGGCGATCATACCTGTTATCCACAATGATGCTATTAGCGGTTGTGTTCCAATTTGTCCGACCTGATAGACACAAACGGCCATGGTGTACGCTATTGTTACACTCCAGACGACACTAAAAGTTGCCCAATACTTACCTTGTTCCCTTAAGATCACTCCGATTGTGGCGACGCAAGGAACGTAAAGCAAGAGAAACACTAGGTAGCTAAACGCCCCTAATTTTCCGTCGAACAATGCTTGCATTGCTAGCACGGTGTTGATGTCAACATCATTCTGAGCTGCTTGTTCTGCGACGGTATCAGCATGATCCATTTTCAAACCGAGAGGATCCCACAATGACGCGCCGAGAGCATGCAAATTTTGCGGTATAGAAACCACTGCGGCAGTCACTGTTGTTCCATAGTCAAACACTTGATTATTGCCTTGATCCGGCGTATATAGTGCATCCAATGTCCCGACTACGACTTCCTTCGCAAAGAAGCCAGTAAATATCCCCACTGTAGCAGGCCAGTTTTCTTCGTCTATACCCATGGGCGCAAACACAGGAGTAATCTTTCGACCTATTTCGGCAAGTAATGACTGTTCACTATTCTCGTTCCCAAAAGAACCATCCGTTCCAACAGAACTGACAAAATTTAGGACGACCACAACCAACACGATTGCACGTCCTGCGCGTAGAACAAAGTCTTTCAGTCGGTGCCATGTGTGCTTGATCAAGTTTCGCCAGGTTGGTAAGTGATATTTCGGCAGTTCCTGTGAAAATGCGATTGAAGATGGATTTGTCAACTGGTTTTTCACCATCCACGTGGTTCCTAACGCAACCACGATTCCTATTAGGTATAACAGAAAAACTAAGTTTTGACCGTGATTTGGAAAAAACGCCGAGACGAATAGCACGTACACAGTTAAGCGCGCTCCACATGACATGAAAGGTGCCATGATCGTAGTCAATATACGATCAGGTTTACTATCTAAGCCACGGGTGCTCATCACACTAGGAACGTTACAACCAAAACCAACAATTAAGGGTACTAACGCTTTACCAGGTAAGCCAAATGCGCGCAGCGGCTTGTCCAAGATGAAAGCAACACGTCCCATGTATCCAGAGCCTTCGAGAAATGACAAGAACAGAAATAACGCTCCAATCACAGGCAAAAACGTACCGACAAGTTGCACACCACCACCAACGCCATCGGAGACTAATGCTGTAAGCCAAGACGGACTACCAATGGATTGCAGTAAGAGGCGTGGGGTTTCGACAAAGATCATGCCACCCATGATGTCAAAGAAGTCTATAAATACCGACCCTACATTGATTGAGAAAAAGAACATCAAATACATCACGACCAAAAAAATCGGAATCGCTAGGAATCGATTTAGCAACAATGAATCGATATATTGTGTGAGATGTTTAGGCTGACTTGTCCTAGTTGCAATTGTGTCGAGCAAACCGTCCACAAATTGGTACCTATTGGAAATATCAAATTGTGTTTTTGCGTTCGTGGTTAACGCAGTTTCAATCGCATCGAACAAGACTCTTCGAGATTTGGTTTGAGTCGCGTCGAGTAGAACTACGGGACACCCGAGCTGAGTACTGAGTTCGGAACAATCTAGCTTAAGTGTCTGCTTAGTTGCTACGTCCGCCATCGTCAATGCTACAACCATCGGTATTTCAAGCTCGCGTAGTTGAGTCGTCAGGAACAATCCACGAGCTAACGTCGTCGCATCTACTACGTTGACGATAACCTTGGCGCGCTGTTGTTGCAAATACGTACGCGTAATCGTTTCGTCGATTTTGTCCGTGCTTTCTGGTTGCCTTAGGTCGTACAAGCCTGGCAAATCTACGATGTCAGTAGAGGATTTGCCGTAACGAGCTCTACCTATCTTCTTTTCGACCGTTACACCTGACCAGTTCCCGGTTCTTTGTACTCCACCGGTCAGTAAGTTGAATAGTGTCGTTTTGCCGCTGTTAGGATTTCCGACTAGCGCGATAGTTGTTGTCACAGGCTGATCGGCGCGACGCTGATGCACGCGAGGTCATCGCGCCGCAGACACAGGTCATAGTCTCGTAATTTGAGGTGAATGGGATCGCCCATCGGCGCGACCCGAAGTACCGATACAACAGTTCCTGGCACTAGTCCAAGACTCTGAAGATGAATAGCATGTGGGGGTAGTGTTTGATAATGGAGAATCGTGGCAGATTCTCCTTGTTTGAGCATGCTCAATAAAGTCATTTAATAATGATAATCATTCTCATTTAAGACGCAATACTCTTTTGGTTCGAAGTAGAAAGATGGCACACGATTGTTCTGCCAGTTTCTGGGAAACTGTTGCCCAGTTTCCACTGGCGCGCCCGCAGGGACTCGAACCCCGAACCCCCAGGTTCGAAGCCTGGTGCTCTATCCAGTTGAGCTACGAGCGCTGAGTTGAAATGAGCAAAAAATTATATGTGAGTGAGATGGCGTGGCAATTTTTAGTCCGCGCAGATTATTGAGGAAACTCAAGTCGACTCTAACAGGTGAGTCTGGTTCGTCTTCCATGAAATGCCCCTCAAAAAATTGACCTCAACCTCTTAAAATACTCGGTTGTCGATCGACGATCTCCCCATTAAACCATTCTCCCTTAAAGACTTCTTAAATAGCTGATATGAACTTTGATAGTGTCGAAGCAACCATCGAAGCGGTTGGTCGGGGAGAGCTAGTTATTGTTGTGGACGACGATGATCGGGAGAACGAAGGCGATCTCATTATGGCAGCAGCGAAAGCGACTCCTGAAAGGGTCGCGTTCATGGTTCGTCATACGAGTGGGATTCTTTGTACTCCGATAACGCTGGAACAAGCAGAACGATTACAGCTACAGCCTATGGTTGCACGGAACGATGCACCATTGAGTACTGCATTTACGGTGAGTATCGACTACAAACATGGGTTGTCGACAGGTATTGCAGCAGAGGAACGTGCAAATACGATTCTTGCCTTAGCAAGTAATAACACACAAGCTTCAGATTTTGTCCGCCCAGGGCATGTCTTTCCGCTTGTAGCGATGCGTGGCGGAGTTCTTGTACGATCTGGACACACCGAAGCAGCAATCGATTTAGCGACCGCTGCAGGTTGTGCGCCTGTAGGTTTACTAGCCGAGATTGTCAACGATGACGGTACTGTTAAGAGGTTGTCCGAACTTGTCGAATTCGCGCAGGAACACTCGTTAAGAATCACATCAATCGCTGAATTGATCGCTTGGCGACAACGCCGTGAGCGATTGGTTGAAAGGATCAAAGAATTTACCGTGTCCACCAGCTTTGGTGAAGCTAAGGCTTACTCCTATCGAACTAGCTTTGAAGAAGCTGAACATTTAGTTCTCAAAGTTGGTCGCGTAGAACCGAACAAAACGGTTCTTGTTCGTATCCATCGAGAGCGCTTAGTCGAAGACGTCTTCGGCCCACAACTTGAACACGACAAGAGACTCATTGATCTCGCCCTCGAACGTCTTGTCGCTGCGGGTGGTGGAGTTTTTATTTATCTTCGAGCAGGGTCTGAAGGTGTCCCTTTCGCACAGTTACACCAAGCGGCTCGTGCAAGCCGCGAAACCAAGCGAACTCAGGAATGGTTGGAGATAGGCGTGGGCGCGCAGATCTTAGCAGATCTTGGACTCAAAAAAATCAAGATCCTCGCCGGACGAAAAATCGACTACGTTGGTCTCGAAGGGTTTGGACTCCAAGTACAGGGAACAGAAATCCTTTCGTGAACGATCGGACGGCCTCTCACACGAAATTTGAGTCTTTTTATGCCTGAAAAGCCAACGATTGGAATTACTCTCGGTGATCCAGCCGGGATTGGGAGTGAAATCCTAGTCAAAGCTTTGCCTGAAGTACATCAAAGATGTAGCCCTGTTTTGTATGGATCTGAATGGTCTTTGAGAGATGGGAGTAGTGTTGCCGGGGTTGATTTAGACGCTTTGAATATCTCAACTTTCGTTGACGTTAAGATTCCAAAACCAACTGAATTTACCTTTGGTCAAGTTTCCGCCGTATGTGGAGAAGTAGCGGTTCGAGCTGTTGAGTCGGCAGCGGAAGACGTTATCTCTGGGAAGTTGGACGCACTCATGACATGCCCGCTCAACAAAGAAGCAATACACGCTGCTGGTTATGAAGATATTGGACATCAGGAGATCTTCGCGAGGCTTTCGAACGCGAAGTCTACTGCGACGATGTTGATGACGACGGGTTTGAGAGTCGTGCACTTGTCTACCCATTTGTCAATCATAGAAGCAGCGCGTTCTATTACCCGTGAAATTGTCTTAGAGAGATTACGCCTCATACGACGATGCTTCGAACAGTGGGGGCTTTCACCCGTTCGAATCGGTGTTGCTGCTTTGAACCCACACGGTGGTGAGGGAGGTTTATTAGGCCGGGAAGAGATTGAACAAATTCGTCCAGCGGTCGAACAAGCGGCACAAGAAGGGATCACAGCCATGGGCCCGTTTCCAGCCGATTCAATTTTCAATCGCGCGATCGTCGGGGAGTTCGACGTGGTCTTAGCAATGTATCACGATCAAGGGCACATTGCAATCAAAGTGCATGATTTCCATCAAAGTGTCTCAGCTACCCTCGGTCTACCCTTCGTACGAACGTCAGTTGACCACGGTACTGCGTTCGACATTGCAGGTCGCGGAATTGCAAATCATCGAAGTACCATCGCAGCTATTGACGCAGCAATTACACTAGTAACCGGAACTTTGGGTCGGTGATTGCTCATTCCAATCTTCAATAATTAGGTCACGGCGACTCTATGCGTTGGTTGTCTTTCATCTCTGAGGGTCGTAGTTCTTTCGGATTCGTTGAGGAGGAGAATGTCGTCGACCTTGGTGCGGTATGTAATTTACCAGATTTAAAGAGTGCTCTCCAGTCGGGCAGTCTCGACTTTCTACAACAGGTACTTTATGATCGCGCGCCCCGCATACCGTTGCAAGCTATTCAGTATCTACCGCCGATACCAAATCCTTCAAAAGTGTTGTGTGTTGGATTAAACTACTTGGAGCATCAAGAAGAAACTGGTCATAGAGGCGGAGATCAACCCATGTTGTTCATCCGATTCGGTGAAGCTCAGATTGGGCACAACGGCACCATGCTCCGGCCGCGGGAATCGAATTCGTTGGACTTTGAGGGTGAAATTGCAATCGTGGTTGGGGTACCTGGACGTCGGATTCCGTTAGAAAAGTGTCTCGACCACGTATTTGGTTTTAGTTGCTACAACGACGGGAGCGTGCGCGAGTATCAACGCCACACCAGTCAATTCACTCCCGGCAAGAATTTCACTCAGACCGGTGGTTTCGGACCGTGGATCATGTCGGCGGAGGCAATCGGCAGTCTCGAGGACATGGAGCTATTGACTCACGTAAATGGCGAACTAGTGCAACATGCCTGGTCGTCGGACATGGTGTTTGATTTTGCCTCAATCTTGAACTATTGTTCGACGTTCATTGCATTGGAACCAGGCGATGTCATCGTCACCGGCACTCCGGGAGGGGTAGGCGCACAGCGGAATCCACCGTTGTTCCTGGATGAGGGAGACGTGGTATCCGTGACTGTTCGACCGATTGGTACGCTGACGAATACGGTGTCGGTAGGGTAGCCGACTGGCCTTCTAGTCCGTTTGCTGCACCATAAATTCCAACACTTTTGCTGGATGGTCAGCTGCTTTCGGAACGCGTTTCCAATGTTTGACAATCACACCATCAGGATCAATGATTGCGGTTGAACGAATCACTCCCATCGTTTTCTTGCCGTACATCATTTTCTCTCCAAAAGCACCGTACATCTTCATAACAGCACGGTCAGTATCACACAGCAAAGTAAAGGGCAGGTTGTATTTTTCGACAAATTTCTGGTGTGCTTGCGGAGAATCTGGAGAGACACCAATGACTTCGGTATTTCGTGCTTTGATTTCATCCCAAAGATCTCGAAATCCACATGCTTCCTTGGTGCAACCGGGCGTGTCGTCACGGGGATAAAAATACAAGACGACGTATTTGCCACGCAATTGGTCGAGCGAAACTGTGTTTCCATTGGTGTCAGTGAGTGAGAAATTTGGCGCGATTTGTCCTTCGTTTACAGACATAACAAGTTAAAATCCAATTAAAATTTAAAGAGTATACTGAATCGATTGAATGATCTTCGTTTGTCGATATCTTAGTTCTTAGAATTGCGTACGGACATCAAATAAATCATCAATTAACCATTTCGAATGAGTCTAGAAACTGCTAAAACACCCCGTCGAACAGTATTCACACTAGTGGGTACCGCGATCGTTTGTTCATTAATGTTGGTTGGTTTAGTGTCGAGCTGTATGTCCTTACGACAACCAAGTAATACAGCTGATCTCTGCATGATTTTTGCTGAGAAGAGTTATTGGTATCGACATGCGGTTAATGCTGAAAAACAGTGGAATATTGATAAAACGATTCTCATGGCAGTTATTAAGCAGGAATCCAGTTTTGTGCGGTCAGCGCGGCCTCCTCGAACTCGGATACTCGGCATTATCCCTTGGAAGCGGCCAACTACAGCTTATGGCTACGCACAGGCGGTTGACGAAACATGGAACGACTACAAAGAACGAAACAAACGCCCGCATGCTAATCGTACAAACTTTAGAGACGCGATTGACTTTGTTGGTTGGTATTTAGATATGGCTGCAACGAATGCGAATGTAGCTCGCGACGACGCAAAAAATTTGTATCTGACCTACCACGAAGGATTAACCGGATATTTGGAAGGTAATTGGAGAAACAAAAAGAAGCTATTGGTAGCGGCGACTAAGGTCAATGACACGACAGCAGTCTACGAAACGCAATTAGAAAACTGTGACCGTGGCCCCGCGCGTCGTCGGTGACTCTTCCAAATAGGTTAAACTAATTTTCGCTTTGGTACCTTACTTGATAGACCTTTCCCGCGCCGTCATCGGAAATCAACAACGAACCATCGTTTGCTACTATTACATCGTTCGGCCGGCCGCTTACCTCTTCGCCATCTAGCCAAATATCGATAAACGGTTTATACGTGGGTTTGTCATTATCGAATAGTACCACGCTCACGCGGTAACCGACCTTAGAAGAACGGTTCCAAGAGCCATGTTCAGCTATAAATAGAGCGTTCTTGTACTTGTCTGGAAACTGATTCCCAGTGTAAAACGCAATACCCAACGCGGCTGAATGGGCTTGTATATTAACAACTGGTTTAACATACTCAAAATCTTCCGGTTGTTGCTCTCCATAGGTGGAGTCTTCATAGTCATCTCCATGAATGAATGGATATCCGTAGTGGCTACCGGGTTCGTCGACAACGTTTATTTCCTCTGGAGGGATGTCATCGCCGAGTCCGTCTCCGCCGTTGTCTGAAAACCACATCTTTTTAGTAACGGGATGCCAGGCACTTCCTACGCTGTTACGAACTCCGTGCGCATATACTTCCCATTCGCCAGTTTCTGGATCCATTTTTACAATCGTTGCAAATATTTCCTCCTCGCGCAGGCAAATATTGCACGGTGCGCCGACATTGAAATACAGATTGTCCTCTGGTCCAACCGACAAATATTTCCATCCGTGATGGGTCTCCGTGGGCAAATCGTCCGAGACAACTGTCGGACTCGGTGACTCTTTGTAGTTATCTTCTATGTCTTCAAATTTAAGAATGCGATTGTGGGCCGCTACATAGAGGTCACCATCAAGTAACGCTAAACCGGTCGGCATCCTCAGACCAGACGCGACCACTATAGGTTCTGCGGGATTATCTGGGTCGACAGCATACACCATCGATCGAAATGAACCTACAAACAAAATCCCAGATTCCGTTAGTGCCATTTGACGCGCATTCGGAATTGATGCATACGTCGACAATTCGACAGCTTCACCGGCGTCGACAGGTACTGACACAGTTTCTGTTAGCGCTAGATTTGCGCTAAACAACATTAGTAAACCAATAAGCAGTGAGGTAATTCGCATATGATCTCCTCAATAGTCTTGCGAGCGTACAACTAGGGTTGTGTACGATAATATTGTAGAGTCCACCGGAGTCTGGAAACGGTAAGTCGCCTGAATTAGTAACAACTCGTTACCTCACACGAGAACGATAATATTGCACGCAAAGCTATTAACCAACCACTGATCGATTTTTCGAGATGCCTCGCACATTGACACCACAAGTTCAACACCTCTACGGTGAGTGGCTGCAACAGAACGGTTTTCAATCTCGACCGAGCCAAATCGAAATGATGACGTTTATTGAATCGATTATCAACCAACGTCGAGCAAAAATCGGAATTGTCGAAGCAGCTACAGGTACCGGGAAAACGGTAGCGTATGCCGCTACCGCCATACCACTAGCTAGGGAACAAAACAAGAAAGTAGTCGTTGCCACGGCAACGGTGACTTTACAAGAACAAATCGTCCAGCGAGATTTGCCATCTATCAGAAAAGCATGTGATGTTGGATTTACCTTTTCTTTAGCGAAAGGTCGGCAACGCTACGTTTGTCCGATGCGTTTGGAACGAATAGTTCGGCCAGATATATCTGCGACGCTACTTCAACGCTTAGATGAACAGACTGGTTCAAGTAAACATCTCACCAAAAAATTTGAACTGCTGTTTGACGCGTTTAACAATATGCAATGGGACGGTGATCGAGATAACGCACCAACTAAATTGAAAGAGGAACAGTGGTCTCCGATCATCACCGATTCTCAGGGCTGCACAGGAAAGAGTTGTACTTCGTTTAGTCGATGTCCTTACTTTCTCTCTCGTCAAAACATTCGAACGGCCGACGTTGTCGTTACTAATTACGACCATCTACTTCGAAGTCTTCAAGCTGACACAGACATCTATCCACCGCTCAGTGACATTGTCCTAATTTGTGACGAGGCGCACCATTTATCGAGCAAGGTAATGACTGCGTTCAGTGCTCGGGTAGCAGTCAATGACTCACGTGCATTGATCATGAGGGTTCATAGTTCATTAGACCGCTTGCAGCGCGGACTGTCTGATCACGATTCAATTGCACAGCTAGTCAGTACGTTCAAAGAAACGTATGTTGGTCTTCTCGCAAAATTGGAAGAATTGAAAGAATACCTCAAGGACTGTTTTCGCAACTCCACGGAAATCGAGACAGAGTATCGTTTTCCAAACGGAAATCCCAAAAACGAAATCCGTGAAACAGCGACGCATCTCGCTATTTCTTATGGTGGTTTAGCGACCACAATCTCGAACATTACAGCTGAATTGAAGAAGATTGTTGATACGCAAGAAGCAAACAAAATGCCTCAGGGTGTTATCGAGTTTCTCAATGAACTAGGCGGTGTGAGTAATCACTTGAACGAAGCTACCGTGCTCTTTGATGCTTACGCCATAAGTGAGAATCAGAGTGCGTGCGCGCGTTGGGTTACTCGTTCTGTAGATGAGCTCCAACCAGAGTGGGTACTGCACAACGTACCCATAGAGATCGACAAAATCGTCAATCCGTTAATTTGGGATGACGTCCATGCAGCGATATGTACTTCAGCTACACTATACGCAGGGGACGAATTTCAACACTTCATTGAATCCGCCGGACTCGGGGAACAAGCACCAGCAACTCTTCAGATTGACAGTCCCTTCGATTTAGCTAGAGCAGTATCGCTACATATACCCAACATGCAAACTTTGTTATCGTCGAAGGATCAAGCGCGTTCAGCTCATACTAGAGAAGTAATAGGTATGTTGCCCAATGTCCTGAAACAACACAAAAGTGGTCTTGTTCTCTTTGCTGCGAGGAAGACCATGACGGATGTCTACGAACAGCTGCCCAAATCACTCCAACGTCACTGCTTGATCCAACAAGGAACAGGAGTCCCAACGTTACTGAAAGAACATCGGGTAAGAATAGACCGGGGTGATCGAAGTTATCTGTTTGGAGTCGCGAGTCTGCGCGAAGGGATAGACTTACCCGGAGACTACTGTCGTCACGTGGTCATTGCGAAACTCCCCTTTGACGTACCTGATGACCCGATAATCGAATCGAAGCGCGAATTGCTTCAGGAAGACGGAGTGGGACGAAATGAACTGTTCATGTTATTACAACTACCTCCGGTCATTTTGAAACTCAAGCAAGCTTGCGGACGCTTGATTCGGAATGAAGCTGATTTTGGTCAGATCACGATTTTGGACACTCGGGTAGTAAAGAGAAACTACGGGAAACGCATCTTCGATTCCTTACCGGACTATGGGATCATCACAGAGTACCCATTGAGGAAACGAGACTAAAAAAGATCTAATCTAGAATAGCCGGTCATCGGGCAATTCCATGGAACCTTCGACCGGCAACCCCGACAACAGAATCAGGTAACCAGAGAGTCTAGATGTTTACGAATCGCCGTTTGAAAACGCGCGCGCAGTGGCTGTTCGCCAAAGGCAAGTTTGCACCACTCTTGAATCAAATGTTCCACGCGCTGATCGTTCGACTCTCCACCACGTGTTAGGCCATGTTGAAGTCGCGCTACTTGAACCTGCATGCGCTTACCACTATCCTCGGTGGGAGAAGGGACATCTGCTAGTACTTCCGCGCGAAGAACAAGTTCATGTATTGTGATAGCACCTTTAGTAGCAACTTCCGAATTGCGGTTCCCAAACAAACTCGATGCACCAGGTATTGAACCGATCAAATCATCACTTACTTGCTCGCCTTTTTGTTCTAAATTAGCTATTTGATCGTCGAGGTCAAGAAGATCTCGTAGTGTCGTCGTTGTTTGTTGTGTTTCCAACAAAGTTACTTTACGCTTTAACTCGCCGGTGATATCTTTGAGCTTCTCATTCAAACGTCCTTGCACACGTTGGGGCAAATCTAACTGAGTTAACTGGTTTCGAATCTGATTGACGTGCGACATATCGAGATCGTTTAACGTCGCATCGTCGGTAATCACTTTTGATTCGAGGTCGGCAACTATTTTTTCTCCTTGCTCAATGTTTTCGTTGATCTCTGATCGGCGCTGCTCTCGTTGGGTCGTACGTAGATCAAAAGCTTCATTGCAACAGTTTCGAAAATTTTCCCATAGTGGTTGTTCTCGCTGGTTTCCGGCAGATCCAATATTGCGCCAGCGTTCTTGCGCCGCTTTTACAAAGTCGATGAGTTCCCCAACCGAGGAATTTTCGTCGGCGAGAGCTTCTTTTACTTCGTCGATAAGCGCTTGTTTCTCTGCTGCGCGCGCAGTCCAATTTGCTTCTAAGCGCGACTCGAGCTCACCAGTAACTTGTCGGAAGCGAGTGTTGATTTTCTTGGCGTATCTCTTATCGATTGGGATTAGTTTGCGCCATTCACTTTGCGCGGTACGAAGGGTCTTATTTACGGCTTTCCAGTCCGCCTGGTCCCAATCGTATTCTTCCAAAAAGGACTCCAGATTCTCGCAAATGGATGTACGTTCTTCGAGATTTTTGGCTCGCACCTCTGCAAGTTTTTGAAACCATGCTTCGCAAACCTTAAAAGCAGTTGCCGCAGCCTCTTCGTAACGAGTTTGAAAATCCCGGTCTTCCCTAGATCTCGGTGGTCCCAACTGGTTCCAAGCTTCTCGCAAATCACGTATTCTGTTAAATTGTTCTTGCGGTGCTAGTGGGTTTTCAACGAGTTCTTCCACTTCTTCGCAGAGTACCTGTCGTTTTGGAGATTCGGCGAATTGTTGCCAGCCTAAGAGTCGTTTAATCTCGGCTGAAATCGGTGCAAGTTGAGATTTGTACTTTCCCTGCGCTGGACGTGGTAGACGTTGAATCATCGCAGCGATGTTGCGTTCGGCTGACTGTGCGCGCTGCAGCTCGCCGCCTTCTAAAAATTTGTGCAAAGAAACGAAATTACTATCGATTTGTACTACAACATCTTGTCGAAGTTGACTGACTCGATCGAGGACATAATTTTTCAAGTGGTTCTCTGCCTCGTCCAGTCTTCTCAAGAACTCCTCTGTTTCGTCGTTGGTCGGTCGACCTCGTAATTTTTTTTGGCATTGCTGAATGTCGCGCAATCGTGACTTAGCTTCTGACTGAATTCTCCAGACATAGCGCCAACTTCGAGTTTGAGCGTCTGGCTCTTGAAATTTCATTGGAGAGACCAATTTCTCAATCTCAGTGCGTTCACTGTCTTGATCTTTGATCTTTTTAAGTTCACGCCGTTTCGCGTTCGCTAGCTGATAGAACTGATCAGCGATAGCTTTTGGCGCAGGTTCGATCTTTAGAGCATTGAGCCAAGATTTCTCACACTCTTCGATCGAACTTTCACTCACTGAACTCTCTCTCAAGTGTTTTAGAATAACATCAAATTGTGGTCGTTGAGTGGAATCTGCCTGTTCGACTGTGAGCCGCGGTGGGAAACGTTGTTCCAGTGGTTCAATAGCAATTAATTCACGCTGGCACGCGGTTAACTGCTGATTGAGGGTACAAGCATCTTGAAGACAGCTTTCCCATTCTTTTTCGATCGCGGTCCGCTGCGCGTCGTAATGGGCATCTGCAGCGTTGATGCTCTGTGCTGTGTTAATCGCTCGTTCTGCTCGTTCCAATAATTCATCCCGTGATCCTTCGAGAGTCTTCAGATTCTGTAATTTATGTCGAACGAGTCGGTTTAAGTTTTTGTCTTTAGCACGACTAGACTTTTCGATTTCGACAAGCGTACGCTCACTATGAATTAAATTGGTCACATCCAATCGCAACGCACGCAGCGGCATACCCACTAGAACTCTAGCTTGATCGGCCGAAGACTCGATTTTGTTCAAATCTGCAAGCACCTGTTGGGGGTCGGCTCGCTTGGAAAGCCGAAGTGGAAGGATTCTTAAATCGCGTGCTAGATGGTGCGTTTCATCAACTTTTTCTGCGATCTTTGTACGGCAGAAATTACCTAATTGGTCATGATCCAAAAACTCAGCGTACAAGTCGACGGAATTTACACGAGCGAGTGCTGATTTTCGCGTTTCGACGTCGGTGTCGGTACGCGCGATTTCTGCGAATTTGTCGCGTGAAAGATCTTTCGACCGTTCGATGACCTCTTTACGAACGGCAGGATTTGGATCGTCAACGCTTGGTTTGCGTTTGAACAGATTCTTGAGCATATTGGGGCTTCGCCCCTATCTATTTCTGGAAGCTATTTATAGGAGAATGAATTCTAATCTTTCTGCACTACTTCAGAAGGTTTTTTAGAAACAATCGCGCTCATAAATTTGTGTTTTATGTCAATTTATTACAAATTGTTTCACCTAATTCTCGCGGATCTTCTGTTTAGCTAAGCGGTAGATTACCGGACGAGGATATTCGTCGGTTAAGCAGTCTCTGTAAATACTTGGAATATGTAATCTAAGAAGCCGAAGTACCTCGATCTGGTAGTCCCTCTAATGCCCCACAATTGAACGCAATGCTTGTGCTTCAAATTTGAGTACTTCGCGAACTTGATCTTTTTCAACCCCAGGAAACCACTCAACGAAGTCATCAATACTAGCACCATCTGCAAGATTTTCGTACAACGCTACCAGAGGAATACGTGTCCCAGTAAACACCCACACGCCGCTGACTCTTTCTGGTCTTCGTTCCACCGCCGGACAATACTCCCAATCGGTCACCATCGGTATTTCCTCATATATTCTCGCAAAATAATGTCATATTCCTAACTTCGCTGTCGACTATGCGGGTGTTAGTTGGAGATAGCCCGACTTAGCGCGAACGAGCGCGCCAATGCATCAATGTCTAATTTAGTAGTCGTTGCGGACTACTCGGGACCGAGTTTAGTCCCAGTTTAGCATACTTCGATCTTGATACTGCGTGACACTGGTTTCGAAGAAATTTTCTTCTTTCTTCAAATCCATCATTTCAGCCATCCAGGGGAATGGGTTGGAAGCGTCACTGTAGTGCTTCGGCAACCCAATACTGTTGAGTCGTCGGTTGGCAATATATTTAAGGAATTTAGTCATTTCGCGTGCATTCATCCCAAGAATGCCTCGAGGCATTGTGTCTTCGGCGTAGGCGATTTCTAACTCCGTTCCTTCGATTATCATTTCGGCAGCCAATTGCTGCATTTCATCGTCCCAAACATGCGGATTCTCGGCGACAATCGTATTAATCACGTCGATACCGAAGTTGAGATGCATGGATTCATCGCGTAAGATGAACTGAAACTGCTTAGTAGTCCCGGTCATCTTATTACGTCGGCCCATGGACAGGATCTGAGAAAAGCCGCAATAAAAGAAAATTCCTTCCAACACGCAGTAGAAAGCGATCAAATTCTTTAACAAGATTTTGTCGGTTTCCACAGTTCCGGTTGTGAAATTCGGATCGCACAATTCTTTGGTGTAATTCAACGCCCAAGTAGCTTTGGCTTCTACTGATGGTATCTCATGGTACATGTTGAAGATCTCACCTTCGTCCATGCCGAGAGATTCAATGCAGTACTGATAGGCGTGCGTGTGAATGGCTTCTTCAAACGCTTGTCGCAAAAGGTATTGCCGGCACTCCGGATTTGTGATCAAGCGATAAATCGCTAGCACCAGATTATTCGCGACTAGAGAATCCGCGGTCGAGAAAAATCCGAGACTTCGTTTTACTACGCGTCGCTCGTCTTCCGTCAGGCCATTTGGACTCTTCCAAAGTTCCACATCATCATTCATGCTCACTTCTTGGGGCATCCAGTGGTTCGCGCACCCGTTCAGATACTTTTGCCATGCCCACATGTATTTAAACGGTACTAACTGATTTAAGTCAGCACGACAATTAATGATCTTCTTCTGATCAACTGTTACTCGATCGTAACTTTCCCCTTGTGGAGGAGCGATTCCTGTTACGTTTCGATGTTGTTCAGCTTGCTTGTTTAGACGCAATCCTTCGTCGTAAGGTTTGAGTTCGGTTACCCACGACTTCGTGGTTGTGTCTGAACCCGTTGTTGATTGTTGTGTAGCGGTGTTTGGTGGTTGCGCGGTCGCGCTGGTTGAGTCAGACTCTGTTGGTTTGGTCGTCACATCCTTGTCTTCGTCCCAAAGCAGTCCCATAATTTACCTCTCCCTAGGTATGTTAAGTTGAGTTCCTTTCAAGGAACTTATTATGATGAATTTCTAACATATCGTCAAAAATTTTTGTAAAAAACGATTCTTTACTGGCATGCCTCGCAATCCGGATCATCGATGTCGCAAGCATCTGGTACGGGGGCAGCTGTACCTAAAGCAAACTCTTCTGGCGCGTTCGCTCTACTTGTTGGAGCTTCCGGTGGGGTCGGAGTACTCTCGGCTTGTAATTGATGCCGTGGTACTGCCGCTAACGCGTGATCTTCTTCAATGGTGGATTTCTCAGAATCCGTTGCTCCAAGAGACCTCAGATAGTAGGTAGTCTTTAGACCACTCTTCCATGCTTCTCGATACATTTGGTCTAGTACTCGACCGCTGGCTTCGGCCATGTAAAGGTTGAGAGATTGTGATTGGTCGATCCATTTTTGTCGGCGCGCTGCCGCGGCAATGATCCAATGCGGTTCAATTTCAAACGCAGTCTTATAAAGCTCTTGTAAGTTCGCGGGTACACGTTCCATTTCTTGAACACTACCGTTTTTCGCTTTCAAGTCGACAGCCATCCACTGATCCCATACCCCAAGCTTCTTCAAGTCTTCAATCAAATAGGGGTTCAACACGACGAAATCCCCAGAGATGTTCTGTTTTGAGTAGAGATTTTGATACGCTGGTTCAATGGACTGTGTGATGCCAACAATATTTGCAATCGTTGCTGTCGGTGCGATAGCCATGACATTGGAATTGCGCA
This sequence comes from Pseudomonadales bacterium, assembly GCA_011525295.1. Classification (GTDB taxonomy): domain Bacteria; phylum Pseudomonadota; class Gammaproteobacteria; order Pseudomonadales; family Azotimanducaceae; genus Bin55. Next base: position 10,658 of record WTGV01000048.1, on the reverse strand, counting down.
TGCCCTGTTGTTTCACTTTCTCGCGTAATTCATCCCAGTCTAAGGTCGTACTGAAATCAAAAGTCGCGAACTCTTCCGAACTCCTTTGTTCCGCCAACACCTTGAGTGAATCAATAGGTAGGGTTCCACGACTCCACAACGAGCCTTGATACGTCGAATATACACCCCGTTCAGCGACAAGGTCGGATGACGCTTCTATCGCGTAGTAAGAGATTGCTTCCATACTCTCGTCAGCAAACTGAATTGCAGACAAACTGCCATAAGGAACACGTTTCTTATACAACGCATCCTGAAAGCCCATGAGACCTAGCCCAATTGGTCGATGTCTTATGTTCGAGTCTCGCGCCGCACGAACCGCGTAGTAATTAATGTCAATAACGTTGTCCAACATGCGAATAGCGGTACGTACGGTTGATCTCAATTTATCGTGATCAATTTCCCCGTTCTCCGTGATGTGGTTTGCTAGGTTTATCGAACCCAGGTTACAGACGGCGATTTCGTTATCGGATGTGTTTAGCGTAATTTCAGTACACAAATTGGATGAGTGCACGACTCCAACATGTTGTTGTGGTGAGCGTACATTACACGGGTCTTTGAAAGTCATCCACGGATGCCCAGTTTCGTACAGCGATTCCAGCATCTTGCGCCAAAGCGTTTCCGCATTCACGACGCGGAAATTGGAAATTTCACCACTACGTGTTTTTGCCTCCGCCGCTTCGTACGCACTGCGGAAATCGTTCCCGCAAAGATCGTGTAATTCAGGAACGTCGGAAGGTGAAAATAGTGTCCATGGATCTTTTTGCATGACGCGTTCCATAAAGAGGTCTGGAATCCAATTTGCGGTGTTCATGTCATGCGTTCGGCGACGATCGTCTCCAGTGTTTTTTCTCAGATCGAGGAATTCCTCAATATCCATGTGCCACGTTTCTAAATAAGAACACACTGCTCCTTTTCTCTTGCCGCCTTGATTGACCGCAACTGCAGTGTCGTTCACGATCTTGAGAAACGGTACGACTCCTTGCGATTTACCATTAGTACCTTGAATGTAAGATCCCATTGCCCGTACTCGGGTCCAATCGTTCCCCAGACCACCGGCCCACTTGCTGAGCAACGCGTTATCGCGCATCGAAGAAAAGATACCGTGTAGATCATCGGGTACTGTGGATATGTAGCACGACGACAATTGAGGACGCACTGTACCTGAGTTAAACAGGGTAGGTGTCGAACTCATAAAGTCGAAAGACGACAATTGGTTGTAAAACTCAATCGCCCTCGTTTCTCGATTAGTTTCATTGATTGTTAATCCCATAGCAATCCGCATAAAGAAGATTTGCGGTAATTCAAATCGGACACCATCGGAGTGAAGGAAGTAGCGGTCGTACAGATTTTGAATGCCTAAATAGGAAAATTGCTTGTCGCGTTCAGCAACCAGATGGTCGCCCAGCTTCACGAGGTCGAATTGTGCGAGTTCTGGGGATAAGAAACCAAGCTCTACGGCTTTGTCGATATAGACTGAAAATGTTTCTTTATAGAGTTTCGACATGTCTGCCGGTAGAGACATAATCGATTGTTCGCCGAGCTCTGGGAATAAGAAGGCAGTAGCCTCTCTGCGGAGACGTAGCATGAGCAGTCGCGCCGCCACGTATCCATAATTAGGTTCGTTTTCGATAAGTGTTTTCGCTGCCAGAGTCAACGATTGCAGCACTTCCTCTTCAGTGATCCCGTTGAAAGCGTCACTCAGAGTTTGCGAGAACAGTCTTTCGGGGTCTACGTCTTCCAGATCGCTACACACTTGGTCCAGCACGATAGACCAAGACTTTTGCTCGAGTGGTACTTCAACACCGTCAGAACGTAGGTAATTAATCGTCGTATCTGTGAGTTCAAAAGAATCTACCTGTTCTTGCTTCCGTGCCTGGGCTCGTTCCTCTCTGTAAATTACGTACGCGCGCGCGATGCGTTGGAGACCAGCCCGCATGAGGGCGAGTTCAACCTGATCTTGAACATCTTCAATATCGACGGCAGCCCGTTCGGGATTACCTCGATGAATCCGAGAAGTTACACTTTCGGCAAGCTCGTGTATTTGGTCTCGAATTTTTTGTGAACTTGACGAAGCCGGTCCTTCGACTTCGACGAAAGCCTTTGAAATAGCATTGTGAATTTTTGCTTCGTCAAAGGGTACGACACTACCGTCGCGTTTGATGACTCGATGAGTTCCTGCTTCGTTCAATTCTCCCACTCTCCTTTGATATCTTCCATGACAATCCTCTGGGTTTAGCCATTCCTTGGCGATTCCAGTCAATCCGCTTCGGAGCGATTCCTGTCGCTACCCCGCCTGACTCTAGCAAAAATTGAACAAGCAGTAGCGTTTTTACTAACAAGTCATAATCTTACAAATTTTTTCCGATTCTGTGCGCAAAAGTGCACTGAAAATTAGAAATTCGTCAAAATTTTTGTACTTGTTAGGATTGAATAAGTGACATTCTACTAACAATTAGATCGGATGGATTTCATTCAAAGAATTGTCTTGACAATCGTTCGATTTCATAGGGTGTGTGGGAGTAAAAAAGTTCGACTGAGCTGATCTCGATCAGCTTTCTTTATCAGTTAATCCATTGATATCAATGAAGAATAACTTGTATTACTGATTATATGTATATTTTAATTTTCTAAGATTGAGATAAATCTTTATATTTTTCATGTTGGCTAGTGTGTGATCAGTTTTCCCTCGAGTATTCGTCTCAAATTTGACCGATTGCCGTCCGCGTTTCTCTTAAGCAGACCTTGGTAGTTGACGTTCAAGACGAGCACTCCTCGGAGTAGTGCCAGGACAGATTTGAACACAGAAGTGATTACCTTCCATACATTATACACATTTACAGTATTTCTTAAATGGTAAATTCAATTTCTGTGGAAATCTATTGGAAAGGGGCAGTTGCTTCGAGTAGTCTCTCCATACATTGGTTCAATAATGATCTCGGTATCGCAAAGTTCAAACGAACAAAGCCCGATCCATGAAATTCAATGCCATCGGACAGTCCAAGTCCAAACGATTCGAAGTGTTTTTGTGGATTTGAAACGGGTAGTCGTGTCGCGTCGATCCACATGAGATGCGTACCTTCGACGTTTGTCGTTCGCAATAATTGCGAATCTTCAATCACCTGCTGCAGTAAATCTCGATTCTGACGAAGATAGGAATTCAACTCATTTAGCCATGATGATTCATCGTCGTAGGCTGCCGTAGCCCCGGCAAGCGCTAAAGGCGAGATAGTAGGATGAATTCTTAGAGCCTCCGATCTGAAGGCTTGACGAGTTTCAGGGTCAGGAATTACCGCGACGGCGGCGGAAGCTCCCGCGACGTTATAAGTCTTGGTATGAGAAAATAGAGAGATCGTCCTTTCGGCGATCTCGGTATCCAGACTAGCTATGGGAGTGTACACTAGTTCCTCTTCTAGTACTAGCCCCCAGTGAACATCATCGGAAATCAAGATAGTGTTGTTCTGCATACATGTGGATGCTAGTTCTTTTAATTCCCGTGCGTTGTACACTCGACCAGTAGGGTTTTGTGGATTGGAGAACAAGAACGTTGGTGCGGTCGTCGTAGCACGTCGGATGTCATCAAAGTCCATCTCCCACCCACCTTCAAGTTGACGTAGCGGAGAAAACACTGGAACTCTATCCTGCCGTTTTGGTACAGCAATGAAGGGTGGATAGGTCGGTACGGTCATGACACACTGATCGCCCCGATGTCCAATTATGCGAACAGCAATGTCGACACCTGTCATCACGGAGTGCATCCACACAAGCCAATCGACATCGATTTGCCAACCAAATTTTCTCTCTGCCCATTGGATGAAGGTTTCATTCAGATCATCCGGGATCGATGAACATCCCAGAATTGGATGCTCCAATCGTTTACGTATTGCTTGAACTATAAACTCTGGGGTCGGATAATCCATGTCTGCAATCCAAAGCGGTAGAACATCAAGATCGCGATACTTATCCCATTTAATACTGTGCCACGCACGTCGGTCGATAACAGTATCAAAGTCGAAATTCAATGTTGCTGCTCCTAATTGGTGAAATGGAAAGTTGAAAAATTTCTTTTGCGCGTTATCAAATTGTGGATTGTCGACGCGCTCAAGTCGAATTAGTCGGTTATCGACACTATGACTCAAGAATAAATGTTATCGAGGGTTGGTTTTCCTGAGTTTTTTCTCTACGTAAATCGAGTACGACACTCAGATTACAATAATCCTTCTATTAATTAGTGATGAGATACTCGAATGACCGAAGATATTGCTACGGCAATTAAAGAGCAAATCGCGAATAATCCAATTTTGTTATATATGAAAGGCTCGCCCAATGCTCCACAGTGTGGTTTTTCAGCACGAACAGTGCAGTGTTTGATGGAGTGTAACCAGCGATTTTCGTTTGTTGATATTCTGACTAACCCGGCGATCCGGCAAACGCTACCGGCTATCGCAAATTGGCCGACATTTCCCCAATTGTATGTGAACGGAGAACTTGTAGGTGGGTGCGACATCGTGAGCGAAATGCACGCACAAGGTGAATTAAAACCTCTCTTGGAATCCGCGTCCGAAGATCAAAACTCGCTTTAAGTTGTGAAGTGAAGAGCCAAATTTAATCGTTTGAATTGAGATTGATCCAATCCGGATTGAAATCACAATCATTTACGATCGTACAGAAGAGTTGAGCCGTAACTGTCGCATCGTATAGCGCGGAATGCGCTTTTTTGTCGTCGAATTCAATGCCTGCCCGGTCGCACGCTACGGATAGCACCGAGTGCCCGAAACTTACTGCTGCCAATGAGGCTGTGTCGATTACTGTGAAAAGGTGAAAAGGATTTTGCCCGACATCGTTACGCTGTGCGGCGGCTCTTATAAAGTTGTGGTCAAAATAAGCGTTGTGTCCAACTAGATAAGCTCGAGTACAGGATGTAGCTTTTACCTTCTTCCGAATCGTACGAAAACACGCCCTCAGGCAAGTTTCTTCCAGTTCAGCTCCACGAGCGGGGTCGAACGGATCAATTCCGATTAAGTCCAGCGACGAGTCTTCTATACACGTATCAGGGTGCGGAAGAACTGCCCAACGATGGTGTTTGCTTGGGTATAACATGTCGTCGCGCCAATCAAGAAAAACGATAGCAATTTCTATGATCGCGTGGTTGTAGGGATCAACTCCGCCGGTTTCGAGATCAAGTACAACGGGCAGATAGCCGCGAAATCGATCTTTTAACTCCATAGGTCTGTAACTTTTTCAACAAGATTTGTTTCGCGTGCTTGCGGAGAGTCTTAGGTGGATCCGCGCGACGCTTCTCTATCGTTATACGCAACATCTTGTCAATTTGGGTTTTTTCTCGCTAAATTAGACAAATAGAGATTAGTCAGGCAAAGGTGTCTTTTCTCTGAACTCGCAGAGATCCTCGATTTCACACAGATAACACTTTGGTTTGCGAGCCGTGCAGATGTATCGACCGTGGAGTATCAACCAGTGATGTGCTCCCTTCTTGAATTCATCGGGGATCCACTTGGTTAACCGGTCTTCCACTTCTCTGGGATTCTTTCCTCGAGCAATTTTCGTACGATTTGCAACACGGAAAATGTGAGTGTCAACCGCTATCACCGGATGGTCGAATGCTGTGTTGAGTACGACATTGGCTGTCTTTCGACCCACACCTGGTAGTCGTTCTAGATGTTCGCGAGTTCTAGGTACTTCACCGTCGTGTTCCTTCAATAAGATTCTGCAAGTTTCATGAACATTCTCGGCTTTTGTGTTGTAAAGTCCAATTGTTTTTATGTACTCTTTCAAATCGTCAACGCCAAGTTCGAACATTTTGCTCGGAGTAGGTGCTACGGTAAACAACTCTTTCGTCGCTAAGTTGACACTCACATCGGTCGCTTGTGCAGAGAGTATTACCGCGACTAGTAGTTGAAATGGAGATTGGTAATGGAGTTCGGTGTCCGGATTTCTTTCTTTCTCACGAAAGCGGTCGAAAATTTGTCTGCGTTTGTCGTGGTTCATACCAATCCCGTTTGGGCCTAATCAACTCTGTGGAATTTTGCTAAATATTCAAACTTAGCACGGACGCGACTCTCGCGAAATAATCCACCTTTTGCTTGCTTCGCAGACTCGTCTGATATCGGTGCTGGGTTCTGTACCTTTAAGTGTGCCTCTGCTACGCGTTCTAAGGTGACAAATCGTACGACCGCGCTGGCTATAGATGCTCCTGCTGTCAGTAACCCATGATTGCGAAGAATAATGGCATGTTTATGTCCCAGACACTGGGCGATTCGCGTGCCACCTTCTAGTGCACGAATTTGAACTTCTTCATCATCAAAGAGTGCGCAATCGTCTACGAAAATACAAGCTTCTTGCGTGATCGGTAAGATGGGACGAACTTCTGCAGAGAAGGGTGTTCCCCAAGGGGTGTGCGTATGTGCGACAGCGTTTAGGTCGGCTCGAGCGGTTAAGATTGGACAGTGGATGTTGAAGGCCGGTGAATTCACTCCTCCTTCTCCAATGACCGTGTCACCGGATTGGTCTAACATCACCAAATCGTCAACCGTAGCTTGAGTAAAAGGAACTCCATTTCCGAGTAACCAGAAACACCCAGTATGTTCTGGATCTCGTGCGCTAATGTGCCCATCTCCAAGATCGCCCCAACCCAAAGCTCCGAATATGCGGTAGCTTCGAACGAGGTCACTCAGGACGTCAGATCTACTGAGCGACTCGTTCATAATTCTGTTGCGTGAGGTCTGGTGCGTGCAGAGGCTCGTCGGTACGCCCTTGCGGAGAAAAATCCTTCAGATAATTGATCATAGCTAATGCAATTCCAATAACAAAAAAAGAACCAACTGGTTGAGTCGCAAACGGCGTCAATAACCCGAGCAATTGCCGTATGCCGCCTAGCACAATGAGTACGAGTGAAAATCCTAAAGCAGTACCAATCGCCGTCACTACAGATGTTTTCACATCTTTCTTTGACGCTACTGACTCGACATGACCAAGAATCATACAGTTGGTAACGATGATTTGTACGAAAAGTGCGATTTGCTGATACACATCCCACGCATAAGCTTGCATGATCATATGCGCGATAGTTGTGAACGTCGCAATGACTAGAACGAAGCAGGGCAACCTGATGTTTTCTGGAATTCCCTTTCTGAACAGTGAGATCAAACAAGAAGAGGACACCAGAACAAACGTACTCGCGACGGCTAAACCGACAGCATTCTTCACGTTATAGCTCACTGCGAGTAGTGGGCAAAGACCTAACAGTTGCGTCGTAGCAACGTTTCGAGTCCACAGGCTATCGATGAGTCTCTGAGTAAGGGTCACGGCTCTCTGTCCTCGCGTTCGCGCAAGGAGTCTTTGACTGCACGAATTACAGCATTGGTGGTAATCGTCGCGCCACTCACTGCATCAACTTCATGGACTGATTGCTGTGCGAATTGACCGATCCAACCAGTAGGATCTAAAACATCGGAAAATCCTGGCGTTTCTCCATGGCTGAGAACACGGACACCCAGTATTTCCTCGGCGTGAAAAGCAACCACAATTTTCATGGTACCTCCGTATCCCCTAATCTCTTTAGTCACTAAATCGATGCCCTGTTCGCGGAGAAACTCTGGATCTGTTGATTCCACCAAACCTGCTAGTACCTGTTCCTCGGAAATGCGTTGGTTTTGTTCGACTCGGTCTGCAGTGAATAGCTGCAGCAATGCGAGCAAACAGCCGGCAACAAGAGCTAGTAATGTGAGTGTAGCGATCGCCTTCATGGTCTAAGGCAACTTTTTTGGTTCCAACAGAGGTAAAAACCCATTCGCCAACAAAATTGCGAACGCGAATCCATCAGCCCATGTACCGAAACTTCGAATAAAAAACGCGACGCTACCAACAAAAAAACCGTAGATTATTTGGGGTAATTTTGTCGAAGGCGAGGTGACTGGATCCGTCGCGATAAAGAAAGCCGTTAGCATTGTTCCTCCCGCAAATAGATGAAACCAAGGAGAACCAAAGCTATGCATTGCATCGCCAAGGGGGAAAAAAACAAGTGCGGGAACTGCGACTCCGAGGAGCACGCTCAGTGGGATTAACCAAGGCACGATTCGGAGTAATACAAGATAGAGCCCGCCGACCAAGAACGCCAAATTCATCCATTCAAAATGTTTTGAACCGACTAAACCAAACGCAGGATGATTAACTAATTGATCGAGTGATTCCCTCTCATGATGTTTTAATACGTCTAATGCCGTGGCACCGGTCAATCCATCGAGATAAACCAGCTGCATTGGAAAAGCGATTAGGACCAGAGCATATCCCACCATTGCTGGGTTAAAGAGGTTCTTACCAAGACCTCCGAATATCAGTTTGCCCAGCGTGATTGCACTCACTGACGCGACAATCGGTACCCAGATTGCGACACTGGGAGGTAGACACAACCCAATTAACATACCCGTGACCACTGCACTCCCGTCGCGTAATGTCAGAACTGACCTGGTACCAATCGCTTCAGTGGCAACTGCCACAAGAATCGAGATTAACACCACTAAAAGCATTTTGGGACCTAAGAACCAAGCGCTGACTCCTAGACCCGGGAGCAGTGCAATCACTACGTGGCCCATGATCCCTGTAGTTTGGAATTTAGGGCGGTCGGTTACTGCCACTTGTGTTGTTGTTGCATTCGTTCGGAGCGTTTGACATCGGAACTTATGGCATCTGAGCGCATCCGTTGCTCGCGCGCATCGAAGCGTATTCGAGCCTGTGTTGCTCTCGATATTCGCTCCCGTTCAGTGTCATTTCGCTGGCGTAATGCCCGTACGTGGTCGAGGAGATGAATGTTGCTTGGACAAGCTATAACGCAAGCTCCACAGTCGTTGCAACGGTTCAACGCGTCCTGTATGTCCAAATTCGGCTTTTGTTGTTTGGCCGTTATGAACAGCGACTCTACCGGTAGTTCACGTGGACACGCTTCGTTACACCAACCACAATGGATACACGGTAGTGCCCGCACAGAATTGTCGATGGAAATAGCGTTTACCTTGGCGGTTAATACTTCGTTCGCTCGGGGTCGTTCTCCAGTAGCATAACAGCCGACACGAATGGGATCACGTGATTCCAAAATCTCTTCAACGGGTGTACCGATATCGATCCAACGAGTTTCGTCGTTGACCGTTACCAATCGCTTCGTCAACGGCTTGCCCGCGATTGCTTCCGCAATCGCAAACAGGGTGTGCACGTTTAAGACTAGATATCCATCAAATGCCGGAAAACTGGTGTCTTTTACTACATGACCTGTAAGAATTTGAATGAGTTCTCGTTCGGCTCCGTTTTGAAATGTTGGTTTCAGGTATCGCACAGTTTCGTTGTCGATTAAAAGGCTTTGTGCATCCTGAACAATTCTTTCGTGGGCTATCGCGACAAAACTCTGTACTGCCGGAAGAATTTTTGCAACTATCCTCAAGCCGGTGAGTACATCAACCAAGTGACCTTCTAACAATACTTTGTCCGCTTTTACACCGGGATCGGTTTCCATGCCATTTGCGATAACGAAGTTAGGAGGGTGTTTTTGAGCAAGTGCGATTTTTTCGGCGGTGGGAAAGCCCGCGCCTCCCATGCCGACAATTTTTGCTTCAGCGATGCGCTCCAGGAGGGCGTCTGGGGTCGCTTGTTCCCAATTTATTGGTGTAAAACTAGGGTTCAGAGAAGGCATGACTTCGGACCCGATCGACATCGTTTGATTGGACTAGATCGATACAGTCTACTGGACATGGAGGTATACAGAGTTCGCATCCAGTGCAGTGCAGTTCAAGCACAGTGTGAAGATAGTTGGGAGCACCAACAATTGCATCCACAGGACACGCAGCAACACAGAGTCCACAACCGATGCACTCGGATTCTCGAATGCGAGCGATGGGAGGGTGTGGGTCGCTTTGAAACTCGTCCTCAATTGGACGGTTTAGGAGCGTACTGAGGGTACTTTGAGCTGTTACGCCGCCGGGTTTACACAGACTGATGCTTTCACCTTGTGCAACAGCTTCGGCATAGGGTAAACAACCTGGATATCCGCACTGCGCACACTGTGTTTGCGGTAGTAACTCGTTGATTCTGGTAACTAGATTGTCAGGTCTTTGTTTACTTCGTAATACACGTTCAGTTAAGACTACCGAGCAAGCGAGTAAAAACGCACTAGAACTGAGCACTAGTGTCGATATGAGGATTGGCGTGATCACAACATGCCTTTGAATCCGAGAAAAGCTAGAGCTAACATGCCAACCGTTATAAACGCAATGGGAGCTCCTCGGAACGCTTTCGGAACACTTTGTTCGTCCAATCGAGCACGTAATCCAGAAAAGAGAACCAACACTACCGTGAAGCCAATAGCGGATCCGATCCCGATAGCTAGGGATTGAATTAGAGACAGGTCCGCGACAGTTAGCACTACACCAAGAATCGCACAATTACTGGTAATTAATGGTAGGTAGATGCCCAGCATTTGATGCAGTAGCTTACTGGTGTATTTAATGTATCGTTCGGTCAGTTGGACTACACTTGCAATAACAGTGATGAATAGAACGAGTTTAAGAAATTCAATGTTATAAGGTATTAACAAGTAATTGTTAAGAATATTTGTTAAG
>WTGV01000017.1 GCA_011525295.1 Pseudomonadales bacterium | reverse complement strand
CTTACAAGCTCACCCACAAATTGTTTGTTGTCCACTAACTAGTGCATACTTCACAGCGCTGATCGCCTCACGTTTCTCAACTTCTTTTCGCGTAGTAGTCGCTGTTCGCTCCCAGCGCCGTTGATAGCGGGGTCGCTGCCCACTTGCGATTTTCTTCGGATCAACTTTTTTCATTAATTTTCCCGATTTTTTATTTTTTGCACCGTTGAACACTGTAAATGATGAATATTCGACTTTAAATTACTAAATTTAATTTTTATTGATTTAAAGTTCAAGCTAAATATGAACAATTGTCAGTATTTCTCGTTGAAATATGAGGTTAAAGGTGTTAAATTGTATAGTATGAATAGATTGTCAAAGGAAAAACGAGCGAAAATCATCAAGCTGATTGTTGAAGGCGTGAGTGTGCGTAGTATTAGCCGCCTGGAAGATGTCCATATAGCAACGGTACTGAAATTGCTGCTTGACGCGGGTGAAGCGTGTAAGAAATTCCACGACACGACCGTTCGGAACGTCAAGATTGAGCACTCGGTCGAGTGCGACGAATTGTGGAGTTTCGTGCATTGCAAGGATGCGGCGATTGAAAAAGACGAATTAATCGCTCCGCCAGAGGTACACGGAAGCGTGTGGACTTGGACGAGCATCTGCTCGACCTCAAAATTGATGCTGTCTTGCTACATTTCTAAAGAGCGGAGTGAAGAAGCCGCAATTACGCTATTTAAGGACGTAAAGAAGCGGATTGTTACACAAGATTCCCGCCCGGTTACTATTTATTGTGATCGTCTACCAGCGTACACAACCGCAGGGCAGAAGGTTTTCAAAAATACTGCGCGAGTAATCCAAGAACGAAAAGGCAGGGATCGCGCGAATAATACGAGTTATGTCGAAAGGAGTAATCTTACCGTTCGAATGTGCAACAGGCGATACACAAGGAAGACGAACGCCCACAGCAAACTTATGCGAAATCACAGGGCCGCGATGCACGTATTTCAGACGTTTTACAATTTTTGCAGACTCCACACCACCTTGCAGATTTCACCGGCGATGGCAGCTAAAGTTGTAAATACGTTGTATGATGAGACGTTTATTATTAACTTGGTAGATCAAGACATGAAAGTGTGGAAACATGGTCCGGCAAAAGGCACGACGTACAAAAAACGTGCATGAAAGTTAAACTAGATCAGTACTGATTTCCGAATACGTACGAGCAATCTTCAGGGGATAACACTTCATTCCAATCGATCTCCAAAGCATCTCCGTGGACGATAGTGGGAGAGGATTCCAACGGGATGCGGGCGTAAGTGTGACCAAACTCCAAACTCAGACAAACGTTCATGATGTGGTCCATCATCCACAGAGCCGTTTCAGCGATTCGAACAGGAAATTCATTGATTTCAATACCGAAGAACTGGTGAACATCAACCACTGAGAGCGAGGACACATCAAAGAGATAATTCTCGTCTGTACCGTGTAATTCCTTCAGTACCTCCAGCTCAAGCGACCGTAATTCTCGGTATGCAATGACGAGAAAATTTCCACAACCACAAGCGGGATCGAAGAAGCTTAAACTGCCTAGTTTTTTTGAAAACTTTTCAAGTCATTGGTCCGTCTATTGTCTTTGCGCGCCTTCAATCGCGAAAATTCCTCTCGCAAATCATCCATAAATAATGGTTCGATCACTTTAAGAATGTTCTTTTCGGTAGTGTAATGTGCACCCTTTGCTCGTCGTTGCTCTGGATCCATTACCGACTGAAAGAGAGCACCGTTGATAAAAGGAAACTGTGCGAGGTCTTCGTCCAGATTCGTCAATCGGTCGTCCAACTTAGTGTTTAGAACTTGGAAAAGATGGTTGAGCCACTGCCCTAGATCCGCCCCGTCCTCACTTGTTCTTCTCTCAATTAAATCAAAAAAAATGTCACGCGGACTGAATATACCAGTGTCGTCGGCAAAAAGGCAGAATGCAATTCGTACCAGTAGGTACTCGAGATCGTGTCCTTTGTATCCAAATTGGTCCAATGCGTCATGAAGCCGTCCAACGAGTTCCGCAGCTTTGATGTTCGCTGGGTCTTGGTCGCGAAATTTTCGGCGTTGAACTCCTATTATGAATCCAAACGCTTCAACGTTGTTTGATAAGTCCGGTAGGGAAAACTCTAAGGTTCTCCGCTCTTCAAGATCGTGAAGTTCAAACTTTTGAAAATCGCATACGAGAATGTGTCGGGGTCGATCTCTTTCGGGAAGCGCATCGAAGTACTCTCCTGCTTGTTCGAAAGCTTTTTTGAGATCTCGGCCAGCACTCTTTTGTTCGACAATTAATTGACCGGGCCAGAACAGGTCTATATAGCCAGAAGAGTTATCTAGCTTCTCGACTAGTTCTTCGTACCTAGCGACATTGCGACGACGCACCCCGAAAACATTGAAAAAATCATCGTAAAAACTCTGCGACTCCCCCTTCTCGTAGAATGCGTCTTTCCATTCTCTCGAGAACGACGCTGCACGAGCCCGTATTTCATTCCAAGACAGCACTAAATGAATTCACCGAAGAGATTACATGTTAAATAGCTTCCCCGAGAGCAGTATCTGTTATGTTTCCCGATCATCTTTAGTTTACTAAACTGCTAAAGTTTGAGTGTCAACGCTTTGATGAAAGAGAATTTATGTCGCAGCCTTCTAGTTCCCAAGAATATTCTGTCGAGCTAACTGCTCAATCTCTGCCGCGTTGATGCCTCCATTCGGTGAATCTTGTGAGACAATCAACTGACGGTCGAAGTTGTTGTCTCGATACCACTTTAATTTCCTCTCCCATGCGGTGCGATAGTTAGGTAAGTTCAACATTCCCAGATGCTCCCAATAGTACACATCGCCTTCAAAACTAACCGTAAAATCAGGTAAACGAAAGTCCCTTGGATCGGCTCGTGAGTATAGGGGTTGTTCATACTGATAGCTGATTTCGAGAGCTTCCAGAATGTCCGCCACGACGACTTCGCTCTTTGAACGTACAGCAGTGCCATTTCGGGTTCGATGGATAAGTGCTCCCAAATACAATGCACTCACTCCGTCAGGACGGAGCGACAATTTGAACATGTTCGAATTTCGTGTATTTGTATCAGAGTATTCGGGCCGACGCAATCGAAGTAACGGTTCAATGTTCTTTTCGATGAGCAGAACAAGTTTTGATCGAAATCGAGTCAAACCTGTGTAGATCAGCTCTCGAGACAGCGACGATGCATTTTGTGGAATGATCAAAAACACCGTACCAAAGTCGCTACCCTGTGCGCGATGAACCGTAATCGCGTATGCAAGTTCCAATTCAGTCTTAACCTCTTGACGATAGTAAGTGTACGATACTTCTGGTTGTGTCGAAAATACGACTGAAGCATGGTCTCCGGTATTGCCTGATTTGGTGTTTTTTACAATACCAATTTCACCGTTTGCTACATAGTTTAGAGCCGAGTCGTCGCGAGGCCAGCAATTCTTTCGCTTATTTATTGTCTGAATCACCTTGTCAGTCCAGACGATTTCCTCGTCTCCGAATGCCCGTGGAAACTTTGAGTTTGGATTCTGCGACTTCGCGATCAATCCCCGTCTATATACACTCTGAATAAGTCGGTTTAAATCGGTTGTGCCGAAGTGTTGCGCACGAGTCGGTGATAGGATTTGCCAGTCTTCGCTTCGCTTCCAATCACTCTCAGTTATTCCAAGAGAGGAGTTAAAACTATGATAGTCATCTTCGATGTTCAATAGTGACCCCATCAAGTCTTTTAATCTTTCGTACAAATGATCATGATCTTCCCAGTAAACCACATTCAAATCGCCTGCAGACTTGCCTTGAGCTACTGTTGCTAAAATCTCGTCATCGCCGGGATTTAGCACCGTACTACGATACCCCCCAGCGAGTGTTAATGCAGTGCTTTCAGCATCCGGTTCGTCATCCTCATTCACTCGCATTCCAATGTTGAGAGTTGCAATGCAATCAGGGTACTTACGTTCCAACCACTCGATAGTGTCGGCAAATGGACGACCAGGACCGATCGGAGGAAGTTGATTAGGATCTCCAACAAGTATCAGTCGCCGAAGAGGCCCCATGTCTAATGCTCGGAACAAAGTTCCAAATAGATCAGTCGGGATCATAGAACATTCGTCGATGACTACGGTGGTCACGGGATGGGGAGAACGCATACTTTTCTCTCTTAGTGCGAATATATCTGGCGTGAGCCAACCTTGCTTTAACAGGAATTGATGGATGGTCATTGCATTTCGCTCAGTCTTCGTTGACAAACGAACCCGCGCTTTGCCAGTGGGTGCGAGCAACAGGAATGATTGACGACCAATACTCTTATCCAGTTCATTGAGAAACACTTTTAAGACTGATGTCTTCCCGACGCCAGCACCCCCGTTCAAGACACACAATCTCCGTGAGAAGAGTTTTTGAAGAGCTATCGCTTTTTCTTCCAATGCAAGACGCTCTCGCTCGGTTTCCGGTTTTTTGAACTCATTCTCAAGGGCTAAGAGCCAATTGATTGTTGATTCATCTTCTGTGTTCGTCCTTTTCGCTCGACGTTTTATTATTTCAGCCGTTCTAGTCTCAAGTGATCGAAGGTGCGAGAGAGCTACAACCTTTGAATCCGAGTCAAAATCCGTCCAAAGAGCTTCTTTATAAAAGGCCGATTCAGCCAGGACGATTTCTAGATCGGGATCACAAACTCGTTTATCTGGAAACCGTTCTCGAATGCGTTGTAGAAAGTCTGTAAGTTCGAGGACAGTATCTCCCAGAGTCGCGGCTTCTTTCAACATTGCAACCCCCACTGCACGAATCCGTCGACGATCGTCGGATGCGAAATTGTCGTCATCGGGAAACAGCTTTGCGTTTCCCTCTGGGCGGAGTCCGTGGTCAATCGTCTCTAGTGCCACTGGATCTGAATTTGCAGTGCCAATGTCCCTTTCGCAAACAACATAGGGATTGGCTACTATCTCGTCAATTGAAGAGTCAATACCACATTTTTGTCTTCGATCGGGATCAGCTACCCGTCGAATTTGTTCCTGTGATAGTTCAAACCGAACAAGCTTGGACAATAAATTACGGCGGTCCTCGAGAACTATCCATTTTTCTCGTGCTTTGTCCAAACCAGTACTGTAAGGACCCGGCTCAGGTTTTGATATACCGTTGAGAATCGAGAGTGTGTAGTCCCACGGACTTTTGCCCGCCTTTGCCATGGGTGCTAAGACAGATCGCTGAAACGCCATCCCGTTCGTGCATCCCAGGTATTGCAACATGCTCCCGATACCAGGAAAAGGCCCTCGATCCTGCCATGCATCAGCCAAGGCTTCGTCTAGCCAAGCTAAGTTTCGTTCCCAATCACCTGAAACTTTATCGTCCCTAGACACTCTCTCGATACACTGAATCACTCTCTCAAGGATAGCGACAGCAACATCATCTGTGACATGCTCGCCTCCATATGAGAACGGTAGAATAGCATTTTTAGGAATTCTACAGGCTATTTCATCAGCAGGTAAACCCAATCGTATATACTCTTGGTACGGAATTCTTACTCCTTGTTTTGGATAGTCTTGGGTGATACATCGAGACCAGATTGGGATTTGAACGGGAAACTTGTGAGTGGAATCAAAATACTTTTGAGGTTCGATTCTTTTGATACGACCCACACCGACTAACATGCGAGAGGCAGCTTCGTCAAGTGGATTGCCTTGATTCACGTAATAAAATACCAACGATTTTCCTTGATCAAGCTTTTGCCAAAAATGATCAAGCAATTTGAGCTGACGATCAGGTTCAGTCACCCATGCGTTATATCCATCCCCACTTGGCCCGGGAATTGACAAATCTTCAGCTTCACACACTTCTTGAAAAAATTCTTCGAGCATCCATCGATATGGAGCTGTACAACACGAGTAAGGTGGAATTCGCTCTTCCTTGGACGGAAGCCGTCGAAAATCCAACGGATCGTTGTGCTTGATTACAAAACCATGTGGAGAGTATGCCGCAATATCACGTGAGCAAGGAGGCTGCCAATTGTCTAGATCTGTGAGTCGTACGCCCGCTGCACTGCGTTCGAGGATATCGTTTCGTCCGTCACGAATGTGTTGGTGAACTATGCAGTGCGCGTTTAGGTGTGGAGCATCGCAAATCCGACCATCCCAACCGCGATCATGCCAAGCTAGTCGAGCAGAAAGATGTGTAGACATGTGCGCATTTTAGTGTACCGCGATTCACCCCTACTGAAACCAAAAGTCGATGACATTAAACTCAATAGACTTTCAATTTGTTGTAGAGCCTCTGGACTCGAGATCTTAGATGCTACAGGGAATACGTACTGATACAATGAACTGATTAGAAGGAGTTGAAACGATTTATGTTTTTTTGGGACAAGTCTTTAATTGCGTTGTGATCAACGAACTGACTCTTGCTTTCTTCCATTTCATTCGTTAATCGAATTGGGGTTCCGATGGTTGTCAAACACAATACCGCCCCGCTACATAAGCAGTAAATTTACCGATGTTCACCTTGGTCAGGTATCACCTTCGATGATTGACCATACTCGATGATAACTCCTACCTCTTTGCTCACCCAATGCACTTTTCCACGCATGTTCACCAGCACTGCGAACTTGTGTACGTAGCAAGTGTAAGGGTTGCGTTGCATCTATGCTTAGTTCTGATGCTAAAGGGTTTGCAGCATTTCTCGGAATGCCAAGAACTCGAAGAGCTACAGCTTCGTCAGAATTCACACCGTAGTATATTCGAGCAGGTAGATTGCGAAGCATGCGTTGCTCGGCACTGCTTAACGATTCCCATTTTTCTCCCATAGTCAAAGTTTGAAGAGCAGCTATACCCCATGACGCTGTTTGAGTCAATCTACCGAACACTTTCGAACAACATTTAGTCATCGCATTCACATTGTCTTTGGAAGACGTCGCGAAATACTTAGCCGCCATCTCTGGTAGAGTTCGACCTTGTACCCAATCGCACACAATCTGAGACAGTGTGTTTCCATCATTGTCGGAGCCGCCGGTAACTTCTAACAATTGTTCTCGAAGTTCTGGCACTTTAAGCAGCACGCCGAACATTCTTCGTAGATTTTCACGTTCCGATCCAAATATTTCGGGAGTCCAAATGTCGCCGGATAGACGAGCCTCACTCAAGCGGTGTAGTGTATTTCGGACAGATTCCCATGAGAATCCTGTGGCATCGACCAGTTGCAGTGGAGCACCTTTGATGTGCTCTGCGTAATGGTACACTCCTCTTACTAGAGCCTCGGCCCACCCTCGATGGCTTTTGCGTAACTCACGAAATCCTAAAGTACCGCGCAAAACTTGCTCCACTTGGGTGGCAAATTGGTCATGGTTCCCAATCTGTCGATACGTGTGAGCAAGATACTGTACAAAAGCTGACCACTCAGATTTCCAGGCTAATTCCGCAAGGTCAAGTTTTTCGTTATTCTTCTGCACCAATTTGACCATCTCAATCAGGGTCGAATTCAACGCACTAACAGATCGACTCACAAATTCCTCAATCTTTTTCTCTTTCTCTGCGTTGTTCCCTGCTAGTGCTACAATTCCAAGATCTCCTTGATTAATTCGACCTGCTCGACCTGCAATGTTCCAAAAGTCTTCCGGTGGCATGTCATTACCGTACGGATATTGATGACTAGCGAACACTACGCCAGAAACTGGATAGTTGACACCCTGAGCAATGGTTGTTGTGGCTACTAAGACGTTTAGCATGTTGTTTTCAGTTAACCACTCAACAATTGTTCGGGTATCATCCGACAATCCTGCATGGTGTATTCCGATACCGTGGTCAAGCAGTGAAATCAGCGGAAAGTCTTGCCCCATTTCTTCTCCGAGAAATTTTTGAATGTGACTCAGATCGCCCTTGTGATCATCAACACTGTTCTCTTTAACTCTAAAAGTGTTAGCAACCCCCCAACTGTTATTAGGGCTGTTGACGAGTACGATGACGGTGCCACGGTCCCGTAAGATTTGTGCAGTGGCGGCAGCCAGCTTTCCTGGTGATTGACTTACCTGAGACCAAGTCAAGTCTAAGGGGCGTTTAGCGCCGATCTTCAATGACTCCGGTAACACGATCGTTTTGCGATTAGTGTGCTGTGTGCAGAGTTCCACACGAAAGTCACCTTTCGCTATTTCTTTGACTGGTCGGGCTGTGGCAATAGCTCGGTCGTTTGGTACCCAATCCATACCAAGTTCAATGCTTTTGTTGCTATCGGGTGCGAGCCAACGAGCAATCTCGTCCGCATTGGGTATGAACGGGGTAAGTAGCAAAAACTGTGCATAGCGACACTCGCGATTAACAGTTGCGAGCAAGAGTTCTAACCTTAAACCACGAACAGGAGTCCCTATTCCGTGTGCTTCGTCGACTACTACCAAGGTGAGCGGTCTTCCAATCTGTTGTTCCCATCCTCCACGAAGCATGAGATCGAACTTTTCGGGTGTGGTAACAAGAACCCGAAACTGTGATTCTCGACTCTCTTCGAGCAGCATATCGGATTCCAAACTGTCTATTTCTAGTGCTGGGCTAACCTTTTCAACGATGCATGCAATTTCCGCGAAGTCGCGACGAAGTCGTCGCGTCATCTGGTTCACCAAAGCGCGGGTTGGTACTAGATACGCGACCCAACCGCGCTCGTGGTCAAATTGATTCAGTGCTTGAAGTATGCGAAATTCAGCAATGAGTGTTTTGCCGCCTGACGTAGGAAGACTGACCACGACACTCCGATGACTCGAGCCCAAAAGTCCTTCTTCCCGTAGAGTGCGTCGCTGTGGTGGTAGCATACTAAAAATTGGTTGTTTGCGTTGTGGCGAAAGCATTGATTCCACAAATTTCGTTACTCGAGTGTTAACGGCGCGTGTGACCGTCCAGATACTATTGTCAACCAATGGTTTGGCAGTTCGTGCAAGTAATCGTATCAACATTTCTCGCGCAACTAGTAAACCTCGCGATGTGGCGTTTATTGCACGATCAAATTGCGTTTCTAGTTGTTCCCGAATATCGTAGTGTTCGTCAACGGATCCCTGGCATTGATACGTCGCTAAGATTTCTGCCGCCCTAGCAAGATGATAAGAGCTGACGAGTTCCCAAGCCGGTTGTGCGTCGTCGCTTTGTTCTGCAACATGCAAAAATTCTGGTTCACAACTCTTTTGCGCAGCTCGTAGGTTCAGAATTCCCTCTTGAATAGCATGGAAGTCGTGCCAACCTTGTTGTCTAAATATACGTATCCATACGTCCAGTATGACCGCCCAAACTCGAACTCCCCAATCTTCTGAGTTCAAAGGTAAAGACGGAACACTTTGATCGCGTAAAACCCTATGAACATCCGAACTCCTATCACCCAAAACTCCAAGACATCCCAGTCTCACTAGGGTTTCCGCTCTCTCGATTGGTGTATCGGGTAACTTCAGGACACGTGCAACAAGAAATGCACGTGACGCTACTTCGACTAGTTTTTCGGGTTCACGTTCATCAAGGAGACCGAACAGGCCGAGTTCAAGTCCGTTGACGATGAAGCGCAGTTTTTCGTCGTCTACTTGCGAGGAACTTTCGATAGTAAGAGTACCTAGTAGTCGGCGACGGTTAGCTTCACTACAGGCTTTCTCAATTTTCTCATGACCGAGAGAATCTACAATCCAAGAATCTGTGATCATAACGTTTCCTGAAGTAGATTGAACAAGTTGGTGATTTTTATAGGTAAATACCAAGCTACGAGTTCAATTTGGGTTGGTGTGGAGAAACGCGTTGCTAGTACTTCTCCTAAAGAACTAAAGTCACGTTCGCTGGGAACGGTGTCCCGGATTAACACTCCTACGAGCAAAAATTCCTTGCCCTCGGAAACGAGATATCGTGTAACTGCGTTCCTATACAAAGTCTGGTGTTCTGTTATGGTACACCGCACATATAACCACTTTAACAAGGTATGCTGAATATCAAGCCGTGCTTCGATCTTTTCGAGCTGCCAAATCATTCCGGTCTCTCCTAGCATAACCCGCGGTGGTGTATTTGTATCTGAAGAGGTTTTTACTTCACCAAACAGAAGTACTGTTTCCGCCGCTTTCGTACTGAACCCTACTAGGTCAGCGCCAGGTAAGCTCGATCTGGGTGTTCTACGATCACGTACTGTGTTCCATGGCCACACGATATTAAAGTTTGTGTCGTTCTGTAACGCGCATTCCGCAAATGCTTCGCCGATATCCCATCCTTCGGACAATCTACCGTTTTGCAAGACTATTTTTTGAGAATTTTCGCAATTTTGA
>WTGV01000047.1 GCA_011525295.1 Pseudomonadales bacterium | reverse complement strand
GCATGACCTTCAGCCTTGGCAGTGATGTGGGATTGCGCGGGCTTCCCGGCAGTCTCGTCAGCGGAGACAGCGGCTGGCTGAGCACTGCAGAATTGGTCTGGACTGCATGGCAAAACAACAAACAAGCCATCCAGATTGTCCCCTACATCGGCATGGGTGGTCTTCGCACAGAGTTCCTGGACAATACCTTCGACGACAGCATCGGCTCGGGTGGTCTTGTCGGCCGCTACATCAACGGGCGTTGGCAGGTGGAGCTTGGCTGGGTCGAGACCTTCAGTACAGACAACAACCCCGGACTTTGGAACAACTGGGTGTTGGGGCATGGCCTCCACACGAAACTCCGCTACACGTTCTGATCCAAGCCGACGAATCACCACAATGGGGCTAAAGGTGATGAAGTCGACCAGTCCGGCGAAGAAAAGCCGTTAGTTGTTCACCACGGAGATCCCATCAGTTCAATGCCCGCCCAGAAAAAGGGGTGATTCACACCAGAACTGACGCGTCTCTGCTGAGAAGGGCTGAGGTTCAACAGCAACGGCTGATCGTTGACACCGAGCACCCGATCGCCATCAAGGCGCACAAGGTTGCGTACAAAGGCCTGACGTGTCAGTTGCATCGCCTCCGCCTTGGGAATGCCCTGATCGAGATAGCGATACATCTGCACGAAGTAAGCCGATGTCACGACGTCATCGACATACCAAAGGGTTCCCACTGCACTTCGCGCCCCTGCTTGCAGCGCAAGTCCACTGAATCCCAATTCAGCATTGGCGTCACCCAGAGCGGTTCGGCAAGCACTGAAAACCACAAGATCCAACGGAACACCCTTGCGTTCCTTCCGAAGCTTGGCCAGCTGATCCATGGAGATCGGACCAACGCCGGAGTACAACTGAGAGTCATTGGGGCCGCCTGGCTTGAATTCCGCGTGGGTGGCGATATGGAGTTGGTTGTAAGCCGATTCGCCGGCTTTCTCAAAAAAACGATCGGGAGTGAATTCCTGATTCAGAAAAAGATCCTTGTTGGCATCTGGCCCGATTCGATCCAATTCCTGGGGCACCAACGGGAGCGCTGCTAATCCTTTGAATTCAGATGCACCCAAGACCAAGCGCCGTTGTCCTGGATCGCCAGACATCCCTAGATCGGTTAATGCAAGCGACGGCGTGATGGAAAAGGCATAACGATCACCCAAATAATGCTGACCATCATTGAGAGCTGCAAATGGGACAGCCTGCAAGCCACGATCAGCAGCAATCAACAATGTAGAGACGTTCTCACGCTCAAGAAGCGGGGTTAACGCCTCAAACAACAGGGCATAAAGCTGTCGCGACGGTGACTTCGGATTCTCGACATCAAGAGAATCCTGCCGAGACAACTGCACATACAAATCGCGCAGTTGATCACGAAACTCTGCAATCACTAACTCAACACGTACACCCTCAAGATTTCCAGACGAAGGAATCAGGGTCAGGTCCAGAAATGCATCACCACCAGAGGAGGTGGTGCGCCCCTCAGGCAATGGCGTGAACTGCAAGTGGAGAACCGCAGGGTTGTAACTCTGGCGCTCGAATTCAGGAAGAGCAGCAGCAGTCTCCTGAGGCGTGGACCGCGCATTGGCCTGAGCCTCAATGGGTGAGTGAGCGACACCAACAAGCAGCGCGACGGCCGATCCAATGGATAAGATTCTTCTGACACCAGCTTTGCGCTGCATTGAATTCTTAAATCCGAAACGGTGCACTAAGGGTAAGGAAATTCTCCACATTCATCCAAACTCTCACCATCAACGCTGGGTAGCACCCGAAACAATCAGTTGACGCACTTGCTGCAGTGAATTCGTAATCGCCGCTGGCGTCGGCGTCCGACGTCCACTCAACTCCGGGAGATTCAAGCCCTGCAGCGTCCGCGATGTCGCTTGCGCGTCGCCCCTCGCCAGGTTTTGGCTGGCACGCTTTGCGTCAACGCGCTTGAGGGCCACCGCTGCCGATGGAGACTTCGGCTTCTCACTCGGCCCATCACCCTCGGCTCCTCCAGCTGCGCCCTCTGCCGTCTCACCTGCTGCCCCTTCGTCTCCTGCGTCCTCTCCGCTGGCGCCCTCATCGCCAACCGCAGAAGCAGTTGCACCTGCTCCATCCCCCTCACCACCACTCGCGGCCGCTGACACACCACCTTCTGGCGAACCAGAGCCAGTAATGGCATCTCCACCCTCGGAAACTGTCGTCGTTGAAGCGTTCAACTGAGAACTCGAGCCACCCACAGCACCGCCTGCGCCATCCGGTGCACCCCCAACAGAGGAACCTCCAGAAAGACCACTGGGGGCCACTCCAATCGAGGGACTTCCCGTATCAGCCATCTGGAACGACGACTCCAACGACAGGCTGACCTCGTAGCCCTCTCCACTCAGGCTCGGTGGTGTCAACGCGGCAGGATCCGATGCCTCAAGCTCAGACGCCCGTTCTCCATCGCCACCAGCAGATTCGGGGCCAGGG
>WTGV01000061.1 GCA_011525295.1 Pseudomonadales bacterium | reverse complement strand
GGTAAGAGACTCGGTTCCGTTGCTACAGGTTGCGCTAGACTACCCAGAGCTACAAGGTTTGTGACCGCATGATCAGCAAGTGTCGGTTCGATTCCCTCAAATAACATCTGACCTAGTTCTTCCACTGGTCGCGCTTCGACCATTGTTCTGTTAATCAATTTAGCCATAGGTCCAAAGGACGTTAGGGCATCGTAGAGTGCCCTTTCAAACCCACGGGACGTATCGACTTCTCGGTGCTCTAGGAACTTCTTAACTAAGTCGAGTTTCTCTTTTGCTACAGTCGACTCATATAGGTTTTCTAAGTTAATCGTGGAGAGCGCAAGCGCTTCCTGATTTGTTCCTTTCGCAGCATGGGATCGATAATCGAGTTCGCCCTCCACACTCACAAAATCAAGTGGATCTTTTCCGGTAAGCTGAGCTCCAAATGTCTTAGCTGAATCGGAGTCCTTCAAACTTGCGCTGGTACAGATAACCTGAATACGATCAGAGGTGATACCGAGGCGCGTTTGAAGGCGACGGATCAACAATGCAACTTCGGCACCAGCAGCACCCCTATACATGTGTGCTTCGTCGATGACGAGCAGAAATCGATCGTCGGGGTTTGTGTTAAGCCACTCTCTAGTTTGATCAAAAACTGGTCTCTCAAGCGGCCGCATCAACATATACTCTAACATTGAGTAGTTAGTGACGAGAACATCCGGAGGTGCTGCTTGCACTTCATGACGGGTGAGAAGTTCGGGATCCGAAGGGAGTGTTACGCATCGTTGAAACTTTCCATCCTTGTCTTTCCAAATTTTCCCCTTGCCATACCAAGCAAGTAAATCTGGTTTCGAAGGCCACTTACCACGCTTTTTCAACTCCTTCACCAACGACTGAGCCTGCTCGTACTTTTCAGATTCAGGATTCTCCGCGTCAAGTAGATTACTTATGTAGTACTTTGACAGAGGAGCCAACTTGATCTTGTCTTTCGCGACAGTACGAATTCCAGGGTACAGTGTCCGGCTTGTATATCGCGCAAATCGGGCTGGCCTTCCGGACCAATCAATAAATTTATTGACAATCCTCGGGTCTCCAAACAACAGCCGAAGTCGACCAAGTTGATCGTTCACCAACGCGTTCATTGGATAGAGTATTAATGCGCGTACCGCGGGTGTGTTCCCGAACTTTGAACCATTACACTTAGCATCGCGTGCGAGTTTTCCCAATATAGGTAACAGAAAACACTCAGTCTTACCCGAACCAGTACCGGTCATGACCATCAAACTTCGGTTATCGACCAACGCAAGCTTTATCGCGTTAGCCTGATGTTGATACGGTGGATTGTGAACTAAGGGTGCTAGTGTTCCTTGAGACTGTGAGATGGAGTCAAACACTTCGCGTGCAGCAGTGTGAAGCTGGAGGTTGCTAAATTCTTCTCCATGCTTGTACCGAGGTGTACTTTCTAGAAATGGGCGCTGATGAATGACGCCAGGTTTGTTTAGAAGATCACGACGTTGCTTGACGAGTGTAGGATCGCTCACATGGTATGCCGCTTCGATGTAATCTTGCAGTGCCTGATGTAGTTTGCTGGTGGTCTCCCCAATCGTAAGTGCCATTGGCTAACTCTCCTTCTGACCGTGAGCTAATCTTCTTCGATTTCGAGCCACAGTGTCGTACGGGCAAAATTCAACTCTTCTGGGAGTTCTGTCGCTGATATTCGATAGGCAAAAAGACATCCTTCATTCGAAGCGGGTTCACCAATTGCAGCCCACCTACGATGTGCCCAACTTGGAATCGGTGAAAACAATTGAAGCGTAGCGACATCTGAATCTCGTCGAATTACTCGAAGGCGCTGCGGGCTTCCGTGCAAAATGTCAATAGCCATTTGTAGATGCCACGCCTCATCGCATCCTCGCCATAATCCCTCACTCAGTGGTAAGTCTAATAGTCGTTCAGGAGTACCATTATTTATCTGCACATAACACCATAAATCCGCACCATACTTCTGACTTCGCCTACCTACGAACCTGCCGGAATGTCCTTTTAAACCGGTCCATCTTCCTCGATAATACTTGACAGGTCGAACCGAATCGAGCAATGACAATCCTGGTACTTCGGGTGATGTTCGTACTGAATCCAATAAGCTATTGATGCAATCGAGATGCTGTGTCGGAGTCTCGATTCGAGGTGCACGTAACCAACGATCACTCGAAATCTCGAAGAATCCGAATTCTGTTAGTATCGTGGATATATCCTCGTGTGAGGATGGCTGCAAACTACGCAGGTGTTTCTTGTACTCAATGCGTTCATGCAGTTTGCTCGGTAATACAGAACACTGATCAGGTGTTATACCCAATAGGATCACCGTGCCATTCGTACGTGCGACAAAACTGCTGGGGGCGATGTATAACTGCGACTCTGTTTTATTCTTTGAGTCTTCTTCTATATTTGAATGCTCAAGAAGGTCACTGAAGTATGCACTAGTTAGTGGACAACAAACAATTTGTGGGTGAGCTTGTAA
>WTGV01000038.1 GCA_011525295.1 Pseudomonadales bacterium | reverse complement strand
TCAAAGGATCGGCAGTCGCGCAGCAGCACCCCACGACGGGCAACGCGCTCCCGCAACTCCACCAGGGACGCATCACTGCGGATTAATAGGAAGTTGGTGCTGGAGGGCATCGGGGTGATTCCCGGCAACTGCATCAGCTGGTGCTGCAACCAGGAACCTTCATCCGCGACCCAGGCTTCCACTCGCCGCGACCAGCGCTTGAGCCCGGGCCGATCGGCGATGACGGCCTGCCCGGCAGCCAGCGCCAGGCCATTCACCGGCCATGGATCGCGCCAACGTCGCCAGCGCTGCAAGCGATCCGCAGCGGCCACGGCATAACCGAGCCGCAAGCCAGCCACTGCCAACAGCTTTGTGAGGCTGCGGATCACCACCAGATTGGGATGGGTGGCCACCAAGGGCAACAGCGACTGCCGCTCACCGTCCGGGACCAGGGGAAGGAAAGCTTCATCGCAGATCACCAGCGCGTAGCGATCCAGCAGGCGTTCCAGGGACGACCGGCTCCAGAGCTGCCCTGTGGGGTTGTGGGGATTGGTGAGCCAGAGCGTGCTCACACGCCTGTTCGAATCCGGCGGAGTCGGGAAGGCCTCGGGTCCGGTTCCCGTCCAATCGAGCCGGAGGGGCAAGGAGCAGACAGCTGCGTCCCAGCACGACAAGGCACGGCGGTAATCGGCAAACCCCGGTTGGGGCAGACCGCTGAGCCCATGCGCCGCGGCATCCCTTGCGGCCCAGGTGAACAGCTCCGCTGCTCCGTTGCCTGGCAAAACGCAGGCGACATCCACGCCATGCCAATCGGCAATGACCTGGCGCAACGCAATCTGACCGCAATCGGGGTAATCACGTAGTGCCGTGCCGGCGATCGCGCGCCGCAATGTTGCACGCATCACGCGCGGCGGCTGAAAAGGCACCAACGATGCACTGGCATCCAGCAGCTGATCCGCTCGAAGGCCCAGGCGTCTGGCCTCCTGACTGAGGTTGCCCCCATGCGGTGGAAGGCCGCTGCTCACGATCAATCCAACCGACAGGTCTCCATCCTGCCCAGCGACGCTCGACGCAAGCCGCCGGGACCGATACAACCCGAGGGATCGCTGCGCTGCTGTGATGCCAGCCCACGATGGGACTCCGCTCCGGAGCGACACCGTCAAGATCAACACCATGTGGGCATCGCTGATGCTTGGTGGACTGCTGGGTCTTGGAGCAGGGGCCGCTCAAGCCAATGAAGCGCTGCTTCAACTCCTGCAGGAACGAAGCTGTCGCGGATGCCGGCTGGCCGATGTGGACCTCGTTCATGCGGACCTGCGCGATGCCGATCTGCATGAAGCCCGGCTGATGCGCGCCAACCTCAGCCGGGCCCTACTGGACGGCGCTGATCTCAATGGCGCCGACCTCAGCTTCACCAGCCTGCGCGGCGCATCCCTGCGCGGAGCTGATCTGAGAGAGAGCAAGCTCTACGGCACCGATCTGCGAGACGCCGATCTCAGCGGTGCCCAGCTGGACGCGGACGCCCTTGAGCAGGCGCACTGGCAAGGAGCCCAGGGAATTGCAGCAGGAAGCCGCAGCCATGCCGCGCTGCATAACGCGGGAGTGGAGGCGTTCTTAGCCGGAAACTGGTCATCGGCAGAAACGCTGTTCAGCGATGCCATCCGCAGCCAACCGCAAGAACCCTTGAGCTGGGTGGCCCGCGGCATTAGCCGCAGCGAACAGGCCAAAGACGACCTGGCGGCCGCCGATTTCACCTACGCAGGTTCGCTGTATCAACAACAGGGCAACGCAACCTGGGCAGAGCAGCTCAAGGCAGCAGCTGATGCCATCGGCCAGCGCCGCTACGAGGACAACGCAACTGAGGAAGGGAGCGGCATCGGCAGTCAACTGCTGGGCGGCGCCATTTCAGGGCTGCGCATGATCGCGCCGCTTGCCGCCAAAGCCTTCATGCCATTCGGGTTGGGGCTTTAAAAGAAGAACCGATCAGTAGCCACTCATCACCTGGCGAGCCGCTGGAAGCGTTGGCCTGTAGCCATAGCCGTAGGTTCCACCCTGGGTGTCGTCAATGATTCGTGGTGTCACCAGAATCACTAACTCTCGCTTAGACCTCCCTCCCTGGGACGAACGGAAAAATTGGCCGATCAAAGGCAGATCTCCAAGGATGGGCCATTTCGTCACAGCCTGCACATCGGCATCCGAAATCACACCCGTCAAAATCAACGTTTGACCATCACGGACACGAATTTTTCCAGTATCAAGAGAACGGCTATTAATGATATTGATGTTCCCACATCGCTCTACAAAATCCACGTCAACAGCAGCCGAGATCTGAGGCGATAATGAGAAAGTCACAAAACCATTGTCGTCAATTTTGTCGACCCTAGCGCCAAACGTGAGACCAGCATTTGTCAACTCAGGCTCACAAAAAATACTGCCATTTTCACCTTCTCTAACGTTGTACGACGTCACAAGGCGATCTCCCACAGAGACCAACGCTTCATTCACCCGCTCCCGACCCACCTTTCCATCCG
>WTGV01000008.1 GCA_011525295.1 Pseudomonadales bacterium | reverse complement strand
GACTTAAACCGAGGATGTCCGGCCCGTTTTTGGAAGAAGTTCTGATAGGCGGCATCTAAGTTTTTGAGTCCTTCGTACAAGGACTGCGCGTACGTCTGATACAACCACGAATAGTCATCGCCGTGTTTCAGTTCCACCAGTTCGCGACACATGTCGAAGAACGACAAGTGCTTCTTTTTGTCCTCATACCGCTGCTGTTGGAGTGCTAAGAAATAGTTGTAAACAAACCGTACTGACCCAAACTGCCGGCGTAAAGTTTCTTGCTGGACATTCGTAGGGTAAACTCGATAGCAATACGCGATTAACATGTACTATATTATAGTAATAAATTCAAAATGAACCACTACCCGAATTTCAAGTGGAATTGTTTGTCAGCGAGAGTGTAAGCTGATAGGGAGCAGATCGCATATACGCGACTTCGCGTTGGAGGTCCATTAACGTTAGTCGATGATCACGCAACCAGTCGCGGGGTAACTTCAACTCAAGACCAGAATCGTTTACTCCGAGGCAATAAGGCGGTGCTGGGTCATTTGAGCGATTCCTCCTGAGCACCGTTGCGAGGCGTAATAGACTTGCAAGTTTCGACAACGTAGTATTCTCAATAAAAAGCTCTAAAGGAAAACGCCGACGATGTGCACGCACTAAGATTGCTAACCTTCGCTGTTCACTTTGAGAAAAACCGGCTAAGTCGAGGTGTTGCAACAAGTATTCACCGTGTCGGTGATACTTGGAGTGCGATATGTCCATGCCGATTTCATGCAGTAGGGCAGCCCAACGTAACAGATTCTTTTCCTCTTGCTCATCCAGTGCCCAAGCTTGCTGCACCTGCTGAAACAAATCCAACGCAGTATCCGAAACACTCTCACTGTGTTTCGCGTCGATGTGAAAGCGCGAAACGAGGTCTTGAATGGAAGTTTCGCGAATGTCGTTCTGTTGCGACCGACCTAGTAGGTCGTACAAGACACCTTCCCTCAAAGCTCCATCGGTTACATGGAGCTCGTCCATACCGAGAGTCTGCATTATCGCGTCCACGATCGCAACGCCACCAGCGAACACCGGAGCTCGATTTTGGTTGCAGATGTCTTCGGAGATTTTTTCTGTGTGCCCGAGGTCGCAGAGCTTTTGAATCAGTTCCACAAGCGCTACTTGAGTGATTAACTTTGCGGAGTACAACCCGTTAATCGCAAATTGCACTGCTTGGAGGGTACCACTGGTCCCAACTGCGACCTCCCAAGCTTGCGAACGAAACATAGACCGAAAGGGTTGCAATTCGTCTAATGCAAGATCTCGAGCGCGACGAAACCGTTTCGCAGAGATCTTCCCATCAGCAAAACACTTGTCCGTCATGGAGATGCAACCGATATGAAAACTCCTTAGTACATTGGGCTGAAATTGAGTCCCTTGCACTATCTCTGTACTACCACCACCAATATCTATGACTAGCCGATTACGGGCTCGGTGTTCAAACGAATGAGATGCTCCAAGATAAATGAGTCGTGCCTCTTCTCGACCACTGATCACTTCGATTCGATGACCAAGTACTGCTTCGCCCTGACGAATGAATTCACTTGCATTTTCGGCAGTTCGAAGAGTATGGGTTCCGACTACTCTTACATTGCGTTTGGGCAGACTGCGAATGCGTTGGCTCACGCGTTCTAAAGCACGAAGTGCTCGATTTAGAGACTGTCGACTTATAACTCGCGTTTCTTCAATACCCTGTGCGAGTCGTGTTAGTTCTTTGTGCCGATCGATAATCTGCCAACGATTGTTGGGACGTTCCATCGCGATTATCACGTGAAAATTGTTTGAACCTAGGTCAATCGCGGCAAACGGTTCTAGGGTGCCGAGTAAATCTGGATACTCACGTGCCAGTTGGTTTTCAATTAGTTGCAAAAACTAGCTCCATTACCAAAAAATAGATGACGATGCGACCCTATGACGAAAACGGTCGTGGGTTAACACAAAAGAATCGTCCAACTACAATACTATTTGTTGTGTGCAACGCGTTCTTAAACATCACTTGGTGACTCGACTTCTAGCTACGATTTCAAGTGCTATGGTGGTACTCTGTAGTTGGTCGGTAGCTGAACCACTACGTATCGCCGCTTGGAACTTGGAACACTTAAATGCGAATGGATCGGAAGGTTGCATTGACCGTGCCGCTGCAGACTATGAACTCCTGAAGCGTTCTGTTCGTAAGCAGGATTTTGACGTAGTTGCGTTTCAAGAAGTCAAGGATTTAGCAGCCGCGGAGAAGGTGTTTTCTCCCACGGAATGGAACCTTGAATTGTCGAATCGACCTCAACAGAAACCTACCCTGGAATGCATTGAAGCACCAGGTCGTTTTCGACAACACATTGCAACAGGATTTGCGATCCGCAAGGGCATTGACTATGAACGACATGATGATGTAGAAGAATTGGGTCTTGGTCAAGATTTTCACCGATGGGGTACCGACATATCCATTAAATCAGATTCGAGCCTACGTTTGCTTAGCGTTCACTTAGTCCCGGGCTGCTGGAGCGACACCGAAGACGAAGATGAAGCGAAAGACACAGAGTGTGAGAACTTAAGGACTCAGTTCGAAATTTTGGTCGAATGGCGCGACGCCC
This sequence comes from Pseudomonadales bacterium, assembly GCA_011525295.1. GTDB lineage: Bacteria > Pseudomonadota > Gammaproteobacteria > Pseudomonadales > Azotimanducaceae > Bin55. Next base: position 7,879 of record WTGV01000008.1, on the reverse strand, counting down.
GACTCGATGCGAATGAATCCTTTGCAATATTAGGCGATTTTAATCGCCGGCTCGCATTACCAAAGGACTGGGGATGGACTATGCTCAATACCAAAGATCAACAGCTGGAACTGTTGACAAGTGCCGGCGGTTCCAAGTGTCATCCACTTTTTTCCGAGTTTATCGACCACATCGTTGTTGGCGACTTCAACGGATCATTGTTGATCAAAAATTCTTTTCGTGAGGGACCCCGAATCGCGGACCACCCAGATCATTGCGCCGTTTCTGCTGATTTTGAACTTCAGTGAAGAGGATGTATTGACGTTTGAGTTGTGCTGTAAAGAGACACGTCCCCTCTGATGCATCGAATCAGATGTTCACCGATACACACACTTTAAGCACAATACCCCATATGAGCAACTCACTTCAGCTAAACACGACCAGCACCAACAATACTCTTTCGTGTTGAGGCAATAGTCGTACGCCGCTACATTAATGGCATTATTAGAAGTTCGGAATCTATCAGTTTCTTTCGATACTGATGAAGCGACTGTAGAGGTTCTAGATGAAGTCGCTTTTCAGTTAGCAAAGGGTGAAACTCTAGGTGTTGTAGGAGAGTCCGGATGCGGCAAGAGCGTTACCTCATTAGCCATCATGGGACTGCTTCCCAAACCGGCAGGACGCGTCACTGGTGGTCAAATAATGTTTGATGGCGACGATCTCCTGTCATATCGACCCGAGCGAATGCGAAGTATCCGAGGTCGCAAGATTTCGATGATCTTCCAAGAGCCGATGACAGCTCTTAACCCCGTCCAGCGCGTGGGACGTCAATTAATGGAAACGCTTCAGCTCCACCGACCAGAAACTAGCAAGCACGAACAAATCGAGATCAGCGTCGAATTGCTAGATCGAGTTGGTATTCCAGAGCCGCGACAACGACTCACGGAATACCCGCACCAACTATCAGGTGGGATGCGTCAACGAGTGATGATCGCGATGGCGCTCATTCACGTACCGGACATCCTGATCGCAGACGAACCGACCACTGCATTAGACGTCACGATTCAAGCACAAATTCTTGAACTGATCGCGGAATTACAACGCGAAAATGGTATGGCGGTGATTTTTATCACACACGATTTGGCGGTCATTGCTGAAATCGCCGATCGAGTGGTAGTGATGTATGCTGGTCGAGTCGCGGAAGAAGCGCCAGCGTTGGAATTGTTTGCCCAACCACTTCATCCTTATACACAAGGTCTACTCAATTCGATTCCATCGTTAAGTGGCATTCCAAAAACACAGCTGAAGACCATCAGAGGAATGGTGCCTAGTTTTGCCAATATGCCTTCGGGATGCCGTTTTCGTAATCGTTGTGAACGAGCACAACAGAAATGTGCACAGGAAATACCTAGCTATCCAGACGCCAAGTACGCAAGAAGCGTCGCATGTCACTTTTGGCAAGACTCAGTGGCAGATGTCAAATGAACGATGCCAACAAAGTGAACGAAATCGAAACCAAGAACGTGAATGAAGACGATGTCTATATCGAGAACGTTACCTATATCCCGCCACTTCTCGAGGTTCAAGGGCTAACTAAGTTCTTCCCGGTAAAACAAGGAATCATCCCACGAACCGTAGGGCAGGTTCATGCCGTGGATGATATCTCGTTCACGCTAGAGCGCGGCGAGACTCTCGGTCTTGTAGGTGAGTCTGGTTGCGGTAAGAGCACCGTTGGGAAAACACTGCTAAGACTTGTACATCCAACTGACGGTTCAGTAAAGTTTGAAGGCCGCGACATAGTTGGGATGACACGCCGAGAACTACGCGCTTTACGACGGGACGTACAGATCATATTCCAAGACCCCTTTGAGTCTCTGAACAGTCGACATACGGTGCGTAAGATACTATCAGAACCATTTATCATCCACCGATTAGGTTCCAAGGCAGAACGGGAACAAAAGGTCTACGAACTGTTAAATCGAGTTGGGCTAGATGAATCTGCGGCAAATCGTTTTCCGCACGAATTTTCTGGAGGACAAAGACAACGTATAGGGATTGCTAGAGCGATCGCACTTAAGCCAAAACTGATTGTGTGTGATGAAGCGGTGTCTGCACTCGACGTATCCGTTCAATCTCAAATAGTAAATTTGTTGCTTGATCTGCAACAAGAAATGGATCTTGCGCTGATTTTTATCGCACACGACTTAGCTGTTGTCAAGCATGTATCCGATAAGATCGCAGTTATGTATCTGGGACAGATCGTGGAAACCAGTACTTCTGAGGACATATACCGAGCACCCAAGCATCCATACACGGAGGCACTGATCTCCGCGATTCCAGTTGCAGATCCAACACGACGCCCCGACCGAATTATCTTAAAAGGTGACATTCCTTCGCCGATCTTACCCCCGAGCGGTTGTCGCTTTCACACCCGCTGTCGTTATGTTCAACCTCGCTGTTCTGAGGAGACTCCGCCACTTGAACTGGTGTCCGATAGTTCCTCTGGTGGTAGTGCGGCGTGCTTTTTCTGGGAAGACTTGAAACTACCTCACACAGAAACTAAACAAATCGCTGACAACTAACTCACAGGTATATCGAGAATTTCAACGACACGTCGTAGGAGTCCGTAGATAGACTTGACGGAGTCGTAATGTCATTGGTCGACTCGTCCCAGCTGTCGTCATCTTCACTAGAGTATCTTGCTTCAAAAGAAATGGATGTCTTTTCACCAATGAATTTTTCTATTCCAAGACCGACGACCATGTGGCGAAGAGAGGGAGTACGCCGTTCCGTGGTTGTGGTACTTTGTTCTCCCGGTTGACAAACGAGTTTAGCACCACAGATTTCTAAGGTACGCTCGAACGCAACCTCCACCTCACGTAAGCCGGCGACTACATATGGTGAGAAGTCGAGTAAACCTAGAAAACTGACAACCGTACCTACGCGGACTACAAGAGAACGGTCTCGATCAGTTCTTAACGTCCAGTTCTGTTGGAGCAGATTCGAGATCTCGTAGCCACCAGTAGTCTTCCCTACACCAGCTAATCGCCCTTCTACAATATCGCTTTTGAGTACTGTCTCGGTCTGTACACCAAACCAAAGACCCCTCTCATGTAAACCGATGCGAATCCCAGTGAACGCATTAAGGCTGTAGGGGGTACCGTCGCCACCGTCGCGGTCGCTGAATACTAGATCGCTGAGCGACAATGTGGGAAACAGGTCTGTGTTCGCGCGCTTGTCGTATCTTGCTTTGAAATTTTCGAGCCCAATACCGCTACCAAAGTAAAACATTCCCTCTGCAGATGCGGAGGACGCCAGCGCAAACAGCAACACGCCAATCGTTAGTTGTAGCTGCGGAGCTAAAGAGTGAGTTTTCATGTCTCCTCCATGAGTCGAGTCGTCAATCCTTGACAGTTGACACCTTACCTCAGCCCTTTCTTAAGAGTAGATGAGTTTGATGCACAACGTTGTTAAACTGGGATTTTATCCAAGAAAACGTTTTGGTGTATAAAGATACTGCAATTGAACTCAATCTTACAACAAATGTTTGATGGCATCGCGCTCTTCCAACAGTTCTCTTTCGGTCAAACGCATTCGTTCAACACAAAAGTCGTCCAAGCTACGACTCTTATCAATCTCTATTTTTCCCGCACCACAGGTAACTGGAAATGAGTACACGATGCCTTCAGTAATGTCATAGTCCCCACAACTAACAATGCCCATGCTGGTGATGGTGCGCGTACCCAAGCTCCAGAGTCGCATGTGTTGGATAGCCGCGTTGGCGGCCGACGCCGCACTCGAACTACCTCGAGCTCGAATAATTTCTGCACCTCGTTGTTGAACCTTCGGAATAAATTGGTCTCGATACCAATCAAAGGTCACAAGTTCCAATGCAGGCGTATCTCCGACCGACGCAGATAGGAGCTCCGGAAACATTGTCGCTGAATGGTTTCCCCAAACCGCAAGGTTTTGGACCTCGTCTATGTGGACACCGGTACGTTCTGCCAACAACGCGATCGCACGATTATGATCAAGAATGGTCATCGAACTAAATTGTTCTGGATTCAGATCTTTGGCGTTGTTTACTGCGATTAGACAGTTAGTATTAGCAGGATTGCCTACTACAAGCACTTTAACGTTCTTTGACGCGTAGTCGTTGATCGCTTTACCTTGTCCTGTAAAGATCGCACCATTTGCTTCCAATAGGTCTTTGCGTTCCATACCAGGTCCCCGTGGGCGAGCACCAACCAAGAGTACAAAATCTGCACCTGAAAATGCTTCCTCCGGTTGTGAGGTAGATACAACCCCTCGTAGCAACGGAAAGGCACAATCTTGCAATTCCATTACTACGCCCTCGAGCGCGTTCATTGCTGGAGGTATTTCGAGAAGTTGCAGAATTACCGGTTGATCGGTCCCAAGCATCTCGCCAGAGGCAATGCGAAACAGCATAGCGTAACCGATTTGTCCAGCTGCGCCAGTCACCGTTATACGAAGTGGTTCTTTCATTTGTACTCTTACGTTTGTAATCTGTAATCAAAAAGTTAGCACATTCTACCACTAGTCTGTCTGGTCTTGCGTGATTGGTCTAATCGAGAATGAACGAAGTTCGATCACTTCAATACCGTAGATCGGTTGTTCTGCGCTGGTTCCAACAACATGGCTTGGTCTTGCGCGACTGATACTTGAATAAGAATAATACAAATGTACAATCTAGATAGAGATCGATGGTTCGATGGATTGACGATGTACAGAGCACGATCATGAACAACGTTGTACGCTTGTCTCTTGGATTGTCTTGTCTCCTGCTACTACTAACCGGATGTCAAACCGTTCAAAGGGAGACACCGGAAGAATCTAATGGCGAATGGGTCTTCGATTGGGACAAACTTGAAGCCCGAATCATTGAATTAACCAATCAAGCTATACGCGACGAGAGTCCAAGCGAGTTGTATCGTATTAAGTCGCAGCTCGTCAAAATTCACACCGGCGAAGACGACGAAAAAGCTTTAAGCCGTGAATATTGGACTGCGGTGTTGAATACCAACCTAATTTTCTTGGAACAGGAGATCGGTGCCGATGATCAAGTGCATCGCTTGATCGACGAGTCGATTGAACTGTTAGAGCAAACCGACTTCGCAATAGCGGAAACACACTCTCTACTAGCCATGCTTTACCGTGCAAAAATCGATTACGATTCAACGCGGACCTTTGAACTCTTCTCGAAAATGCAAGACGCGTTAGATCGAGCGATCGATGCCGATTCCACAAACCTTCGAGTCTTGTTCGCCCAGATTTTTATCGGTGTTTCACCGGTAACGGGATTTTCCATCGACATCGACGTTCAAGCATGTATAGATACCGTGCTGTCGTCGAACTACGACACTACCGGGGATGCGATGACACCTACTTGGGGATTACCTGAGATATATGGGATCGCTATCGGTCGTTTAATGGAAGCTGAAAAAATATCCGAAGCGAGTGAATTAGCGGCAAAGGCGATAGCGAAGTTTCCTAATGATACTACGCTTAGTTATTTCGCCCGCCTGTTTCAAATTGAACACAACAACGGTGAACCCTAGACAAGTGTCCTATCCGGGCAATTGAATCGACAAGAGAGTATAACTTCTGAATATCTCAGTTAGTTTATCGATCGGGTCACAACCCTCAGTTAGGACATGTCCATTGGATCCACATCGATCGACCAACGAATCTTAGATTTTTGCATGGATGCTCTTGCGATTTTTGCGAGAGATTCGTGTAGTTTTTTGCGATTGGAATCGACTAACGCAGCTTGACATCTCCAGCGGTTATTCATCCGGGGAATCGAGGCAGAGATCGGTCCGAAAGTTTCTGTACTGGTGAACTGAACCTGAGTCAATAGTTGTTTTAAGAACGCGCTAACTTCGTCTGAATTAGTTCCTTCGGCGCGCAACAATGCTAAGTGGGAGTACGGTGGCCAATTCGCGCTCTTTCGTGAAATCAATTCAGTCTTCACGAATCCTGCATATCCCGATTTTGCAAGAGATTCCAAGTGAGGATGCTCCGGATCATGGGTTTGGATCCATACTTCTCCTTCCCGTTCGGCTCGACCGGCTCGACCTGCGACTTGGACTATCAATTGAGCTGTTCTCTCAGCAGCGCGAAAGTCGGCACTAAAAAATCCAGCATCAGCTCGAAGTACTGCGACTAGCGTTACGTTAGGTAAGTGATGGCCCTTTGCTAACATCTGCGTACCCACCAATATGCATCGACTTGGACGTTGCATCGCTTCAATTGTTTGTTCAAGCTTGCGGTTTGTGTTTACCGCATCTCTATCAATACGACGGACTGGCACGTTGGGAAAAGCTTCGCTTAGTGTCTCGACAACCCTTTGAGTTGCCGCACCAACGGGTACGAATCTGGTGCTCAAGCAATCGGGGCAAGATTCAGGTATTTCATAGCGACGGTCACAATAGTGGCAGCGTAACTCGCGGCGTGGATGCTCATGCAACGTTAAGCGTACATCACAATTTTGACAAGTCACTCGACGCCCACAATCGTGGCAGATCAACGACGGCGCGAACCCTCGACGATTGATAAGCACGAGCACCTGTCCTTTCCTGTCTAAGTGGTGTCGCATGACTTCGATCAACGAGTGACACATTCCACCCTGAAGAATCTGTCCTCGGATATCTAGCAGTTGAAACTTCGGAAGTTTCGCAACACCTGGCCGAGCCGACAGTTGGTATCTACGATATTTCTTTCGATTGACGTTTTCGACCGTTTCCAATGACAGTGTTGCACTGCCAAGTATCACCGGGATATTGAGATCATGAGCACGAATGATAGCGGCATCGCGAGCCGAATAGCGCAATGAATCTGCCTGTTTATAGGAGGTGTCATGTTCTTCATCGACGACGATTAAACCTAAATCTTTGAACGGTGTGAAGATTGCGGAGCGCGTTCCCAATACTAGCCGATGTTCGCCGCTAGCTACCCTACACCAGACTTCAAATCTCTGAAGATTTGTGCGCATGGAATGAAGAACCGCGACACTACCAAATCTGTCGCGAAAGTGATTTGCCGTCTGGGGTGTTAGTGCTATTTCCGGCACTAGTATTAAAACCTGTTTGCCTTGCTCAAGTATTTTTCTAATAACGCGGATGTAGACTTCAGTCTTGCCACTACCGGTAACACCGTCTATAACATGAACACCAAAACTATCTAATACAGCAAGAATATTTGTGATTGCGGATTCTTGCTCTTGGGTTGGTTCGATACCTCTTTCTCTAAACTTGTACTTCGGGAGCAATGGTACTCGGCGAATCAAACCTTTATTTTCCATAGTGTTGAGAACACTTCTTACAACTCCCCATCTGCGTATAGCTGCATCGGGCATTGCACCGTGTTTGGTGAGAAGTTCCCATACTTCTTGCTGACGTTTAGCGCGCTTGAATTCTATCGCTTGCTCTTGTGCCACGACAATCCACTCAAATTCAGGTTCGACGAGCATTGGTCGACCGCGTAAGACTTCGGTGGGTAGCATGGTCTCTATCACTGTACCGATCGGACAGTGATAGTAGGATGCTAACCAGTGAGCGAGTCTCAGTAAGTCAGGAGTAACGATACAGTCCGGATCAAGTACCTTCTCCACCGATCTCAATTGACCGGTATGCTCCGATCGCGTTGCGACCTCGACTACAACGGCGACGACAGTCGTCGGTCCAAATGGCACGCGCACGCGAGCACCAACGACTACATTCGACAACGAATCCGGTAGTAAGTAATCGTAGGATTGCCACACTGGTCGTGGTATAAGGACCCGAATTACTTGTGCCACATTCTGCTTTCGTCGGTCATTAACAATGGATAGTCTGGTGCGAGACCAAGATTTTTATATTATACATAATAACAGTTATTG
>WTGV01000050.1 GCA_011525295.1 Pseudomonadales bacterium | reverse complement strand
CCTCCTCTTAAAAAAGAAAATTAAATTATGTCCACTAACTAGTGCACACTCCAGTTCGTCGGTTTTCTAATTATTTTTCTTAGCGCCGTTGTACTTTGGTTTATTTGGACCTATCTTGAAATTGGTAGAAACTACTTTGGTTTTTTGCCAGAACCATTACAAGCACCCAGTTTTTGGGCGGTTTTAGGCATATTGATATGTTTGTCGATCGTGGGTGGAATCGCTTTCGGTTGATCTAATAAAAACTAGCCAATGTTCGGTGAATGAACGCAATAGTTTGAACCAACGTCACATGAGCCATCGCATGTTCGAGACTCAATATGTCAAAAAAGAATGTTGTTGGTTGAGTCTTCAAACTGATGCCTAGTTCGACTAAGTGCTCCGTTTTATTGGAAATGACAAATCGGCAGAGATTGAAATGAGACGCCTTTGGAGAGTTTGTACTCTTTCTCGTGGAGTGTTTGACGAGATGATGCCTAAGACCCCGATACTTCTTCCTCTGCTGCTCATTGTCGTCGTATCCTTGATTCTCTGGTTGGTCGTGTCTATTACATCAACATTCCAAGCGGTCAATCTTTTCGGGGGTCATGCAGGACTGACTGAGATTAGATTAGGTAGCGATCTCTTTTTTGACAGAGGTTCTCCGCAGGAAGAAGGTATTCTTCGTCTTGGTCTCTATGACGTTCTTGCTAGCATATTGCGTGGTATGTTCGAAGTAGTACTCATAATCTGCTTGAAATTGACTCTACTAGGGACTTACTTTTATGTGGTTGGTAGGTTGATACAAATGGACACAAGGTGGGGAAACTGGTTTGGATTTGCCTGCTGGATATATTTACCCATGGTGATCGCTTCAGCGGCAACTACGACTTTGTTGTTCTTTTCACTAGCAAATATTTCCTCCATCGTTCTCTTGTCTTTTTTCAGAAACGCGTTGGTCATACTGCCAGTAATTTGGAGCTTTTGCATAGCGGTACAAGGCTTGCGAAGTTGGACGTCAAAAGACACGGCTTTTTGTGTAAGGGTAGCATTGGTACCATACACGGTAATAGGCTTGTTGTATTTCCTCCCGTGATCTTGGCATCGTTTTTGCTTAACTCATCTTTAAGTTCCATGTAAGTGAAGGTTCTTGAACGAGGTCTTTTCCCTTGATCATTTCCCAAAGAGAGCTTGTACAACTAGCTTACAATTGCTTCGTAGTCGAAGAATATTTGTCGAATGTTGCACTTAGTAACAATTGTGTAATATGCCGATTTATAGCGCAATCGTGGGATTTGTCCGTGACAGACCGATATCAACCTTCGAACATTATCCATTGAGGGAGAAGTAGAAATGGCCTATGTTTGGCAAGTGTGTTCAGTCTCCCGAAGAGCATTTGACGGAATGATTGAACGGACTCCGGTTCTCTTTCCTTTAATGCTTGTTGTTATCGGGTCGCTGGTAGTATTTGTTTTTTCGTTCGCCATGTACTCGAGTATATTGTTTCGACCCCTGGCATCACAAGGAACATTTATTGTGGCGATCCATGACATTCCACACCGATACTTTGATGGAATACTCCCTGAGCCTTTTACACTCTCAGGTATACTTTCTGGAGCTGTTGATTTCACAAGAGACCTTGTTCTAAGACTGTTATTGTTGGCAACATACTTTTTCGTCGTTGCTAGAGTCTTACGTGTTGAGTCCAAATGGGAAAACTGGTTTGGTTTTGCTTGTTGGACCCAAATTCCGCTAATTTTGTTACCTGGTGCTATGTTTGTACCTGGGTTGTGGCGCTTTGGAACCTACAATCGCATTTCCATACTCGTTTGCGAGATAGTGTTCTTGATTTTTCCGCTGATGTGGACTTTTTTCATTACAGTGCGCGGTTTGCAAAGTTGGACTGGTCGACGGACTAATCTTTGTATCGGATTAGCCTTGATTCCGTGTTACGTGATGTTTATGTGGTACTCGCCCGCAATTTTCCCGATTTTCGTTGCCAATTTGCCACTTCCAATATAGTCGAAGTCAAATAGCCCTACTTCAAGTCTGTGAAGACTTGAGGTGAACTAAACTCGTTTGTCGATGTCGTGAGAGAATCAAGCATCACCCTCACAGCTTGCTAAACAAGGATAAATTGCACCTGCATCGGCAGGTACGAGTACTAGAATTAGCAAAACTTTTTCCATTTGTAAATCTCAATATCTTAGGAGAGAAAATTGAACGCAATTCCTATTGTAGGTTGGCTATTTAGCTTCGTAGTTAATGTTTGCCTCTCAATTCCCTTTTGGCTTATATGGACCGCGTGTGGAATCGGTAGGAACTTCTTCCCATTTTTGCCGGAGCCTTTACAAGCCCCTGGATTTTGGGCAGTAGTTGGTATTTTTATTTGCTTAGAAATTCTTCGCGGAAGAATTTTTGGGATCAATGTCGTGCCGATTGAATCCTACAAAAAATCAGACTAGTAAGCATACGGTATTCAGCCCTATTTAGCTCCAAAGGAGATGGGAAGGTTGAATCTATAATTGTTAGATTGATTCAATCGGATGTAAAACGAGCGTTCTGAAATCTAACCCACAAACGATCTATGACAAAATTTGGTCGAGCCACTTAGTCGGAACTCGTTCTGACGGCTTGGATCTGTTATATATAGATCGGCATTTGTTGCATGAAGTAACCTCACCGCAAGCTTTCGAGGGTCTCAAACTCGCGCAGCGCCAACCGTGGCGAAGGACAAGCAATTTAGCCACAGTCGACCATGCGATTCCGACAACAGATCGATCTAATGGGGTGTCTGGAATTCAGGATCCAATCGCCAAAGAGCAAGTAATCACACTTGATCAAAACTGTCGAGATTTCCAAATCGAATATTTTGATTTACTGGATGCAAGACAGGGTATTGTTCATGTAGTCGGTCCAGAACAGGGAGCAACGCTTCCTGGGATGACGATCGTGTGCGGTGATTCCCACACATCGACTCACGGAGCCTTTGGAGCTCTTGCTCACGGAATTGGAACCTCGGAAGTCGAGCATGTTCTTGCAACCCAGTGCCTTGTGCAACAGAAGAGCAAGAATTTCGAGATAGAGATTTCTGGAGATTTGGGACCTGGAGTTTACGCGAAGGACTTAATTCTTGCTCTTATTCGATTGATCGGTACAGCAGGGGCGACTGGTCATACCATCGAATACACTGGCAAGGCTATCTATGATTTATCCATTGAAGGACGAATGACGGTATGCAACATGTCGATCGAAGGCGGTGCCCGCGCTGGATTGATTGGTGTTGACGACAAACTCATCGAGTATTTAGAAGCACGACCGTTTGCACCTAAAGGCACTCTGTGGAACCAAGCAGTGGACTATTGGTTTACGTTGAACACTGATGACGCCGCCAGTTACGATCAGCATCGAGTTTTGGATGTGTCCCGATTGTCTCCACAAGTTTCTTGGGGTACGAACCCCGAGATGGTTATTGACATTGACGCAACGATCCCTGCACCAACAGACTTCAACGATGCAAATAACGCCGAGATAGCAGAACGATCGTTGTCGTATATGGGTCTCACTCCTGGGATGGCTGTCAATGAGATTCAATTGGACAAGGTTTTTATCGGGTCCTGCACGAACTCCCGCATTGAAGACTTGAGAGAAGCCAGCAAGGTCGTGAAAGGACGCAAAGTAGCCTCACAATTGAAAGGTGCGTACATTGTGCCCGGTTCAGGTTTGGTTAAACGACAAGCAGAACAAGAAGGATTGGACGAGGTGTTCAAGAACGCAGGATTTGAGTGGCGCGAACCTGGGTGTTCCATGTGTCTTGCCATGAACGACGATCGGCTTTATCCTGGGGAACGCTGTGCCTCTACTTCGAATCGAAATTTTGAAGGACGACAAGGGCATCAGGGTAGAACTCATTTAGTCAGTCCTGCTACCGCAGCCGCTAGTGCGATCAGGGGCACGCTCACGGACGTGAGAGAAATGTTGTAATGGTTAATACTGCCTTTCCTGTTTTCACACGCCATACGGGAATCGTGGTTCCGCTTGACCGCGCGAATGTGGATACGGATCAAATCATTCCAAAGCAGTTTTTGAAATCGATCAAAAAAACCGGATTCGGTGAAAATCTCTTTGATTCTTGGCGGTATCTAGATGAAGGAACCATCGGTAAAACCGATCGATTAGTCAATCGCGAATTTGTTTTAAATGATCCTAAATACATAGAAGCGTCGATCCTATTAGCTCGTAGAAATTTTGGTTGTGGGTCCAGTCGAGAACACGCCGTATGGGCGATTCTTCAATATGGCATTCGGTGCGTTCTTGCGCCATCCTACGCCGATATCTTTTACAACAACTCGTTCAACAATGGACTACTACCCATCGTGCTAGAAGAGTCTCTCATTGATCTTCTGTTTATCGAAGCAATGCAGCCATCTCCCATGACCTTGGAAGTGGATTTAGCACAACAAACGATTTGCTCTCGCGGTGGTATCACGGCGACATTCGATATCGATTCGACTCGCAAGCATCGCCTTATGACGGGAATGGACAATATTGCTCTTACTTTAGAGCACCAAGCGCTTATCGAAGAGTTTGAAGTAACACATAGACAACGGATGCCTTGGTTGTTTAACGACTAATGGTAGCACGTAAACACTGGCAAATATTGGTTTTGCCAGGCGATGGTATAGGTGCGGAAATCATGCCGCACGCGCTTCGTGTCTTGGACATCGTTACATCGTCGAACGCGTTCTTCGACATTATCACCCACGATTTCGGGGGAAAGTCAATCGATCTGCACGGAACACCTTTGACAGAGGACACTTTAGATCAAGCTACTAAGGCGGATGCCGTGGTACTAGGTGCAGTCGGAGGTCCCCAGTGGGATGATTTACCGATGGAAAAGAAGCCAGAGAAAGCTCTCTTAAATCTCAGATCAGAATTAGATTGTTTTGCTAACTTACGTCCAGCTCTAACTTTTACCTCTTTGATCCAAGCTTCAACTTTAAAACCAGAAGTAGTCACAGAGCTAGATGTTCTCATTGTCCGAGAACTCACCGGTGGAATCTACTTTGGTACTCCTCGAGGAGTGGAACTCCACAACAATTTACGTCGGGGCTTTAATACGTTGGTGTACGATGAAACGGAAATTGAGCGGATTGCCAAAGTTGCCTTTGAATTAGCTCGAAAACGCGGTAGAAGCGTTTGCTCGGTCGATAAAGCCAATGTACTTGAAGTGACGCAACTTTGGCGTGAGGTTGTTATAGAAGTTCACAAATCTTTCAAAGATGTGGAGCTAACACACATGTATGTTGACAACGCCGCGATGCAACTAGTCCGATGGCCCAAACAATTTGATGTGATTTTAACAGGCAATATGTTTGGAGACATCCTTTCAGACACGGCAGCGATGCTAACCGGTTCAATCGGCATGCTGCCCTCGGCATCAATTAACGCTAACGGTCAAGGAATTTATGAACCAGTACACGGTAGCGCTCCTGATATTGCCGGGAAGAATGTAGCGAATCCACTCGCGACGGTCCTGTCAATTGCTATGATGTTTCGATACAGTTTAGACCAGCCTCTTCTTGCAGACCGTATCGAGCTCGCTGTAGAAGCCGTACTTGCTCAAGGACTTCGAACTGCAGACATCATGCCTCCACATCCCTCCGATGAAGTTCGATTGGTCGGTACGACTGAAATGGTTGACTCGGTAATCTCAAGTTTAGTGGAAACAGATACTTGAAGACATTTTCTACAGCAATTGTGGGCGCAACCGGTGTTGTTGGCGGGATGTTGATTGAGCTATTAGAACAACGACGATTTCCCGTAGACCATTTACATTTACTCGCGAGCGAGCGTAGTTCGGGTCAACGGTTCTCGTTTCGAGGTAGCTATTTGCGTGTTCAAGCACTTGAAGATTTCGACTTCGCTGGGATTGACATTGCATTTTTTACGGCTGGAAGTGAAATTTCTGCCCTTTATGTACCCCGTGCGACTGCTAGCGGCGCGATTGTGGTCGATAACACATCTAAGTATAGGTTGGAACCCAACATTCCACTCGTCGTACCTGAAATCAACGCCGAACAAGCCAAAAGAGGTTTACAAACCCGAATCGTTGCCAACCCAAATTGCTCGACGATCCAAATGGTTGTTGCACTCAAACCGATTCAGGAAGAGGTAGGGATTAAGAGAATAACCGTATCCACGTACCAATCAGTTTCAGGCGCTGGCACTCGAGCACTTGAAGAACTAGCAATGCAAACTGCAAATGTACTCAATGCTAAATCCATAACGCCGGAAGTTGCGCCAGTACAGATGGCATTTAACGTCATTCCACAAATTGGTGAGTTCCACGACAATGGATTCTCTGAAGAAGAAATGAAAATGGTACAGGAGACACAAAAGATTTTTGATGATCCCAATATGGAGATCAATCCTACCTGCGTTCGGGTACCGATCTTTTTCGGGCACTCGTTAGCACTGCATGTCGAGACGCGCCAAAAAATCCTGTTAACCGACGTTAGGCGATTGCTGAGTGATGCTCCAGGCGTAGAACTTGTTGACTCGAACACTGATGGTGGCTACCCAACTCCGGTTACGCACGCGACGGGTCAAAACGAGGTATTCGTTGGTCGTGTTCGAGAAGATCTTTCCTCTGAGAATGGGGTAAATTTATGGGTTGTGTCTGATAACTCTCGAAAAGGCGCGGCACTCAATAGTCTCCAAATCGCTGAGGAACTGGTACGACACTTGCATTAGTTTAGCGTAGTTGTAACTGAACGTAACAGACCAGAGGATGAGCCACTACCTAGCGCTAGGGATCGAATACAACGGCACCGGATTCTGTGGGTTCCAATCACAACTGGAACAGAGAACTGCACAAGACGAACTCGAAAAAGCGATCTCGCAAGTTGCAGCGGAACAAGTACGCATCGAGTTTTCTAGTCGAACTGACAGTGGAGTGCACGCCACCAACCAAGTAGTTGGATTTGAGAGTGATTCATTTCGTGAAAATTACAGCTGGCGACAGGGCATTAACGCGTACCTGCCCGACGACATCGCGGTGCACACTCTAGTATCGGTCGCTCCAAACTTTGACGTACGTAGATCTTCTCGTTGGCGTCGCTATTTGTATGTATTCGGCGAGTGTGATCACATACCTGCGATTGGAAGAAATCTCGCAACTTGGGTTGCACCAGACTTAAATGTCGAAGCGATGAATTCACAAGCACAATCACTCTTGGGTGAGCATGACTTTACGTCATTCCGCGGGGCTAACTGTCAATCGAAGTCGCCGCGTCGTTGCATACACGCGCTATCGGTGCTTCGTAAGGGCGATTACGTGATAGTCGACATTGTCGCTAATGCCTTTTTATTGCGCATGGTGCGAAATATTGCCGGTGCATTGCTGGATATCGGACGTGGGAATGCTCTGGATATGAACACATTGCTATCGTACCGGGATCGAAATCGGGCACCCACGACGGCACCACCAACGGGATTGTACCTTGTGCAAATTTGCTATCAAGAGTACCCGGATTTGAGTCGATTGCGGACCCCTCGAATACTAGGCCCTGAATGTCGACTTCGCGAGTGGGAATCTGACGATTTTGTAAACGTGCGAGAACTCATAGAGCCGCACGAAACGCTTGCCGAGTAATAGTCTGACTCAACACCAAGTAGTCTCGACCCCAGTGGGGTCCTCAGATCTTCAACCTTGGCTGGCGTGGATTGAATTTGCGCAGCAAACTGGTCGAAGACGGAGTTGGCATCACGTGGTTCGCGTCGCACGACGATTGGACTTGTTGAAACCCGCACGTCACATAGTGGTTGTTGCCGGAACTAATGGAAAAGGGACCACAGTCAATTTCACAGAACAGTTGCTCATTGCGCAGGATGTTACCGTCGGCAGTACGTACTCTCCTCATCTTCAACGATACAACGAACGCATTCAGATCAATGGTCGAGTCGTTGGAGACCGAGAGATCGTTTCTGCTTTCGAAGCCGTACATGAAGCGCAAGATGATGTCCACTTGAGCTATCACGACTACGCGACATTAGCTGCTCTGTGGATTTTCAAACAACACCAAGTAGATGTCGCTTTGTTGGAAGTTGGTGTCGGAGGACGATATGATGCCACCAATGTCGTACGTCGAGACGTCAATGTAATAACCTCGATCGCGTTAGATCATCAAGAAATGTTGGGACCAGACCTTGAGACTATTGGATGGGAAAAAGCGGGAATTGCGCGTCGCGGCGTACCTCTCCTCTTCGGAGACCTCAAGAGTATATCTACAGTCATTGGTCGAGTCCGCGCTCTAGCTTGTCCTATATTTCGCCGTGGCCCTGCCTTTGACGTTCAGTTGCACGACCAAGAAAAATGTACTATCTCCATTCTTCAAGGAGCTAGTGTGAGAAGTATTGAGATACTAGGGGTACCCAAACATCCTCTATCGCTCGCACTGGCAGCACAAATTACAGTCATCTTGGGGTACCCAGTGAGCGATTCCGTCTTATTCGATGCTCCTTTCAAACAATTACCTGGTCGAATGGAACTGATTCACCACAGGGATCGGATGTGGCTGTTGGATGTCGCGCACAATCCAGACGCAGTCGAATATTTAGTGCGATTCTTACCTAAATTGACAGATCAGTCAGTTGCTAAAGTTTTGTTGGGAACATCGAAGCGCAAAGACTTTGCGGGTATTCTAAATGCGTTAAAAGTACCGACGGATCGCGTCCTGGTAACCGCCACTCAGGGAAGGCGAGGAACGACTTGGAAGACTCAAAGTGCTGACTTTGGAATACAATGTATCGAAGAATTGGATTTCGCCTACCAAGAATTGGTAGCCAATACGGTATCAGGAGACTTGATCTTAGTCGTTGGTTCTTTTGATGTCGTAGGTCGACTCCGGGCAAAAGTCGCGAGTTAATGGAATGAAGAAAAACAGAATGGATGCTAAAAAGCGAAACATTGTCGTGGGGATCATTTTCTTAGTCGCAGTGTTGGTCATTCTCGTACCAATGCTGTTCGATAAACCCGTACAGATCACCACCGAGATCGACGATTTTGAAAATCCCGAAATCGAATTACCCGATCTGACAATTGAAGAACCACCGTTGGATGCAGTGCGCGAAGCGGGAGTAAGACTTGACGCGCTCGTTGATACTGACGGTTTTGATAAAGAAACGGGTGTTCGAGTCGGGGAACCAGAACTCACGTCTGAAGTTGCTGATACCAAGCGGTGGGCGGTACAACTCGCGAGTTTCGAGAACGAGGAGAGTGCTCAAAATCTAGTCGATCAGTGCATCGCGGACGGTGACCAAGCATGGTTGTCGGTAGCCAAGGTCGACGGTAAGACGATGCATCGTGTAGCGGTCGGACCATTTCTCCAGCGAGATGACGCCGAAGTTCAGTTGTCGTCTCTTGAGACAAAATACGACATCAAACCGATGATCGTCGCCTATCGAGATTAGGACATATGTCGCCTTTCGAGATTGGTGTCGTTGATATCGCTATCTGTGTGATATTGCTTATCGGTGCCCTAGTTGGAAGATTTAGCGGGTTTCTCAAATCCCTCGTTGGTTTGGCTGCGTGGATCGTGGGTATCGTGCTGGGCATCATGTTTGGCACGACCATTGGAAACTTGATATTTCCTAAAGGTCTAGAGTCAATGCCGTGGTTGCCTGAAGTCATTGGTTTCTCTCTTTTACTTATAGCAGTTTTAGTCGTGGGGGCGTTTACCCAACAATTTGTTAGTAAAGCTCTGGACATGACTGGACTCAAACCTTTGGACCGTGTGTTAGGCATGGTTTTTGGATTCGTGACTGGGGCTTTCGTAGTGATTGCGATTGGTATAATTTTCGAACTTGGAACCGCTCCAGAAGAGCTCTGGAAAAACTCACGATTGTTACAGTATTTGATGGAGTTTGAAGTCTTCGTTCGAGACATTCTCGGGTCTTTTTCTACGCCTGCAAGTCCCCCCACAAGCACATAATGTGTGGTATCGTTGGCATAGTCAGTAGTGACCCAGTCAGCCAAGAACTATATGACGCGTTATTGGTGCTTCAGCACCGCGGGCAAGACTCCGCTGGAATCGTAACTTCCTACGATCAGCGGTGTCACAGCTATAAGCAAGCTGGACTTGTCAGCGAAGTTTTTGATGAACAACATCTTCAGGGACTCCGTGGCAACATGGGAATCGGCCACGTACGTTATCCGACTGCAGGTACGAGCAGTTTTCACGAAGCACAACCCCTTTACGTAAATTCCCCCTACGGTATTTGGCTAGCGCATAACGGGAACCTCACCAACGTACGTGAGTTGCGAGAACGGTATTTTCATAATGTCCCTCGACATATCAACACCTCATCGGACTCAGAACTGTTTCTGAATGTACTTGCAAATGAATTAGATAGTTCAAACCGGTGCGTCGTCGCCCCAGAGAACGTATTTGATGCAGTGAGAAAACTGCATTTAGCATGTCGAGGCGGGTATGCAGTGGTCGCGCTAATAGTTGGCTCTGGTATCGTTGGAATTCGAGACCCCCGAGGGATTCGGCCACTGATTGTTGGTGTCAAACGGGGTGTAACCGATGACTACATCATTGCTAGTGAGTCTGCGGTACTCTCGGTGTTGGGATACGAGATTTATCGCGATGTACGACCGGGAGAAGCGATTTTTATCGATCGCCAAGGACAGCTGCATGCCCAAATGTGCCACGACAGTCCTAGTTTGACACCGTGTATTTTCGAGCACGTATACCTTGCACGCCCAGATTCTGTGTTGGACGACATCTCGGTATACAAAGCAAGACTTCGAATGGGCGACAAGCTCGCTGATCAAATCTTGGATCGGTTTCCTAGCGGCGAGCATGATATCGACGTAGTGATACCGATACCGGAGACTAGTCGAACCGCAGCAATACCAGTCGCAAATCGATTGAACGTCAAACTACGTGAAGGATTCGTCAAGAATCGTTATATTGGTCGTACTTTCATCATGCCTGAACAGAGTATGCGACGCAAGTCGGTACGACAAAAGTTAAACGCGATTCAACTTGAGTTTGAAGGCAAAAATGTGCTGTTAATCGAAGATTCCATTGTTCGTGGAACGACGTTGTCGGAGAGTATTCGTCAAGCGCGTAGTGCGGGTGCAAAAAAAGTGTATGTAGCGTCCGCAGCACCACCGATCAGATACCCGAATGTATACGGCATCGATTTACCGACCAGTAGCGAATTTTTAGCGAACAATCGCAATGAAGTACAGATTGCGAACCGCATCGGAGCAGACATGCTCGTGTATCAAACGCTTCCTGATTTGATTGCCGCGGCGCGCGAAGGAAACACCAGTGTCGACGGTTTTGAATGTTCTGTATTTGACGGCGAGTACTACAATCCTGACATTAGTCCGGATTACCTGATGGCACTATCGGAAATCCGTAGTAACGCTTCAAAAGTTGCAACGGAAGCAGCGTTAGCGTTTCAGAATTTCTAACCTTACTTCGTAGAACAAACAGTTATCAACATGGCGGTACTCGAAGCGGCTGAGTTTCTCCACGTCAACACTCCAGAATCTTGGGTAGTACTCGCTTCGAACTCTCTGTCTCTGTTGTTAATCGATCATGCCAACTGTGAACGTAAAGCGGCGAGTTCTGCCTTGTCAATGATCTATCGATACGAAGAGCGAAGTGATTTCGCAATGAAACTCTCGAGGATTGTGAGAGAAGAAATGCGCCACTTTGAACAGGTGCATGCGTTACTAAGAGCATTGCAGATCGAGTATGTGCATTTAAGTCCGAGCAAGTATGCAAGAGCACTGCACAGTTACGCACGAGAACGTAGCCCCACCAAATTCGATGATTTATTGATTGCCGCTATTATTGAAGCCCGAAGCTACGAGCGATTTGAACTATTGGAGGAAGTTCTTGAAGGAAGAGTCGCGAAGTTGTACGGCAAATTGAAGGAGTCCGAGCATAGGCACTTCTTGGTGTATCTTGATTTGGCTCAGAGTCTAGACGAA
Source organism: Pseudomonadales bacterium (assembly GCA_011525295.1). Taxonomy (GTDB): domain Bacteria; phylum Pseudomonadota; class Gammaproteobacteria; order Pseudomonadales; family Azotimanducaceae; genus Bin55. The sequence goes on along the minus strand of WTGV01000050.1, from coordinate 28,675 downwards.
GAGACAGTGATTACCACGCGAGTGCAGGAGTTGCTGAGTCATGAAGCACAGTTGATCACCCGTTTTGACGACCAGTTCAGATTCCATAGTGGTGATCCGAAAGATACTAAGGGCTAGTTAGAGCATCGCTGGTTGCTGCCTGTATGGGGAAACATTCCAGCCGAATTTGCGGTGTTGCATATATTTGCCAACCGCATCGTCCCCAATCCCCCAATACGTAACGAGTAAGTCCGTTTCCCATTCGATGTTGACCCGGGCGATGAGTGTGCCCGTGGATCATTGTTTGGCAGTCATGATGCTGTAGCGACTCAATGATCGCATCTTCAACAACATCAGTTATGTACTCACTTTTCTCTGCGACCGCTTGCTTGCTTTGCATACGCATCGTTGCTGCGAGATGCCTGCGTTCATCTAAGGTCTTTGAGAGAAACGACTGTTGCCATGCTGCAGATCGAAATTTCGTGCGAATTTCTTGGTAAGGAAGGTCGCTCGTGCAATATACGTCCCCATGAGAGAGTAATACTCGCTTACCTTCAATTTCGATGATGGTTGGATCGTCAAGAATTTTCGCACCGATGTCTGACGCGAATTTTTGACCGAACAGAAAATCTCGATTACCGTGCATGAGATAGAGTGGAACTCGTTGAGAAGGAACTCGAAGAGTTTTACGAAGTTGCTCGGCAAACACACAATCGTCATCGTCCCCAATCCAAGTCTCTACCAGATCCCCTAGGATATAAATTTCACAGTCCTGTCGAACAGCGTCGTGTAGAACTGTTCTAAGTGTAGATAGCTTTTTTGGGGCAGCGGAATCTAAATGGAGATCGGCGATGAAGAGTCGGTTCAATGTAAAGTTTGTTCTACAGTCGCTAGTAAGTTTTGTAGTATCGATACGCGAGTCATTGGACCAACACCTCCGGGTACCGGTGTAATCCATGACGCGATTTCTTTCACTTCCTCGTACGCGACATCACCCTTCAATCGTCCGTCTGGTTGGGTTTCGATTCCAACGTCGATGACTATAGCGCCAGGTTTTACCCAGTCTTTTCTAATCAGTCCACCGATGCCAGTAGCGGTAACGAGTATGTCCGCTTGCCGAGTGTGAAATGACGTGTCTTTCGAATACTTATGTGTACACGTGACTGTACATCCTCGCAATAACAATTCCAAACACATTGGTCGACCAACATGGTTTGATGCACCCACAACCACAGCATCAAGCCCGAGCAGATCGATCTCAGTGTGGTCAAGCAAAGTCATCACTCCCTTTGGCGTGCAGCACCGATGGGCAGGTTCGCGTAGTGCGAGTTTTCCCATGTTCAATGGCGTAATACCGTCTACATCTTTGGTTGGATCTATGCGGTCAACGACTCGCGGCGCGTAAAACTGTTCTGGCAGTGGAAGTTGTAAGAGAATTCCGTGAACATTGGGATCCGTGTTTAGTGAATCGATCGTATCTGTAAGTTGTTGCTCAGAGATGTCTCCAGAGAAATTTTTGATTTCACAGCTAATTCCAGCGGCCTCGCAATCTCGTTTTTTTAGTCGAACATAAAGCTCTGAAGCAGGATCATTACCAACGAGAATTACAGTCAGTCCGGGTCGCACACCGTGTTGTTCGACTATTTGTTGAACTCGCGTTCCAACTTCTTGTCGAATAGCCTTAGCAATTGTTAAACCGTTAAGTACGCGGGCGGTCATGTAGGGAGTGTGCTTCCAAGCGAGAGGAGCATACAATTTTGCACAGTGTCAACATGACATGCAGACCTGATTGATCGTTTGATTTGACAATATTCGGTGAGTAGCATATAACGTTCTTGTCCGCTTAGAAGATCGGGGTATAGCGCAGTCTGGTAGCGCACCTGCTTTGGGAGCAGGGTGTCGGGAGTTCAAATCTCTCTACCCCGACCATCTCTCCACGTCGAAAGCCTGACAAGGATGGGAGTTTTGTATGCGGAATAGGAAATTTGATTCAAGACCTGAACCCGAAAAAGTACCACTCCACGCTACGATAAACACATCCTGTAGAGTGAAGCGGTAGCGTACAATTTTTGCGTTTGATACAAAAACATCTTGTATTTGCACGGAGAAATTTTCAAGTGCCCAATAAAAAGAAGATACTCGTTGTTGAAATTGTCGCTTTCAGTTATCTGCTCTTGACCCACTGGGCTTTGTGGTTTCTAGGGCTCGGTTTAGGTTTTCTTTTTCTATTAGGGTGGTCCATACCAAACCTCGCAGGCAGTCCATTGTTGGTATCGCTTAGTTTGGGCCCAGCTACTTGTATATCCATTGGATGGTGTGTATACCGAATACGAAATAGAACGATTCGCAAGAACAGTGTATATTTCATTGTTTACTTTTTTAGGCATTGGTTGATTTGGCTGATAATCTTTTTTGCAATAGTAATGGGTGTCGCGCAAACTTTTCTATCGGTAGATACATGGTCTCCAGGGGCGGCGAGTCTCGCTGGTGGGTCTTGTGTGATCGCGGCCTTGTGTGTATCGATTGGATGGTTATGCTACAGCTTTAGGAAAGAATATCTTGCGATAGCCGAATTTCCCACCAAAGAGTTTTTGGAATTTCCCCAAAAGTTCTTGAAATTTCGCAAGAAGTTCTTTGCATTCTTTTGATTAACGACACGAAGCGCTCGTAGCTCAACTGGATAGAGCATCGGCCTTCTAAGCCGAGGGTTGAAGGTTCGAGTCCTTCCGAGCGTGCCATTTAATCCAGCTTAGATAACACTAAGCGTGTGTTTTACACAGACCGGTCTTCCGTAAAATTTAATGATCATTTCAATTGAGTTAGAGCCTACTCACTTCCAAACTCTGGCGCGAGCGCGATGAAAGTTCTTTGGTGGATGTAGCTCAGTTGGTAGAGCCCCAGATTGTGGATCTGGTTGTCGTGGGTTCAAGCCCCATCATCCACCCCAACGACATATCCAATCAACACCAAATTTTGAGATTGTAGTTCTTGATGCATACGACGTCTATCAAACCACTCAGTTCACTGGAACGACGACTTCGGTTCAAACTCAGCGAGGACGAAATCAATGAGCGATTTGAGCGCAACGCGGAAGAGCTAGCTCAAGAAGCACGTCTCCCCGGTTTTCGACCAGGTAAAGTACCTCGTAGTTTGATAAAAGACCGATATCGCGACGCGATCTTAAAGAACATACATACCCGGGGTGTCCGAGATGCAATGGAATTCGCTGAAAATCTGCCCGATTTTGATGTTTGGAAAATTACTCATGCCGATATCGACACACCTGACGACTTAAGCAAAACGGAGTACATAGTTGACTTTGTTGTGAGACCAGTTCTCGACCTATCCAAACTAGAATCGCTTACTCTGTGTGATCCAAAGATTTCGACCGATGAAGACTTTCTAAAACGCAGCGGTTCTCTCTATCGGTTTGAACGCGCTGTCGGTTCAGAGGTCGATCGACCAATTCAATCCGGGGATAGGGTGCTCGTCGATGTCGACGACATTTCGTCTAGATTCACTGGGGATATTAGAAGCACTTATGCTGAATGGACGCAAGACTACCTAGGAAAACACATAGTCGTCATTGACAAGTGGTTATACGATGATGACCTATTAGGTTCGGTACTACACGAAGAATTGCTGAATCGATCAACCGGTGACGAGTTCGAAGTCGATACACAAATTGCAAATGTTCCTTTGTCGTCACTTCAGAATGTGGCCGAAGAATTCGTTGAGGACACCAACTCGATCGAAGACAGCGAAGTGGTTGAATCCCATTCTGACGATTCGACGGATGAACGGGAACCGACGGAGTTAGCATCGACTGAACCGATATTCTCGTGGTTGGACGTGTCTCGACTACCTCCGCGCCATTTGCATGTGAAAGTCAAGATATTGAAGGTAGAAGAAATATCACCAGATGCGGTTAACGAAGAATTCTTTGCCAGAGACGACGTTCCATACAAAGATATTGAAGAGCTGAATGACGAGCTAAAACGATACGTTGAAGGGACGATGCAGCAAGGTACTCGCGATGCAAAGCAAGCCCAAGTGGCTGCACAGATTTGCGCAATGAATCCAATTGACTTGCCCTATCGCATATTAGTTGGCGAGCATCACGCGCCACTCGTGGATGACAAATGGACTGAACTAGGAGCCACTTTTTTGCCGGACAAGAACGGATTGAAACCGTCTTTATTAACACGAACATATTTTGGTATTCTCGAAGGTCTGTTTATTCGTCAATATGCCACAGAACACAGTCTTGAACCGACCGATGATTTAATTGCCGAGTACACACGCGTAGAGTACGAACGTCTAAGCAAGCTTGGACTAGACTCAGATAGAGTATTTGACCCGGAATACCAAGGTCTTGTTCGAAATAACGTCATGCGAACGCGTGTAATGAATGACCTGTTTGAACGCAATTCTGTTCCTGGAGTGTCAGTGAGTTTCTTCGACTTCTATTATCTGAGTCGGAGTGGATTGTGGACTCTACCACCCAATGGAGGTCCTTTTAGTTGGACTGCACCTGTCAGTTCGGAAGAAATTACGCATGCCCTTGAAGCTGAAGAACGTGCGAAAAAATTGAAAGACGCGTCCGAGACTAGCGACGATCACAGTGCCTTAGTTAGTCCGACAGTAGCAGACGCTTTAGAGGAGTCCGATGTGGGGGAGTCCCAAGGAAATGCTTTTACTAATTGGCTAAAAAGTAAATTTCGACGCTCCAACGTAGCAAAAACAAACGATGATGACAAAATTTAGAGGAATTAAATACGATGGATGAAGTTCAAGGAATGAATTTTGTACCGATGGTTTTGGAACAGAGTGCCCGAGGCGAGCGCTCTTACGACATCTACTCTCGCTTGTTGAAGGAACGCATCATTTTCTTAGCGGATGTAGTCACCGATGCCGTTGCGAATGTCGTTGTGGCACAACTACTCTGGTGTGAATCAGAAAATCCAGAAAAGGACATTCACCTTTACATAAATTCACCAGGTGGTACCGTGTCCGCGGGACTCTCGATTTATGATACTATGCAATATATTCGCTCGGATGTGGCAACCACTTGTATTGGTCAAGCCGCGAGCATGGGAGCTTTTCTTCTCGCTGCCGGTACAGCCGGGAAACGATCTGCATTACCGAATTCCCGAATCATGTTGCACCAGCCGAGTGGTGGGACTGAAGGTACTGCAGCGGATATAGAACTCCAGGTCAAAGAGATACTACATTTACGGGAGACACTCAACCGCCTACTAGCTCAGCATACCGGTCAAAAGCAAGAACAAATCGCGACAGACACAGATCGAGATTTCTGGATGTCGCCCGATGATGCGAAAAAATATGGCCTTATTGATGTGGTAAGGAACACTCGAGAAACTAAAATGTCCACTTAACTAACGTGTTTGTGTTCTTTTTCAACACTTTGTTTGTACGTTCTAGGAATTTTGCTCTATACTTATTCCCCCGACAATGAAAATCCCTTTGTTCTCACAACTACTCTTGTGTAGTCACGCTCCGTTCTTGCAAATTCGATTCACTACAGTCGGAGCGCACATTTAATGGGTAGCGGAATTTCCGGGCGCGCCTTCTGTTCATTCTGTGAGAAGAGCCAGTTTGAAGTGAGGAAACTCATTTCTGGTGGACCATCCGTTTTCATATGTAATGAATGCATTGATGTGTGCGTTGAAATGGTACGGGAGGAATTCAAAGATCCAACCGAACCACCAGGTCGTTTGGCGCGGCTGCTCCTACCGCACGAGATCAAAGCTCGACTCGACGAATACGTCATCGGTCAAGAACACGCCAAACGCGTCTTATCAGTAGCGGTCTACACTCATTTCAAGCGTATTCGATCCAAGGATCGCAGTAACGTCGAGATTGCGAAGGCAAACATTCTCTTGATCGGTCCCACAGGAAGTGGGAAAACGTTATTGGCAGAAACTCTTGCGCGGCTCATGGACGTACCGTTTTGTATCGCAGACGCGACGACTTTAACGGAAGCAGGCTACGTCGGCGAAGATGTTGAGAATGTTCTGCAGAAATTACTACAAAAGTGCGATTACGATGTCGAAAAAGCTCAGCAGGGCATCGTCTACATTGACGAAATTGACAAGATTTCTCGAAAGTCTGACAACCCGTCGATCACTCGAGACGTCTCCGGTGAAGGGGTCCAGCAGGCACTCTTAAAACTCATAGAAGGCACGACTTCCTCTGTACCGCCCCACGGATCTAGAAAACATCCACAGGGTGAATATATGCACGTAAATACTTCCAACATCCTGTTCATTTGTGGTGGTGCATTCGCAGGTTTGGATCGTGTGATTCAAGCACGAACTGACGATAGTGGGATCGGTTTTGAGGCCACCGTTTCGGGTCCGAATAGTCCGGAAAGTATCGACACGATACTGAAGAAAGTGGAACCTGACGACTTGATCAGATATGGTTTAATTCCAGAGTTTGTGGGCAGACTACCTGTTGTTGCTACACTGGATGAACTAGATGAAAGCGCACTAGTGAGAATACTTACTGAACCTAAGAATGCGCTGACAAAACAATATGCTGAGCTCTTTCACATGGAGGATGTCTCCATTGAGTTTCGGCAGGACGCTCTCAGTGCAATCGCGAAAAAAGCTTTGGATCGAAAAACTGGGGCACGTGGACTTCGGTCCATCATGGAAGAAATCCTTTTAGATACGATGTACGACATTCCGTCAAATAAAGAAGTGGAAAAGGTCGTTGTCGATGCACAGGTCGTATTCGGCGAGTGCGCACCTTTGCTCATTTACAAAGACGATGACACAAAGAAACCTCTTTTGGTGAACGGTTAATGCGTATTCGTAGTTTCCGCCTTTTGGCGAAACCGGTTGTTTGGAGAATCAGTTTTAACCTGATTCTCTAATTTTTATTTGTCCTTTATTTCATACTCGAGGTAATCACATGCAAAAGCGAGATTTAGTAGAACATGTCCGACACGAAGCCGGATTGACACGCAAGGAAGCCAAGTCAGCCGTTGATGCGGTCTTAAGTGGTATCACTCAGGCGTTGACCGACGGTGACTCTGTTGTATTGACCGGTTTCGGCAGTATGAGTGCACGCCATCGCGCTGCTTATACGGCACGGCATCCTCGCACGGGTGAGCCCGTTGCCGTTCCAGCTCGGAAACATGTTGTTTTTAAGGCCGGCAAACTCCTGAACGAATCTGTCAACGGGTAGTTGGTTCGGTTCTGCCGAAATTTTGCCTTTTTACTAATTAGTAACTCAAGAGCGTAGCGTGCTTCAGCGATTACGAGTACGAGCACAAACCACTAGTGCCAAGATTGTTTTTGGTCTAATCGCGTTTGTGCTCGTCGTCTTCGGGTTTGGTGCATTTAATCTATTTGCGACTTTTACTCCACCTGGGGTAGCGGTAGTAAATGGCTACAACATTCCCGAAGCGGCGTTTGCACGAGCACTTCAAAACGAAAAGTTCAGTCTTTACCAAAGATACAACGGCGAGATTGACTTTGAAACGATAGAGTCAATGGTGAACGGTCGCGCTATCCTCGAAAGGATGATCGAGCACCAGTTGTACGTACAAAAAGCAGCAGCTTTAGGGATGGCTTCGTCTAGACGACACTACTTAGAAACCATCTATGCGAACCCCTTGTTTCAGGTCGATGGTGTATTCGATCAGGAAGCATTCATTACACGAGTACCTCGAATGCTCAATTATTCTCTTGAGGCCTACGAAGAAGAACTTCGCAAAGACCAAATTGTCGAGGCATTGTGGAACGTTCAGAGGCTCACGTCGTTTTTCACCGAAAGAGAATTGATGGATGCGGCGCGAGTAGGGAGACAGACTCGAGATATCGCATACTTGTTGTTTGACGCTAATTCTTATGTTGGCGATATTGAACCCACCGAGGAAGAGGTCACCGGTTACTACGAAGAAAACTTTGAAGAGTATATGACGGATGAGTCCTTTGAACTGAGTTTCATAACGATTTCCAAAGCGGATTACACGGAAGGTCTCGAAGTCTCCGAGGAAGACATATCGACTGCATTTGAGGAAGAGCAGCGTTTAGCACAGGAAAATGCGGAACGAAAGTCGCAACACATTCTCATTAAAGTCGACAAGAATGGAACCGAAGAAGAAGCCATCACGAATCGAACCGAAGAAGAAGCCATGGCACTGATTCAGGACATACGACAACAAATAGTTGACGGGGCGAGTTTTGGAGAACTGGCCGCAGAACACTCAGAAGACGAGTCTAATGCGATTTTTGGCGGAGATTTGGATTTTGCTGGGCGCGGCCGTTTCGTGCCAGAATTTGAGGACGTGTTGTTTTCATTGGAAGTCGGGGAGCTTTCTGAACCAGTGGTCACTCAATTTGGCGTTCACCTAATTAAGTTGAACGAAATTCAGGAGGTCGATTTGGCCTCCTTGGGTGCTCGTTTTGAGGAAATACGGCAGGAGATGCTAGAGGAATTAGCTACTCCAGATTACGAAGAAGCTAAACGACAACTAGGAATTGCAGCCGATGAAAATAGCACACTGGAACCAGTGGCTGAAGCGTTCGGCAAAGAAATCCAAAATCAAGCGAACGTAACCCGAACCATTGGGGAAGGGGCGTTGGACTCGTTCGATGTGCGCGAGCAAATTTTGGGACCGGACGTATTGGAGAACGGATTCAATAGTCGAGTCATCGATGTTGATGATCGGCAAGCCATTGTTGCTAGATTAGTGTCCCGAACCCCACCCGAGTTGAAACCCCTGGAGGATGTACGGGTGCAAGTACGAGCCGTCTTAAGACGGGAAGAGGCTGCACGCCGAGCTGAACGTGATCGTGACGCCGCTTATAAACAGTTGTTGGATACAGAAGATTTCAACCAAGTCGCAAGAGACTACGGTGTGGACTGGATCACAGTGGACCGATTAGCTCGCCGAGATCAGGAAGTTCCTAGCCCCGTGCGTGAGGAAGCTTTCAAGGTGCAAGTTTTGGACGAAGGTGAGCGAGTAATACTTGATGTTGATGGGGTGTTCAACGACAGGGCAATACTTGTGGTAACTGGTGTCCACGCGGGTAATTGGGACGAATTACCTCAAATCGACCAACAGTCGATTCAGACCGATCTAGAGACATCTCACGAAAACCGAGACGTGCGCACTTTCGTGCGTGCACTCCGCAACAACGCGCGAATAAAGAACAATCTCGCACCGGATTCTTAACTCTCCCAATAGTTTTATTTGCTTAAGGCCACCTCAACGGTGAGGACTTGCGTGATCTATACTGATGGCGCATGCCTAGGCAATCCAGGACCTGGAGGTTGGGCAGTGCTAGTACGCATAGATTCGGAGTCTACAACACTCTCCGGCGGGGATCCTTCGACGACAAACAATCGAATGGAAATGCAAGCAGTGATTGCCGCTCTTGCACATCTTTCCGAACCGTTTGAAATACAACTGTATACCGACTCTAAATACGTTATCAATGGGATTAACGATTGGATTGACACCTGGAGCATGAACAATTGGCAAACAGCCAACCGTAAACCAGTGAAGAACAAAGAGTTATGGCAAGAACTCCATGCATGCACTCAGAAACACCGTATTACTTGGCATTGGGTGCGTGGGCACTCCGGGGATCGATTTAACGAATTGGTAGATCACCTTGCTCGCGAAGAAGCGATTAAGATTCAAGAACTTGACGACTCTGAAGGGAATTAGATTTGACGAGCCGCCGTTTAGTGGTAGTTGACACCGAGACTACTGGTCTGTACGTGGAAAACGGAGACCGTGTAATTGAGATTGCTTGCGTTGAGATTCAGGACTTTGCGACGCTTGAGACTCAATTTCACAGGTACTTAGATCCAGAAAGAGAGATCGATCAAGAAGCAGTCAGAATTCACGGCCGAACATGGTCTGACTTGAAGAGCGAAAAGAAATTTGCTGAAGTTGCAGAAGAATTTATAGAAGCGATCAGGGATGCCGATGTCGTCATGCATCAAGCTGAATTTGATCGTAAATTCATAGATTCAGAATTAGAACGAGCAGGGCTTGATGTACGGTTGAAGGATGTTTGTAACATCGTGGATTCTTTAACCATAGCCCGTGAAAAGTATCGAGGAGCTCACAATGACCTAAATTCATTGTGTAAGCGATTGAAAGTCGATCTCAGTAGTCGAGACTTACATGGTGCGCTGGTCGATGCCGAACTACTAGCTCGAGTTTATATTCGGATGGTATCAGGGGAGCAAGAACTATTCGATAGTGCGGACGATGGAACATCAAATACCAATACCACACCGGTAAGACTTGGCGCGTCCATACAAACACAACGACAACCAGTCGTGATCCACGCGACCACTGAAGAACTTACGAGCCACGATGCTTTTATGCATCGTATTACTGGACAAAGTGTTTGATCTTGTCTAGCCTAGACTAAGATCTATTACAAGAAGAAGTGCACCATAATCCACCCAGTTACGCCGAGCGTGACCGTATATGGCAAAGCCATATATACCATTCGCATGTACGACAACCGAATTCGCGGGGCTAACGAGGAAGTCAGCAAGAACAAGAAAGCTGCTTGACCGTTAGGTGTTGCTACGCTCGGAATATTAGTACCGGTGTTCACTGCGACTCCGAGTTTATCAAACAATTCGCGATTGATGCTTTCGTCAACAAAGGCGGCGTGAATTTCGTTTATATACACTGTAGCAACAAACACATTGTCGCTAATCGCAGACAATATTCCGTTGGCGATGTAAAACATCCCAGGTTGAATCGACGGGTCAAGGTTTAATATGTAGGCCAAAACTGGCGAGAATAGGTGTTGATCATGAATGACCGCGACTATGGCAAAAAATACTACAAGAAGTGCTGTGAACGGTAGAGCTTCTTCAAATGCAGGTCCAAGATCATGTTCCCGAATCACGCCATTGAACGCAGTTTGTAACACAATAATCGAAAGTCCGATTAATCCCACTTGAGCCCACTGGAACGAAAGACCGACGACGAGGAAAACCACAGCTATAGCTTGAATTATTAACTTTGCTTTATCGCGACCTGTAAACCGTGAACTCACTTCGTCGTCGTGTTCCTTCAACACGTGAAGTATCGATTCCGGAGCCTTAGCACCGAACGAAAATAACCGAGTTGCCTCCAAGAAGATGCAGGTGATGATGCCGACTGCAAATACTGGCATGGTGACTATTGCCATTTCGATAATGAACTTGATAAATCCCCAATCTAGCCGGTCTGCGATCAATAGGTTTTGCGGTTCGCCAACCTTCGTACAGACACCACCCAACGCAGTCCCTATAGCAGCATGCATCATGATGTTTCGTAGAAAGCGATAAAACTGTTGCCGGTCTTGGTTAAATCGTTGTCGACTCACTTCATCTCGCAAGTGACTTTCATCCTTTAGCAATCCGTCGATTACGTTCGCAAACCCTACGCCGATGGTTATCACTACCGCTATTACGGTCAAAGCATCCAGGAAAGCAGAGAGCACTGCAGCAACGAACATGAACAACACAGAGATGACTATCTTCGACCGCACATTCACGAAGATTTTTGTAAAAATCCAAAGCAAGAGGTCCTTCATGAAGAACACACCTGCCACCATAAACATTAACAACAAAATCACCTTTAAACCGGCTTCTACTTCGTGGTAGACCGTATCCGCCGAAGCTAATCCAATTGCGATTGCTTGTATCGCGATGAGTCCTCCTGGTTGCAACGGATAACACTGCAAAGCCATTGCTAGTGTGAAGATGAACTGTAGGACTATGATCCAACCAGCAACAGTTTTTATGGTTGTTACGTAGTCTTCGATTCCAATCAATGGCGCTAGCGTCCAAACCGCGAAGAGCATAAGATTCAGGATTAAGAAACCAACTATGGTCTGCTTATACCATACAGGAGCATCACCCATGAAGTTGAGCACAAAATCCCTGAAACGCAGATTACGAGCACTAGTGGGCTGACCAGAATCGAATGAAGTTGCCAAGATTAAATCCTTTTATCGATTGGATTGTGTGGGAGAGTGTCGCACTGTTTTTGTTGGTAATACGACACGCTTGTTAGGATTGGAATTTTATGTAAGTGTTGACGGTAGGGAAGTTGCAAAACTAGAAGGTCGACGCGTACTAGTGAGAAAGAGTTTTGGTGATTTACTCGCTCGCGTTGGTTTGTACAATACCTTGCCTTGACATCAGTCGGTTATACGATATTTTTTCAGAACCACGATTTGATTTAGACGTCTCGAACCAAGTAGAACACGAACTCAATTCGGTGGAACCTCCACCACTATCAACGCTAAATTAGGGCCAATTCAATGATGGAAATTCTGTGGGATTACCTCACTTTTTTGTTGCAAACCATTACCGTAGTCATTGCCATCGTAGTGGTAATTGCGGTTATCAGTTCAGTCGCAATGCGTCGTACTTCTGATCGTACTCAAGTAGGACACCTAACAGTTCGTTATTTAAACGACTTCTATGATGCAATGCGTTCGACGATTGAACAGGCTTCACTTAGCCCCGGTCAAGTTAAGAAACATCGAAAAGCAGAGCAGAAGGAAAAGAAACAAAAGGAGAAAACTGAAGCTAAGTCTTCCTCGGAGAAGAGTACATCGGCTACGGAACAAGAGTCACGTGCCAAGGATGAGGAGGACGACACGGGAGAAAACGGTAAAGGCGACAAAGAGGAGACAGAGGATTCAGAAGAAAAGCAAAAGAGTGTTTATGTGCTGGGATTTGAAGGGGATTTGGAAGCCAGTAAAGTAGAGCGGCTCAAACATGAGATTTCTGCTGTATTGACTCAGGCAACGAAAAACGATGAAGTCGTGGTCAAAGTAGAGAGTCCAGGTGGAGTTGTGCACTCATACGGTTATGCCGCTTCTCAACTAATGCGCGTTCGTAAAGCTGGAATCAAACTCACCGTAGCAGTGGACGAAGTCGCCGCAAGCGGAGGGTATATGATTGCCGTCGTAGCTGATCAGATTCTTGCAGCTCCCTTCGCGCTCGTTGGCTCTATCGGCGTTGCTGCTGAAATTCCAAACGTCAATCGATTACTGAAGAAATACGACATCGATTATGAAATCATTACTGCAGGAGAATTCAAACGGACGCTATCAGTATTCGGTGAAAACACAGATGCGGCACGAAAGAAGTTTTTGGAAGAAATAGAGGACGTACACGAGCTCTTCAAGGAGTTTGTGTCAAACCATCGACCAAGTGTTGACCTGTCTGTCGTTGCAACGGGCGAATCTTGGTATGGTGAACGCGCGTTGTCTCGCCATTTGATTGACGACATCATGACAAGCGACGAATACATTATGAACGCGTGTGACGACTCTAGAGTATTTGAACTAACTTGGCATCCACCGAAGAAGCAATTGTCAGACATATTGACTCAAACTGCAACGTCGATGCTCTCCATTGCGAGATGGCTACGGCGAAAACTTTCTTGAGCAAGTTTCGAGCGTTACGAGTTTTTCAGGAATCGGACGGTACCTGTCGACACGAGATCGTTACAAGATCAGTCGAAGAGCTCCCTCCAGACGACCTTCTGATCGACGTAAAGTATTCATCTTTGAATTACAAAGACGCGTTGTCCGCGACGGGTGCTCCAGGAGTAACCCGCCACTATCCTCATACTCCAGGGATCGATGCGGTAGGATCAGTACTCGAATCAAATACTGACCAATACCAAAGAGGAGACATCGTCATAGTTACTGGTTTCAGGCTCGGTATGGACAGAGACGGTGGTTTCGGACAAAGAATTCGAGTACCTGCTCATTGGGCAGTTCGAAAACCAAAAGGACTGTCTTTGAACGAAAGTATGGTCATGGGTACGGCCGGTTTAACCGCAGCTCTATGTGTCGAAAAACTAACCCGGTTGGGTATGTCTCCCGATAGTGGTCCAGTGGTAGTCACAGGTTCTACAGGAGGAGTAGGAAGTTGCACAGTTGGTCTTTTGTCTCATTTGGGGTATGAAGTTCATGCGGTTACTGGAAAGACAACGTACCACGAATTTCTCAGATCTTTGGGGGCTCAAGCAATTTACGGCCGTGAAGAATTCATGGATGGATCACAACGTGCTTTATTACGCGAAACTTGGGGAGGGGTAATTGATACAGTCGGTGGTGAAATGCTCATGCACGCGATCAAAGGACTAAGCTATGGTTGTAGTGCTGCCGCTTGTGGTTTAGTAAGCTCACCAAAGTTTCCAGGTTCTGTTTTTCCATTCATACTTCGCAACGTAAACTTGTTAGGCGTCGACACCGCCGAGACTCCGACAGCCGTAAGAAAGCGAATGTGGGAACGTTTAGCTAGCCATTGGAAGTTTCCACAATTGGAGCAACTACAAAGCTTGTATAACCTCGAAACCGTAATGGCGGGTGTAGACAGACTGTTAAAAGGAGAAATGGTTGGTCGAGGTGTAGTTGAACTTGCCCCTTAAACAATCTTCAGCTAACTCTTAGTCGGTCTGTCAATGCAATTGGATTTTTGAAATTAAACACTACGACATACGAAGAGATCAGAATGGTTAACACCGTCGCGCCTAAGACCGCCAGGGAAGCCTGTTCACTCATTTGAGCAGCTGCAACATAGAGTATTAATAGCGAAAACTCGCTATTCTGACCTAGTCGATATCCGACCTCCCAGCTGGTTTGTCGGTCTTCTCCACACCAACCTATGAGATATCGAAAGACCAGCGGTTTGATTAAGACACATACCAGCGCTAGTAATCCTGCTTGCCATGCGACGCTCCAAAGAAGCACAGGGTCAACGGTCGTCCCAACATAGAAGAAAAACAACACTAAGAAAAAATCTTGTAGCGGTTCGAGTGTTGACGCTACTGCTTGCGCGGTAGCAGAGTTGGCGAGCGAAACACCCGCTATAAACGCACCAATTTCAAAAGTCACGCCAAGAGCTTCGGCACAAAAGGCTACACCCATACACCACCCCAAGAACATTAGAAACGTGTACTCTGTGACGACATCAAATTTTTTCATTAGCGGCCAGAATACAAACTTCGCTCCTATCACAGCACCGATAACGATTAATGGTGGTACACCAAAGACTTTCAGCCAGGCTAACGGAGAGATCGGTTCTCCAGAACTAGCTACATAAATTAGAGCTAGCACAGCCAAAATGTCTTGCAGAATGAGTAGTCCAATGACCAACTCCCCAACTCGTCGATGGTGCAGCGCCGTTCGTGGAATCAATTTGACACCGACGATCGTACTGGAGAACAAAAACGCTAATGCGGTGATCATCGCTTCTCGAGAGTCGAATCCCAGCAAGAAACCGAGCCCAAATCCAGCACCAAAGAACACTAGGGAACTCACAAGCACGGTGAGGATCGATTGACGAAACACGTTCTTTATTCGATTCGTAGGAAGATCAAGTCCGACAATAAAAAGCAGGAAGATGATTCCAATATGACCCAATTGCTCTATTGCGTGTGATTCACCGATCCAACCGAGTGCGTATGGCCCGAGCACGCACCCGAGTACGATGTAAACGATGATGAGAGGTTGGCGCGCAAACATTCCGACCGTTGCAGCTACGGCGGTGAGTGCGAACATCAATGTCATCGTGTGGAGTAGTTGATCCATTAATAAATTACTTTAATTACCAGTATTAACACTCTTGTAAATCTATATTTAACCTTCAAAATTTTTCGTCTTGCAGAAACTCTATCTCTTTACTTGACCTGTTGTTTGGTAGATGAGTTCATTCCCTTGCTTTCCAACCAATTCGATTACATCACACTGACGTAGACAATAGAGAGATTGTTGTGCTAGTCTGCGGCCAATTCCAACGCAGTGAGCGACCTCCTTAGAGGTAAAAGTTTTTGGGAGTCGCTCCGAAAACAATGACCAAAGATCCGTTTCGTCATTGAATATGTGAGTATTAATAGGTTCAATAAGGCGACGTTCGACGATCACCCAGTGACGTCTCCGCCATGCTTTGCTGGTATCGAACACACGAATTTGTTCCTCGTGAATCATCGGCACTTCTAAACTAAACTTTGGGTGCAAGATGATCGTAGGTGCAGATACCAGCGCGCTAAAGAGTTCATAAATCGTTCCTCTTTTCGGAGACTTCCTTCTTTGGATACTCCCATCAGCCAGATTCTTCGTAATCGTGGTACGTTCTGCTATAGGATAGACTAAGTGTAGGCGGTGCTTGCTCACCAGATCTTGGATCTTTGTGACGATTCGATGTAAGTTGGTTGTTTGAACCTCCACAATACGATCAGATTTCTTTACATCTACGATATAGCCATCCACGGGACATTCGACTTCGTCGCCAATTTCTGTGTGAAGCTCTTTCAAGCTATTGTGCAAAGCACTCTCGTTCAGCGTACCAATGTTAGTTTGCATTTTGAGTCCGAGCCGAAATGGTGATTTTGAGGTGATTCAAGCATGAGTATACCCTTTTGCGCTACGCTACAATTTGTGGTTCAAGAGACGTGGAAAATAGCACCGACGGAGTAGCGCTATAACCGAAACCAATCCAAACTAAAACAATGACCCACAATAGACACCCGGTAGCGTTCTACAGTTACGTTCTTTTCGCGTTCAATTGTGTTGTCCTAGTTAACGCGGACGAGCGACTGTTGGAGCCGATAACGCTTGTTCGAGTTGCTAATGACGTCGCAATCCAATTGGACGGTAGCGTATCTGAACATGAATGGCAACTGAGTAGCTTAGCGAGTGACTTCCAACTGCTCAATCATGGACCAGATGAAATGGTTCCTGCATCACAACAAACCGTAGTTCGCTTACTCTATAACGATTACGGACTATACGTCGCTTTTGAGTTAACGCAACCCGAGTTGTCTCTAGTAAAAATCCACTCCGCTCAAGACAGAGGTTCGTCGGACAGAGACTTTGTTACCGTAGCACTCGACACGTCAGGGTCGGGTCAGTATGGAAATTACTTCACGCTGTATCTTGGTGGGAGTAAAGGCGACGGGGTGCTTGAACCCGAGAAGTTGTGGGTTAGCAACTGGGATGGGGCATGGGTTGGTCGAACCGCTGAAACCTCAGCTGGTTGGTCAGCGGAAATTTTCATTCCATGGTCGATTCTGAGCTTGCCCAAGAACCTGAACGAACGCAGATTAGGCTTCTTTTTTGCCCGTAAGTTTGCTCAGGAAGCCGAATATTACGGATTCCCCGCACTCCACAACGACGCCCCCCGATTTTTGTCCGATTTTGCTCCTGTAATCGTCGAAAATTTGAGCATTAAACGTCAATTGAGCATCTTTCCTTTCATCAGTTCTCACATGGATGTCGTGGGTAGTTCTTCCCGTGAGCATTACGGAGTAGATGTGTTTTGGCGACCGACGACACACTTTCAAATCACTGGTACGTTGCAACCTGATTTTGGTACGGTCGAAGCAGACGATGTTATCATCAATCTGAGCGCATTTGAATCGTTCTTCCCGGATCGACGATTATTCTTCGTTGAGGGAAGAGAAATATTCTTACCGACTCTTCGCGCCTACGGTTCCTTAGTACCTTTTCACTCTCGTCGTATCGGCGATCGTCCAAATATTCCGCAGGTCGATAACGAAGTAGAAATAGACTTGTCTCGATTGACTTCTGGTTCGGAACTTTACGGTGCTTTGAAAGGTACCGGTCAAATACAAAAATTTCGGTACGGAATTCTCGGAGCTTGGGAAAAAGATGCGATTTTTCGTGCGAGATCAGAGCATGATACCTTTGACTTAAAGAGTCCAGGTCGATCGTTCGGGGTGTTGCGTTTGCTATACGAAAACAGTGTTCGCACGCGATACGGTGTTGGCATGCTCTCTGTGGTTTCTCTGGATAAAACACGAGGCAACGCATATACACATTCGATCGATGCTCGCTTTCAATCAGAATCGGGTAGGCTGCGTACCGAGTCTCAAGTGCTCGTAACCGAAGTCGCGCACCAAGACGCTGGATATGCAGGTTTTATAGACGTTCGATACCGCCAATCTGATACGTTGCGACATTCATTGGCGGTCAGCTACATCGATCCAGAATTCGATCTCAGCCGTACCGGTTTTGCTTCTCGTGGGGACCGACTTTCCATGCAATACAGTCTATCGAGTGTTCAGTATCAAACCACACGCATCCAGCAGGTAAACCATAGTGTTTCGGTTTCTGGTAGCTGGAATAGTTTGGGTACTCGTACGGACGCTAGCATCGGATTGGCAGCGGCCATACGCGATCGAGACCAAAATAGTTTGTCGGTTTCTGTGAATTACAAACCCTCGTACGTCGACGACGCTACCGCCTACCGCAAGTTCAAGTTTCACACTAGACCCACGTCACGTGTTGCGGTCGGTCTATCCTCCAACAGTACTAAAAAGTTCCATCAAGTTGCATGGCTTAGCTTTCAAGAAGGTCGAATTCAAGGAAGATCGAATTCATTAGGAGTTCAATTGGCATATAGACCAAGAAAGAGTCTAGCGTTTAGTTGGAGTCTCTCCAAGGATTTGAATAACGGATTGGTGCTTCACCAAGGGAATCGCGAGTTCATAAGGTATCGTAGCTGGAGTCCTACATCGAACTTTGCCATCCAGTTTTTTCCGACGACTCGGCAACAGATTCGATTAGACTTGCAATGTCGCTTGATTCAAGCTAAGGCTTATGAATACCTTACTTTGGAGGAGAGAGCTAACAAGATACGTTCACTTGGATTTGAAGTAAATGGAACCGCCGATGATTTTTCAATATCTCGCGCATCATTTCAACTCAGATATCGCTGGGAGATTGCACCACTGTCCGACCTATTTGTTGTCTACACGCGCACGGGAGCACTAGACACGACTGTGCAGAATGCCGTTCTACCGACTCTGCGCGAGACTCTAAGAGAAAGAAATACTGAGAATTTAACGGTAAAGTTTAGATGGCGAACAGCTTTGGATTATTGAAATAAGTTAACATAGACTCGTCGAGAACCAACAAGTTTTAGCCATGAAAGTACCCGAGTTCATGTTTTGTGTCATCAATCCCATGATGCGAGTTTCTTTGCGTTCACCATTTCACGTGTTCGTCAGTCACAACATCATGTTAATCCGTTACGTTGGTCGTAAGACAGGCAAGCACTATGAAATCCCAGTTCGATACGCGGAGCGCGACGGAGCCATTAAATGCTTCACGGACAAAACTGCAGGTTGGTGGCCGAATCTTCGAGACAATTCGGAGGTTTCGCTAGTAGTACGTGGCTCGGTATTGAAGGTGAACACTCAAGTCGTGGTGGACGATACCGAACTTTTGATTGCAGAACTCACGAAACATTTAAATGAATTTCCGGGGGACGCCGTGTATAAGGACGTCAGACTTGACCATCAACGTCGTCCCGCAGCTGAAGACATTGCAAAACATGCTGAGGTAGCAGTGTTAGTAATCGCTACACCCATAGACTAATTTGCGAACATAGACTGGTCAATCTAAGGATCGAGACATACAGATTAGCAAGTGCTACTTGCTCTCGCACCGCACCCCAGTACGACCGGCCGGTATCGTGTTTCAAATGCTGCGGTGTCGAAGAATGTGGAAAGCTTGATTCAGTTGCTGGATGAAGCGATCTCGAATTCTCGCAACGTTATCCGACTAAATTTGAAGTCGAGAAACTTAACCATTTTGACACCTCGTCAATGTCTGCGCCTCGACGATTGCTGTAATCCTGGAGTTGATCGAGCTGGACTTCCTTCACATTAAAGTACTTTGATTCAGGATGTGAAAAGTACCAGCCAGCGATGGTGGCAGCTGGATGCATTGCATAGTTCTCCGTCAAGTACGCACCTGTAAAGTGTGTTGCACGGAGCAACTCAAACAAAGGTTCTTTCTCTTGGTGATTTGGACAAGCAGGGTAACCGGGTGCTGGGCGTATACCTCGATACTTTTCTTTGATTAACTCTTCATTTGTTAGAGATTCATTAGGATCGTAGCCCCAGTCATACACTCGGACTTTGCGATGTAAATATTCAGCAAAAGACTCGACCAAGCGGTCCATTAGAGCTTTAAACATGATTTGGTCGTAGTCATCGTCGAAAGGACGTGTCCGTGGGTGTTGATCTACGGTGACGATAAACCCACCGAGATAGTCTTCGGTTGGTGTCTCAGCCAGAAAGTCGCTGAGGCAATAATTGCATCCTTCCTGTACATGCTGTTGTCTGACGTGACAGATAGTCTGTCGTTCTTCAGTTCTTGTTTCGTCTCGCCACAGCACAATGTCATCGCCGATTCGATTAGCCGGCCAAAATCCAATCACTCCTTTGATAACAATCAAATCTTGGTCGACAATCTTCTGTAGGAATGCTTGTGCATCGTTAAACAGTTCTCGGGCCGTTTTACCGACTACTTCATCCTCGAGTATTTGAGGAAATTTGCCAGCCAGGGACCACGTCATGAAGAACGGTTCCCAATCAATCGTAAGGAATAACGTTTCGATCGTTGGAAGGTCCACTTGTTGCACCCCAAGAAATTGGGGTTTCGGAGGTGCGTAGTTGCTCCAATCCCATTGTAAACCATTAGCCCTTGCCTCTGCAATCGTGCGATACTCCCGTTTTGTCGCTTGGCTACGACGCTCTCGGATCGTTTGATATTCTGAACTGATGCTATCGACGTACATTACTCGATCTTGAACAGACAGTAACGATGCCATGACGCCAACACTTTTGGAGGCGTCAGGAACGTAAACCACTGGACCTGAGTACGCAGGATCGATTTTCACTGCTGTGTGTGTCTTTGAAGTTGTAGCACCACCAATTAGTAACGGAATCGTGAATCCGAGTCTTTCCATTTCACTGGCTACGTGCACCATCTCGTTGAGCGATGGAGTAATCAGTCCGGACAGTCCTATGATGTCTGCTTTTTCTCTACGCGCAGTTTCGAGAATTTTTTCAGCAGGTACCATTACACCAAGATCAATAACTCGATAGTTGTTGCACTGTAATACAACTCCCACAATATTCTTCCCGATATCGTGTACGTCTCCTTTAACCGTAGCTGTAACGATCGTACCCTTTGTTTGTACTTCGCCCGATGACGTTTTTTCTTCTTCGATGAAAGGAACCAAGTGTCCCACTGCTTGTTTCATAACCCGCGCGCTTTTGACAACCTGAGGTAGAAACATTTTTCCAGCCGCAAACAAATCTCCGACGACATCCATCCCTGCCATTAGTGGACCTTCGATCACTTCAATTGCGCGGGAGACTGATTGACGAGCTTCTTCAGTGTCCTCGATGATGAATTTGGAGATTCCTTGTACTAGGGAGTATTCCAATCGGGCATTGACCGAATTCTCGCGCCAAGCTAACGTGTCCGTCTCACGTTGTTTAGCTTTACCGGAGTATCGTTGAGCGACTTCCAACAGCCGTTCGCCTGCTTGCTGGTCTGTGTTGAGTACCGCAGCTTCAACTACATTTCTCAGTTCAGTTGGAATGTCGTCATAGTTGCCGAGCTGACCAGGATTGACGATGCCCATGGTAAGACCCGCTTTTATCGCATGAAAGAGAAATACAGTGTGTATCGCTTCCCTAACTCTTTCGTTACCACGAAAAGAAAACGAGACATTACTAATACCTCCAGAAGTATGGCAAAGTGGTAAGTTATCAGTCACCCATTGGCAAGCTCGAATGAAGTCAATCCCGTAAGTGAGGTGTTCATCTAAACCTGTTGCGATCGCAAACACATTGGGGTCAAAAATAATGTTGCATGGATCAAACTCTGCTTCGCGCACGAGTAAGTCGTAAGCTCTTTGAATGATTTCGACTTTCCGTTCGTAGCTATCGGCTTGCCCCTCTTCGTCGAAAGCCATGACGATTACTGCCGTACCAAACCGCTTACATGTACGGGCGCGGTCGAGAAATTCTTCCTCCCCGTCCTTCAGTGAAATGGAATTCACGATGGCTTTGCCTTGAGTGCTCTGCAGTCCTGTAAGAATGATTTCCCAATCGCTTGAATCAATCATCAATGGCACTCGCGAAATGTTGGGTTCGCCGGCAACCATATCAAGAAAGGTCTGCATAGCTTTCTCGCCATCGAGTAGCCCTTCATCCATATTTACATCGATAAGCTGTGCTCCGTTTTCTACCTGTTCACTTGCGATTTCTAAAGCATCTGCGAATGCGCCTCGCATGATGAGATCTTTGAACTTTCGCGAGCCCGCTACATTGGTACGTTCTCCGACGTTGACAAAGAGAGAATCCTCATCAATCACTACTGGATCTAACCCCGACAGGCGGAGAGTCTTTTTTGCACTGTCAAAATTTCGAGGAGCACATCCTTGAACTCTGTCGTACATGGCTTTCGTGTGTTCTGGTGTAGTGCCGCAACAACCTCCCACGACGTTCAAAAACCCTGCCTCGACCATTTCTCCGAGAATTTCAGCCATTTCTTCTGGTGTGTCGTCGTATTCACCAAATTCATTCGGCAAACCCGCGTTCGGGTGTACCGTGGTGAACGTCGAAGCTACTTGAGAAACTTCTTCGACATAGGGTCTTAGTGCTTCAGCTCCAAGGGCACAGTTGAATCCCATTAGCAACGGTTGAGCGTGTTCGATCGAATACCAGAACGCAGTACTTGTCTGTCCTGACAGTGTGCGACCACTCGCGTCAGTGATGGTACCGGAAATCATTAACGGTAAGGTGGAATTAAACTCTGCAAATACGTTCTGAACTGCATAGATCGCTGCTTTGGCATTCAACGTGTCAAAAACCGTCTCGATCATGACGAAGTCCACACCTCCCTTGATCAGAGCTCTTGTAGCTTCTGCGTAGACTTCTACTAATTCGGTAAAACGCACGTTGCGCGCAGCGGGATCGTTCACGTCTGGGGAGAGACTGGCTGATCGCGTGGTTGGACCTAAAACTCCACCTACAAATCGTGGTTTTTCTGGAGTCGTGCGATCATCAGCTGCTTGTCGGGCTAACTTAGCACTTTCATAGTTCAGTTCAAATACGTACGACTCGAGGTTGTAGTCACCTTGCGAAATTCGGTTCCCAGAAAACGTATTGGTTTCGATGATGTCCGCGCCCGCATCTAGGAATGCAAAGTGGGTGTCTAAAACCACCTCTGGACAGGTAAGGGATAACACATCACCGTTTCCCTTCAACGCAACAGGATGATCCGCAAAGCGAGACCCGCGAAAATCATTCTCGCTTAGATTCAACCGTTGTTGCATGGTACCTGTTGCACCATCCAGAACCAAAATCCTTTCTCTGAGAAACTGTTCCAATGGAGTTGTCATAAAACTATAGGGCGCGAAAAATTTGCAGCAAATATATTCAAGATTAGTGATGTAACGGTTGCTAGTTTAAGTTTTCAGAAAGTAATTTGATAAATCTTGTTAGTTCAAATTAGCGCTCACATAGATAATTACGGGAATTACATATTTGGGTTGAATACATGTGTATAATACCAGTATGGACTCTGGGATTGGGGCGTCTGGACAGCGAGAAGCGTTCACGTTGGTGACTTCGACGACCTGTCAATAAATATATTTTGGATGTTCAACCTAAGTATATAAATCCCATAATTACATGTATGGAACAATCAGTTGTAAAAATTTCTCAAGCGGCTCAGGACTATCTAGTCAAACTCCTTGAAAAGGAAGAATCCGGTTGCGGAGTACGAATTTTTGTAGCTGAGCCTGGTACACCAAACGCGGAAACCTGTATTGCTTACTGCCGCGAAGGTGAGCAACATAAAGGAGACCAACCATTTCACTATGACGGTTTTACCGTCTGGTATGATGAACGTAGCATTCCATTCTTAGAGAATGCTGAAGTAGACTTTCGTGAAGATCGCATGGGTGGTCAGATTACTGTCCGTGCCCCCAACTCTAGAGTCCCTCAAGTCGGACCAGACGCACCGATCGAAGATCGAATCAATTACGTACTGTATAGTGAAATCAATCCAAATCTGGCAACGCACGGAGGAATTGTATCGCTCGTAGAAGTAGTTGACGATACCGTCGCAGTCTTATTGTTTGGCGGGGGATGTCAAGGCTGTGCTGCTGTCGACATCACATTGAAGCAGGGTGTGGAATCAACATTGTTAGCAAGGGTTCCAGATTTGACGGGGATTAAGGACGCAACAGATCATTCCATCACCACAAATGCATATTACTAACTGATACAGAAAGATGACTGTACGAACTGAGAAGCAATCGAAACGAACGATCAATCCCTTGTTGCCTCTACAGGTATATTTGGGCTTTTTACTAGTGATGTTCACTTGTGCCGGCGGCTGGACTCAAACAGAGAAATTGGAGTCCATACGACTCGATCCGGAGGAAGAACACGATCTCTTGGTGATACCGGTTATTGAAAAAGCTACGAAATCCTCTTTTGAACTTGACGAATTTGAAATTGAGATTGAAAGTGAAGACGACAAAGTGAAATATGAAGCGCGCGAAAAAGGAACCATCGATGACCCAATAGTTCACTGGGAGGTCGAGTCTGACGAACCGGTGCATTTGGTATTTGATACCAAACAGAAGAAATTTCAGCGATTAACGAATAAGGTCAGAGTCGTCCTTCACGACTATTTCGAGTTGGATTCGTTGATTGAGGAAACTGATGCTGAGAGTGGTAAAGCTTACCCCAAACTCGGCTACGCGATATTGGAATTACCGGCTGAAAAACATCCTGCGATGTTCGTCAAGGCGGCAGAGAAGAGAGCTGAGGTCGATTCAGCCTTTGTAATAATTGAACGGCCACCAGAAGTACCACATTAAATAGTCCTCCGGCACCTACCAGCACTACCGTGCTAGTCGAGGGTGAATTTTCTTTGGAACCAAAACCAAAACTTGGTCACGTCGTTGAATGATGTGCCGTCTACATTACCAGTGTCGGCACTGAACGCCGTGAACTTTCCACCCATACTCCAGCCCGCCAAAAATCTGCTCTCATTTGGCCAACTATAAGAAAGCATCGCGCCAAATTCGGTGCCGAAATCATATCCACCTTCATCGGAAGAATAGGTATTGAACTCCAACGTATATTTCACTTCCGACAACTTACCGCTTGCGTTTATCGAAGTATTTGAAACACCCTCGGCAGGTGTGCTTAGAAACCGATCTGCCCAACCTTGATGAATGTGTAGAGTTGCTAACGGAGTCTGAAACGCATTACCGTTACCGGAACTGAGAAGCTCGTTTTTAAACTTGAGGGTATGACCGTTCGTCGTTATCCCCGCGGAGAGCATGCGATAACTGGTATCGTCGAACATTTCTGTGTCCGGTTGTTGCCAAGCAAACTCACCAGAGTAGAGAAAATCGAAGTCTGTATTCGTTGTCCAAGTACCATCGACTCGAAAGCCAATCGTCTGGCTAGAAAGCGTAGTGGCTTCATCAAAAGCAAGATCAAACATAAACAAATCAAGATCAATGTTCTCCTGAACTTTCACGTTGCTGGTGAGCATTAAGCCATCTAGTTCAAAATTGGCTCGGGTTGGATTTGGATTGTCCTCGCCGAATATACGATTGACGTTCATGATGTAAGCGCCGTGGAACTCAAACTTTTCGTTAAATGGATAGCGCAATGCGATTGCATCCATCGTCTGTTCGTTTTGCCGCCACGAAACGGTTCCTGCATAACGTTGCCACGGGTAGGCACGGTGTGCTAGTTCCTGCCGGCCAAGCAATAACTCCCACGGTTCATCAGCACCGATGTGTACATAGAGTTGATTGATTTCAGTTCCGACTGGGTCTGCGATCACGGCATATTGTGACTTTCTATTTGCACCACCATCGTTGTATTCCTCGCCCAAGAACGCAGATATGTGCTCTACTTCTACTACGGGTCGAATCATGCCATTCCCAACGACCCATTTCAACGCAAGACGTCCGGTATAGGCATTGGCATCGTCATTCACAGAATCTTCTGCTGTTTCGTACCGAAGTCTGAGCTCGGCACTAAGGCCCTCACTAGGAGCTTTTGCGCCAACAGCGATAACCCATCCAAGAGCACAGATCAAAAGAAAGATAGCGATTCGTTTTTGCATAGACTTCCTGCAGGTATTAACCGATAGAGTGATTTTGGTCTAGATTGGGTTTGAAACACTTTGTGGTCAGAGTAATGAAGAGGCAATCTGGCAACTCAAACACAAAGACGAACTTAATCTATTCCGTCAGTCATTTTAAGCAAACAGAAGACGTGGAGTTTCCACACCCATTGGTAGAAATTCTTTTAAGCCACGGCCGTCACGTTGTGAAGTCGCAACTGTGAACTATTTCATAGATGTGTTCGCAGTACTAACTCTTACGATTGCACTCCCCTAGTCTTGTATTTCCGTATGACGTACTGAGCCTATGTCGTTCATTTTTGCAAAGGACCGACCGGAACCACGACTCATTGTTTGACAACATTCGAAATTACCAGTTGAACTCACGGCTTTTGTTCGAGTACTAGACTAACAGTGTCTAAGTATGAATCGGATATGATTTTGTTAGGGCGCGTTTTGCTAAACAAAAGTCGAACTCTCGTTCGGCTACAAGAATGAACTGACAATTAGCGAAAAAAAATTTGACATTCAGCGACTCACAAAATGACATTCAGCGACCTACAGAGTGACATTTAGCCGAGGACTTATCGAATTGAAGACTGTGAATCAGTCACTACTGCTCGACAAAGTACATTCGATGAATCACCTCTATGGTAGCGATACTAGTACAGTAGAAATCGTGATTGGGATCGCGTGGTGTTGCAAACGAGCAAAGCAATTTTTTTCAAAACATTCAATCAAGTGCTAACAGAAGGGCACAGATCTCTATGACCGGACATGTTTAGAGATTTGTCGAAAATTGGTTAGAGACCGAAGAATGGCATAGTAGGAATCGGCATTGACTCCATTTGTTCCAGCCCTTCCTCTAACTCTTCCATGTCTTCTTCGGAAATGTATTCCTTCAATGACTCGATTTCTTCATCGCTGTAGGAATCACTCAATTGATCCATAATTATTGCTTGTAAGGCAACCTGGGAACGAGCTTCTTCGAGGGGTATGGCATCAAGCGTTGCGAACACGTCGTGTTCGGATTCGCTACCTGTGAGCCCAGAAAACATGGAACCTGATAACGACATTGCACCAACTGTTGTGTAGTAATTCAGCTGATCTTCCTCAGGCAATTCTTTTCCGAGCTCGATAGCTTCCGTGATTCTACCATTCATAGCTAAGCCACCACCAACACCCGTATAAGCAGTTTTTTGAGACGTCCCTGCGCGAACTTTGGGAAGCAGTGCTAACGCTTTGTCGACGTTTGTATACGCCAAAGTTGCTAGGACACTTGCTTCAAGCCCTACACCATCTTCATTGAGCGGAAGCTCCAGTGCAATATTAAATGCCTTCTCGGGGTCTTTACTCGCTAGGGAGGTTAACATCGTACTCGTTACTTGGGACCTAATAGATTCCGTATTCGGGTTGGTCTGTGCCCAATTCAGTGCGGCCTCGGGGTCTTTTTCACCCCAAGAGAACGCAATGTTCATGGCTGCTTGCCTCTTTTTCGAATCGTTCTCAATGTCGTCAAAAAGTGATAATGCATCGTCGATATTTTCTCGAGAAAACTGAGAAATACCATGTACTCGAGCCACATCCTGAACCTCAGAAGGAAGTTGTGGTATCGAGTCCACCATCTCTCTAGTGTCGCTTCGCGCCCAATAACTAAACACGTCATCGATGTACTCGTTTCTTTGTGAAGTTGAATCGACGGTTAATACTTTGTTCAACGCATCTATCGGACTCTCTCTAACCCATGCGTACAGGACAGAAAACATGTGGGGGTTATAGCTCATATCAAACAGTCCACCACCGCCGTCGGGTTCGAACTGCAATGCGTAGTCGAAAGCGGCTTCTGGGTCGTCTTCGGTGAGAGTATCTAAACCTCGTCGAATGACTTGTTCTTTGAGTTCCTCGTCTTCAATCTCGGCTGTCACAGTGTCTAAAACGACCACGCCGTCTTCTTTTATCCAAGCACTAACTATATTGTTAATTCGAGGCCAGTTATCTTCGGTTAGCGAGTCGGGGTCAGCAGAGAGCGTTGCCCAAGCCTCTGCTGGATTTTCCGCATCCGACTCTCGCATGTTCCGAGTTAAAAGGCTTTGTACGTAGCCAGTGTCCCCAAGACGATCTGCCAATGTTCTCAACTCGTTGATAGGAAGGGTTTGATTTAAGTCCAGAATACCTCGGTTAGCCCCAAACTGAACGTTATCAGCCAAACTCGTGACGAAGTCTACAGCACGGTCGAGATCAAAGCTCGCCCACTCACGCGCGATACTGTAGGAGAGTGCAGTTTGTTGATCGGATTCAAGATCGAGAAATAGCGAACTAGCTACCTCTGCGTTGACGTGTATCAGTCGAGAGAGTATAGTCCTACGGATGCTAGCCGGAATCCTGGAATCTTCGGACTCGCTGTATTCGTGGGTCAATGATTCATTGAATAAATCGACTAGCATTTCTTCGTCGGATCGCGAAACCAAGGAATATAGAGCAGCAAATACATCAAAGGTTGTCGAATATTTGGTGAAAATGTCTGCTAATGATTCACCTTCGTATGAACCCGTCGGATGACTCCCTGGACTCGGTATCGGCGTACTATCCTCGACATTCTCTGCGATCGTCGAAGTATCTTCTTCAGAAACAACCGTAGGATCAGCGTCTCCTAAGGGTAACGTGTAGTAGAGTACTACTAGTAC
>WTGV01000039.1 GCA_011525295.1 Pseudomonadales bacterium | reverse complement strand
ATGGTTCTATAGCAAATCCCAAAACAAACTGTCTATCAAACTGAGGCAACTTCAGAGACTTCTATGGATTCAATCAGGAAATATTGAAAAAACTTCTCCTTTTTTCTTGAAAAACCAGCACTCATCCCTACATAATCTGCAAATTAGCACTTTCAGGCTGAGAGTGCTAACTTTCTTTTTAACAACAAGTCTTCGGAGAAGAATTAATGCAAATTAGACCACTTCACGACAAAGTAATTGTTCGTCGTCTGGAAGAGGAGACTCTATCTGCGGGAGGCATTGTGTTGCCAGATACGGCGACCGAGAAACCTCAGCAGGGCGAAGTATTAGCTATTGGTCCTGGTAAGAGAGATGATCAAGGCAATACCCACGCTCCCCAAGTCAAAGTCGGCGACCGAGTTGTCTTCGGGCAATACGGTGGTAATACCGTTAAGTTTGAAGGCGAGGAGATTCTCATTCTGTCAGAGAATGAAATCTTCGGTGTCATCGAATCCTAAACGAAATCTACAGAGGAGCAAAAATTAGTTATGGCTGCAAAAGAAGTTAAATTTGCCGACGACGCGCGTTCGAAGATGCTAGAAGGAGTTAACGTTCTAGCTGACGCGGTTAAGGTAACTCTAGGTCCCAAAGGACGGAACGTCATTTTGGATAAATCATTTGGTGCACCGACAGTCACGAAGGATGGTGTATCAGTAGCAAAAGAAATCGAACTTGGCGACAAGTTTGAAAACATGGGTGCCCAGATGGTCAAGGAAGTTGCAAGTCAGACTTCCGACGAAGCTGGTGATGGCACTACTACTGCGACGGTGTTAGCTCAAGCTATTCTCGTAGAAGGGCTGAAAGCCGTCGCAGCAGGGATGAACCCAATGGATCTAAAACGCGGTATTGACAAAGCCGTTCAAGCTGCGGTAAAAGAACTCCACGAAATGTCCATTCCTTGCGAAGACTCTACTTCGATCGCTCAAGTCGGAACAGTATCTGCAAATAGCGATACGTCCGTCGGCGAGATCATTGCTGAGTCCATGGAAAAAGTTGGCAAGGAAGGCGTGATTACGGTTGAAGAGGGAAGTGGCCTTGATAACGAACTTGATGTCGTTGAAGGTATGCAGTTCGACCGTGGATACTTATCCCCTTACTTTATCAACAAGCAAGAATCAATGTCAGCCGAATTGGAAGACCCGTACATCTTGCTCTGCGATAAGAAAATCTCCAATATTCGCGACATGCTTCCGATTCTGGAATCCGTGGCGAAGAGTGGTAAGTCTCTTATGGTAATCGCCGAAGACATCGAAGGCGAAGCACTAGCAACTCTCGTTGTTAACAACATGCGCGGAATCGTGAAGATTTCTGCAGCGAAAGCTCCTGGATTTGGTGATCGTCGGAAAGCTATGCTAGGTGATATTGCGATTCTCACTGGCGCAACAGTGATCTCCGAGGAAGTTGGGTTAACGCTCGAAGGTGTAACGCTTGATGATCTTGGAACCGCTAAACGCATTTCGAGTACTAAAGAAAACACTACCATCGTTGATGGCGCAGGTGAGAAAGACAAGATCGCTGGTCGCATCAATCAGATCAGACAAGAGATCGAGGACACCTCTTCAGACTACGATCGAGAGAAGTTGCAAGAACGACTTGCAAAACTCGCCGGTGGTGTAGCCGTAATCAAGGTCGGTGCGCCCACGGAAATCGAGATGAAAGAGAAGAAGGCTCGAGTTGAAGACGCTCTACACTCTACGAGAGCGGCTGTTGAAGAAGGCATTGTTGCCGGTGGCGGTGTAGCTTTAATTCGCGCTTTACAGAAAATCGGCGAACTGACAGGCAACAACGAAGATCAGAACGCTGGTATAAACATCGCGTTGCGTGCAATGGAGTTCCCACTTCGACAGATTGCTCAAAATGCTGGTGCTGAACCTGCAGTAGTCGTCGACAAAGTTCGTTCCTTGTCAGGAAACCAAGGTTTCGACGGTGCGACTGGCGAATATGGCGATTTGATTGAGCGCGGTATTCCTGATCCTGCTAAAGTTGTTCGACATGCTTTACAAGCGGCAGCCTCAGTTGCTGGTTTGATGATCACGACCGAAGCAATGGTTAGTGAGCAACCAGAAGATAAACCTGCGATGCCTCCAGGTGGAGGTGGCATGCCTGACATGGGTGGCATGATGTAATCACGCTATGGCGTGAAATTCAAGCTGCTTGATACAGCACAAAAAAAGGGATCAATTGATCCCTTTTTTTATTGGCAGAAACGTCTTCAAGTAAGGTGTGGTTTCAGGCCTGAATTGGTACTCGCGGAGTGATTACTTCCTCGTACAAACCCAAACCAGTGCGAAGTAGACCAGCGAGGCACCCAGAGCGCACAACGTCAAATATATGGGCAGTTCGATTGGATGCTGTGATGCCGTAAAAGACGCAAATCGTACGGGGTCGTCCAAGTCTAGCGCAATAAAGTACATGAACAACATCGTGAGACCACCGATGAATCCACCCACTACTCCATGTATCTTCCATCGTTTCGTGCGTTCGGGATCAAGTTCGTTCATTTCTTTGTTCAAGGTATATTGTCGAGAATCGGATCATACCCAAATTTTATATGCCTGATCAATCTACACTTGCTGGCGCTTATCGCACACGCACCAATCAACATACTTGGGACAGCATGGATCGTCATTTCATCGTTCTTCCAAGTGAAGTTGTAGAGTGAAAGTGCCTGTCTACGCTGAATTAGTGAAAATTTGAATGTTGTAGGTCCCTACAAATCGCAAGCACTATTCGGCCGCCAACAAAAATCGACTGATAACAAAGAACAGTAGAAGCTTAGGAAGTTGAGAAGATCGACACTAGGTCACTGCAACGGTCGAGTCTCGGTTCTTTCTCCTGAACAAATCCGTGAACTTATCAAACGTGAGATACAAACACGGTAAGATGAACAACGACCCGATCGTAGATGCTACCAACCCTCCTATGATCGTTAGTGCCATGGGTTGGCGAAGTACCGCACCTTCACCACCACCAAAAAGGAGTGGCGTCAAGGCTAATGCGGTAGTCATCGTAGTCATAGTGATGGGACGAAGACGAATGCCCGCAGCTTCAGACAGCGCGGTGACTCGATCTTTGCCATCTTGCATTAACTGTTTCGCAGTGACGATTAATAGAACGGCATCATTAACAGCAACCCCGGAGAGCACTATGAGTCCCAACATGGACATTACACCTAATGGATTCCCTAATGGTACAAGAGCGACCGCAACACCCACTAGCGCGAGCGGGATAGCGTACAGTATGGTTATCGGTTGCAAGAGAGACTCAAACGTACCCGCCAGAACCATTAGAACCAGTATGAATGCGAGAATTGCTGCCAGTTGCAGTTCGCCAAACGTCGCTGCTCTTTCCTGCTCCGCACCGCCTAATTGTGCCGTCATCCCAAGTGTTAGCGGTTGTTGTTGCAGAATGCTGTCAACTGCAGCTATCGCTTGGGGCAGGGTGTAGTCATCGTTTACCAATGCTGTTATTTGCGAGGTAAGTCGCTGATTCTTGCGCAAGATTTCACGAGCCCCAGTGACTTCTTCAAACTCAGTGACTTCGCCGATGGTAACTTTGATCCCAGCAGAAGTGGTGAAAGTCACATCTTTGAGTTCTTCTCGTGTAGGCTTGTCAATTTGCAGCATGATTTGGTACTCTTCGTCTCCAACGGCAAGTCGCGTAATTGCCCGACCTTCGAGGCTCGCTTGAATGACTTCCGCGACGGTACCCACATTGATTTGCAATGCGTCCGCTATACTGCGATTCAGCTTCACGCGGAGTTCAGGCGGTCCGCCTTCAAAACTCGATCGAACATTCCACAACTCGTCGAGTTCCGACATTTTGTTTTGGACACTCTCGGTGACTTCACGAATGTCGTACAGTGTACTACCAGCAATCTCCACCACGACTGGGGCACCACCGCTATCCAGTACTTCGCTGAGCGCTGAGCGATTCAGTTCCCACTCAATTTCTGCGTTGGGGATTTGATCTAGATCATCTCGTAGAGCGTTTGCATATGCGTTGACGGGCGGACTCTCGTCCGTAATACGTATGGTTAAGCGCGCAGTATTCTCCTCAGCAGCTTCGCGCCGGATAGTTCTTTCATCGTCGGGCAATCTTCCAACTTCAGCCAAGGTCGCAGCGACGAATTCCGGTACACTTTCTCGGATTGAAGACTCAAGACCGCTGATGACGTTGGTGGTCGCTTCAACACGTTGCCCACTTTGACCAATGTATCTAATGGAAAATTGATTGGGATCTGACGGTGGAAGTAGCTCGGTCCCGAGCTTCAGTAATTGCCACACGGCACCGCCAACAATACCCGCGCTCAACAACACGATTAAGAACGATACTCGGAGAAAACCACGCACGATTTTTTCAACTGCACGTCGCGCTAAAGGAACTCTTTCGGGAACGACTGCCCCGTGATCATCAACCTTAGCCGGGCTCAGAAACCAGCGTCCGAGTGCCGGAATGAGAAAAATCGCTACTAAGAGAGACGCGACGAGCGAAATCACAACGGTAAATGCGATCCCATCGATGAGTCGTGCCGCTAGTCCCTCAACAAAAAACACTGGTATGAACACAACGCAGGTTGTCAAGGTACTCGCGGTGATTGCACCCGCTACCAATCCCGTACCTTTTTTGGCCGCCTCGGCCGGAGTGTCTCCAAGTCTTATCCGTCGATACATGGATTCGACTACGACAATGGCGTTATCGACGAGCATCCCTGCGCCCAGTGCAAGTCCTCCCAAGGTAATAATGTTCAAGCTATGATCTGAGAAGGACATACAAAAAATCGCCGCGAGGATCGAGACCGGAACAGCTGCACTAACGATAAACGTGGCACCTAGGGAGCGTAGGAAAACAGCTAGAACCACAATCGCTAAGGCGATACCGAGACCGGCAGCGAGTCTTAAGTCATCCAGCGCTTCTACAACGAGTGTAGCGTTATCAGAGATTTCGTGGACATCAACTCCAGGTAGGTCTTCGACCGCGCCTGCGAGGGCTTCCTTAATGGTATTTGAAACCGTTACCGTATTCGCACCGGCTTCCTTGTAGACGGACAAACCTACACCCTCGTGTCCGTTTACCAAGACTACGTGGTCATGTTCTTCCTCACTTTCGAAGACTTCAGCGACATCACGAACCCGTATTGCGACGCGAGCACCGCCTCCTTGCGGTGTCAAGTACTGTACGACAACGTTTTCTATGTCGTTAATGTCTTCGTATCGGGTTCTTCCTCGGATCGTAAAGATTTGTCCCTGATCTTCTATCACACCGGGGCTGAATTCTTGATTCTCCGACCTGATTCGGTTCTCGAGTTGGCTTAGTGTAATGCCGAATTCAGCAGCGCGGAATTCATCGAAGTGGACCGAAATTTCTCGTTTCCTTCCTCCAACGACACGAACTTCCGCGACACCCGGTAGAGTTTCAAGTGCTGTAGCAATTTGACGCCGTGCGATTTGCCGGAGTCCGATGAGATCAGGATTACCCTCTTCCTTGGCGAGCATCCCTAAAGTTAAAATCGGTTCTTGGCTGGGATCAAATCTACGGATGGTGACGTAATCAACTTGCTGATCACTACTCAAACCGCTAAGAGCGCTACCAATGTCGATTACGGCATTGTCGAGATCAGAATCCCAATCGAGGTGTACAGTAGCAACCAATCGACCCACGCGAGCAACTTGTTCAACGCTTCGCACACCGGAAACGGACAAGACCAAATTTTCCAATCTTTCACCGTAGAGACGTTGCATTTCTTCCGGCGGCCGGTCGCCGGCGTTAAGAGCGACGACAACAGATGGAGTCTTAATATCTGGTAGCAAGTCAATCGGCAGTTCACTTAGGGAAAAAATTCCAACTAAAGCAACCGCTACAGCGGTCGCACAAACTGCAATCGGCCGACGAACAGCGACGCCAGCACAAGATTCAAAGAAACTCACAACTCGCGAACGACGTTAACGGTCTGACCACCCCATAAGTGTTCGACGCCACCAAACACCACACGCTCACCTAGCTCAACTCCCTCCAGAATTTCTACGTGTTCGTCGTCTTGTAAGCCTAAACGTACGCGGCGTTCTTGTACACGTTGTCCTTCGACAACAAAGACGACGTCGTGGTTGTTGCGGTTCTTCTTGACCGAGTCATGCGAGACGTAGGGTACTTGGAGTCTCTGTTCAATAATAATCTCAACTTCTACAAAGCTGCGCGGCTGAAGCGATAAGTCTTCATTCGGTACTACGACAACGACCGGGTAAGTGTGTGATTGTTCATCAACCAATGGTAATATGCGTTCGAGAATTCCGTCGTACGTCTCTTCATCATATGCCGCAGATGGTCGTACGCGTACTGGGTCCCCTATTTCAATTTTTTTTCGTTGGGTCGATACCAAACCGATATTAGCCTCTAAACTAGAAAGATCAGCGATTTGTGCTATTAATTGGCCGTTGCTGATAAGAGTTTCGTCTGCTAACAATATGTCGTCTTGGTCGCGAGCCAATTTCAGAATCACACCATCAATCGGCGCAAAAACTACCATATTCTGTTCATCTAGCAATGCGCGGCGGTATGCGGTTTCAGCATTTGTGAAGGTCTGCCTTGTTTGCTCAAAATCTCTTTCCGTAATGTTGCCTTCCTCGTACAACTCGACTTGGCGGTTGTACTCCCGTTGGGCGATTTCAAATTCTTGCTTTTTGGCGGGCAAATTGAGATTGAGCTCAGCTTCTTGTCCGGAGATGCGTGCGAGAACATCACCCCTTTTGACTTGGTGTCCTTCGTAAAATCGCTCGCCGCTTTCGTCACGCTCATAGTACAACCGACCAAGTACCTGTGCGGTGACTGTTGCACTCTCGCGTGGTTGTAGCCTACCCGTAGCCGGCACAATGTTTTCGATATCTCCAAGCCTAACAGCTTGTACTTGAACGGGAGTCCGTACATCTACGTCAAAGTTTGGCTGGGTCTGTCGATCACAACTGGAAATGCCAAACAAAACAAAGCAGATTACCGCTGGCAGTGTTAAATGGCGTAGGATTCGTACGGAGATCCGAATTCTTCTAGGAGTGGGAGGCTGGTGTAGATGGGGAGGTTGAATGAACATAGCCGATCTATCCGGTGGTTGAACCATAGTAGTGAAATTTGTAGTCATAGAGCAAAAAGACAGTTTGTCAACATTAAGATACCGTTCGCATTGAGGAAGTCACGAGGAAACGAATTCGACAGAAAGAGAAGTCGCTCGACGAATGGACAGATTCGCTCCCATTGCTGTCTTGCGTACGACAAGAACACACAATAGAACATCTGAAATTTTCAAGAATTTTACACACTGTAAAGATGTCAGAATAGCGAGTTGTACAAGGAGAAAATTGTGCGATTCGTTCCATAATTTACGCCATTGAGAAGTTTTGAAGAATTTGTACTCGCGACCTTCAGACTATTCATTAAGCAAAAAGCGTTCCCATACTAGAAATACACGACCTATTGTCCGTCAATAAAGAAGAATTGCTCACAGAAAATGAATATGAAAGTGAGGGAGATTTCAGATGAGACTAATTACTCTGAGTTTCCATCTCCCAAAATTGTCCATCGAATCGCGTCCGCGAATGTGTGGCGAATAGAGCTCTTGTTCGAAACTTTGACTGTGACACGGGGTTGTTTTATGTTATAGGTACCTAGAGCGGCCCAGTAACACGGTTCAGCTCTGACTTCAGTGGTGCGCAGAAAACGTGAAATTAAGCGCTCTGTCACATTTCTGTTTTTTAGACGTTCTTCCCAGTCGCGAATATCGATCTCTTCCCTCAGTATCAAAGGATCCAGTTCAACAGGAATTTCTTGGTCGTCAAACTGAACAACTAATTTAAGAGTCAAATTGTCTGGCGCCTCTGATTGCTCTCCGTTGTTCATATCGACTTCCTCCTTGTCTCCGGTAAGTTCTTGAACAATCCGCTCCAATAACATTCGACCAGGCACGCTGTATTCGAGTGCCCACTCTCCGCCATTCGGCAACTCCACAACAAATTCAGCACCAAACTGACTTGCTTCAGGATCATCTTCCTTTACGCTTGGGACTCGGGTAAACGTACTTCGATATCGACCAAAACCTGAACCTTGGAACCGTGTCCATCGCTCGCTAGGATTCCATTGATTGTGTATGGGTATTCCTCGGTCAACTTGTTCGAGGTCCCCCATAAATGCTCTACCCATTTCCACCAAGAAATTTGGTATAAACCATGGTGCTTGCCACTCTTGAGGTCTACCAGACACAGAAAATCCTTGATCGAGATCGTCGATGACTATTTGGTCCGGTCTATTGGGGTTCCATTGAGTCCTCGTTGTAGTGGGACGGGAATTACCAGTTTGTAGTTCAGCGTCATCTATAGTAGGAATCGTCAGTTCGATCGGTGCTCGATTCAAAGACATCGGTGCTTCAACAACAAGCTTAGTCGGTTTCTGGTCACTCTGAATGGCGAATTTGTAGGAACTGGTCGGTTCAACTACTACGGGACTTAAACTATTTCGAGAAACGTCGTCCTCATCGCCACCAATTGCTTGTTCCTCCTCCCAATGAACTGTGACGACACCTGACACCGACTCTGCATTTCTAAGGTCAAAGACTGTTTGGAAGATTGGGGTCCCCGAGTCTTCTGTCGGCAATAACTCAATTATTGGATCTGAGACAAGGTATCCGGGAAGCTTGTTGGAAGTAATAAAGTTTTGAGTAATCTCGTCAAATCTTGGTTCATGCTTAATCGCGATGTTTCGAAACTCTTCGTAAGAAAAGTTTTGGCCTCTAAAAGTTTGCAGTAAATCACCAAGAATGTTGCCCAATGTTTCCTCGGCGACCCATTCTTTCAACGCGGCTAATGCATAGGTATTCCTGAGCAGAACCGCGTGATAAGACTCAATTGGTTCGTCTCGGAAATTGAGTTCAGACAACGAGTTCTCTTCGATCTTGCTTCGGGTGCTAATGCTGCCGGTGTTACTGTTTCTCAAAATCATGCTACCACTACCACGGTTTTGAGTTTGTGGACCGGAACTTCCGATTCCGATACTGACGGAAGTACTTGAACCTTCGCTGGCTACTGCAATTTGGGTCACTCCCATTGGATTTAGCGCAGTATCCGTTGTAAAGTAGGTTAGTCGTTCTACGATGAGATCTCCTGCTATGTCTTCAAGAAAAATTTGCAGTGCAGTAGCGCTCTGACCAAACGCAGAAGTTTGGTAAGATACGAAATTGCGTGCGATCTCGTTGAGTAGATTACCACTCTGATAGTCGTTGTCGACATAGCGAAGTAAATCTCGAAACGACTCCTCTCCTTCCTGATCTTTAAGCTTCACGTCAAACCGCGCCGTAGGGATTCCAGTCTCTCGGATCATGACGACACCCGGTCCGAATAAGGTAGATTCCATACTCCAACCTCCGCCAAGCACCCTTAAATGTGATGGTACTTCCACAAGAGTGAGAGTTTCGTATGGATATGTCAATCCATATTTCTCCACGATCGTTAGGCGGTCAGTTATCCATTCCTGTAGTTCTGGAACGAGAGATTCCATTGCAGCAAAAATCTTTCGATGTTTAGCGCTGTATAGTAGTTCGAACTCTATATCCTTAACGGTCATCGCAAAACGTTCAAATTTCGACGCAGCGAGCACAACGTCTACAACAGGGTTCTCTGGTCTGAACCGGAATGTATTTTTGCCATCGTTGTTAGTTTGAAGTTCGCGTTTGCCTGGTCCAGCAACTGTCCACTTCTTTGGAACCGTCACAGTCAAATCCACCAAGAAATGATCTTTTGGGTAGGTTTGTGGGTCGTCGTGACCTATAGCCACTCCAGCTGTAGGATACCAGGAGACTCCAGGTAACAAAGCAACGTAGTCTGACTTAAAGACGTAGCTCTGATTACCTAGGAACCTTGCCATCGCAACACTAAAGTCCATCACGTTAGCGCCGCTCAGATCGATCTTGGCATCCAAATAAGCAAACTCAGGATCAGGTTTACCGACGCATTCAATCTGGAGAGTCGTGGTGTCGTTCCCAAAGTGGTATGCAGGTATCTTTAGCAGTCCATCATCGTGAAACGCATAGTCTTCTATCTCTTTGGTATTGATCGCGACCTTTTTGATTTTGTAGTCTGGATTGAGAGTAAAGGTCACCTGGTCTGTCGTGTTTTGTTGTGGAGGTACCAGTGTAAGCGTCAGATTCAAATCAATACGATTGCCGGGTTTGATGATTACGTCTCCCGCGAGGCTTTTTACATCTGGGAAAGAGGATGTATCTTGACTCTGATGAATTTGTAACCAGGCTGTTTTCTGTGTTGCTTCTTGTGATTGGGACGAGAATAAACCAGTCAGCAGCAAGACTCCAATTCCAAACGCACACAAACTAGCGCAAGCAAAGATTGCTCTTCGAGACATTTGTCGAGGTAAGAATGTTGCGGCACTCACGAGCAAACCTATGGAAAGAAGCATCCATGCGACACGTTGAATCGTGATTGTCGCGGTCGTAAACACGGGAGCGACATCAGAGGGATAGACGATTTGACTGGTGACCGCTCCAGCAATTTCCAACTGAGCCCAAGACAGTTGCATCACAATCCAAATATTCAAGACGAAGAGTCCAAGAGCTGTGAGAACAACCAGTAACCGGTTGCGAAGCACCACAGCCAACAGCATGACCAGTCCGCCCCACCACGACAGTTGTGGTACTACATCCCAAACCAAGAATGAAAGAATGCTCCAGATTTCAATGGGAGCACCAAAGCTCCAGCCAAACAGATCTGCAAGGATTCCGTGCAGCAGGACCAGAACAATGAACAATAGCAACGGAATGCAAAGCAATGCTAGTATGCCGGACAATCTTCCTACAACTAGTTCAAGATTGGAGACCGGTTTAGCATCAATGATTCCAGAAATACGGTCCCTTACGTCGCGAGCACGAATGTCAAATGCTAAGAAAATGATTCCGAGTACAAAAATTCCAATGAATTGCGACGCACTTTCGCCGACGATGAATCGGGGGATTTGTGCTAAGGGTCCAGCCGTCGAAGCAACCATGTGGTTCCCGCACACACCAATGTACCCTCCAGCGGCAAACAAAAACGCTACAACGCATACGACCCAAGTACGAGCCAAACGACTGCAGGATCGCATTTCGCAAAGTGCGACTGACCAAAGAGTCTGTAAGTTCATTAGGGAAACCTAGGAACGCGCAGAATGTTTACTTGACGATTAGTCTTGCTTGGCTTTTCTTCGTTTCTTTTTCTTGGGGTCTTCGGCGACTGTCTCAGTTTGATCTGCTTGTTCGAGTTTGCCGCGTTTTGCCATAAACGCCAAGTACGCTTCTTCCAATGTAGGTTCTGCTACGCTTGAAGCATCCGTACTAAACTCTTCCGCACTCTTCCCAACTACGCGAAAGACTACGTTTGCACCATCATACGTCCGCGATACGATTTCGTGTTTCGATTCAATGGTAGATGCGCTTTCGGTGGGTACCTTTATCTCAAACACGCTTCCGACGGCGTTGTTGAGAAATTTGGTCGGCGTGCCTTGAAACGCTAAAGTACCGTCGTCGATGATCGCAATTTCCGAACACCCGCTACCCAAGTCTGCGACGATATGAGTAGAACAAAGAATCGTGCGTTCTCGACCCAAATTGGTCATAACTTGGCGAAAACGCATGCGCTCCTCGGGATCGAGACCTACGGTGGGCTCGTCCACTACGAGAACTGGTGGGTTGTGAACCATGGCCTGAGCAACTCCGAGACGACGTACCATACCTCCTGACAGTTTTTTGACCTTTCGGTCCGCAACTTCTGATAATCCGACTTCTTCCAGTACTTCAGCAACTCGTGCCCGGCGTTCTTTCTTGTTATTCATACCGGAAAGTGCGGCTAACGTATCGACCACTTCTTCGACGCGATGTAATCTCCACGCGCCAAATTCCTGTGGTAGGTATCCGATTCTTTGACGAACTTGATGACACTCTTTGATTACATCAAATCCGCATACTTTAGCATGACCTTCGGTTGGTTTGAGCAAAGTACAAATGATGCGCATCAACGTGCTCTTACCAGCGCCGTTTGCTCCTAGCAAGCCAAAGAAGCCAGCTCCGAGTGATAGATTAATATCGGATAATACCGGTTGATTCTTCTTATAGCAGTGTGTTACTCCTTCAATGTCGATTGTGGGACCGTTTTCAGATTGAGGCTGAGCCACGTCAGTCATTGGTTTAAGCTCCTTTTATGGTTTGAAAAATAATTGTAGTGAGAAGGCCAGTGTTCTTCTGGCATCTAAAAGAATATTTCGTCATGGAGAAGACTCTGGGTTTTCTACTGTTTCGGACACTGGAGACCACCGAATGGCATCAGCAAAAACCATAATTTCTTCGTGTCCTGCCCATGCACTGAGAAGAACTTCCACGTCTGTAGAACTGAGTTCAAAAGATCCAACGTCGTTCCATCCTTCTGAAGCATTGGCGATGTCGAATTTTTCGTTACGTGCCGCGTCTTCATCTTTAATCGTCAATCGATAGTGTTCTTCCGGTGCATCTGGATTGGCAGTGCGGCTCACGAACCTATTGTCATCGAAAACGATACCTAAAAATTCTTGCCAACCTCCGTAGTATCGCGAGCTGAAGGCATCCTTGGGAATATAGATCTCTAAATTCCATTTACCGGAGTAGGGTAGATTGGCGACAAATCGAGCTGCGGAGTTTTGGTCTCCTTTAACGATCGGTACTGAAGTACGCCGATACAATCCGTAGTACGAAGAATCATACATCCGAGACCAGACACCGAACAGCATAACGGAACTCACTAAAAGTCCTTGGTCATATTCTTGGACTGTACCAAATGGTCGATCAAGTGTCTCAGATACCGAAAAGTCCTGTGATTCGTCAGTTCGTTTGACAATACTGAAATTTGGATCAAGATCGTCGATAACAATTACCTTAGTCACTGGAGGTCGCCAATCGTCGTCCATTGCGAGTGGAACTACCGGAATTTCTGTGACAATGTTGTCAGCAATGCCAGGCACGAGCACTTCGAACACAGCTCGGTTGTGTGAAAGGAACGGTTCTATCCAGATACGACCTAGTGGATGAACGGACGAAATCGCAATCCGTTTGGACTGATTTCGCTCAACGAATAGTGAGCCAGAGTCGAAATACTCTCCTCTCGGCCAACGGCGTCGGAATTCATTTTCCTCAGGTTCCTTACGATCTTCCCAAAATATACGGACTAGTCCAGCCATTGGTTCTGCGTTGTGCAGGATGACACTAGTGTGGTAATTGGCACTATCTTCCGTCGGTTCCTCTATTTTCGACACCGAGGGAGTAGACGTAATGTATCCAGCTACCGCGGTGTCTTCGAGCCAGGAGATTACCCACTCGTTAAAGTCTAAACCGACATCGGAAGCTACGTCCAAAAATTCTGCGACGGTGAAACTTTGTCCCCAATGCGTGCTAACGAGCTGGTCTAAGAATGTTCCGATCTTTTCCGTTCCGTAGTAATTGATCATTGATCTTGCGAGGGCTCGGCCTTTCACAAGCAGAGCTCGATAGGAAGGAATCGGACTAGCGCTGAAATCGAGATCAAACAACTCGGTTTGATTCATTACTCTCCATGTTGACGGTGCTGCCGCGAGACGCGCGTGTGTCTGAAAAGCCCAACTATTGAAATCGTCCTCAGGTGTTTGACTAAAGTCAACACTAGGTAGAGATTTACGAAATTCCCTTAAGGTTATGGTCGAATAACTGTCGGTTTTCGTAATCAATTGGTTCGATAATTGCTCCAGTAGATACTGAAGCACGGTAGCACCACGACCTGTTGCGGAAACTTGATGCGATACAAAGTTTCGGGAGAAGCCGACAAAGGGGCTACCACCATGACCATCATCTCTGAAGTACTTAAGCAATTCATTAAACACCCTTTCGTCCTGTTCATCCTTCGAGTACCAGTCTTTACTTTGTTCTCGTACTACGGTCTCTTCAAATCTTTCCGTCGGAAAATTCGATTCTCGAATAAGCATCATCCCCGGTGGCTGTAACACAGTATCCATGCGCCAGCCGCCACTATAAATTCTTAAGTTACTGGGAATTTCGACGATGTAGAATGCTCTGTAGGGATAGTTTAAAGAAGCTGCGTGAGAGTTACTGATGCGTTCTACGATCCACTGGTTGATGAAGTCGGTCAACGGTGAGAGGGCATCTAAGTTTTGTAGATGCTCATTGCTGAACAAGATTTCAAACTCGATACCTTCAATGGTTGTAGCTCTTTGATCGAATTTGCTTGCGAGCAATGCTAATTCGGGGACTGGTGCTTCGCTTCTAAATTGGTACGTTGTTCGTTGCTGACCCTCAACAACTTCGCGCTTCCCCACTGTTGCGACGTGCCAGTCTTGAGGGACGGTAATTTTCAGATCGGTAGTGAACAGATCCCTTTTTAGGATTTCAGGCTCATCACGATCGACAACAGAACCGGAAATCGGATACCAAACTACGCCTGGCATGAGTGCAACATAATCACGATGAAATATGTGGTTTCGTAATCCTAGTTGCCGGACACTACGATTAGGAAATTTCTGAAGGTCTCGCTCTTGATCAAGATAAGCGAAACGGTCATCAAGTTTTCCGGTAGCCTGAACCCGAATGTCATGAGACAAATCTGGGAGCAGATCGTTCGGCAGCTTCAATATACCATCGGTAAAGTCGTAGTTAGTGGTCTCTTGACCGTCAATGTGAAGCTGTTGAATTTCGTAGCCTGGATTCAGAGACAGTATTACCGAATCAGTGTTATTCATCGTCGATATTTGAATGGTGAGCCTGATATCAAAAATGATCTTGCGACCTGGTCGGAGGTCAATCGTTCCTTCCAAA
The DNA here is from genome assembly GCA_011525295.1 of Pseudomonadales bacterium. Classification (GTDB taxonomy): domain Bacteria; phylum Pseudomonadota; class Gammaproteobacteria; order Pseudomonadales; family Azotimanducaceae; genus Bin55. The sequence goes on along the minus strand of WTGV01000039.1, from coordinate 26,680 downwards.
TGTTGTACGTCAGGGAACGAGGAGGGATCGAGCTGTAGTTGTTTCTCGGCCCATGCTTCTTTCTGGCGTTCGGTACCATGTATTGTGACGATTGATCCAACAAAAATTAAAACCGCAGTAGCTGTAGCTACGATGCCCAATACAGTGGATATGCTTCGTCGTTCGTCAGTTCTCGGAAACATGCTTGCCGCAAATAGGAGCAGAGCAATCGCTACTAACAGAATGCCTAACTTGTTTCCGATAATTGCTGGGGAAACAAATACAGATGCGAGATCCGAAGGAACGAGAGCACTCCCTCCGAACTGTGACAAGCTGTCCTGAAAACGAACCGGAATATAGGCTTCTATCCAATTGAATCCGTAGAGGAGGCCGAGTGCGATTGCCACGACTAATAAGCGAAAACGTACTAAGGTAACCAGACATACGACCAACGCTCCAAAGAAAATCAAATTAGGAACTAGGTTCCACACAATCAGTGACAAGACTGTTATTGGTCGTATTCCTAGTTGGAAACGTGTTCCAAGGTGCTCGGCAACTATTTCACAACTAGTTACAAGTACGAGAAAGATTAAGCCGAATGTTAGGAAAAAGATGAAAATACCAGCGAGTCTTCCCAACAGGATTTCGATGTTTGACGCGGGTATTGAATCGACGACATCCAACATGCGACTCCGGACATCGCGAGCTCGAATGTCAAACGTTAAGAGCACCATCCCAATTACGAAAATCGCAACGAATACATTCATCATTGTCGAGATCGTATACCGTGCGGTCATGTCGTCATCCACAAAACCCGATGGCGGATGGGGCCACGAAGCGCTATCAATCATGTCCCAATAACCCCAAATACACACAAAAAAAGCTAGCGCGACGAAAACCCAGGATCGGATCATCCGACGACAGGAACGCATTTCCGCGACCGCAAGAATCCAGAGTGTGTGTATATTTAACATTCCGTTATCACGTGAAGCAGCTTAGGATCATTCGGTTTCTATTGGGGTCCAACGGATTGCATCAGCAAAAACCATGATATCTTGGTGTCCTGCCCAATCGCTCAGTAGTACTTCAACTGAAGTTGATCCGATCTCAAACTGTCCAACCTTGTTCCAACCAATTTTGGCGTTCCCTATGTCAAATTTTTCAGTCCGGTCAGAATCACCATTCCGAATTTGTAGGGTGTAGTGTTCATCGGGGGAATTGGGGTCGGTACGTCGGTGTTTGATTCGATCGATTTGCGCACCAAAAAAATCTGTGGAATGACCGTAATTCCATTCTCGGAAGACCGGTTTGGGTACGTAGAACTCCAGCTTCCAGAGTCCATCATGAGGTAAGCGAGCGGCAAATCGTGCCGCCGAAGTCTGGTCGCCGCGAGCAGCTCTAGCAAACGTTCGACGATAGCGTCCGTAGCTTGACGAGTCATACAACCGAGTCCATTCGCCGATTTGCGGATAGGTGTCCACGCGAAGCCCCTGATCATATTCGTCTAAAAAAATTCCAGAAGAATCAGTATTAGTGATAGAGTAGTCCACTAAGTCTCCATCTTGAGTGATGATGCTGAAGTTGGGATCGAGATCATCAACGATAATTGTTCCCGTGTCTGTAGGTTGCCAATCGACGTCAGACACTAAAGGGAATGCAGTACTATCGGGTATAGTATCCTCATCAAATTCTGGTACGAGCACTTCGAATTGGGTGCGGTTGTGTGCAAGGAAAGGGTCAATCCAGATCCAGGTCACCGGTTTTCCAGATCTAATAGAGATGCGTTTAGTGTCGTTTGCTGGTACAAAGATTGGATCAGAGTTTGTAGTTTGTTCGTATCCCCAGTGAGCAAATCTTTCTTCTTGAGCCGACCATCTCACACGGACAAACCCTGGGATTGGCTCGGCATTATGAAGAATAAAGGTCGTCTGATATTCTGTGTCGCGGAATTCTGTGGAATTTATCTTTGAAACAGAAGCGGGTTCGACCTTATAGCCTGGTAAGACAGTATCTTCGAGCCAAGGAAGTACCCACTCTTCGAAGTCTAATCCCACTTCGGTAGCTACTCTCAGAAAGTCCTCGATGGTCAAACTCTGCTCTCTGAAGTTGGTCAGAAGTCGCTCCAAAAACGCACCAATTTTTTCCGGACCAAAGTGAGCAATCATGGATTCTGCGAGCACATATCCTTTCGTCAGGAGCACTCGGTAGGAAGACTTTGGACTCGTATTGAAATCAAGATCAACTAACGCGACTCGATCCATCAGTTCCCATGTGGAAGGCAACGTAGCAATGCGTTCGCGGATTTCGGTCGCGCGGGTAGTGGTGCGATAGTCAGTCGTCTGTTCAATCCCAAGATAAGGAATCCAAGTCGCATATTCAGTAAGAGGAATGGATGAACTACTCTCGGTTTGAGTAATCAATTGGTTCGACAATTGATCTAGTAAGTACTGAAGTACAGTCCCACCTCGCTCAGTGGCAGAGAGTTGGTGCGAGACGAAATTGCGTGCAACACCAGCGAATGGGCTACCTCCTTGCAGGTCATTAGTGAAATATCTTAATAGTTCGAGGAAAACATAATTGTCTTGGTCTTCCTCGGAGGCCCAGCCCAAATTTTGAACTTCCGCAATAACGTGTTTAAACTCTTCAGTCGGGAACGATGACTCTCGAATCAGCATCATCCCAGGAGGCTGTAACACTGTGTCCATGCGCCATCCGCCGCCGTAGATTCGTAAGTTGCTTGGTACTTCGACGACATAGAATGCTTTGTAGGGATATTCCAAAGATATCGCGCGTGCGTTCTTGATTCGTTCCGCGATCCACTCTTGTATTTGGTCGTAAACTAGAGTGAGGGTGTCCAGGTTATGGAGGTGTTTTTTATTGAACAAAACTTCGAACCGAACGCCTTCAATAGTACTTCCGCGTTGGTCGAAGTCTGAGGCTATCAACGCGAGTTCGGGAACCGGGGTTTCACTCTTGAATTGAACAGTGGTATGTTTCTGATTCTCTACTTCTCTACGCTCGCCTACTGTCGCTACTTGCCACTGTCGAGGTACAGTTACAGTTAGGTTGGTAGTAAAAACATCGTTCGGTCGTGTTTCAAATTGATCTCGACCCATTGCAGAACCGGAAATTGGATACCAGAAGACGCCTGGCATTAGGGCAACAAAATCGCGGTCAAAAATAAAGTTTTTTAATCCAAGTTGTCGGACACTCTTATGTGGGAGTTTTAGAAAATCTCGAGCCTGATCAAGATATGCAAAACGCTCGTCTAGTTTCCCCTTCGCTTGCAACTTCATTTTGCTCGAACCATCCGACAATAGATCAGAAGGTACTATCAGAAGTCCATTTTCGAAACTGTGATTTTTTGTTTCTACGCCGTCGATAAAGAGTTTTTGAAGAGTGTACCCTGGATTGAGAGAAAAGATAACTGAATCGGTAGGGTTCGCCGTGGGTTTGGTCACTTCTAGAGTGACTTCCAAAGAAATGTTGTTGCCGGGCCGTAGCTCAACTGTACCCTCTAAATGGTGAACGTCGGGGAAGGAGCTGGGACTGTGTTGCTGGTGTGTTTTAACCCATTCTTCCTTACGGTTCTCAATGTTGAGTATCGCGGCGAACAAACTGAAATACACTATGGTCGCAATACTCACAGCAGCGACGCCCAGCGTCGAGTTCAATATGCGTCGCGGCTCTGTTCTTGGTAGCATGCTCGCTGTAAACAAAATTAACGCAACAGACACAAACAACAGTCCACACCTATTCACAAAAATTGCGGTTGAAAAGAATGTAGGTGCAAGATCTGAAGGAACTATCGTGCTGCCTAGAAACTGGGCGAAGCCTTCTTGAAATCGCACAGGGATGAAATTATTAATCCAGAAAAATCCAATTAGCACTCCAATAGCAAGTATTGCAGCCAATAAGCGAAACCGTACGAGGACGGACAGGCAAACTACTAGAGCACCATAGAACAACACATTTGGAATTAAGTTCCACACCACAAGCGACATCACCGAAAGTGGTTGGATACCCAGTCGGAATCGAGATTCAAACATACCAGAAATTGATTCATAACCTGTTAATAGAGCTAGAAAGACCAAGCAAGGAATGAAGAGGAGTAGATAGATTCCGGCGAGACGACCGATAATAATTTCAATGTTGGCCGTGGGTTGTGTATCGATAACGTCTGAGATGCGATTTTGAACATCACGAGCTCGGATATCGAACGCTAAGAAAATAATCCCAATTGAAAAAATTGCGACAAAGCCGTTCATCAAAGTCGAGATCGTGTACCGTGCAGTCACATCGGAATCGCTGTAAAAACTTCCCGGTGGTGAAGGCCATTGAAATTCGAGCGCATCTATGTACCAACCGGCACAAAACAGCAATGCAACAACGATAAACACCCAGGTTCGAACTAGGCGACGACAGGATCGCATTTCGGCGGCCGCTAGAGTCCAAAGCTTACGTCTGTTCAACATAGGTAAGATGTCTCCTTCAAAGATCTATTACTCCGAATCTAAGGGAGTCCAACGGATGGCATCTGCGTGAACCATAATGTCTTTGTGTCCGGCCCAATCGCTGAGGAAAACTTCAACGTCGGTTGAACTGAGTTCGAATTCTCCCACGTCATTCCACCCCGCGCTGGCGTTCGCAATGTCAAACTTGTTTTTCCATTCGTTCTGACCGTCCCTAATTTTTAGTCTGTAGTGTTCTTCGGGTTCGTTTGGATCGGCTCTTCGGTTTGTGTAGCTATCTGCAATTTCGAAGAAAACAACACTTGCAGAAAATCCATAGGACATGTTCCCCAACGCGGCACTTGATAGAAAAAACTCCAATTTCCAGTCGCCCGCGTGGGGTAGAGTAGCTTGAAAACGCGCAGCTGAAGATTCGTTTCCGCGTGCGACTCTTGCGTGTGTACGACGGTAATGTCCGAAACTAGAAGAGTGGTACAACCTGTTCCAAATACCGGCTTCTGGAAACATCCTGACCAGTATTCCTTGGTCGTACTCATCTTCACCAGATAATAAACTGACAACTTGTTTTGTGAAAGAGAATCCTTCGGTATCGAGACCGACGTTAACAATGCTGAATCCAGGATCAAGATCATCCACAACAATTTCTTCAGCTCCTTCAAGTTGCCATTCGGCATCAGTTACAAACGGTAAGGCTGGGGTTTTCTGCAGGTCGCTTTCGTCGAACTTTGACAACGGTACTTCAATTGATGCTCGGTTTTGTGCAAGGAAAGGATCAATCCAAATTTCCGTTAAAGGTTTGCCCGATTGTATAGCAATGCGCTTAGTGTCATATCCTGCGACAAGAATTGGATCAGAGTAAGTAAATTCTCCCTGACCCCATCGGTAACTTGCCCTACCACTCTCCGTCCACACGACGCGGACCAATCCCGTTGTTGGTTCGGCGTTGTGGAGAGTAAACGTGGTTTGATATTCGGACTTGTCAAATACTGCAACTTCCAAACTAGAGACTTCGGTGGGTCCTATCAAATAGCCGGGTAAAACAGAATCTTCGAGCCAGGAAAGCACCCAATCATTGAAGTCGATATCGACCGTTAGAGCAACTCTGGTTAGATCCTCGAGAGTAAAGCTCTGTGCATGGTACGCGCGTAGGAGTTGTTCCAAGAGCAAGCCAATTTTTTCCTCTCCATAGTGAGCAATCATTGATTTCGCAAGCGCGTGTCCTTTCGTTAGTAGAACTCGATTGGACACCACTGGTCTCAAGTTAAAGTCAAGGTCAAACAACGCAGATTTGTCCATGACATCCCAAGTAGAAGGGAGAGTCGCAATATCTATCCGTCGTTGGGTAGCTAAATTACCAGCATGGTAGTCAGGTGATTGATTAATCCACAGGGAAGCTGGATTCAAACCGTATTCGGCAAGAGATATGACGGAACAACTTTCAAGTTGGGTAATCAATTGGTTCGCTAGTTGATCCAATAGGTCATCCAATACTGTAGCACCTCTTTGGGATATTGATACTTGATGCGAAACAAAGTTACGAGCGAAGCCAATAAACGGGCTACCACCTTGCTGGTCATTACTGAAGTATTCCAGCAGCGCTTTGAAAATAATCTCGTTTGGGTCTTCTTGCGACTCGGATCTTGGGTCGTACGCCGAGTCAACTACATTTTTAAACCGTGCTGTAGGGAAGGTTGTTTCACGAACTAGCATCATCCCAGGAGGTTGTAGAACGGACTCCATGCGCCAACCTCCACCGTATATTCTTAGGGTACTTGGAACTTCGACTATGTAGAAAACTTTGTACGGATAGTCCAACGATAGCACACGAGCGTTTTCAATCCGTTCCGCAACGAATTCCTGAATTCGATCGGATACGAGTTCAAGAACATCGAAGTTTTCGCGGTGTTTTTTACTAAACAAAATTTCGAATTCAACACCCTCAATCGTTATCGCTCTTCGGTCAAAATTCGCGGCTAGCAAAGCGAGTTCCGGTACGGGTGCGCCGCTAATGAACTGAAATGTATTTAGTTTCGCGTTTTCGATTACTCTACGTTTGCCTACCGTTGCTACCGTCCAATTTCTCGGTACAGAAATCGTGAGGTCCGTCGTAAACAAGTCTCGATGTTGTTGCTCAGGATTGTTGAGATCTGTTAATGATCCGGAAATGGGTAACCAGATGTTCCCTGGCATCAGCGCAACAAAATCGGGATGAAAGATTGAGTTTCTAAGTCCCAGCGTTGGGATGCTGGAGTGAGTTAGTTGTTGAAAATTTCGAGCTTGATTCAGATACGCGAATTGATCATCCAGTTTTCCATGCGCTTGTAATCGTAGTTCATGTGAGTTATCTGGGAAGAGCTTGGAAGACACGATCAAAAGTCCTTCTTCAAACATATAGTCAGAAGTCTCTTTGCCGTCGACAAAGAGCTTTTGAATGTTGTATCCCGGATTGAGTGTGAGAACTACAGAATCAGTGGTATTCGCCTCCGGTGGGAACATTGTTAGTGTGACATCCAGCGTGATCTTGCGACCCGGTTTCAGTACGACTTCGCCTTCTATGTGTTGAACATCCGGATTCGCGGATGGAGTTTGTTCCTGATGCGTGTTAACCCATTTTTCTTTACGGCTCTCGTCGCCCCACACGGACGAAACTAAACCAAAAATCATCAGAGTTCCCACAGCAGACGCAGCAACACCAGTGATCGTGTTCAAGATGCGTCGTGGTTCTGTTCGAGGAAGTAAACTTGCCGCGAAAAATAGTAACGCAACTGACACCAAAAGCAGCACAACCCTACTGCCGACAATGGTGGTAGTCACAAAAACAGGGGCTAGATCTGATGGGAACAAAGCACTTCCAACGTAAAGAGATAAACACTCCTGAAAGAGTATGGGTATTCGGTCGGTCACCCAGAGAGAACCGATGAGGACACCGACTGCGATGATTGCGACTACTAATCGAATACGAACTAGAGTCGAAAGACAGGCTACTAAAGCTCCGTAAAACACCAAATTTGGAACAATGTTCCAAGTCAAGTGCGATAAGACTGATAGAGGTTGAATTCCGATCCTATATCGAGACCCCAGAAGCTGGGAAGTCACTTCATAAACTGCTACTGCAGCAAGAAAAAGGGTACAGGAAATGAGTAAGAGAAGTAAGATGCCAAAAAGTCGACCGACAATGATTTCAATGTTGGTCGCAGGAAGTGAATCAACAACATCGCTCATACGATTTTGAACGTCTCGAGCTCGGATATCGAACGCCAAAAAGATTATTCCGAACGAGAAAATAGCGACAAACATATTCATCATGAGTGCAATTCTGTACCGAGGATTCATTTGCTCGTGAAACCAATCAACCGGTGGGTTCGGCGACGAAGTCATGTCCAACGTACCCACATACCATAAAACACAAACGAGAATGGCGATAGCAATGAACACCCAAGTTCGGGCGAGGCGCCGACATGAACGCATCTCAGCGACTGCAAGTGTCCACAGTGTGTGTAAGTTCACTAGTTACATCTTCCAGCGAAACTTTGGCACACCATAACTACTATTGAGATCAAGATTTGAAATGGGAGGGGCACCGGGACGTGAGGAAAGCTTAAGAGGAGATTGTGTACTGACATCCCGGTGCTTGAGAGTATTGAGTCTAATATGCTAAGCAAGTATCGTGCCGAAATGTCGAATAGTCTCGATCAGGTGCTCGTTGGTTGTTCGTCGGATAGTGGTGTAGTGTCGGAGGAATCACTAAATTCCTTGGAATAGACTTCTTCGTACTGTTTGAGACCTAGATAAGGTCTTAATAACTTCACCGCTAAGTACGCGGGTCCAGTATCGACCAACGCGACCAAGAGTTTGAATACATATCCCGATGCGATCATCACAATCAACTGTGCCCACATCCCTTTGTCTGGATCTAACGGAAGCCCGTTCTTCGAGAAAAAATGTGCGATCAATATCACGGCAACGGTATCAATTAGTTGACTGACTAAAGTCGAACCATTGTTCCTTAACCAAAGGTGTTTACCCTTTGTTAGTCTTTTCCAAAAGTGAAATAGATGGACATCGCAAAATTGGGCGCACAGGTAGGCGACCATAGAACCGCCAACTATTAGAAAGGCATACTCCTGAATTTCGAAGAATAGCGGTCTTCTTCCAGCCGCGTCGATAGCAACTTCGGTGCTCGCACCGGGCAAAGCCCCACCGAGCCACAGGATAAAAACTACCCAGACGTTAACCAAAAACCCGACCCAAACCATATCAGCTGCACGTTTTCGACCATACAACTCGCTAATCAAATCGGTGCACAAAAAGGTAACGGGATATGGCAAGATGCCTACGGCGAGTGTTACTGGGATTTTGAGCCCAAAAACATAAAACGTGAGATCTAAAAATCGGGTAATGCCGACGATGTTGAGCATCGCAAGTGAGCCTAAGAAGATTCCCGAAAGAACAAGAAAGACGCGTTGTCGTCGTACTTGGTATATTTCTTCTTGGCGCATAAAGCTAACTCTCCTTTTGTCCTAAATTTGCGTGGATCACACTACCGTTTATGACCGGATTTTGTGTAGCCCAGAAAATAGTTTGAGCTATCTCCTCTGGTTGAATAATGCGGTGAAACGTGGACAACTGTGCTACATCATCCAGATGCTCTTCAGGGACGCGGGAACGTAACATTTCTGTATCCGTGAATCCCGGGCAGATGCAACTCACATGCACCTCGGTCCCAGCGAGATCTTGGCACAACGCGCGTGTCATACCGACCAGAGCATGTTTTGAAGCTACGTACGAAAACACGTTTGCTACTGCTTTTTCTGCTAGCGTGGACCCAACCAACACAATACTAGATCCCGCGGCCATGTGGGGAATGAGAAGTCGATTAAGTGTGTTGGGGGCGAGGACATTTACCTGCATGACTTCATGCAAACGATCGTCTTCTGTATTAACCGCAGAGTCACTGTGCAGTTTCGCGGCGTTGTGTATCAGATGGATTTCTGTGGGCGCGCTGAGATTTAATTGAGCCATCAACGTTCGTTTTAGCTTTGTTGCGAGGAGCCCCGAGGAGAGGTCTATTTTTACACTGGTAACTCGCGAATCAGGACAAGGACGACGCGAGAGGTTAATTACTTCATAGTGATGGTCAAGAAACAGTCGTGCGGTTGCTAAACCAATACCCGAGCTCGCACCTGTTACTATCGCAAGCTTCATGGTGTCCAAGTAGCCGTTGCAGATTCGCTCGGGCCAGACGAAACCGATAGTTCAAAACGAATGATCGACAACGTCTGAAACTCTTGTGTTGAAGTCAGATTCGCAATAAACCAGTTTGCGAGTTCTTCGACAGTCACATTGCGGACATCTAACACCTTCACGTCGCGAGGTAAAAATTTCATTGTTTCGTCCGCGAAGTCCACGCAGACATAGTTTCCCTCCTGTCTAATCGAAACATAGGGTGAAAGTGCTGGTACCAACGTCGTTTCGTCCAACGAATCACAAACGTCCTCGATCATCTTCTTCAGTTCGTTGTAATCGAAACATATTCCAGTATCCGCGATCGTACACTGTGCTCGGGCTCGTACCGAATAGTTGTGTCCGTGAAGGTTTTCTCGTTCTGTCGCAGAAAATATCGTGAAATGAGCGCACGAAAAGTGATGAGCTTCCTTGTGGATTTCGATCCAGACTTGTTTAGCGGGAGATTGCGACATTACATATCAAGAGCATCTTTAAACATTAGCTGAGGATCGCGAAAGGGAGCACCAGACGTAGAAAGAGTCGGGAGTTGTATCAGATTTCTTTGGTTTATTGAAGACATTTCGTTTCAGTCTGACTCAAGCTTCGTTAGTCTGAAGAGGTATTATGGCGAATATACAGGAACTAATCTCAGACGGGTAGTGTCAGTGTTTGATAACGCACAAAGGTAGCAAATGGATAGACGTATAATGGAATTTGCGGACTACCAGCACAATCGAACACAATCGTGACTGATCAAGACAATCACACGTATAGCGACGACTCCGAGGAATACGTCGCGGGGCCCATTGAACACTTTCGGACGATCTTCATATCGGACACTCACTTAGGTACGAAAGGTTGCCAAGCCGAACGCTTGCTCCAATTCCTACAGACGCGTAGTTGCGACCAACTATACCTTGTCGGCGACATTATCGACGGTTGGCAGCTCAAGTCCAGCTCGTATTGGCCGCAGACACACACCAATGTCATTGTAGAAATACTAAACCAAATGGCAGCAGGAACAGAAGTGGTTTATGTTACAGGAAACCACGATGAGTTCTTACGTCGATACTCTACTTTTATGATTGGGAATCTCAAACTCGTTGACGACGTAGTTCACGAAACGGCTGACGGGCGCCGACTGTTGGTTTTACATGGTGATCAGTTCGATGTCGTAACTCTACACCACAAGTGGGTTGCAAGGTTGGGCGACATCGGATACTCAATCCTGTTAGTGATCAATCGTTGGTTGAACTGGTGGCGCGAACGGTTTGGGTTTGGTTATTGGTCTTTATCAGACTGGGCAAAGAAAAAGGTAAAGAATGCAGTGAATTCCGTGAGTGATTTTGAGTCTGCTGTGGCTCGTGAGTGCCGAATCAATAAGCACGACGGAGTCGTTTGTGGGCACATTCATCACGCTGAGTACCGTCGCATCGAAGACGTGGATTACTATAACTGCGGCGACTGGGTCGAAAGTTGCACCGCGTTGTTAGAAGACTACGATGGAACAATTACAGTTTTTAAAGATGTCGTTGAAGAGACTCCGACGAAACCTCGTCGTGTTCGAAGGCGTCGAGCTAGGCTAATAAACGGATCACCACGCCGCCGAACTCGTAAAGCTAAAGAAAAGTTCTAGGCGTTACCTACTGAACTTTCTCTTCGCGACGGACGCTTGGTATCCACAAACCAACGGCGTCGTAGTTTCGCTTGACTCATTACGACAGGCACTTGTTCGTAAAGGAATCTATGTTCAAGTCGTACATCCTGGTTTGTTTCCACAAAAACCATTACCAAAATATCCCGAGATTAAGCTAGCCACAACTCCTTGGCACCTCAGTGCGCACGCGGACTTGTCCAATGTAGACTTTGTGCATATTCCTACAGAGGGTACGCTGGGGATCACTGCGCGGTTGGTTTGTCAAAGACGAAATCTAAGCTTTTCCACTGCGATGCACACGAAATTTCCAGAGTACGCAAAGATTTTGGTAGGCGTGCCAGAGTCTTTTGGATATCGCTACCTCCGTTGGTTTCATAAGCCCGCGATTTCAACCATCGTACAATCACCTAGCCAACAGGAAGAACTATTACGACACGGTTTCGAAAAACTAGATGTTGTTGGTGGTGGCGTTGATGTCACGAAATTTCAACCCCAAACACGAGTCGAAAGAATGCTTCCGCGGTTGTTGTTTGTTGGGCGTGTCAGCAAAGAGAAGAACATTGAAGCATTCCTGAACCTTGACATCTCAGCGACGAAGGTCGTTGTTGGCGATGGTCCAGATTACGAAAGATTAGTGCGTCAATATCCCAATGTCGAGTTTAAAGGTTATCGTTTTGGATCCGAATTAGTGTATGAATATGCCCAAGCAGACTGTTTAGTGTTCACCTCAAAGACAGACACGTTCGGTTTGACTTCTTGTGAAGCCATGGCTTGTGGTACGCCGGTAGCGGCGTATCCAGTGACTGGGCCAATTGACGTAATTCGAGAAGGTGTTAGTGGATTTCTTGATGAAGACTTAGACGTTGCCATAAAGCAATGTCTGACTCTTGATCGAGACCGAGTACGACAGGAAGCACTTCGGTTTTCGTGGGAAGCAGTAGCAGATCGATTTCTCTCCGTTCATCAACGAGCCGCTGACTCGCAGATTTCCGAGGTGGTGTAGTGGATCAAAAACTACGAGAACTTCATGCGAGTCTCGGGATTCCCGCGGAATATTACAAGAACACAAAGCTTGCTTGTTTTGGTGCCCCAACGGCTTTGATTTCGATTGGTGCCGACGTTTTTGGTCGTCCCCAACGGCTTGAACAAACGGCTGCGACTGCCTGGTTTGCAATGCGCGAGCACGCCGAATCTGATGGAATTGCATTACAAGTGGTTTCAGCCTATCGATCCGCGGAATATCAGGCTGAGGTTATTCAGAGATCACTGGATAAAGGGGACCAGATTGAACTAATTCTTCAGAGAATTGCTGCGCCGGGGTTTAGCGAGCATCAGAGTGGACGTGCTCTAGATCTCACTACTCCAGGATACAAAGCGGTTGAAGAGGAATTTGAAGAATCGAACGCGTTTACTTGGTTGACTCAGTATGCTCGTCAGCATGGATTTGAGTTGTCTTTTCCCCGAAATAATCCTTATGGAGTTATTTACGAGCCTTGGCATTGGTGTTATCAAAAATAGTTTACACGACTATTCTGTTTACGATGATTGAACTGAATAAAACAGGATTGATTGTGTGGTCGGTTCAGCTACGTTGCAAGGAGATTTGAAACATGTTCGCAACAAATCGTATGACAATTCGCAATATCCAAACTAGCTTACTCTTGCTGGCATTTCTCGGATCGGCGCATGCTTACTCCGTTGAAAACAATCCGGCCCCCGCTGAAGACAAAACTTCAATGGTCACGGACACAATCGAAGAAGTAGTCGTCACGGGTACTTACATACCGACTGGCATCCACCCAGCGGCAGTGCCGATCACATCAATTTCGTCTGAGGACTTAACTTCAACAGCCCCTTCAGATTTCAAGGACGTCATTCGTAATCTCAGTTTCAACGTAAGTTCCCTAGGCCTTTCATCGACCAATTGGGTGGGAGACAATAGCTCTTATGGAAGTGCAAGTATTAACGTTAGAAACCTAGGAAATGGTGCAACCCTAGTTCTATTAAATGGCAAACGAGTAATCCCTTCACAGTTCAATCAAAATGGTGGTTCCTACGTAGACATTCAAACACTTGTTCCTAACATCGCGTTAGCGCGAGTCGATATTCTTAAGGAAGGTACTTCTGCGATCTACGGGTCCGATGCGGTTGCAGGAGTAGTGAACCTAATCACCAAAGATGATTTTCAAGGACTCGATATACAATTCTACGCTTCCTTGGATCACGAGTCTCGTACTCAAAGCGACAAGAACTTAGAAGTACTCTACGGAACCGGGGACGAACGCAATCAGGTTACGATTTCTGCGAGTGTCTTGGATCGCAGTGCCCTTACCTACACCGAACGTTATGATCGATTCGGCAAATCAGGGCTTTCGAGTTTTGGTCAACCGGGACGATATGTCCCATTAGTTGACAATGACGGCCCCACGCGTGTTTCATCAAATTTTTGGTGGCCTAACGGAGGTCCCGACGACACATCTCTGTTTCAAGGGAGTCTTCCGGACTTGGAGTGCGAGCAGGTAGCAGCGGTCGATCGGTACATGGGTACATTGGGATTGCACCCAAATTTCCCTCATATTTGCGTATACGACTACTCCAGTTTTTTCTCTATGGTCCGAGCTGAAACACAGTATCAGTTTCGAATGACAGGAGAACGCGAACTAGGTCCAGAGCAAATACTCTACGGGTCGCTGGCGCGATTCAGGTCTGAATCTTCTGGCGGCAATTCATACTACCCAGATGTTCGTTACGTAATCGTCCCCGAACACAACCCGGGACTTCAGCTTGATGCTGCCCGTCGTGGTTTTGAACCAGTGCCATATCAAGCCTTGCAACGTGTCGTGGGGGGTACCTCCGACTCAATATTTGAAAGTCGACCCGTGAATACTCATGACCTATATCTACGAAGAGGGCTAGACTTACACGCAGGATTGCGCACACTGTGGACTGTGTTCAATCGATCCTGGAACATTGATGTGAGCGTTTCGGCTTCGAAACGAAAGATTACAACGCACCTTCCCACAGACTCGATAACGGACCGGATGAACTTAGCGTTTGAAGGATATGGCGGGCCAGAATGTGATCCTTCAAATGAAGTGCCGGGTTCTGGAAACTCTGGTTCTGGTAGTTGTTTTTACTACAACAGTTTTCAAACGAGCGTGTACGATCCTGCTACAGGAGAACGTTGGAATTTGTCGCTAGATGAGTGGGGACCTAATCCTGGCTTAACCGTAGTAGAAGCGGCGCGAATGTATCAAAATCCTCCAGAGCTACTGCAATGGCTACACGGGACTTATCAATCTAGCCGATCAGTGAGACAACGAGTTGCAGAGTTCATCGCAAATACTGACATTGCCGATTTCAACGGCTTGCCCGTTGGATTTGCCGTGGGCTGGCAAGTTCGAAAAGACTCGGCGAAGACTGATTACGATGATGTCGCAAACGAGTTTGGATTCGCCTTTTTGAGTGGTGATAGTGATTGGACGAACTCAACTCAAAGCTGGTCCCTGTTCACCGAACTTTACTTGCCCGTTAGTCGGCGTTTAGAACTGAACGCTGCTTTACGTAGAGAAGAGATTCAAGATCCAGACGCGGTGTCTCTAGATCCAAAATTGTCCGCGATCGCGAAGTTCAATGAAAATCTTTCGATTCGTATGAGCTTGGGTACCTCGTTTAGAGTTGGTTCGCTTCTACAAACGGGAGGTAGCCGAACAATTTTTCGAAACTCCAGCGATCCGTTTTCGAATGCAGCATCGCTGGCGTATAGAGCATCTCAAGCTAGAGGAAACCCAAACCTGGTACCGGAGACTGCCGAATTCATCAGTTTAGGTTACACACTGACTCCCCAAAGTGTGGGAGGTCTTGAGCTGAGTATGGATTGGTACCACTACGACTACAACGAATTAGTCATACGAGAGGGACACCAAGCACTCATCGACTTGGACAACTCGCTGAGATGTCCAAATGGCGTTAATGGGGACAGTGAAGTAGGACCACTTTGCGGTGTATGGGACCACGACGACGATGGCGTGGAAACCGTCTTTAGTATCGGAAATGGCATTCCGGACAAAGTGATCCGGCGCGAAGACGGATATCTTGTGCGAACTGAACCGAGTTATTTAAACGCGAACCGTTTAGTTACAAGTGGTGTAGATGCGACCGTTAGGTACTCGTTTCAACTCGCAAACATTGGAGACTTTGAAGCCACCGCTTCGATCAGCCGCTTTCTAACATACGAATTGACGCTCAAATCCGGTGTAGTCATCAATGGATTAGGTCGTCGAAACGCGACCAACGCAGTCGCTAGACCCATGCCAAAGTTGCGAACACAACTCAGTTTAAACTGGTCCTCAAAAAATTCTGCTGCTACATTAAGTATTAGCACCATTGGGAGCTATCGCGACGAATCGCCGCAAAATGCATTTCTGGGTGCTTACTTAGGCTATGCAAGCGATATCGAGCAAATGTCAACCGTAGATGTGCAATATCGATGGTGCACCAAGAAGTGGTTTGGTGGTAAATTACCGACTCGATTTCTGATTGGTGTTAAGAATCTCTTAAATCGCGAACCGCCTCTAGTGATCGTGGACGGTGCCTATGACTACTACTTACACGATCCTAGAGGACGAATCTACTACACTCGCGTGCAATTAATGGGTCCTTCGCGCTCTGCTAATTGTCGATAGTTTTATAACAGTCAGGTTCTAAAGCAAGAAAACGTTGGGTTGGTAATTGGATCTTCGAGCGTAGAGACTACTCGCGGTTCTTGACAATCCAAGCGACTAGGAGCTTAATCTCGGTGTCGTCCAGGAGTGCATTAAATGCCGGCATTTCACCTTTTCGTCCTTCCGAGATGGTGTACTTGATTGATGCTCGATCACTGCCGTAAAGATGGATATCGTTGGTCAGGTCAGGCCCGCCGAGGAGGGGATTGCCGGTACCGTCTGCCTGATGACAGCTAGCACAAACTGCATCGTACAGAGGTTTGATTGGAAGATCTTCTACTGACTCGCCACGGTTCATGTCGAGCACTAAGTCAGTCATCAGGTTCAATTCGTCCTCGCTGAACGTGTTAGCCCAGCCAGCCATGTTTGCTGTTCTACCTTCTCGAATCGTCTTGTCAATGTCGCCAATAGTACCGCCCCAGATCCACTCTGAGTCAGTTAGACTAGGAAATCGATTAGCCTGGCCTCCAGCATCCAGACCGTGACACGCGGCGCAATGCTCACCAAATAGACGCTCGGCTATTTTCATGAGATCTTCATCAGCTTGAAGTTCGTCATAATTCATAGCGAGTACCGCTGCGCGCTTTGGACCGAAGGTCATTTCATACGCCATCATGCGATTTGCCAGTCTATGGTCTGAGGACCAATTTAGAGCTCCCTGGAACGCACCAAGACCGGGGTAGAGCATGAGATAAACGACCGACGCGACCAGCAAACCGAGCAACAACCAAAACCACCATATCGGTGCTGGACGGCCACCCTCTCGAAGGTTCTGATCCCATACGGTTTCAGATTGTGCCCCTTCTTCATCTGCTTTCGCGCGCTTGTCTGGTGAAAAGTATGCGCTGTAAGTAACCCAGCCAAGCCCAAATAGACTGGTCAGGGTCAGAATCGCGATCCACCAGGACCAAAATTCAAACGGCATGCTCGTCCTCGCGTACCTCGTCTTTTAGTGGTATTTCCGCGCTCTCTTTTATCGTGTCGTCGGATGATTTCCAAAATACCCAGACGATTACCACTACCATGAAAAGCATTACGAGCATGTCTCCTGTGAAGATAAAGAGAGTCATCGTCAGTGCCCGCCCTCACTGGGATCTACTGATGTGTCGATTTTCAGCGACTGCAAATACGCTACGATAGCATCGAGTTCAGTCATGCCTGCTACTTCTGCAGCTGCTCGCTCGATTTCGTCATCGGTATAGGGATGTCCAAGTCTTTGAAGTGCTTTCATGCGCAAGTGAACATCCTTGCCTGCGTTAGCTCTTCTGCGTTCCAACCAGGGGTACGCCGGCATGATCGATTTGGGTACGACTGCGCGCGGGTTAACGAGATGAATACGTTGCCATTCATCAGTGTATTTTTCCCCAACTCTGCTCAAGTCAGGACCAGTTCTTTTAGAACCCCAAAGGAACGGACGGTCGTACACTGATTCGCCAGCATGCGCGGGAGCTTCGTACCGGATCACCTCTGCGAGCAAGGGGCGTACCTGTTGCGAATGACAAGTACTACATCCTTCGCGTATGTAAATATCGCGACCTAGGAGTTCGGCCGCGGTGTAGGGACGTGTTTCTGCTGTGGGTTCGACAGTTTCTTGAAAAATACTTGGAAGTATTTGCACAAGTCCCCCAATAGCAGAGACAAATAAGATTCCGAAAATGAGGAGACCAGCGTTTTCTTCGAGCTTACGATGGATGTCAATCGCGTTCATATGGCTACCGGTTGTTCGGGTGCGGTACTGGGCGCGGGGATATGCACAGTCGCGGTTTTTCGGCCAGCAATCGTTCGGAAGAAGTTATAAATCATGATCACAGCACCGCTCAAGAATACGACACCGGCGATAACCCGCAGAATGTAGTACGGTTGCATACTTGCCATGATCTCGCGGAACCCATAGCTGAGTTCACCAAGGTCACCCAAAGCTAACCAGAGCAGTCCTTGAGAAATACCTGCGCCCCACATTGCGAGTATGTATAGCATGGTCCCAGCAATCGCTAGCCAAAAGTGAATGTCAGCCAGACGCTTGCTGTATAGTTGAGTGTTAAAGAGACGTGGTACTAGAAAATAGAACGTACCAAACGTGATCAATGCATTCCATCCGAGAGCGCCAGAATGCACGTGCCCGATAGTCCAATCAGTAAAGTGGCTGACAGCATTCACACTCTTAATCGCCATCATCGGTCCTTCAAAGGTCGCCAGGCCATAAAACGCGAGCGCGAGAACAATGAACTTTAGGGAGTGATCCGTTTTGAGTTTCTGCGGTGCTCCTGATACGGTCATGACGGCGTTCACCATTGTCGCCCAACTGGGAGCGAGAAGGATAATGCTCATCACCATTCCTAGAGTTTGGACCCAGTCTGGAATCGCGTTGTAATGTAGATGATGTGGTCCGGCCCAGATATAGGAGTAAGTAAACGCCCAGAAGGCGATTATGGACAGGCGATAACTCCAAATAGGACGGTCCGCTTGTTTCGGTAAAAAGTAGTACAACATCCCCAAGAAACCACCCGTGAGTAAGAACCCCACGGCATTGTGACCGTACCACCATTGAACTACTGCGTCTTGGGCACCGGCAAAGAGCGAGTAAGACTTTGAAATGGTAACAGGAATCGCGAGGCTGTTTACGATGTGCAACATAGCGATTACGATGATGAGGGCACCATAGAACCAGTTTGAGACGTAGATGGGTTTGACCTTTCGCTTCGCAATGGTGCCGAAGAAGACTACACCGAAACATACCCAGATCACGGCGATCAATATATCCAGCGGCCATTCCAACTCGGCATATTCTTTTCCAGCATTCCATCCCGCGAGTAGCGAAATACCACCTAGGAGAACAGTGAATTGCCATGCGATGATGCAAAACCAAGCTAATCTAGGACTGAATAGTTCTACATGACAGGTTCGCTGGACACTATAAAACGCAGTCCCCATCAAAGCAGTCACGCCAAATCCAAAGATTACCGCGTTCGTGTGGAGGGTGCGTAAGCGACCATAAGACAACCACTCTTGACCGAAGTCTATAGTTGGAATCACCAATTCAAGCGCGACATAGACTCCAGCAGCCATTCCCAGAATGGACCAGATGAGTGAAAAGATTACCGAGTAGGAGACTAATCGATCACTATAAGTACCTGAACTGAGATTTTTCACTTATACACCAATGTTGGGTCCAATGCCCAACGTCCAGAGCACCACCGACATCCCGATCAATGAAACACCGGCGACCATGACGATACCTACTAGACTAGATGCATGGAGCATACCACGTTGAGGATCAGTTTTCAGAAGATCTGGCAATGTGCTGTACAAGACCCACAAGCTCCAAAGGAGCATTGGGATGAACACGAGGGAATTCACAATGATGTGCGGGTACAAGTGGGCAACTGATCCTAAAAAGAGTGGTGCCGATGAAGTTACGACTACAGTTAGATGTGAACCTAGGTCTTTCGTTGTCGAGTAGGTTGGAGCCATCCAACGTGACAACAAGCTCAAAATCAGCAAACCGCCAAATAGCAACACGTAGTAGAAAATACATATCGAAAGTAGAACTGGCCATTCAAAGTACAGTGGTTCTTCAGCTCCAATTCGCCAGCCGAAAAAATACGTACCAATAAACAAGAAACACGGCGGAATAAGGCTGAACCACCAAATTTCTTTCTTCAAAATCGCCGCAAAGGATCTAGTTTCTTCAGGTAACAGCAACAGTGCAGAAGGTCGCCGAACTACTGCGCTTATAGAAACTAGAGGCACGGAAAAGCGTGAATCAAATGGTGTTTACGTGAGGAGTTTGGGTAAGAATGATACTGATACAAGTGTTAAGATTCTTGTACCAACTTCGCTAGTTCTGCTAACGTCGAATAGGTCCATTGTGGTTCCGCATCGGAAGGAGCTGTCGCTCCAAGTTTTCCTCTTGTCCTATCAATCCACGCGGTCGCGATACCTAGCTCACTAGCGGGTGCGACATCATGAAAGAGACTTTGTGCGACATGAAGAATTCGCGATTTGGAACAGGAAAATTCCTTGAGTGCATGTTCAAACATAGCCAGATTCGGTTTGTATTCGCCGACTTGCTCCGCAGTTATCACGTAATCAAAAGAAACAACTAAATTTTGGGCTGTTAGAGCAAACAAGTCGTCGTCAGTATTGGAAACTATCGCTAGTTGGAAGCATTCGCTGAGTGTTTTTAGCGCGTCGACTGTGTCTGAGAATGGAGTCGCACGAGCAATACATTCTTCAAATTGCACTAATTGTGACTCTGTGGGGACGAAACCTAGACGATTACCAAACGTTTGTAACACACGTCTGAGTACCTCTCGATAAGAACCACCCTGTTCTTGTTCTGCGGGTTCGAAGAGTGCGAAGTGTTCGAGGAGCACGGCATCATTCCAATGCGCATCATGGGATAACAGTATTGACTGTAAGGTTGAGGTGATTGCACTCTCCCAGTCTACGAGTGTACCGTAGCAGTCGAACGAGAGAATGTCGTAATCGGAGGCTCTAGGTTGAGCCTGTGTATTCATCAAGACTTGTAACAGTGGTTTTTATGGTCAGCAGACCATAAAAGCTTTTCTCAGATTCGAAGAACCATCCCAGATGGGTACGACAATTCCCACAAGAAGCAAGACGCCAAGTGTGCCCGTGAAACCAAGTGTCAGCAGCGGTAGGTCGCCCTTCAATCGCACAACCAAGTGCATCTCGGAAACAACGAAACTTATGCACGATTCCGTGAGGATTTGTGAGTTCATACTCGTGCAATCCATCCACAAAGAGCGCATCGTCAGCATCCGCCAAATGATGTCGGCACTGTAAGCACACGACTAGTTTGCGAGGGCGAGTAGGCGTAAGCTCAACGAACTCTTCTAAGTCTGTAGCAGTATCTATGTTTACAGAACTCATACGATTCTGTACGCAGTATCAACACATTTCATACTTTAAAACACCATAGACTAGCCGAAGGATTTGGGGTTGTGTATGGGCATCACATTGGTGGCAGAATCCCTATGAAAACAATCTAAGCCTGGAGCTAGGGGTAGGGAGTCAAACGCGCGGCGGAGACTGTCCGACCAATTCTTTCGTAATTGCAACCAATATTCATGGTCTCGATCTAAACTCTGCTGCAAGCTAGTGTTGTATGTGTCGTTAAGGTAGACAAGATATTCGATGGGAGGGCCCACCGTCGCATTACTGCGCGATGTCGAATCCATAGAAACCAGAGCGCACATAACCGCGTGCGCGATGTCATACTCACTATGTATCATGCGATCCAGTATCGGTTTGCCGTATTTGGTTTCTCCGATCTGTAGATAACAGGTTTCTTTGCTACTGCGAATGAAGTTCCCCTCTGGATATATTTGAGCAATCGCCGGACTTTCACTTAAGACTTGTCCTCCAAGAATGAAAGAAGCTTCGGGGGAGAATCCTTTTTCGGACTCCTTCCCTTCGAACACTTTTTGTTCTTCTCGCGATATTTCACCTATGTAACTCGCGGCTTCGCCCAGATCCTGCATTGTGTAAAGATTGTGCGCCGGTCGGTCCTTTATATCCTTGTGCAATCGAGCGACAACGCCTTGAGTTGTTGCAAGATTACCCGAAGTCAAGAGTACATAAAAGTGGCGATGGTGAGAGAACACATGCATCTTGCTGAACGTGTGAATTTGGTCGACGCCAGCATTCGTTCGTGAATCAGAAACAAAAACCAGTCCATCTTGGACAGCGATACCGACACAATAGGTCACCTAGACTTACTCCTAGCCATATTTCGATGAATTGTTTTGGTACTCAATTTTCGGAGTCGAAAATAATGTTGTTAAGCGAAATTCTATCAGAAGTCTGGTCATGTTTTAAGCAACTTACCACATTTCACACAAGAACAGTTTGAACATTAATTTCAAAAAGTCGATTCAGCTTGAATCGAAATTCTCGTACCCAAAGGGCGTGTGAGCATTGATACTTAGTGCGAAACAAAGCAAGAAAATAACTAAAGCGTTTCAGCTTACTGGTCGGTTTACTGTACTCCACCGAATTGCCCAAAACCGGATCGACAACATCGTTCAATAGAAACGAAACTCAATCCATAAACATAATTTGCATTGGGCAACCGTTTGCTAGCAGACTAGCGGACGGTGCTGTCATTTATATTGATTGAATTTTTATTGGAATAATGCAAAAAATACTTCTCGGATGTGTCATGACGTGTCTCCTGATGACATCCTGTAGTGTACGGAAAGAGAGTTTAAAAATGTCTGAACCACCTGTCGCAGAGCGCAGAGCACACGTGGCAACCTACCACGGCATGGAATTGAAAGATCCCTATCACTGGCTGAAGGATCAAAGTTATCCGCAGATCGATGATGAGGATGTGCTGGAATACTTGAAAGCGGAAAATGCCTACTTCGAAGAGTTCGCCGGATTGATCGAGGATCGAGTTGAGGACATTTACAACGAGCTCAAGGGTCGATTGGAAAAAGAAGATGCGTCAGTTCCGTACCGAGATGGAGACTATGTGTATCAATCACGTTATGTGGAGGACAGTCAATATCGGCAACACATTCGCTGGTTATCTCCTAGCGACTCGACGAGTCCGGCAGCTCAATTCGATATTCCGGAAGCAGGTACGGAGGTCATATTAGATCAGAATGAGCTCGCAGAAGGTCTGGAATACTTTCGTCTTGGCACGTTCTCAGTGAGTCCAGACTACCGTTTGTTGGCTTATAGTTCTGATACTAATGGTAGCGAGCGTTTTACGCTGGTTGTTAAAGACTTGACTACGGGTGAACTACTATCCGATCGGATAGAAAACACCGGCGGTGGCGTAGTTTGGGCTAGCGATAGCAAGAGCTTTTTGTACGTAATGGTAGACGAACATTGGCGTCCCAATCGCGTACGCCATCATGTTTTAGGTACCGATCCAGCTAATGATCCAATTGTCTATGAGGAGTCTGATCCCGGCTTTTTTGTTGGCATTTCCCGTACTACGTCTAGGGAATTCGCAGTGATTGGGACTGACGATCACGAAACTAGCGAAGTCTATGTTCTACCACTCGACGATTTGACAGTGGCACCGCAATTGATCGTGGAGAGACAGGATAAACACCACTACTCGGTTGACCACGGTGGAGGAGACTTTTACATTCTCACTAACGATACGCACAAAAACTTCCGACTGGCGCGAACACCTTCCGACTCATTAGAACCGGAAAGTTGGTCTTCAGTGATCGAAGGTTCAGACTCTAGATACATTACGAACTTTCAATCATTAGCAACTCGATTGATCGTTAGTTACCGCGAGGAAGGGTTGGATCAAATAGCAATTCTCGAAAATGACGCTCAGCTGCAACCGATTGAGTTTGATGAAGCTGTCTACAGTGTTGGATTTGGATCGAGTTCTGCAGGTCCTAATCCGTCCCAGATTCGCATCTATTACTCATCGTTGGTAACTCCGAGCACTACTTTTGACTATGACCTCGCAACGGGTGAGAGATTCACACGAAAGATACAGCAAATTCCAAGTGGATACGATGCTAGTCTCTACACGTCCGAACGGAGAATGGCACGGTCGCATGATGGTGTATTAGTACCGGTTTCCATAGTGTATCGTAAAGACACTCCTTTAGATGGAACAGCCCCACTGTATCTGCGGGCTTACGGCGCGTATGGATCGAGTTCGTCCCCGAGCTTTTCGACGACTACAAAGTCTTGGTTAGATCGTGGTTTTGTATACGCGATTGCACACATCCGAGGTGGGAGTGAAATGGGCTATCACTGGTATGAAGATGGGAAACTAGATAAGCGCATGAACACGTTCCTCGACTTCATTTCGGCTGCACACTATCTAATTGAAGAAAAGTTCACGGCTCCAAAACGCATAGCGATTACCGGTGGTAGCGCCGGCGGTACCTTAATGGGTGTGGTTGTCAACGAAGCTCCGGAGTTGTGGGGCGCGGTAGTGTCTCATGTCCCGTTTGTGGACGTGCTTAATACGATGCTGGATGACTCGTTACCGCTGACTCCAATTGAATGGCCCGAGTGGGGTAATCCCATTACTGATTCCGATGCGTATGAATACATACTCTCGTATTCCCCATACGATCAGTTAGAAGCTAAAGACTATCCGCCAATGTTAGTCACTGCCGGGTTGAATGACCCAAGAGTTACTTATTGGGAGCCAGCCAAGTATGTCGCAAAGTTGAGACACCTTAAGACCGATGACAATCTTCTGTTTCTCAAGACCGAGATGGGTGCTGGACATGGTGGCAGATCAGGTCGGTACGAATATCTTCGTGTTCTCGCTGAGACATTCGCCTTTGTGCTTCATGCCATGGACATTAAAGAAGACTGAAACTATTGCTGAGCGAATAGCTCTGGGCCATCAACGTTCCCTCGGGACATTGAAAGACTGACTATACGCTGGAGTTGTACCAGCGTACCCGTTTGCTCTCCCGATTAGGCGAGAACCGTAGTTTGCGACGACCTTTGTTACTTCTTTCCAGGTAGGGGGATAGGAAAAGGAGTCACATTACTGCTTTCAGCTTCAACGATCTTCGCGGTTCCTTCCTTCCGTACTTGATCAATACGAATAATGTTATGAATAGGAACCCACGTACTATCGACTTCACCAAATTCGTTGCGAAGTTTTTCCTCGGAAGGGTCGATCACTACCTGTGAGGGTTTGGTGAACATGAACGAGCTCAGTTCAACAAATCCGTACACGTCTGCGCTATCAATACTTCGAACATAGACTTCATAAATCTGCCCGCCATTGTAGAACTGCACCCGATATATGTGGTGTTTGTTTATGCTAGTCATGGGACGTTCATCGGTCTATCCGGGCAGCGATTCGTTTAATGCGGTAATTGTAGAAATCGTCGCTCAAGCTTGCTCCCAACAATACTAGCACTGTTCGAATCGATTTCTGCTCATTTGCGCAAACGAGCTTCGACAAATACGATCTTTGCTCCTAATACAACCTACGTCGCTTGTTCTAGTCGTTGAAGATTCTTAGTAGCAAACATTAACCCACCGAGTAAGACTAGTAACAGTCCGACTCCAGCAAGCAATGCGTAATTGTCTAGTTGCAGAATGAAATACAACGCGCTGTAGAGCATGACGAGGAATATCCCAATCGTGACGGTGATATTCCGAGTACGGGTGATAAACCAAACGTACGTGGTCTTCATCGCGGTCAGAATAAACGCAGCTAGAACGTAGCCAGTAACAAATCCAACATGTTCCGTGAGTGCTAACAATGTGAGGAAGAAAAGAACTAAGCCAATCCCGACAACACCATACTGAACTATGTGAAACTTGACCCTTGAGACGAGTTCGAGGCAGAGTATGCTGACCAAAGTTAACACGACGAAGAAGATTCCATAGATTATCGCTCGACGAATGTCGCGATAGTCTGTGTTTAAGTTGAGTACTTCGTAGCCTAACGTTAAACCAGAGCCAGACCAAGTCGTGCTCTGATAGTAAGGGTTGTAAATCGCACCGGTTCCAATCCGATCAGCTAAATCTTCCATCGAGACGTCGGAGTCAAATCCTCGCGCAAGTTTATGCACCGTCCACGATTGTTTAAAACCGGCAGAGGTGATTTCTTCCGAGATGTCTGGCAACGTCCCAATATATTTCGGGTGGGGCCAATCACTACTCATCGTGATTCGTGAACTATCACCTACCGGCACCACAACGAAGCTTCGGGACCCCCGAAAACTCAATTGGAGTTCAACATCCGATGCTTCTAGCAACATATCCTCAGTTAAGTCGACCTGAAGTGTATTACCTAAAAATGTTTGGTCGGAGTACGGGTCTGTGAATTCAGTGAGTTCAACGCCGTTCCAAAGAATCGAATCGACGCTCAATCCTCGCCCATCTGTAATCCCTAGTACTAGTGAAATTTTCTCGATCCGACGAGAACTATCATCGAGTGACAGTGCTGGCAATGACGCGGAAGCGTTGAGAGTTGCTTGAAATACCGGCACCTTGTAGATACCCCGCGATTTCATGGTGTGAGTGGTTGCGTGGTCTAGATCCAGTTGAGTGGGCATATAAGCTCGATCATCATTTCGCACAACCCGACTAGTGCCAGTCGTAGTCTCTTGCTCGGCGCGGATCAAGATGAACGGACCGATAACGCGTTGTTCCCTTCCGCCCCAACCGATACCAATCTCTCGCGTGGCGTTTTCAAGATACTGACTTCGTTCTTGAACGAGGTTGGTAACAAGAAAGAGGGGAATCATAAGTGCGAGCACGATCGCAATTACGAGAACAAAGCGAAACGTGATTGACGCGCCAAAGTGATTGATGTTACGGCGAAGCCAAGAGTCGTCCGAATTTGGGTGGTCGGAAGTGTCTGTCATAGTCTGAGAACTCCAAATTTTCGATAGATTTTTGCGTTCTCACTCCAAATTCCAACAGAGATTTTAATACATCGTTTATTTAAAGATTATTTTTAAAACTATATATATTTATAGTATTAAGTATTAACAACTCGTAAGTGGCTAGTGTGTGATCACTTTTCTCTCTGGAGGAGTGTAAGACTTCGGTAGTGGCTCAGTTTGAAATTTGAGCCATTTCGGAGCTAGGCATAGATGCCGAGCCCGCTCGCTTCATCGAAGACTGCTGCA
>WTGV01000051.1 GCA_011525295.1 Pseudomonadales bacterium | reverse complement strand
ACAGTGAATCAGTTCAAGTTTACCGGTGTCGAAACCAATACACCCATAGGTAGCGAAGAGTTCAAGTTAGACATACCAGAGGATACTGAAATCGTTGATCAACGACCAAAATCGTCTGACGAAAATGCCGACCAAGATGAGTGATTCTTCGCATCGGCCACTAGCAGCTCGAGTACGTCCGACGAGTCTCAATGAATTCGTTGGGCAAATACATCTCCTCGGTCCAGATAAGCCTTTACAGTTGTTAGCTCAGAGCAAACAAATTCATTCGATGATTTTGTGGGGACCACCAGGATCTGGGAAAACGACACTCGCCCGAAACTTGGTGAACAATGCCGACGCTCAGTTGTTGGAAATGTCTGCAGTCTCGTCAGGATTGAAGGATGTGCGAGCGGCACTCGAGACTGCACGCAATTCAATGCCAACACGTACCGTTGTGTTTATCGACGAAGTCCATCGTTTCAACAAGGCTCAGCAAGATGCCTTTCTGCCGCATGTCGAAGATGGTACGATCACGTTTATAGGTGCGACGACCGAAAACCCCTCGTTTGAAGTGATTTCGCCACTGCTATCGCGGACTCGAGTGTTTGTGTTGAAAAAACTGACACCCGAAGATCTTCAAACACTTGTAAAACGCGCAGTTTCATTAGAGTACTCTACCATAGACATAGACGACGAGTGTATCGAACTGATGTGTCATTACGCGGATGGTGATGCGCGTCGTGTCTTAAGTTTGCTTGAGTTTAGCATTCAAATCGCATCGGAAAGTGTCATCACAAAGAGTCATCTTGAAACTGTCATGGGACAAACCTATCGAAACTTTGACAAGAGAGGTGAGCACTTCTATGATCAAATTTCTGCGTTACACAAAGCACTACGAGGTAGTGACCCAGACGCGTCGTTATATTGGTTCATGCGGATGATCGACGGCGGTTGTGACCCACTGTACATCGCCCGTAGACTGGTTCGTTTTGCTTCGGAAGATATAGGTCTCGCGGATTCTCGTGCACTATCCCTCGCGTTGGACGCGTGGGACACTTACTCACGCTTAGGGAGCCCCGAAGGAGAGCTATCGCTTGCTCAAGCAGTTCTTTACTTAGCTTCTGTGCCAAAAAGCAATGCGACGTATACTGCTTTCAAAGAGGTTCGATCACTAGTCAACGAAAACCCTGCTTGGCCTGTACCTCTTCGGTTTCGGAATGCACCGACGGAACTGATGGCAGAGTTGGATTACGGCAAAGGGTATCGGTACGCTCACAACGAAGCCGATGCTTTCGTTCCTGATGAGCACTATTTCCCAGATGAAATGCCAGAAACTCAGTTCTATCGCCCAACGGATCGCGGCTTAGAAAAGAAGATAGGCGAACACTTAGCGCGGTTACGGAAACTAAAACAGTCGACCTAATGTCAATAATGATTTTTCGGTAGTGTCTCAGTTTGAATTTATAACTATAATATTGTATATGTTTATAGATGATTTAAACATCGGAGGAGAGGTACTTCTTCGTCAATCGTGGAGAAGGTGTCAGACTAGATGCTATTGAGTATTCAGCAGTCTTCGATGAAGCGAGTGGGTTGGGCATCTTTGTCTAGCTCCGAAACGGCTCAGATTTCAAACTGAGACACTACCGATTTTTCTCAAGCAGACAGCCAAGAAAGTGGGCTGTCCGCAATACCCGATCCACTTTAAAGGAGTCTGATCGTGCTCGATCCTAGAAGATTTCGACAAGATCCAGAAGCGATAGCCGAAGCTTTAAAGCTTCGCGGTTTCGAACTAGATCTTGCGACTTACCACGATCTGGAAGACGCTCGGCACAAACTACAGACCGAAGTCGAAACACTGCAACATGAACGCAACGTCAAGTCAAAACACATCGGCGTAGCGAAACAGCAAGGCGAGGACATTGATCCACTCGTCGCTGAGGTTGGAGATTTAGGTGCGCGTCTCGACGCGCTCAGTGGGGAATTTCATCGAGTTCAAGAAGAGTTGCAAGACTTTTTGCTTCATGTTCCCAATTTACCGGACAAGAGCGTTCCACCGGGAGAAACTGAAGAAGAGAACGAGGAATTACGTGTTTGGGGTGATCGTCCGGTGTTTGATTTCAAACCGAGAGATCACGTAGAAATCGCCGGTACTTCGCTGGATTTTGAAGCATCGGTGAGAATCTCGGGAAGTAGATTTTCGGTACTAAAAGGCGAACTGGCGAAATTACACCGCTGCCTGATTCAGTTCATGTTGGACGTGCACATAACGGAACATGGTTACGAAGAACTATACGTACCGTTTATCGTTAATCGCGAGACAATGACCGCGACGGGACAGCTACCTAAATTTGAAGACGATGTGTTTTTTGTACGAGGCGAAATCGACCGATTTCTAATCCCCACTGCTGAAGTTCCAATTACGAACATGGTCCGTGATCAGATTCTTGACGCATCGGAACTACCGATTCTTTACGTGAGTCATACACCGTGTTTCCGTCGTGAGTCAGGGAGCCACGGGAAAGATACAAGAGGGCTGATTCGCGTTCATCAGTTTGAAAAAGTAGAGCTTGTTCAAATCACGCACCCCGATTCTTCGTGGGAAGCGCTTGAAGCACTCACTAAGCATGCTGAAACGATACTGCGACGCTTAGAACTACCGTATCGAGCGGTCGTGCTCTGTGGAGGGGATTTGGGTTTCGCCGCCGCGAAGACTATTGATTTAGAAGTTTGGTTACCGGGATTTAATCGTTACCGAGAAGTTTCGTCTTGTAGTAACTTCGTCGACTTTCAGGCTAGGAGAGCGCAAGCGAGATTTCGACCCAGTCCTACAGCACGTACCGAGTTTGTTCATACTCTGAATGGTTCTGGCTTAGCGATTGGTCGGACTTTACTCGCTATTTTGGAGAACAACCAACAAGAAGACGGGACCGTGAGGTTGCCTGAAGCTTTGGTCCCATACATGGGCGTCGAAGTCTTACGGTTCTAACGTTGTAAGTCGTTTGTATCGAGTTGTGAGACCCGATACCATACCAAACTAGAAATCGTACTGCAGACTGAATGTCACTTCGGTGTCGCGGGAATTAGAAATTTCAATACCCCTTAAAAGGCTATGGGTGTTCCAATAGTTCCAACCTAAATTTGCGGACAGCCCTCTAGCTAAATCGTATTGGACACCGATGGAAGCGGAGATCTCGCGCTCGCCGTCGAGCTGCCCGAAGTAAGTCTCAAAGGAAACACTGAGCATGCCACGTTTTGTTAGGATTCCCTGTGAAAGAAACGTACGAGTCTTGCTACTCGCACCGCCCAACTGCGCGGTTAAGGGTGTAAGCTCTTCAAAACCGAAGGAGATGTCAAACATCGTACTGCCATAGATTACTTCCCCAACAGAAATAACACCCAGAGTGGCATAAACATCGGCTTTTGATGAAGGTTGAAAGGTACCTTTCATTGATCGAAGCGTAAAACGAAAGTCTTTGTTGCCGATTGGGCGTTGTGACACCATACCCCATTCGAAATCACTGTCCTGGTCAAACACCGCTGAAACAATCCAAGGTCCGTAACGGCCACGATACCCCCCGTTTCTTTGTTCTAGTCTGCCTAGAAAGTTGTCAAAATAGAGAAAGGCATCGCCGGCGTTTGAGACTCTACGTGTATCACCTTGTATGAGCTGATGGAGGTCCCCCATCAAAAACCTGCCCCAAGTCCCAGAAACAAAGAGGGCTAAACGTTTAACGTAGTCAAAGTCGTCGATGATACGGCGAGGATTGGAAGCTGTTGACACTTCGCCAAGAACTAATCCTTGCACGCGCCAACGATTGGGGAGTTGTGTGTTGAAACTGAGTTCAAAGGTACTGAAGAGATTATTCATCGTCGCGTCATCTTTGAGCCGTGTTTGAGATTCCAGATCTATTGAACCGGATAGCCTAAACGTGATATCACCTATTTCAAGCGCGATTGGTCCTTCAATCGCTGACAGTCGATCGTAGTTTAGACTAAATCTTTGCTCAGCCAGCGTAGTTGTTGAACTCAGAGTCAACGTTGCGCTAAACAGAACAAGTACCCATGCTTTCTGCTGATTCATATGCATACTACTCAAACCTTTGGTAAAAACATCGTTTCAGTAGCGTGCCGCGCCAGGAGTCGACCTGCTTTTAAGGCTTCTGTATTGTCTAAACTCCAGTGGACTCCACCATAGATGCGACTCATCCCATTTTCTTCGGCCATCTGAGTGAAGCTATTCCAGTGGCGGGACACTTGTTCCAATTGCGGCCAAAGAACTTGGTCAGGTGAATGACCCGAACAGGCTACGTCGTCGCGCCCACAAACGAATTTGAGCGTCTCGGAGGCAGCACCTCCAAACGTTGAGTGCCCGGAAGTATAGGACGGAAATTCTGGAGTTGGGATGAAACTGTGCCAATCACTCTGATTTCGAACTCGAGGATCCGTATTGCCGAGGTTGTTTGCTCGAACTCGGATCGCGGTCTCGGGACGGAGGATATCGTAGTGGTATTTGTTGTCCCAAGCGTTGATCGATGCATCACATTGGGTCATTCCAAGCAGCGCGAAAGCTTTGGCCAAGTCGACAAAATTCAGTGTGCGGTGCTGAAGAACCTGAATCGCGATATACATGAAATGTCCGGGGACTGTCGCTCCCCATGGACCGTTTTCCCAGAACAGAGCAATTTCTGATTCGTCTTCTGTTCGTACCGTACTATTGGTACCGCCTAGGTCTTTGATGAGTTGGAATGCTTCGGCAAATTCCGGGCTTTTGGGGTCATAAAATTCGCTAGCACGGAACTGAGATCTGTGGGTCATCGTCCATGGCTTGATCATACCCTGACCAGGGTACAGAGGACGATCGAAGGAATCAAATGCCGGACCCGGTCGCGCACCATAAAAAGGACCGGTAGGACTCCATTGCAACGCATCGCCCCTGCGTTTGTAGCGGTTTAAGTAGTAGTTGACTTCGCTATCTTCTGAACCGTCATTAGTTCGAAGCTTCAATAATTTTCTAGCTACATGATTTCCCCAACGAACCGCATTAGTCTTAGCACTGCTACCAGGATATTGGGCGAGAAATTTTCGCCTTTCGAAAACTAATGGTTGTTGTAATACTTCGGAAGCGGCGATCGCAAACGCCACACCATAGGCGATTTCTTCATCGGCATCTGCTGGACCCGTTCCCATGTCAAAGGGTTCTTGGTACGATTGTGTGATGCCGTTCGCAGCCAGAAAGCCGGCAGTATTCGTTAACCCAAAAATGTATGCGGCACGCGGTGTAAAGAGTCGTTGATCTCGGATCTGTTGCATAACAACATCGATCCAGTAGTAGAGCGCATTCTCGTTTTTCGGTTCAAGAATCTTGGTGAGGTAAGAACCCTTGCTCCCATAACTCGCCGAGAAGGGGCTGACGCAACTTTGTAACAGCGGGAATGATGCGATTGCACCTGCACCCAACAGACAACGCCTACGTGTAAATTGCATTGTTATGAGAATCTCAAATTACGATTGTTTGGATCGCTATATTGCCTTAACTTAATAGACCAGTTCCGACGTGGAAAATTCTAGGCGAGTGAACGGTGGATACTTTCAGAGGCAATCTGACGGTTTCGGTAAACCAGCTATTTGAGCAACTAGTCGAGTCACTTGAGGGGTGAATAGTTGTGCGAGAGTAATTGAATTTGCGATTGTTGCATCTTCACTCTCTACTATTTTGATGAGAGGACGCATGGATGGGCTAATCCCAGTCTTGGCGTAAAAAGAGCGAGCTGCGTTGATGACTGTCCAATGGGCGTCCGAGAGCTCGATATCGTTTTCTTTTGCAATACTCGTTGCGATTTCAACGTCCCATTGACTGGGTACTCGAAGAAATCCCTCATCGTTAAACTCGATCACGTCCAAGTCACCGAACTTGTTGTGGATACTACCAGCTGAACGAAGTCATCGTAATCGATGCCTTCAACTCCTTCACACAAGGAAAGACCGCGAGCCTTTAAGTCTCGTAGTATGGCATACGTTTGCTCACAAGCGGTTTCTTCCGCGACGTACACTCCATCACCTAGAAAGAGCACTTGGTCATCAGGAAGCAAGCTCTGCTTACATGCCGAAAGACCTGCAGAGCTGGAAATGAGGTGCAACATCAATCGCTTATGACAAAGTGAGCCGAGTGTAAATGTTGCTGTAGAGTCGTAGTGTCTATTGGTTTCACCCAATCGGGTAATTGAGTTGGATCAATTGAGCGTTCTCGGAGACTTTGTTGCAGTGCATAGATTTGCTCGACACCATAAGTAGGAAGTGCAGACCACTTCATTTTTGTATCTTTAATGTTGATGGCTTCGAGGTCACTAACGAGTTGATACACTCCGTCATCAAGAAACACGACCGATGTCGGTTGATCCATGATTCCGCTGACAAGGACGGCGTCTATGGTCTCGTTCGCCAGAATTCCGGGCTTTTCTCGAACAGTGAACAGTACTGATTTCGTCATTGAAACGTCACTAAACGGTCGGACTCGAACATCGCTTCTGTCAGTTGGCCGAGACCCACGATCTCAAAACCATCGCTGGAATCTGTTCCCTGTTGATTGTGGATTCCTCGTCTTTCGCAAGCACCTACACAAACACAGAGTTGAATGTTTTGTTGTGCAGCAAACTCAATCCACGCCTGTTGAATGTTGCGTTCGTCCGAAGGAACGTTGTGGGACTTGTTTGCTATCAATACTGCATCTTTGTAAAAGAAGACGCGGTAAAGTCTGTGATCACTACGAATAGCGGCTTTTGCAAACTCCAACGCCTGTTCGCACGCATTTGAACTGAAAGGATTGCCTTGAACGAGTATGCTGATTATTGTTGTGTTCAAATTTCTGGTCGAGTGATCAGGTGTACGATTTGAAAGTGGCGGAGGGGCGGGGATTCGAACCCCGGGAGGTAGTTAACCTCGCTGGTTTTCAAAACCAGTGCTTTCGTCCACTCAGCCACCCCTCCAATACTGTGGCTTTAGAAAAAAGTCATTTCAACTAACAAATTTTAAGTAGCGCAAGGAAGCAATTCGAAGCTAGCTCTAGGGTATTCCGATGTCACGGAAACCATTCACATAACATGAGCATCTTATACACATATAACAAACGTAAATTGAACTTTAGGGTTCAGCACTTGTGGTTTAAACCTAAACTCGACATTACTATAAAATCAATTTGATCCGAATTTGATAGGTGAACCGATGAACAAATCCCTTCAATTCCTCGGCAGTGTGATCATCGGGGCGATTTTCGCCGCGGTAGTTTTTTTCTTGGTGTATAACTTTTGGCCTGCCGAATCACAGGATATAGCTGTTGTTACGCCTGACGACAACGGTCCAAATCACGAGCCGATAACGTCTGGCGAAATTAGCCAAATCTACGATTACATTGATTCTCCCGAAACGCAGAGTCCTACTTCTCTAATCGTCCAGCTGTTGCCTAGCGTCGAACAAATGGACCAACAATCATTGGAAGAACTGTTTGAACACATCTCGTCGAAGAGCACGAATCGACAACACCAGATCTTAGAACAAATAGTCATCTATCGTCTAGCTGAACTCGAACCCAAGGTCGCCTTTGAGACGATCACCAATCTCGACTATTTCAAACAGGAACAACTAATTCCCACCTTGATGTCACGATGGGCAAGAGAGAGTTTAGAAGATGCGTTGTCTACTGCTTCGACACTAAAGGGAGATTTAAGGATGTTAGCACTAACTAGTGTGCTTTCAGAATTAAACGATGTAGCCCAACAACAAGCGCTTGAGTTTGCGATAGGTTTAGGCATTGAACCTAAAGTCAAACAAGCGTTGAGTGAAGTGAAAATTCAAAGAGCGATGCATAACCCAAGGGAAGCATTTGAAATCACCTTGACAGACGAAGTTCCGGACGAAGATCAGTTCGATCTGTTTAATGAAGTCACGGATCTCTGGCTCAGTACTGAGGGTACCGACGCCTTTCCTCGACTATTAGAAATTCTTCGGTCGAAAAAGGACCCAAGCGGTTGGAGTAGTTGGCGGTATTTTTACAGACTCGTGAATCAGTTAGCGAAATTTGACCCGCCATTCATGTGGGAATTGGTGGAGAAAGAATATCAGGATTTACGTGACTCAGTGCGAGGTTCGGTTCTTGGTCGTTGGGTGCAAATGGACATTGATGGTGCACAAGCTGCTCTTCAGAATTTGGATCAGGATGAATATGTGGAAGAACTTTATCGAACCATGATTGACTATGGGCTATCTGATGATCCATTACATCTGGTGCAGCAGGTAGACAAATTTCCTCAAGGTCATCGTGGATATCTATTGACCCAAGCCATATTTGATCTTGCTTTGGATGGCGAAATCGACTCAGCTTTGGACGTTCTGAAGCAATTGGAAGGTTTAGAAGTGAACACCGATAAAGCCATAGAACTGCTGGTGATGGGATGGAATAACCATGACAATTTGGCAGCTTTGGATTGGGTGCTGGAGAACATAGAAGAGAATAGTGCCTTTCAACGCTCACTTCTCAGGTCTAGCATTCGAGACTTAGCTGAAACCGATCCCGAACGAGCCATAGCCTTGGCGATTGAATACAACGATCCTAAGGAGATAGGTGCTTGGAGTTCAATACCGATTTCGGTCATTCGCACGGTGGCCTACGACGGCGACTTTGAGACAGCGCGCGACTTGTTAGCGCGTCTCGGTGAACCCCAAACCTACTTAGGACATTACGAAATAGGTGCACAACTGGTTCGTAATAGACGAATTGATGAGGCCATCAAACTAGGCAGCGAACTACCTGATACCATGCAGATTGAATATTTCGACAACTTAGCATATCAATGGATTTTGGTCGATGCAGACGATTTCTTCGGTAGATTCTCAACGTTTTCCAATGGGCTTGTACAATCGGCAATGGCAAATCAGGCGTTGGGAAGGAGTAATCTCAGAAAGTTGCTGTCGGTTGAAGAAATCGCATACTTGGAACAATTTTCAACGACGGAGCAAGAGGAATGAGGAAACATCGTACAGACCCAAACCTTCATTCCCAAAAAAGATATCAGAAACAGCTTGTCACTATCGGTGTCGCCACGGGAATCGTCCTTAGCTCCCTCGGCAGTCTTGCTTTTGTAATTTGGTCGGGAAGTGATAGATCTAACACTAATTCCTCCGATACTATTGTTGCAAATCAAGAACCACACACATTCCGAGAAACAACGGTTCAGAACGAAATCTCCTCCGAGCTAGCCCAATTTTCCGAAGTCGCTTCCGTGGTCGGGATGGTCTCAGAGTTCGATCGGCTGAGCAATGAACGGATGGCCGAATTAGCCCAGCAGTCCGCGGATCTAGAGTCGCCATCGAAAATAATTTCGATTCAGTCACTCCTCTTTGGCGAGTTGTCACGAAGAGATCCAAAATATGCATTGGAACAGGTTTGGGCGATGCCAAGACTCCAATGGAAGGACCTAATCGCCGTTGTGTTCAGTGAGTGGTCACTCATCAATGTGGAAGAGTCCTTTGCCGCCAGTATGAAACTTCACGATACTCTGCGCGAAACTGCAGTCCGCGCGCTGTTGAGGACACGAACCCAACTTTCCAATGGTCGTTGGTTGACACTCGCCGATGAACACGATTACCAAGAATCAATGCTCACTTTGATTCGGAAACGTGAAGCGATAGCACTTTTAGATGCACCGTTGGATGCGTTTCAATTAGTGATTCAGGACGACATTGATGACCAGCTACAAGGTGACTTAATTCAGAAGATTGCAAGAACTATGGTTGAGCGGAACGGGTACGAAAGTTTCGACTCTTTGCTTGAATATAGTGTTTGGGCGTTCCGAGACCTCTTGATGGAGGAAGCGGAATCAAACCCAGAAGAATTTTTTTCCGTGGTTCAATCTCTACCATCTGAATCACGAAATTCGGTTATTTATCCCTTGGTAAAAGCTTGGGTACCCGTGGATCCCAGCGTAGCTTACGAGGCGATATCGAGTCTTGAAGAGTTCAAAGATAGGTTCTACTATCATGAAATTTTTAGGATCTGGGCTAAGGTTGATCTTGAGGAATTTTTCACCCGGGTTGAATCTTTTCCTCGTAGTGAAAGACAATGGGCAGCATATTCGGCACTCCTTGAGTTAAACAAGAACTCACCGGAAGAAGCAGCAAATAGAACTTTTGATTATGAATCCGTTGTCGGAATTGATGTCTTGGATTTACAAGAAAGCATGATTGGTAAATGGGCTACGAACGATCCGAACGCAGCCATGAAATGGATTGCAGAAAACACTTCGGCGGATACCTGGGACCAAGCATGGTTGTTCTGGATTGGATTGCGGGAGTTCGTGAAAACTGATCCGGAAGCAGCGTTAGAGCTAGCGCTATCTCAAGCACCAGAGTCTGTTTACGTGGAGCGGGGCTTTGCCGAACGAGTAGTTAGCGATGTGGTAGAGGCTGGTGAGTTGGAACTAGCTATGGCTGCTTTAGATCGTGTTCCGGAAAAAGCGAAGCTATATTCCTTTACGTCGGTAGGCAGAGCTCTTGCGCGGAAAAACCGATGGCAAGAGGCGATTAAACTAGTTGAGGGTTTTTCCGATGATGAACAGTTAAGGTATTTCGACGACTTAACTTACTTCACTATGAAAGACAATCTTTTAGAGGTACTCGAGACCGTGCCAAATTTGCCTACTGAAAAAGCTCGGCGACTAGTAGCTCAAGGAATGCTAGCGAATCACGAACAATTCGGTGGTATCTTAACGGAAGATCAAATCAATTATCTGCAGGGATTTGTTGACCAGAACGAGTGACACAACGACTAAAACTTGAACTTGGCGAGTAAGGATGTGTCCAAATGCGTGAAAAAGAGACCCAGTTCTAACTGATGCGGTCGAGGTTGAGCTAGTTCCCTTAACCAAGAATGTGTGGTGTACCTTCGAGAATACTCTACTCAACGTTTATCGTTAGTATTCTCTTCTGAGAAAATTTAGACAACGAGTGCTTGAGATGAGGTTGGCATGGCTTTGCAAAACAAAATGAATCCAGTTCATCCTGGGCAGATCTTGTCCGAGGAATTGCAAGTAAGAGGTCTTTCGGTTATCGAGTTAGCACTCGCTCTAAACGTTCCAGTACATCGTATTGAGTCCATAGTTAACGAACGAAGAAACGTTTCTCCGGAAATAGCTCTCCTTCTATCGCGATTCTTTAAAACCTCGCCCGAATTTTGGTTAAATTTACAACAAACTTGGAGCTTAAAGCAAGCCGAGGAGAGGTCTAGTCTCGAAAAGTGAGACTTTCTGTACGCTCGAATCTAGAACTAAATTTGTAAAGAACCATCGTAAACTACGACAGAGTTTTCGAGTTCAAACTCGAGATCAACTTCGTGATCTACCTACGAACAAATTCTCATAGTCGAGAAGTTACTCGATCGGGGGGAAGGACATGTTTTACGTCGTACACTACGCAATCGCTCGTACCGTATCCAAGTAGGGTGTCCACATCTGATTCCTTGAAAATGTCATGCGCGACGGCGAGAATTACTACATCATAGGAACCTCGTTTTGGATGTGAGGTCAACTGAATGTCGTCCTCGATATCGCTCATGTACTCGTATGCAACGGGATCATAAACGTCTACCGTAGTTAATTCAGCTCGTAACAGGGAGACGAGTTCCACTGCCTTACTGTTCCGTGTGTCAGGACAATTTTCTTTAAAAGTAATCCCGCACACTAGTGCAGCACACGCTTTTGGTTCTTTGTCGCGCTCTGAGAGCAATTGGATTATCTTTTGTGAAATCCAAGCTGGCATCGAGTTGTTGATCTTTCGACCCGCAAGAATCACGTCTGGGTGAAACCCAATCTCTCGAGCTTTGTGGGTCAGATAGTAGGGATCGACTCCGATGCAATGGCCGCCGACAAGACCTGGTTGAAATCGCAAGAAATTCCATTTAGTTCCTGCAGCGGCAAGCACTTCACCTGTGTCAATTTCGAGAGCATCAAAGAGCTGTGATAATTCGTTGACGAAAGCGATGTTTAAATCGCGTTGAATGTTTTCGATCACCTTTGCTGCTTCGGCAACTCGTATCGACGGGGCTCGGTAAGTCCCAGCTTGAACAAACGATTTGTAGAACGAATCGATGAAATCCCCGGCTTTTTCGTTAGACCCCGATGTTACCTTGGTGACGTTTTCCAGACGATGTTCTTTATCCCCGGGGTTAACTCTTTCTGGACTGTAACCGACCCAAAAGTCGACGTTTAAGGTCAATCCTGAATAGCTTTCAATGATCGGTATGCACAGTTCCTCAGTTGCACCTGGGAACACCGTGGACTCATACACGACGACATTACCTCGTTGCAATACATTACCTACAGATTCGCTAGCAGTGATCAGCATCGAGAGATCGGGCTCATTGTTCGCGTCAATTGGAGTAGGGACGGTTACGATGTAGATGTCGCAATCTTGGCAGTCTTCAAGTGAGTTTGTGTACTTGAGCTGCTCATTGGATATTTCGCTGGACTCGACCTCTCCTGTATTGTCAACTCCCGTTTCTAACGTGGCAATTCTCTCTGCCGATGTATCGAACCCAATGGTTGGGTAGATCTTACTACACGTAATAGCCATGGGAAGACCGACGTAACCAAGGCCGATCACACAAACTCTTGAGTTCGACAACAGTTCAGGTGGGGTCATCGAGTCGAGCGACATTTACTTGGTAGCCGGAGTTGCTCTGGGTTCGGTCCAGTCTTCGCTTTCGTGAGGCTGCGAAGGCTGAACGGTTGCCGCATGGTCCTTGTGACCACGTCGAATTTTTGCGACTTCTGGCGCGACAAAGTGGGTACAGACTATTCCTACAAACATCAATCCCGCACAAGATAGAAACGCTGTTTGGAGTCCAATTTTTTCGGCCAAA
Source organism: Pseudomonadales bacterium (assembly GCA_011525295.1). Taxonomy (GTDB): domain Bacteria; phylum Pseudomonadota; class Gammaproteobacteria; order Pseudomonadales; family Azotimanducaceae; genus Bin55. The sequence goes on along the minus strand of WTGV01000051.1, from coordinate 29,402 downwards.
AATCCTAAGGGGATCATACCAATCGGCATCAAACCAAAGCATGCCCACGTGATCGCCATGATTCTGCTTCTCATTTTCGCAGAAACGATGAGTTGTAGAACGCTCATATTGAGAGAGGATAAACCTGCACTACTCGCCCCTACCAACGCGAGCACAACAAGGGCTACCCAATATGTTGTGCTCAGTGCTAAGATTGCCAAGAAGAACGCCCACAAAAATGCCAAGAAGTACATTAACCTACCTTTTTGGTCGACTTCTCCGAATCGTGCAATCGTCAGAGATCCTAACACTGCACCGACACCTAATGCCACGAGCAAACCACTCAACGTTTCGCTTTTACCTTCAAATAGTCGTCCATTAAATGCTGGCAACAGGAACTGCGCGCTAAAACCGAACATCGTTGGGATTAATCCCATGAGGAGCAACCCTACAACAACTCGAGAGTTTCGTAAATAGACGACACCTTCCCAGAAGTCACGAGCTAAGGATTTTTTGTGTATTCGTGTGGGGTTTCCTTGGTAGTGAATTAGCAATGTACCAATAATAGAACAACCGTACAAAGTCGCGATACACAAGAACAACAAACCAACACTAGTGGTAGGGGAAAAGAGCGGTAAGAAAATCATTGACAACAGGAGTCCGCCTAGAGCAATGCCAACCACTCGAGAGAGGTTAAAAGTGGACGCAGAGAGCGATAACGCATTCGTCAAGTGTCTTGGAGCGACAAGGTCAGGCATCACCGCGGTTCGCGTCGGCATACTCAATGCCAAGATCGTACCGTTGAAGAAGCCAAAAACGATGAAATACCAAAAGGGTACATTTTCATCTCCGATCAGAATTAGAGTGCCAAATGTCAGCGCTGACAACATGCTCGCTACTTGTGCACCAACCATGATGGTTTTCTTGCGTATACGATCTCCGAGTGCGCCTCCTATAAACGAAAATACCGACGAGGGAATCCAAAATGAGAGCATCACCCAGGTGAGAGCAACCGCTGAATCGGTCAGGTCGAAAATTAACCATCCACGCGCATAGATTTGAATTTGGATTGCGAGCGAAGTCGCGAGGCTAGCAAACCAAAGCAATCGAAAGTCTCGGTACGCTAAAGACTCAAACGTGCGAGCAAACGAAGTACCAACTTTGGCAAGTCGTTGTGAAAGGGTTAGAGGGGAAGTCAATTGGATTCCTTGCAAGGAATTGATATTATGATGATTCATGAAACCGCGTTAGACTTCTCGATTCTAAAATTGTTCTTTGATTTCGCGTACTTTTTAACAAGAATATGAACTCAGCTTCACAACATGACTACACGCCGAAACAGGTGTTGGATTACTGGTTTGACGGTGCAGAACATGACCTTGAACAGCTTCACGCTCAAAGTAAGATTTGGTATAGTTTCTCTACCGAGAGAGACGAAGAAATAGAAAGAGAGTTCGGTACGTTGCTTCAAGAGATCGTCACTGGAAAGCGTCAGGATTGGTCCGAAACAAGTTCTGGCTTACTTGCTTCGGTTATAGTACTAGACCAGTTTACACGCCAAATCTTTCGGAAACAGCCCGAAGCATTCGCACATGACGAGCAGGCAATAGCTATCACTTACTCTGGGATTAGCCATGGTTTGGATCAGGAGATGTCGGTACCTGGTAGATTGTTCTTTTACCACCCGTTTCAACATAGCGAGAAGCTTAAAGATCAAGAGTTTGGAGTTCAAATAGTTCGAAATCTGCGAAGTCATTGCGACGAATATTGGCACGAGTACGTTGACGAGAGCATGCGGTACTTCGAAGAACACTATGAGATTGTCCGTCGTTTTGGTAGATTTCCTCATCGAAACGAAGTTCTAGATCGTCGTTCGACACCGGAAGAGCTCGAATTTTTGCGTACTGCATCGAGATACGGTCAATAAGAGTGATTACGTTCCAAGCGTAAACCGTTTGTGAAAGTTGTACAAGTATTACCTCGGTTACACGGTGGCGGAGTGGAACGAGGCACCATAGAGATTGCGGGTTATCTCAAGCAGTTGGGACATGAGGCGATCGTGATTTCTGAAGGCGGTCCGCTGGTGAAAGAACTGACCGCGCTCGGTGTTGTTCATGTTAAAAAGTCAGTGGGAACTAAATCTTTGCGAGCTGTTCGCGGGCTGTGGGAGTTAAAGAACTATTTAACCACCGCACGTCCTGACATCGTACACAGTCGCTCAAGGTTACCTGGTTGGTTGTGTTACCTCGCAATAAAGATGCTTCCCAAGGAAATTCGACCTCGTTTTGTAACTTCTGTGCACGGACTACATTCGCTTTCAAGATATAGCTCAATCGTCGCCAAAGGTGATCGCATTGAGGTTGTGTCTATTGCCGCGCAACGCTATCTACTTGACAACTACAAAAACGTCGACCTAGCGCGTGTTCGATTGATCCATCGAGGCGTAGACACTACGGAGTTTAATCCAAGTGTTGAGCCCAGCTCTGATTGGATTCAAGAATGGAGTAGGTGGGGTCAAGAACATCAAGCCAATGACTCACCCGTTGTGTCGATCATAGGAAGAATATCTCGTCTGAAAGGGCATCACGACTTTTTAGAGGTCATTGAATCGTTACATGAGAAGAGTGTCCCCGCAATTGGACTCATTATTGGAGGCGTATCCAAAGAACACAATAAGTTACACAAAGAACTTCAAGATAAAGTTCAAAAATCTGAAACTCTACGATCTTCCGTACATTTTCTTGGCCATCGCGCTGATGTTCGAGAGTTGATGTCCGTCAGCGATGTTGTCGTTTCCCTCTCGGATACGCCCGAAGCATTTGGTCGTACCGTCCTCGAAGCACTATCACTCGGGGTTACTGTCGTTGGATACGACCATGGAGGTGTCGGTGAACTGTTAAGAACACTGTTTCCAGCTGGTGCTGTACCCGTCGGTAATACGCAAGTCGCGGCTGATCGAATCAAAGATCTTTTATCTCGGAAACATCCCATAGAACCTCATGAAATGACATTGCAGTCTATGCGGGACAAGACCATTGCGATGTACGAGGAACTGTTATGTTGACATGGGTGTTTTGCTCTGCGATCGGCATCGTCGTCGTACTCTACGTCAATTTTCAGTTTGCTTGGTGGCGGCCAACAGTTTCTTATAACCATCCACGCGTTTTGATGTACCACATGATCAGCCATCACAAACGAAGGGCCAGATTCAACAAGCTTCGCGTTGACCCGATCGAATTTGACCGGCAACTAAATTGGTTGAAAGAAAACGGATGGGAGTTTGTCTTTGTCTCAGAGTTGGAGAACGATTCTGCTCGGAAACAAGTTGCCTTAACTTTTGATGATGGTTATCGCGACAATTTTTTAACGGCTGACCCGATCTTGAAGAAGTACGACGCGAAAGCTACTTTGTACTTAGTCACCGATAGACACAACCGAGATTGGTCTTCAAGTAAGAAAGAACATCATGATGATGGAGAACTTATGGTAGAACCGAAATTGCTCGACGAAGACGTTGCCCAGATGGTAAGTTCGCGACGTTGGGAACTAGGTGGCCATACTGAGACGCACGCGAATTTGTTGCGCTTAAACGATGAACAATGTTTTATCGAGATACACCAATGTCGAAACAATTTAGAAGAGACGTTTGGTAGCTCCGTGACATCTTTCGCCTATCCCTTTGGATTGTTCGAAGACCGGCACGTGGAGTTAGTGAACAAAGTAGGTTTTCAATTCGCGGTGACCACGGATCAGGGCATCAGTTTAGACTTAGATGCCGAGCGTTTGAAACTAAAACGAGTGAAAGTGAGCGGTCGCGACGGTCTCGCTAGCTTTCGGCTTCGTATGCGTACAGGAAAATGTCGTTTTCGAGATTAGCAAGAGATTACATTGCACAAGTGCTATGATTCTTCTTGGTCTTCCGTAGTTTCTGTTTCTGCTTCTTCTGTTTCAGATTCTGCTTCTGGAGGACGGCTATACACTCGGACGTAAGTTTGTGAAACCCCCTGTTTGGGTTTTATTTTCACTTTGGCAACGAGATTGCCGTCTTTGTCGACCCTAATGTCATGCTTCACAGAGCGGCTCGTCGAACTGTACGACTCGGTGAGGACATTGCGTCGAAAACGGGTAACTCGACCATGTATCTTGCCGAGCAAGAACTCTCGAGTTACTCCACTAGCACAGGATGCTTTGACTGATTCTTCTTCTACTTCGAACGAGATTTCTTGGCACTCTAAGACAACAGGGAACTTTAATGTAGAATTTGGTCCGGAAGGACCACTGTTTCCAGGTGTTGGAACCCCTAAAACAACACTTGCAGCGGTACCAAGACCACTACCCATAGAACTCGATTTTCGTACTTTATTTTGAAGAGTCTCCGTTGCTTCCTCATTTACCAACCAAGTTCCGGTTATGCTTTTGTCCGTTTTCGCGTATAACGTTGTGGCGATGGACAATCCGGTCAAGAGACTCAAACAAATTACGGTCGCCCGCAGGTTTTTTTTCATTTCATTACACAACATAGAAGTCCACAAGTACAAATGATATTCCGTTTAGGCCAAATTGTTGAACATGTTCGATTTGGCTATCGTGGAGTAGTTTACCATTGCGACGAAGAATTTTCGTTGACTGATGAGTGGTACGACGAGATGGCTAAGTCGAAACCACCAAAAGACAAACCTTGGTACGGAGTCCTGGTCCACAGTAGTAATAGTACCACCTACGTAGCGCAGCGGCACCTGATGCTTAGCCGGAACAAGAGTAGGATTGATCATCCAGACATTAGTTACTACTTTGACGAATTTGACGGGTTCGAATACTGTCCCCGACAACTGAATTAATCGTGAGCTGTCGCCTGTCGGCAACTATAACCCCGCAGCTATGAGGTCTTGTAATCGTATGATGCCGATAGGTTTGTCCTCTTGAAGTACCACCAACGAAGTGATCCTATCGACTTGCATTTGATGAAGACAATCTATCGCTTTTGTTTCCGGTGTGGTCGTTCCATGTGTTACCTGAGGTAAATCTGCTCCACGTCTACTAAGCTGAAAACACTCTTGAGCACTCAGTTTGGTTACCTCTTCGTTTCGCTCTAGTAGTCTTCGAATGTCTCCATCGGTAATCATTCCATAAAAATTGAAATCGGCATTCACAAGGATTACTGACCCGAGGCCTTTAGAGGAAATTTCGTAAAGAACTTCCGAAAAACTAGCGTTCATTGGTTGCAACGGCAAAGCATCTCCGGACACCATAAAGTCTTGAACATGCAAGAGCAGCCGTTTTCCTAAAGTTCCGTGTGGGTGAAATTGGGCAAAATGTTCCGCGGTTAGTCCCCGTCGTTGTTGAACACAAATTGCCAGCACATCACATAAACTGAGCGTGGTCAGAGTACTCGTAGTCGGTGCTAAGTCCCATTCGTCTATCTCGGGCAGTTTAGGAATGTGGAGTGCTATGTCGCCAAAGGACTCGAGATTGGAATTGGGTTCAGTGAGCGTGATAACTGGACCGCGCGCAACCGATTTAAACTGTCTTGCAAATTCAATCGTCTCTACGTTGCCACCGCCTTTGGAGATCGCCAGTAATGCTGCATTCGGTTCGACAACACCAGAGTCTCCATGGAGTGCTTCTACTGGATGTACAAAAACCGCTCGAGTACCCGTACTAGAAAAAGTTGCAGCTGCTTTTTGTCCAATTAGGCCACTTTTACCCAGTCCGGTTAGAACGAGTAGGGCATCAAGTTGTACAAGAATGTCCACGGCGCGTTGAAAGTTCTCGTCTACAAGATTTGCGGTTGCTTGCATCGCGTTCGTGTAGTGCGCTAACATTGTTTGCGCTCTTTTAGTGTCGTCAGTCACGGAGATTAGAATTTTTTTGTTGAATTGGTTGAATTAGCTACGCACTTGCTGATGCCGATTAGGCCACTGTACCGGTAAATCAATAGGATGACTATACCACATACCCCTGATGCCCCGACCATGACCGTTGTACCTCTACTTTGGGTAAAGAACATCGAAAAATCAATACGATTCTATGAAGATATTGGATTCAAAATTGCGGAAACGTGGCAACCCCAGAACAAAATTCAGTGGTGTCGAGTCGAATTTCACGATGCGGCGTTAATGTTACAGCAAATTAACGATTCAGAAGCTAAACAACAGATCGGCGAAGACAATGGGATTCAGTTGTATTTCATAACTGACGATGTCGATGCTGTCTATCACCAAATACGGGCCCGTGGTATTGACGTGTCTCCACCCAAGGTCGAATTCTACGGTATGAAACAAGTGTTTGTATTGGACCCTGATGGACGCACACTCTGTTTTGAGTCTCCACATGTCATTTAAATTTCCGAATATTTAGCTAGCTTCGTGTTCCTGATCCTCGATATTTTCAGCAAAAATGATCCGATGACCCTCAGGGTCCGCAAGTTCAAACTCACGATTTCCGTAAAAGCGATTTTCGATTGAACTAACTGGGTAGTCTTTAGCGACGACTTCTTCACGTATCTCATCCAGCGCAGTTACGTCAACATAAAGAATCACTTGGTTCAGTACCTTTTCTTCATCAGAAGGTGCAGGGATGTAGGATGGGCTCGCAAGCATGAGTTCAAAGTTGTCTCGGGCTATAGCGGCCCAGCCGCTTAAGCCAACATCATCCATTTGATCCACAATTTGGAAGTTCAGAGTGTCAACATAGAACCGAATCATCGCTTGAACGTCGCGACATATCAAGATTGGTCGAAGTCGAATACACTTGCTGCTCATTGTTGTGTTATAACTCCACTGAGGTGCAATACCACCCCTAAAGTAAATTTGAAACTGACTTTTGGGGCAGCACTCTGCTAAAATTTGAAGGGGCAAAACTCAATGATTTGTTCTTCCTTAATTCGATTAGGCTAGGTATTTCAAATGCAAGATCTTTTCAAAATATTCATATCTCCTGGTGCAGTCTTCAGTTCTTTGAAGCAGGAGGTAAAAGTCGTTCAACCCCTACTAGCATTGTTGTTGTGCGTTGTCGTACTCACCGGCGCTCAGCCATTATTCATCTCAGACCAGGCTTACATAGACCAAGCTGAGGAAACGATAGATTCAGGACTAAATTTCTTTAAACGATTGGGCGACAGATTCCTTGGTGAAGAGGCCATGGAAGAAATTGAACGCGACATTAAGGAAGACGTGGAGGCTGAAGGAACAACCATTGAAGATTTGATGGACAAAGCGATAACCATAGGGACGTCACCAGAAGAGTTGCAAGTCGTACGAATCACTACCGCGATATTCGCCCCCATCAGTGCTTTGATTTGGCTTGGTCTTGGCGTGGTTGTGCTCGCGACATATTTCAACGTTGTAGGAAATTCGGTTCAAACGCGTAGGCCGTGGGCTGACTGGTTTGGATTCACACTCTGGTCACTGATGCCTGTAGCGTTGTTTTACCTACTGTTCTTGGTCGCAACAATCATAACCGGTGAAGTCTTACCACGAAGTTATCTTGCGCCACTAGCTTGGTTGCCGGGCTTACAAGAAAATGCGTTTGCGATAAATCTTACGTTTGGGATGATCTGGGCAATGTGGATTCAAACTATGGGTTTGCAGCAGTGGTTAGACAAACCGATTCCAATCTGTGGTTTAATCGTGCTGTTTCCTTGGGCGTCGCAGTGGTTGATTGCATCGGGTATGGTAGAACTCTTTAAAGCAGTATAAATTCAAAATCGGTGACAACGTTCTTCCCGACAGTCTGGACGGATCGAGGGTTGATTAGTGGGATCGGATATTCCGTCACAGTATTTGATCCGAGTGGTAGTCGAAACGGCTGATGAAGTGAGAATTCTCTACTCTGAAAAACATGCTATTGAAGTGGTGAAACGATGATCTCTCTCCAAGGGACTGATAACTTGTGATCCATCTTCTCAAAGTCTTCGTCTCTCCCGGAACGGTTTTTGAGTCCATGCGTTCGTACATCCCCGCGATGCCCCCATTAGTGACTCTAGTGCTTTGCCTTTGTATTTTTCCCGCACTTCAAGCATGGTACCAGTCGGATGAAGAATACTTACGTACGATTGAAGCTGCCTTTGAGAGTTCAAGTGAAATTTCAAAACGATTTGCAGAGACGTTTCAACGAACTCTACTAAGAGGGGACAGTTCGGACGAGGAGATTGAAGAGATATTTGCTCGTCAACAAGAACTGACCGAGGAGCAGCGGAAAACGCTCACGTCGAAAGAGGGTATCCAATCGGCTAGAAGAATGCAGTTGGTTTTTTTGCCGGCTACTTCACTATTTAGTTTCGGTCTAATCGTGTTACTCGAAGCTACTTATTTTCTCATTGCCGGGAACATGATGAAGAGTTCGAAACAATGGAGCGATTGGATTGGGTTTACGCTTTGGTCTTCGATGCCACTTGTACTCTTGTTTTTACTTTCTACCCTACCGACGATTTTGTTTGGGACCCTAGATCCTTACAGGTGGCAAGCACCACTATCATGGATTCCTGGTCTCGGGACAAACGTATTCGCATTGACTCTCACGATTCCTTTTCTGTGGATCGTATGGATCAGAGTAGTTGGAATGCATAAGTGGATCGAAAAACCAATACCCATTTGTCTCGCAGTTGTTCTTATTCCATCACTTGTAACCTGGTTATTCAGTGTCGGATCGTTACACCTCGCGAATCCATACACCATGTAGTCGATCTTCCTGACTGCTCGGACACAAAAACTAGTTGCTGCACAAGTTCCGTGCGTCTCGAATCGTCTGTACTAGACTAAATAGCCAACAACACCTCGGCTGTGTGCTTACCTAAACGAACAAAGCAGTTACAATACCTATAGTAAAACGTTTGGGACACATGTCGATGAAGACATTAATGACTTTGATTGTTAGCACGGTGCTGTTGTTAGTGTTAACCGGCTGTGCCAGCATAACCTACGAAGCGCCAAAGTCGTTTGATCTTACCGGACGGTGGAATCTAGTGGTCGATGCAAGTGATCCGGCACCGGACGTCGACAAGATTTGGGATACCGAGCGACAAGCTTCTGTCGAAGGACGAAGAAGTGATCCAACTGCTTCAGCCATATTCATCGAACAAGATTTCCCAGTGGTGAAGTCTAGTTTCATTGAAATTGCCCAAGACGACAATTTCATAGGCTTACAGTATGAAGACACCCCTCATGTAGATTTGAACTGGGGTATTCAGATCCGGGACGGCTGGCGTTTAGAGGTCGGTTGGATCGGACAGTCTCTTATCATCAGCAAAGCGAGAGAGGCGATACAAGGCGTACAGAAACTCTCATTGACCGAGTCGGGTGATCGCCTTGAGATCAAAGTCGACGTAACGGCTAATCGCAAAAAGTTTTCGTTAAAGCGTGTCTACGACAAAGAGAAGTGATCTAACCGAACAGACAAAACACTTCTCTCTTCAGTTTCCTAGCCAGCGGCACCGGTTTCTCACACACAACTAAATATGCCTCGGCAAGCTGTCGAAAAAATAGTATTTGGCGACTATGTGGTGACTATGGACGAAGCACGTCCGATTATTTCAGACGGTGCCGTCGCCATTGACCAAGGAAGAATCGTCGCTATCGGCTGTTTTCGCGACGTTCGTGAGCAGTTCAAGTCAAAGTTCGAGTATTCGGGTACAGACACCGTTGTATCGCCAGGTCTCATAAATGGGCACACGCACGCCGCGATGACCCTGCTGCGAGGCTACTCCGACGACATCCCACTGATGGAATGGCTCAACGAACACATTAATCCAATTGAAGCCGCGGTGGTGAGCGAAGAATTCGTTCGAGTAGGAACACAGCTAGCATGTTGGGAAATGATCAGAGGGGGTACGACCACCTTTGTTGACATGTACTTTTTTCATCACGTGGCGGCAACTGTAGTAGATGAAATAGGAATACGCGCTCTGATCTCTGCGTCTATAGTAGATCAGCATAGAAATGACGCTGTAGATATCGATGATCAGTGGAGGCAAGCTAACGAGTTCATTCAAGAGTGGTCATCGAGAAGCCAGCACACGACAGTTCGACCTATTTTGGGCGGTCACTCGATTTACACTTTGAATCAAGAACAATTGATCCGATTAAGGGAACTAGCGGTTCAGTACGAATTACCAGTTCATGTGCATCTCGCGGAGTCACAATTTGAAACTAACTATTCACTGACGACCTACGGAAATACACCCATCGACTTTTTGGAGAGCATTGATTTCTTTGATCAGCATGTCATCGCAGCTCATGTGATTTGGTCGACCGCGCAAGAGATTGACATTCTTGCCCAACGTAATGTCGGCGTAATACACAATCCGACATCAAATACAAAAATCGCATCTGGAATTGCCCCCATAGCTAAGTATCTGGATGCGGGCGTCACTGTTGGCTTAGGCACTGATGGCGCAGCTACAAACAATGATCTTGACATGTGGGAAGAGATGCGTCTCGCTGCTTATTTACAAAAAGTCACATCGATGGATCCCACAGTATTACCGGCGAAGGTTGTTCTTGAAATGGCAACGAGTAAAGGCGCGGAAGCAATTGGATTGGGAAGCGAAATTGGGACGTTGCGGGAAGGGATGCGAGCTGATGTCATTCAAGTGGATATAAAAAACGCACATCAGTTGCCTATGTACGATGTCGAGTCACATCTGGTGTATGCGACTCATGCGAGCGACGTGAAAAGAGCTTTTGTCGACGGTGAGTGTCTTTACGACGACGGAGACTATCTGACGTTTGATCCCAAGAGTGTGCGACGACAAGTTGTACAAGTCTCGAACACGATCCGAAACTGCCAAAAGAACCTCCGCTAATTACTCTTCGTCAGTGATCCGCGGAGCAAGATATTCACCACCTTGATGGAAAACGACGCCCGTTACCGTACCATTGTCATCTTTTTTGAAATCAATCTCGGCGTCTAGTACCTTGTAGAAAAAACGGGTTGGAGACATGGGGAAGACCCGAAATTCTGGTTGCCCAGTGACGTGAACGAAGAGTCGATCTTTAACGTGTTTGACTGTAGCAACAACGCCCTCTGGCAGTTGGTATTCTCCGGCATATGTTTCAATAATTTCAGCGTCTATGGCCACTTCCTCTCTAGTGGTGATTCCAAAGCTGTCGTCAACTCGTTCAGCATCAATCGAGACCCCCGGCTGTGACCACTTCAATGTAGTGGCAATGCCATCCTCTCCAAGTACAAAATCCGCCTTTAAGCTCAGAGCTTGCAACTCGAAAACATGATCTTTTGTATGTGCTAGGACTATAGGCTGTTGCCCAGTTACTTGTACTTGTAGCTTATCATCTTTGTTCGATATTGTCATGTATTGGTTTTCGGCGAGCTTATACACTCCAACGTAAGGGGTGAAATCGAACGAGCTAGGTAGGACCACTTCTCTGTAGAAGGAGGAACCGATTCTCGTGACCGCGGCGGATTCGGTTGAAGTTGTAAGAATCACCCATCCACTCTTAGCCTCTGGATCGATAGCTAGAAAGCTCGCATATCCCCCTGTTTGGCCGTTATGCCAGAAAACAGTAGTATCCCGATTACTGGTTTCTGCAATCCATCCCAACGCCTGGTTTGATTCATACTGCAGTTCCCGAATAGCACGAAGTGCCCGGTGAATTGCATCATCAGATTCGAGGAAATTTGCTCGAATAAACTTGTACATGTCCCGAGCTGTCGAGCGAATTACTCCTGCACCTGCATGAACGTTGAAATTCCAAGTTCCCATGTTTGCAGTGTTGCTGTAACCAGCTGCTAATTCAGCATCATCCTTGACCGAATCGATAGCAGTGGAATTGTTCATTTCTAGAGGTTGAAACACTCTTTGGTTCATAGCTTCTGCATAGCTGGTGTCGAGAGTCTTCGCCACTACGTAGCCCAGTAAAGCAAAGCCAAGATTGGAATACGCATGCTCGTTTTCTAATGCAGGTGGGTCGAACGTCTCGAAAAATGCGATCAGATCCTGTTCACCATAGGTCGCATAGGGATCCATGGCGTTTCCCGGGACTTCAGTTTCCGCGAAATTGTTAGGAAGCCGAGGCAGACCCGATCGATGTGTGGCGAGTTCTCGCAGAGTCACATTTGCAACTGTTTCATTAGCAAATTCGATATCCGGTAAACACTCGCTAATAGTGTCGTCCCAGTGGAGCAGGTCATCGTCGACCAACGTTTGTACTAGTAGCGCGGTAAAAACTTTTGTGATCGATCCAATTTCGAAAACACTGGAGTTTTCGTCGGGGAGCTCACGTCTCCTATCAGAAATTTCTCCTAATTTCACGATTCCAATTTCCGTTGAGTCATTTTCGATGGTCATTACAACCGCGGACCGCATTTTGTGGTTGTCGATTAACCGCTGCAGTTCGGTTTTCGCGCTGATTTCTTTGTCGTACTCTGATGCGACCGTTAACACAAACGAGGACAACGTGAGGCAGATGAAGAGTAGAAATGACTTGCGTGAGGAATTCATAAATTTCTCTGTTTACGGTTGTAAGAAGACTCCGAAGGACATGCCTAGATCACTTGCGAAATTCGCGTTTCGAGTAAGAATAGATTCGATCGACGGTGATCTTTTTGAACAGCGGTATATATTGTATTAGGTCGTCAAAACCAATTAATATATGCGTTTTTGAATGAAACAGGGACTAGACAATTGATTGACTTTTACTATTGGCCTACACCAAACGGATGGAAGGTTTCGATAATGCTCGAAGAGTGCGAAACCGCTTATAAGTTAATTCCTGTAGATATTGGTGCCGGGGATCAATTTAAACCAGATTTTTTGAAAATTAGTCCAAATAATCGAATGCCAGCCATCGTCGATAATGACCCGATTGACGGCGGGCCTCCTTTGTCTGTGTTTGAATCGGGAGCAATACTAGAGTACCTTGCTACGAAAGAGCAAAAGTTCATACCTCCAGATCCAAGAGGACGAGTACTCGTATCGCAGTGGGTGCACTGGCAAATGGCGAATCTGGGTCCAATGATGGGAAATGCGAATCACTTTGTCAGTTATGCGCCAAAAATTGAACCAGATTTAAGTTTGTTGGAATATGGCAAAAAGCGATTTCTCGGGGAAGTCGATCGATTGTGTGGTGTCTTAAACAGACAACTCGCCTCAAGTACCTACGTCGCGATGAACGAGCTAACAATCGCCGATATGGCGATCTGGTCTTGGGCACATCTGTCTGAACGAATCCTAGGTGAAGACACATGGAAATCTTTTCCAAACGTGAAGGAGTGGGTTGATAGATTGGGCGAACGACCAGGTTTTCAGCGAGGACGCTTGTTAGGAGAAGAACTGGCAAAAAAGGATCTTACACCAGAGGAAGAGCAACGCCGTCGGGAGCTGCTGTTCAACCAATCGAGTCAATCACTACCGGAGAATCAATAACATCAACGATTGAGCGATTGGACGGAACTTCAGACATGTCAGGAACGTACTCGGACACGGGCGACCCAAACCAATGCAATCGGCATGACGATGAACCTATAATTTGCTCTCATTTTTACTCAGCTCCAAGGAAAAATTGTTGAATAAACCACTTACTCTCTACACCAATCCTATGTCTCGCGGACGGATGGTCCGTTGGATGTTAGAAGAATTAAATACCACTTATGACACTGTTATTGTGGAATACGGTCCTGACATGAAAGGCCCAGAATATTTAGCCATCAATCCTATGGGGAAGGTTCCTGCGATCAAACATGGGGACGTAGTTGTGACCGAGTGTGCTGCAATTTGTGCATACCTCGCGGATGCTTTTCCAGAAGCTGGACTTGCGCCTGATCTGAAAGATCGTGGTAGCTACTATCGCTGGTTGTTCTTTGCGGCCGGTCCCGTGGAACACGCAGTTACGAACACGACCTTGAAAGTGGAACTCACAGATCGGCAACAAGGTATGGTTGGATACGGAAGCTTGTCTCGAGTACAGAACGCTTTAGAGCATGCTTTACAACAATCGGCTTTTGTTGCGGGCGATAAATTCACTGCAGCAGACGTATATGTTGGCTCACACGTTTATTGGGCGTTGAAATACGCAAGACTTGACTCAAAACCGGTGTTCACTGACTACGCAGACCGACTAGGAGCGCGCGAAGCAAATCGTCGCGCAGAAGAATTAGACGGTCCCACTGACATGTGACTCGTAGTTTACGTATTGAAGTACACTCCCTAAACAATCACCTTGAGGCAAAGTCCACATAATTCGTGGATGCCATTGATAGGTTGACTCAATAGATCAATAATTCGTGAGGAATTAGTTGGCTGAAGAAAACACAACGACGCACGCGTTTTTCTTTACGATCATTTTCATGACGTCAGTGGTCATTCTGACGATTGTCGGCTACTTTCTCTTCTTACCGAAGACTGCTCCCAAACTCATAACGGTCGCCGTCTTACCCTTCGACGCGCCTGATGAATTTTCTGAACATCTAACCCGAGCATTTCCTCGACACCTAGCCGAAATGCTCGCAGAGAGTCGAGACCTATACGTCGTGGACTACGATGCCGCTGAAGAAGCGGTCGCTTTACAAGAACGATCTAGAGGTTTTCGAAACGAACTCGGCACAACACACATAGTCGACGGTACTTTCGAAGTTTCCGACATATCACCAGAGTCTTGGGTATTGAAAATGCGCTTGATTGACGTTGGAAAAGATGTGTGGAGATTGAAGTGGTCCAACGAATTCTCGCATCCGCAGCTTTCATTACTAGAAATTCGCGACGCCATCGCGACAGAAGTAGCGAATGGATTGTATGACAACAGCATTCCGGAACCCGATTCGTCGACTATCAGTTCTAAAGGCTTCGAACAGTTTCTTCACGCGAGTCATTTTTTCCACTCCGGTGATCGTGCGAGAGCTTTAACCATACTCCAAAATTTACCCGCGGAACAACAAACAGCTTATGGGATATTCCTTTTGTCGGAATTAGTGCCAGGGTCTCGAGAGCTTTATGTTGAACAGACGTTATCGTTGATGTCGAGTTATTACCCAGCCAAGGTATTGCAGTCGAAATTGAACTACAAAGAAACAAAGAACTTGGTTAACTTTTTAAGTCAAATGACTGATTTGGCGGGGCAATATCCAAATTCCGATGCAGTACCGGCGTTAGCACACCTCTATTCCGATATGGGCTGGTTCAACGAAGCTGAACACGTTCTTTTAAGATGGTCGCAAATTCGCCCGAGATCTAGTGAGCCAGCATTAGCTATCGCATTCAACAGATTTCGCAAGAATGATCTGAACGGTGTGGAACACGCACTGGAAATTGCTAGACTTCGAGAATCGAAAAATGAAAGGGTTGATCGCTATCGAGCTCTATACGATTGGAAGGTTAAGGAAAACGAATTGAAAGTAACCGCTTCTGACTACCTTAATTGGATCGCCCAGTACGAGAGTGGAGAATTTTCGACAACTGATCCAGAATGGTTGGCTTTCGTCGATAGTCTATCGTGCTATGATCAGGTGGAGATAAATTTATACGTTAATAATCAAGACTATATATTTGATGACGTTGACTGTATTGATCTAAGGATTTGGCTGCAACCTCCACCGTGGTGGTCTTTCGACGATCCCAGATGGACTATTTTTCGAGAAGATCCAAGATTCGACCTGTGGCTGGAAAACACCGGTATTCGATTGAAAGTACTGGAAGCGATCGAGCCGGTTCCCGCGAGAGAACTATTCGCTCCCAAGAGGCAGGTACTGAGGTGAGGTCCAAAAACTCTCAAACTGGTCAATTACATCCATCCTCTTAAGACAGCTTCAACTTGTCGACGCCGACCCATCGATCAAACACGATGTACAAGATCATGACGCTCAACAGCACGATTACCGAAATCGCCGCAGCTAATCCCCAGTTGTTCGCATCGTTAATGTGGTAAGCGATCATGTTTGAAATCAACTGCCCTTTAGGTCCACCCACGATCGCAGGGGTGATATAAAAGCCTATTGATAGTATGAAAACCAAAAGACAACCAGAAGCAATTCCGGGCAACGACTGCGGCCAATACACACGCACGAACGCTTGCACAGGATTTGCGCCTAAGGAAGCCGCCGCACGCATATACGTAGGTGGTATCGAACTAAGAACCGCATAAGTCGGTAAGACGACAAACGGCAGCAAGTTCTGTGTCATAGCAATCAACGTACCTGTCATGTTGCGGATTAACGACAGTCGTCCGTCATCCGGCACCATGCCTAGCCAAACCAAAAGGTCGTTTACCACGCCTTGCGACTGCAACAACACGAGCCATGACGTAGCTCGAGCTAACAGGGAAGTCCAAAAGGGCACTAACACGCAAAATAACAAGATCTTCGAAAGAGTCGGAGGGGCGTGCGCGATTGCGTAAGCGATAGGGTATCCGATCAAGAGACAGAGCAGAGTTACTGTAATGGCAACTCGGAAAGTCCGCAGGTATAAAGTGTTATATATTCGTTGCTCCGTGTCGACACGATGGATCGAACCATCATCACCTCTAGAAAGATCAACAGCTTGTAGATAGTGCTTAGCAGAATAGCGCTGTCCCGCTTTCTTAATTCCTTGCCAAAGAGCTAGATCGCTCCAGCGATCATCGATGCCGACCATGGTTGTTCTCATATCTTCTGTCTCGACTCCTTCGACCCGTCGCGCGGTTCTACCCCATACACTTCGTGTACCGGACACTACACGATTAACTCGAATTCCGATTTTTCCGATCGTACGATTTTCCTGAAGAACGATTATTTCTTCTGCTATGGTGCGAAAGACTTCTTCGGAAGGTATCTCATCTCCGTTCCAAGCATTCAATAGTCGCAAAGTACGGGGCAACGCATCCGCAACTTCGGCATCGTAAAAGCTCTCCTTGAACATGTTCGCAAGCGGCATCAGAAAAGTTATTACGATAAAAGCAACGAGCGGTAGTGCTAAACCGATTGGACCGATTCTGCTTTTAATGTCTTGTTGGGCTGTCATGTTAATTCGCTGACAACTTGTTCTTTTCACCAAAACTTTTGAGCACCTCGACTGTAATCAGAACCAGTACTACTAAGAGAATAAGAAGCGTCGCAACAGCTAAGATTGTTGGGCTAAGTTCCTCCCTAATACCAGACCACATTTCTCGCGGGATAGTGCGTTGTTTCGGTCCTGCCATAAACACGACGATTACAACTTCGTCAAATGAGTTAATAAACGCAAACAATGCTCCAGTAATAACACCTCGGGAAATGATCGGTAATTGAACACGTCTAAACGCCGTCCAAGGATTCGCTCCAAGACTGGCCGCTGCGCGTAATAGAGTGTAGTCGAAATTCGCCAGTGTCGCAGAAACGGTGATCACTACATAAGGTGCTCCGATCATAGCGTGTGCAAGGATGATTCCCAAATATGTTTGCCCAAGGCCAATGTCGGTGTAAAAGAAATACACTCCAACTGCTACAACGATGATCGGAGTAACTATCGGTGAGATGATGAGCGCACTGACAAATTTGCGAAACGGTAAGCGCGGGTCATTCAATCCGATCGCGGCTAATGTACCTAAAACAGTCGCGAGGAAGGTTGCAAAAATTCCGATGAAAAAGCTGTTTTGAATCGCTCGCAACCATTCTTCACTCTCAAATATGTTGCGATACCAACGTAAGGAATAGGCTTCGCTCTCAAACCGAAGCATTCCTTCGGTGAAAGTAAAGTAGGGTTCAGCGTTAAAACTGAGTGGAACGACGACGAGCAGCGGAGCTAATAAAAAGATGAAGCCTAGAACGACAAAAAGAGTCAGGACTCCTTTGCCGATATTCCACATGGCGCGTTCCACGAGTTAGCCTGCTCGTCTAACGGATAGGATTCTGCGACTGAATCAGTGTAATTGAATTAACGACTCACCCAAGCGCTAAAGCGTTCGAAGAGATCATCACGGTGTTCTGCCCACCATTCCGCATCATTGACAAGAAAATTCTTGGAGTTTTCCGGGTCGGTTGGCATGTGTGGTCTCATGTCAATTTTTGTGTCGACATGCTTGTCAACCATTTCCCAGGCCGAGTGTCGTAATGGTCCGTAAGAAATCCGATTGGAAACTCCTGCCATAGACGAACTTCGCGCGGCGTATTGAAGAAACTTCTTTGCGTTTTCTAAGTTTGGAGCTCCGGCAACAATCACCCACTGTCCGTAGTCGCGTATATGCCCGTCCCAGACGATAACAAACGGTTGTTTTTCTAAGTTGATTGCATTAAATATCCGCCCGTTGTACGCGGTGGTCATGGCGACCTCTTTATCTGCTAAGAGTTGTGGAGGTTGTGCTCCAGTTTCCCAAAATATGATCGATTCCTTGATGGAATCTAACTTCTTGAACGCGCGGTCAAGCCCCTCCTTTGTTGACAGGGTTTCGTAGACGTCTTCAGGTGGCACACCATCAGCTATAAGAGCAAACTCGAGATTCACTTCTGGAGTCCGACGCATTCCACGCTTTCCGGGAAACTTTTCCAAGTTAAAAAAGTCATTCATCGTTGAAGGTGGATCGCTCTCAAACGCAGTTGAGTTGTATGCGATTACCGTAGCCCACACGATGTTTCCGAGACCACAATCGGAGTTTGCATCGTCAAAAAAATCTTCCTCTGCAGGTGTCCCGTCCGGTGCATCGGGTAACTCAAGATCGTCTAGGTACTCCAGTAGCCCCTCGTCACAGCCGATGAGGTCATCTTGCGATTCGACATCGACGACATCCCAATGAACGTTTCCTGTTTCGACTTGCGCTCGGATTTGCGCTAAACCGCCGTTATAGTCTTCAACAATCACCTTGATTCCGGTTTCTTCTTCAAAGGGTTTAAAGATCCCGTCGATACTTGCTTTTGCGTAAGAACCGCCCCAAGAGACGATTGTGAGCTCTCCCTCAGCACATACGTTCGCTGAGACGAACACAAAGAGGAAGGCAAAGCTAGCCAATATATTTCTTTTCATTCTGTTGAATCTCCTTTTTGTTCTGAATTACTACTTCGGGTTCTCGTGCGATTGCACGGCAATCGAGTGCTGCCCAACCAATGCGAATTTCGTCCCCAGGCAACACACCGCCGTGCCCAACGATGTTGGGAATCTTGACAATAAAATCCCGTACTCCACACGTAGTCACATTCAAACGTAAGTGGTCTCCCATAAACACCACATCTTTTACCTTAGCTGGAAAGTTGTTGGTGTACATGTCCTTCTCGGGTCGAATACTTATTCGTTCCGGACGAATCGTTAACCACACTTCGTCGCCAGGATTGTGATGAGTTACCGCAAGCGCTTGGACTCGATTGTCGCCGTCTAAATCCACATGACAGATTTCGTTGTCTTGGATCTCTTTGACCACGCCGAAGAGAACATTGTTGTCGCCGATGAAGGACGAAACGAATACGCGAGCGGGTTCCTCGTACAAAGTTTCCGGAGTCGCAATCTGTTGCACGACACCATCTTGAAAAACCGCTACACGGTCTGATAACACCATGGCTTCTTGTTGGTCATGCGTAACGTAGATCATCGTGACTTCGAGTTGTTGGTGCAAACGCCGAATTTCGTACTGCATTTCTTCCCTTAAGCGACGGTCTAGCGCACCTAATGGTTCATCCATTAACACGATGCTTGGTTCATACACTAGTGCTCGAGCGATAGCTACCCGCTGTTGTTGGCCGCCAGAAAGTTGCGACGGTTTCCGATCTTCAAACCCACCTAATTGAACCAATTCAAGAGCCCGTTGAACTTGTTGCTCTCGTTGCGACTTGTTCACTCCTCGTACTTCTAACGGAAATTCAAGATTCTTTCCAACACTCATGTGTGGAAACAGGGCGTAATTTTGAAAAACCATTCCAATATTCCGTTTATGTGGAAGGATGTCCTGAATCGGTTGCCCAAAAATCTTGATTGAACCAGAACTGATCGGTTCAAAGCCTGCCAAGAGCATCAAACAAGTGGTCTTTCCGGAACCGGAAGGACCAAGGAGTGTTAGAAATTCGTTTTCCTCAATCTCCAGATTGAGGTCTCGAACGACGTGAGTTTCGTTATCGTAGCTCTTGTAGACGTGTTCAAACTCTATATGAGTATTCGAACCCGGTTCAGGAATTTGAACTTCTTCGTCAGTATGCAAGACTATTTCGTGAAACTTTTGTTGGGTCTTTGACTATTTAAGAATCTTCCGAATCCAACGAGATTTGCTCGCGGTTTCTTCAACGGGTCGCTTCTCTTTTGCCCATCCAATGAAACCGGGATCTAGATGAGCTACATCAGTAAAACCCATTTCCTGCATTGCTTTGACAGCCAACGCTGACCGAGCACCTCCGGCACAGTAAAGTACGATACGCTCATCTGCCTTGAAATATTTTCTGTGATAGGGGCTAGAAGGATCGGCCCAAAACTCCAGCATACCCCTTGGTGCATGAACCGAATCTGGTATCGCACCAGAATCGACACGTTCTTGCATTTCGCGAATGTCGACGAGCAAAGGCTTGTTATCGCCTCCCATTTCTTGGGCGAGTTCCTCGCAGCTCAAGTTTTCAATGTCCTGCTTTATTTCTTTAATCGTATCGAAGATTGGCTTGATTGACATACTAGACTCTGTTACGTTTGTGTGAAACGGGCGAAAATAGATGCGTTAGTCAAGAATACGCATTTGGCCCTTTTATAGAAACAATTTTATTGTATGACTGAAACCGAGTTGCCACACCTAATGAATCGCCAAATCAGCTCGCATGGATGATCTCGTTCATGTACCGAGAGATTGAATCGATGTGATCCTGTACTGTGTCGAAGCCTCGGCTCATAGTAACTACGGAGGTATGAGTTATTCCGATGTCTTTGCAATGTTTAATCTGGTCGATCGCATCCTGTTTGGATTGGTTCGCCCGTAATACGCACTCGACTCCTATAGATTCGGGATCTCGATCATATGCTAGCGCTTGAGTCCGCATCTCGTGAATCTGTGTTTCAATATCTGGGTTGTAATAAGGAAACCAACCGTCCCCAAGCTTGGCGACGCGACTAATTACCTGCGGCGCGCTTCCGCCCAGCCAAATAGGAATGCCTCGATTTCTAGGGAGCGGATTTAGGCCGGCTTCGGTAATCTTGTGCCACTGTCCCTGATACGTGATGATTGGTTCTGCCCAAAGACGACGTAATACTTCGATTTGTTCTGCGGAACGACGGCCTCGATTTCGGAAATTTTCTCCTAACGCTTCATATTCAACCGCGTTCCAACCTATTCCGATGCCCAGTCTCAACCGACCTTGGCTCAGAACGTCAAGGCACGCGGCTTGTTTCGCAACGAGGGCAGTTTGTCGTTGTGGCAATATCAAAATACCAGTCACGAATTCGATCCTTTTACATATTGCAGCGAGGTAGCTGAACAACACGAAAGGTTCGTAGAACATATCTTCAGAGGTATAGACACCGCTCCAATCCGGACGGTTTGTTGTATCGGCACCTAAGACGTGGTCATAGGTTAGGATGTGGTTGTACCCGATTTCTTCAGCTGCAGTTGCATACGCAGCAATATCTTCTGGACTTGTACCAATTTCGGTTTGTGGAAACACCACGCCAAATTTCATATCTTTCTCTTAGTTGTTCGTTCGGACTGCAGACTCGGTGCAGTACTCCTGCAGTCGTTCGACAGCAACATTTAGGTCGTCTAGTGAAACCGCGTAGGAAAACCGCAGATAACCCTCGCCATGCATACCAAAGCTGGTACCTGCGACAGTCGCCACATAGTAATCGTTCAGCAGCTCGTTTTGTATTTGTTCGGCAGTGCTTCCGAGCTGGGAGACGTTTGGAAAAGCATAGAAAGCACCATTGGGTAACGTACAACTGACACTGTCAATGGAATTGAGTGCTTTCACTAAGTAATCTCGTCGCATCAAGAAGGCTTGGTTCATTTCATCCACGAAGTCCTGCGGTCCCTCAAGGGCAGCAATAGCGCCGAATTGCGCTGGTGTATTCACACAGGAATGGCAGTTTATTGCGAGCCGTTGAGCAGGTTCGATTGACTCACGAGGCCACACTGAATAGCCCAAACGCCATCCCGTCATTGCGTATGTCTTACTCCAGCCATCAAGTAGGATGAGTCTGTCTCGAATTTCCGGGTAGGCTAATAGAGTAGTGTGTTCTTGGTCGTAGCAAATTCGGGAGTAGATTTCGTCACTTAAGATTGCGACGTGTGGAAACTCTTGAAGTCCTGCTACGAGCTTGTCAATTTCAGACTTGGGTACGGTACCGCCTGTAGGATTGGCCGGTGAGTTAACGATGATCAGCGTAGTCTTCTCAGTAATCAAATTTAGGACTTCATCAGCAGAAAACGCGAAATTGTTCTTTTCAAGTAGGGGAATCGGAACGGGTCGCGCACCGGAAAATTCAATCACCGATTGATATATTGGAAAACTGGGGTTCGGATAAAGAATCTCTGCGCCTGATTCGCCAAACATGAGGATTGCAAAGAACAATACGACTTTGCCACCAGGTACAACAAGGATTTCGTCTGGGTGGACGCTGACCCTTCGATATTTCAAAATGTCAGCAGCAACTGCTTCTCGAAGAGGAAGGATTCCAGGTGCCGGAGTGTACCCGTGGTGTCCATCACGAAGTGCTTGTATCGCCGCCTCGACCACATGTGGTGGTGTTTTGAAATCTGGTTGCCCAATCCCCAAGTTAATTACTGGCTTATTTTCACTTCGAAGAACCTCGGCGCGTGCGAGAACTTCAAAAGCGGTTTCGGTGTGCAACCGTTGCATTTTCTCGGACAGTTTCAAATAGAGTTCCTTAAGGTGGGAGTTTTCCGCTGGTCAGCTACGAACTGCAAGACAACATCGAGCAACCGGCTCGAGTCCTCGCCCAATCGGGACGCTTTGCAGCAAATTTTTCCATTCCCGGCTGTTCTTGATACGGATTCTTGAGCACTTCCATCCATTGGCTTAGAAATGCATAGTCGCCTGTATCGGCGTCGTCAATTGCCAATTGTGCTAGATAATTTCTGGGAACGTACAGTGGGTTATTGTTATTCATGAGCTTCACGCGCACCTCGGGATCTTGGTGTTGTTTCCGCAATGAAGTAGTGTAGGTGGTAAGCCAGTTTTCAAGCCTTGCTCGTCCTTCTCTCGAAATTTCGTCAGGATTGTAGAGAGCTGGTTGTACGGCTTGCAATAAGTCTTGATCGGATGAGGAGTCGCTGGTAATGTTTGCCAAAAATCTAAAGAACAGCGTCATATCAATTTCGATCACCTCAAAGAGACTATAGAGTTCTTGCACCAAGCGAGTGTCATCGTCTCTCAATTCTGGGAGTCCTAGTTTGCACCGAATTTCTTCCGAGTAGTAAGTCTCGAAGACTTGGTCATATTCGTCTAAAGCTTCTTGTAAGGGTCTAGGTTCGTTGACGAGGAGGCAAAGAACGTTTGCAAGTTGTAACAAGTTCCACTTAGCGATCTGAGGTTGCTTTCCAAAAGTGTACCGTTTCGTTTGGGCGTCGGTCGTATTGGGTGTCCAACCTAAGTCAAAGTCCTCTAACCAGCCATAAGGACCATAGTCGATAGTCAGCCCCGTAATCGACATATTGTCTGTGTTCATTACACCGTGTACAAAACCAACCCGCCACCATTCAGCCATGAGATAGGCTGTACGGTCCAAGACTTCTCGAAACCATTGACAGTAAGAGTCTGGTGAACCATCTGCTTTGATACTAGGAAATTGTGTACGGATCGTAAAGTCAGCTAATTGTTTGAGTACTTCGATATTTCTTTGGGCAGCGAAAATCTCAAAGCTTCCGAAGCGGAGAAAGGTCGGAGCAACCCGGCACACAATCGCTCCCGTTTCTAATTTGGGATTACCGTCATAGAACATGTCCCGAACCACTTGATCTCCCGTACGAATCAAAGAAAGTGCTCGTGTCGTTGGGACGCGAAGATAGTGCATGGCTTCACTACACACGAACTCACGCAGAGAGGATCGGAGAACCGCCAATCCATCGGCAGTCCGGGAATAGGGTGTTAACCCTGATCCCTTAAGTTGTAGCGCGTACGAGAGTCCGTCTTTTCCTTCAATTTCGCCCAGCGTAATTGCCCGGCCATCACCGAGCTGCCCAGCCCAATGCCCAAACTGATGTCCACCGTAACACATGGCATAAGGTGTAGAGCCAGAAACTCTTCGATTACCGGCGAAAACCTCAGTGAAGGTCTCGGTTCCAATTCTTTCCGGCGACACACCTAACAATTCAGCTAGCTCTTGCGAGTAGGATATAAGCGAAGGTTTTGAGGTAGCAGTAGGTTCGACTAAGGAGTAGCAAGAGTCGCTGACGAGACGTACGAAGTTACGAGATTCGCCGTCGCCCGGCAGTTGATCAACAAACGGGTTTTGAAATTTGAGATCTAAATCCATCTGCCGTTCTTAGTTACGTCCTGGAACGAACCTGTGCATTCTTCACACGCGTACGTCAACAAAGGAAAATGTTACGCCGGGTATATTTCCCAAGGACACATCGTAGTCAAACAGAAACAGTTGTTTAAAACTTGCTTGTTACTCTTCCTTCTTGGTCCAGCGAATCGCGTCCGCGAATATTCTGACGGTACTTCCGTCTTTGTTAGGCGTAAATACGATGTCAACTTTGACCTCGCTGTCGGTTAGCTCAAATTCTCCCATGAAATTCCAACCGTATTCTGAGAGCTCTTGGTTCAATGGTACCTCATACTTTGTGTCTTGTTGTGTAATCTCAAGTTTTATGTTGTCTGTCGAATGCCAACCTGGACCCTCTAGATCGTACATAGTCCAGGGGTCGAAGTATTCAAGTTTCCAAATTCCAGGGTCAGGTAACACGGTTTTAAACGAAACCGTAGGAATACTCTCTTGAGCCCAAATGAAGGCTGTCGTCTGACGATATCTTCCATAGGGTATCGCTTCTGGGCCACTCGTCCAAATGCGCCAAACATTTGAGGATTCCGGGAACCCATACCAACCTTTAACGCGGGAGCGTAGCCCGTCGGAGGAATCGGTTAGTGATCTTCCTCCGTCAAACCATGATGCTGGACCAAAGCTTGCAGAAAATAGCGGTGTAGTTAGTTTTTGATCGACAGAAAATCCAGCGTCAAGATTATCGATGATGATCTCCTGAGGTGCGATTAAATTTGCCACCGATTCCTCGAATGGTGCCGGCTCTAGTTCAAGGTTTTGCTCAGATTCTTTGATATCAATATCAAGGTAGAAGTTTTCTCGATTTAGCGACAGACCAGGATCGATTCCAACACTGTTCACAGAGTAGTCTAGTTGGATGTTAAATCGTCTTGTTGCGTAGCCCGGTATGATCGCGTTACCCAGAGTAAGATAAGTGGGAAATTGCCAATCTGCGGTTTGTTTCGTGGGAACGAGAATCGAGACATGACCGTCAGCTGATTGAGTGTTTTGCAAGGTAACGGTCAACTGATAACGTTCATCGCCATTTTCATCGTCGGATATTCTCAGCATGATCCAGTCACGTGCGACAAACGCAGGAAGAGAATCCTTAGTGATCCAGTCGGTTAAGAAAGGATGAACGAGGACGGATCTTTGCTCCGCGCTGTCAATCAAATTGTCGTAAGTGAATGTTTGTCCGCGGTATTCTCTGCGTATAGAGTCTATCCAAGAGTAGACCACCGCTGGTTCATTCGCTCTGAGGAGACTCTTCGCTATTTCTCTTGACTTTAGAATCACTAACTCCAGATCGTGTTCGTGACCGTATTCCGTTGGTAGATCTGAGAACCCTCTTTGTTCTACATTTCGCCAAACAGAAGGTCGACTAGCCCAGGAACTTTCGAGACTCGCTAAATGTCCTTGATAATAAATGCGCGACCGAGCTCCTGCCTGATACGAAGCGTCACCAGCACTGAATACATCAAGTGAAGTAAGATCAGAGATTCGCGCGGTTGAATACACGGAAAATGATCGGTTCAAAAAAGGATGAAAGGATGAGATTAGTGCATGGGGATGAAGTGAGGAGATTAGTGCTTTGACGATTTCATCGATAACCAAGGCATGATCGCCGTCGGGTGATGTCCAGTGGTCCCATTGGTGTTTATATAGACTCATCCAAGGAGCATCGGAACCACTGCCGGTCTCAAAGAACTTAAACAAAAGTGTCATAGGCATGATTTCTTGCGTTTCGGTGCTGTCGCGTGAGAAGTACCGACCCTGCTCGTACTGCGAAAACGCAAGCTTGAAATTAGCTCTGGGAAAGCCGTGCTCCTTCGTTAATACAAGTCCTGGTAGAGTATCTTTCGCTTCCATTCGCCAACCACCACCTACTGTGCGTAAACTGCGTGGTATTTCAACAAAATTGAAGACTGTTTGGGCGATTGGAATGCCTGCATCTTTGTGTTGCTCGATCAAACGGCTAGCTTGGTTTTCTAATGCATGGTTCCAATCGTCAAATACTCGTAAATTGTTCGAGTGTCTTTTGTGCAAGTATGCTGAAAACCTGATCCCAGCGACATCGACGCTAGCGTGTTCAAAATGCGAAGCAAATAGACCTATTTCGGGCACCTTATTTTTTGCGCTAACTAGGTATGTATCGAAAGTATTCGCTTTCGGTTCAAACTCACCGGACGCGACCAAGCTCCAACTTTTGCGTTTAATTTGTACTTCGAGAGATACTTCAAAAAAGTCTCTCCCTCGTTGTAAGTCACCGTATGATTCATACATAGTTCCAGGTACTGGATACCAACAAATAGCCGGCGTAAGTGCGACGTATTGGTTGTTGAAAAGAGAAGCCTCTGTACCCAATTGCCTCGTCAAACTAATTGGTGTGTCTCTACTAGTCAAATAGTCCACCGGACTATCGATGTAGCCGAAGTTTGGATTCGGTATTCCATGAGCTGCTATTCGCACCGACACTAGTGCGTTCGGTTCCAAAGGGGTTGCGCTTCGTATTTCCAATAAACCGTTGGTGAAATCGGATGTAGTTTCAAAACCAATGATGTCTACGATATCAATTTTCAGAGCAGGATTTAGACTAAAGACTAACTTGTTGGTTGCCTTTGTAGCGGTGATGAGCAAATCTAAGACAAGATCTATGTAAAGCCGCTTGTTCGGCTCGATGTTTACAGTACCTGAAATCTTCTGTACGTCCACGTTGTCGTTCCCGTCGTACTCTACGTGGGCTTTTCTCCACTTTTCTACTTGGTTGTAGGGGGACATTAGTCCCCACGTTCCTCCAGCGAGCAGGACACCAACCAAGACTAGCGCAATCGGTGCCGACAAACCGTTCCAAGATCGTGCTTTTTGGTCGTCAAAACGGGTCGTGATCAAAGTCGCCAAAACCAGAAAAAGTCCTGCTGCGAGGACATAAGCGGCGCGTATTAATAATGTGTTCAGTGAAACTAGAGCAGGTTGAATTTCGGAAACAAAAAGGGTATCGTTCGACGAAGGACTGATTACTGATAGATACGAATATGGAACGTGAGACACGAGCCAATACCATCCAAACAAGGCAAGTCCGCACAACACGACGATTAATATTCGAGAACGCACGGCGACGCTCACAAGGACGATGAACGATGTCCAGAACAGTAAGTTAGCCGGCGCATCAATGAGCATTAAATTAATCACGGAATGCCATTGCAGACTCTCCACGAATGCCCAACCAACCGCTGAGAAACTTCCAACTAGTTGCATGAAGAGTAAGTTGAACATTGTTATTGCCCAA
Organism: Pseudomonadales bacterium; assembly: GCA_011525295.1. Classification (GTDB taxonomy): domain Bacteria; phylum Pseudomonadota; class Gammaproteobacteria; order Pseudomonadales; family Azotimanducaceae; genus Bin55. The sequence goes on along the minus strand of WTGV01000051.1, from coordinate 1,779 downwards.
ACCAATATGGATATGCCCAGAACTCGTCCAGACAGACTTTCGAAATTCGTCAAGGGAGAGTTGTCTAATACTTCTGCGATTCGCTCTCGCTTAGTTCTGGATGTTGCGTCAAACAACAACAAAAGAGTTGCGGATTGAAAGATCAAGAAGAAAGTGGGATCTATAGTCCCTAGTAAGTATTTTGGAGCAGCAGCGCCTAGGGTGGGGTCGTATGGAGCTAAATATCCTAGAGAGATACAGGACAGCATATATGTGAATTGGACTAGAAGCGTGAGAAAGAATACGATGAGCCAGAAACGAACTAATCGACGTATTGTTCGAATTTCCGTTTTTGCGTAGGTGAGAGACCTAGCGAAAGGAGACCTCATTGTGGGTTCTGTCTCGTCAACTCAATTTTCATTGCAACAAAGCAAAATTCGCACCAAAGAGCAAATTTAGAATAGTGAACCAATAGCTCGTAAAAACACAAACTAGCTAAAAAGTCTCCTTTGCACACCATCTCAAGATTTACGTCGCACAAACAATTTGTGAACTTCTGGTAAAGACACCTTCGACGAGGGACAGTTTCGATCTTAGTAGGATGTGGTAAATCTAAGTAGCATGTGCATGCAAAGTAAGACGCAAAAAAACAGAATCTTTGCACTATAGAAGCCGCACCACTGGGTTCTTGGCCGAGTGCCTATCCGCATCGGAAACATGTGTAGAATGCGGACGTGATCTTGCTTGGTGGATACCCCTATACACATCGGTGTCGAACGTACCCGAATACGAAAGTTGGTCCGTCGAGTTTTCGCCCTGTACACTGGCGGCATGATGGCGGTGGTCGCTCACTGCAATCGGGACCCGGATTGAAAGATTGAAAATATTGCGAGCGCAACCTGAGCCCAAATACTATATTATTGTACATATTTTAAACCTTGAAACTGGTACTAGTTGATAACGGCCCAGTGGAACACGATTGCATTCCGTGTAAATTCCCTACTGTTTCGAGAAAGGCCGTGGTGGACGACATCTTTAGGCTTTAATGAAAACTCTCATGTTCCTAGTTTGTGTTTGATGAAAGTATCTTAGATTTCCATTGGAGATGTTGTTTTCAGTTTCCCAAAGAAAATATCTAGCCGGGCGGAAACACCTCAATTCATTAATCATTCAAGAACTTTCGGTTATTGGGAGTGTCGGTAGGTGTCCATCGTATAGCATCTGCGTAAATAGTTACCGATTCTGCGGTCGTTTTTGGTCGATATAAAATCTTCACTGATACTGTTTCATCATTAAGCTCGAATCTTCCAACGGAATTCCATCCGTAAGCCATTGACTTAATGTCCAGAGGAGTTATTTGTGTACTCCCGCTTTGCGAAATCACAAGCGATAACGTGTCGTCCTCTGGGACTTCAGATTCACTCCGCCATTCAGTAGGTGCAATCCAAGGATAATGATAGTCCAATTGCCATTCACCGTCGTGAGTAATTGTTGTTTCAAACTCAGCCGTAGGAATCTCCTTCTCAGCCTTGACGTAAGCGTAAGTTTGACGATAGCGTCCCAATGGCACCACAAACAAATGTTCAGTCTGACGTTGCCAAAAATTTGAAATCGACCGAGTTAAACCCACACGAGGTTGGATAGGTAATCTTTTGTCTAGTTCAATATCAGCATATTTAACGTTTATCCACGCAATGGGACCAAAACGAGGTGAGTGACCAAGACGCGGTATGGGTTGATGTACGACGAATCCTTCGTCCAAATCATCCACTTTTGGACGAAGGATTCGTCGTACATCAA
>WTGV01000031.1 GCA_011525295.1 Pseudomonadales bacterium | reverse complement strand
CGCGGCGAGGCGCTGCCCAGCATTGCCGCCGTGGCGAGGCTCACCCTGACGTCGCGGGTCGCCGGCGAGCGCAGCGGCTGGACGGTGAGCAGTTCCGGCGGCAGCACCTCGGGACCGCGCCCGGCGGCACACCCGCAGGGCACGACCGTTGAAGTGCGCGACCTGTTCTACAACACGCCGGCGCGGCGCAGTTTCCTGCGCAAACCGGTCACGGAAACGAGGCATATCGACCGGGCGATGCTGCGAATGGCGCTGAGCCGTTACTCGACCGGCGTGCGTTACGAAAAGGACGGCCGCCTGAGCTACGACCTTCCGCCCGCGCCAACCCGCGAGCTGGAGGAGGAGCGGATTGCGAAACTGCTGGGACCGCAGTTCATCGAACACGCCCTGTACTTCGAGGAACAGAGCCAGGGCATACACCTGCGCGGGTGGCTGGCGCGCCCGAAATACTCCCGCCGCCAGGGCGACATGCAGCACCTGTTCCTGAACGGGCGGGGAATTTTCGATCGCACGGTGGCCCACGCCGTGCGCCAGGCGTATGAGGACGTGATGTTTCACGGGCGTCACCCGGCGTGGCTGCTGCACCTGGAAATGGATCCGGCCCTGGTGGATGTCAACGCGCATCCCGCCAAGCTGGAAGTGCGCTTTCGCGAAGGGCGGAAGGTTCATGACGTGGTTCGGCGCACGCTGGAGGCCGTTCTGGCGGGCACACGGCCCGGCGAAGCGATCCGGGAAGAGGCGCTGGAGGACGGGCGAGGCGGGGCCGGCTTTCGCGGCCCGGCGGAGCGCACCCGCGGCGGGCCGGCCGGCGCCGATGTGTTCGCTACGCTGCTGGGCGCTTCGCCCCTGCCTCTGGGTCCCGGCCAGGCACACGGGCCCGTGCGTGAACCCCGGGCCGAGTCGTCCGAGGGGGAAATGCCGCCCCTGGGATACGCGCTGGCCCAGTTGGCGGGTATCTACATCCTCGCCGAAAACAGCGAGGGCCTGATCATCGTGGACGCGCACGCGGCCCACGAACGGGTGGTCTACGAGCGGATGAAGGCCCAGCTCGACGACCAGGGTCTGGGTTCGCAGCTGCTGCTGGAGCCGGTCCGCCTGCGAGTCGGCCGCGAGGACATGGACGCGGCCACGCGGCAGCGCGAAACCTGGAAAGGGCTGGGTTTCGTCGTGGACCAGGTGGGGCCCGAGACGCTGGCGGTTCGGGAAGTCCCGGCGCTGTTGGCAGGCGGCGACGCGGAGGCCATGCTGCGCGACCTGCTTTCGGGAGCGCAGGCGCGGCAGGAGGCCGGGACCGAGGACTCGGCCGAGGAACTCACGGGGCGTATTCACCATATCCTCGCGACGATGGCCTGCCACACTTCGGTGCGGGCCAACCGGCGGCTAACGCTGGAGGAAATGAACGCGCTGCTGCGCGACATGGAGAGGACGCCGCGCGCGGACCAGTGCAACCACGGGCGGCCGACCTGGCGGGCCTTCCGCATCCAGGAACTGGACCGCATCTTCCTGCGCGGCCAGTAACGGGAGAGCGGTTGGAGGCGGTGCTGCTGAAAGGGCCCACCTGCGTGGGCAAGACGAGGCTGGTGGTGGAGTTGGCGAAGCGCCTGCCGCTCAGGGTGATCAGCGTGGATTCGGCCTGCGTGTATCGGGGGCTGGACATCGGCACGGCCAAGCCCGGACCGGAGGAGCGGCGCATTGCTCCTCATTGCCTGGTGGACCTGTGCTCCCCGCATGAGCGCTATTCCGCGGCGCGGTTTGCCGAGGACGCACGCCGGGAGATCGCGCGGGCGGGGGAACTCGGTCAGGTGCCGGTGCTGGTGGGCGGCACGATGCTGTATTTCCGGGCGCTGGAGCGGGGTCTTGCGGATTTGCCCGGCGCCAACGCCGCGCTGCGAAAAGCGATTCAGGCGCGCGCCGGGCGGGAAGGCTGGCCGGCCCTGTATGAGGAACTCAGGCAGCTTGACCCGGCCGCCGCCGAGCGTATCTCAAGCAATGACGGCGCCCGCATTGAGCGAGCGCTGGAAGTGCTGCGGCTGACCGGCCGGACGATCAGCGAACTCTGGTCCGATGCTCCCGCGGCCGCGCCCCGGAGTTACCTGAAATTCGCGCTGATTCCCGAAGACCGCAGCGCATGGCGCCGGCGTATCGAGGAGCGGTTCGACGACATGATGAACAGGGGCTGGCTCGAGGAAGCGGGGGCCTTGCATAAGCTCAAGCTCGACCCCGGCCTGCCCGCCGCGCGGGTTGCCGGCTACCGGCAGTTGCTGGAGCATCTCGACGGGGAGTTTTCGCTGGACGAGGCGAGAGCGCGCGGAATCCGGGCGACCAGGGCGCTGGGCAGGCGGCAATTGACCTGGTTGCGGGCCGAGGAGGGCATCGTCCGCCTGGTCGCCGAAAATCCCGAATGCGCCGTGCGGGTGGAAAATGAAATCCACGCGCATTGGCGCATTCGCAATCGGCGGGCCACACCCGGGGAAGATTGCAAATGAGAGGCAATCGGGAGCTGATGGCTCAATGCGGAGAAACTCGTCAAAACCACCGAATTTCGACATTGGCGCATCGCAGGTTTTGCATCATTCTTGCCTCGACCAGCAGAACAATGCCCCGAAAGCCGCGGCCCGCGAGCCGTGCGTCGGGAGTCCGCCGAGGAGCCCCCTATGGAAACCCGCCAAGACCTGCAGAACCGGTTCCTGAA
>WTGV01000060.1 GCA_011525295.1 Pseudomonadales bacterium | reverse complement strand
TCTTACAAGCTCACCCACAAATTGTTTGTTGTCCACTAACTAGTGCATACTTCAATACACCATACTTGGGAAATACGTTGTTATCGAGGAAGATCCTCGGTCCGCAACTGGATTGGAGGTTCCAAACGATCAAGAGAGTAGCAGGGACTTGTCGTCGGCGACCGTCGTAGTTTCTCACAATATCGCAGACGAAGACAGAGAACCACTTTTTCTCGAGATCTCTCGAAGCGACATTTCTAATGGAAAGGTGGTCTTGGAAGGCGAACTCGACGAACCAACTCTTGCTAAGATTTCAGTGGAGTCAGAGGGAGGTCCCAATTTGCGCGCGCTCACGATGCTTGTCCCAGGACAAACCGTGTCATTCGCGCTTCTGAATAACCGGGCACGACCCGAGCTGGATCGGTTGGTAATGGTGGGAACATTGGATCTCGCCAAGGACCCGAACAAGAAGTTCTTGATTGTCGGCGACCTGACAGGTGTTGATGAAGAGCGTTATCCAATGCCGATGATCTCTGTACACCTTTCAAAATTTGATGAGGAGGGGAAAAGAAAATCCGTGGTATTTGGTCCGGTTCAAGCTAAGAACAACAGTTTCTCCATCAAGGGGGTAGTCGACGAACCTAGGGTTGTAAAAATTTCGATAGTATCGAACACTGGACTGTCTTGGTGTAGTACAGAGGCCATCGTAGAACCCAACGCGGTGATTTCAGTCGTCGTATCCTCCCGCTGGGCTCGCCAGCTGGTAGCATCAGCGGGAGCAGGCAAACACGCCGAGGTAATTGGCAAGTGGAGGATGGGTGAACAATATCTCTCGACGGAGACCGCACTCGATGAAGCATTCGAGCAAGAGAGGACCGGAGAAGGACAGTCTAAGGAGAAAAGTACAGACGGAAACTCAGTCGAGGAACAAGATGAATCCGCGCAGGTGAGAGAACAAGCAGATAAGAACGTGAAAGTGGATACAGATGTTATGGGCACGGACGATTTAGCTCCCGCAAAAGGATGCGAACACCTCGTCGTCCAAGCTGATCCAATCTCGGATACATCAATTCAGGTGGACTTTGCACCGAGGAAGAAATCACAAGGGGAGATACTGTTTCAACGACTATACGAAATCCGCAGCTCGGCATTGCTGGATATCGTAGAGAATGCCGAAGATCCGTTCAATTCACTCCTTGCTCTTGAGCTGGACCCTTTCGTCGTACCTGACTCACCTTCACCTAGTGGTGCTGCTCTACCCTTTTACGACAATTTAATGACTATACTCGAAGACGACATTGTGACTAAACGCGTAAAGGCAGCTAGAGATGCCCTTGCCCAAAGTGTCGCGCGCGAAACAAGCATTAGAAGGATAACTCGCGGTCAGTTAGCGCCTAGTTTCGAATTGCCGACTCTCTCGGGTGAATTGATCACATTGGAGGATGTCCTCGAAGACGCCGAGTATGTCTACATTGATTTTTGGGCATCGTGGTGCCATCCGTGCATCGAAGCTTTTCCAGCGTTGAAAGACATGTACTCCACATACGGAGACAGGGGATTCGAGATCATCTCCATCTCAGTCGATGACCTTTACGACGAATGGAAGGATGCAGTAGACGGTATTGAATTCCCATGGATAGATCTTGGTTCGATCGGTGGTGTACTCACCAAGACTCCCCTTTCCTATGGCGTTGTACATCTCCCAACGGGACTGCTAGTCGATAAGAAGGGATGTATTATGGAAAAGGACATTCGGCCCGAAGAACTAGAGAAAGCTCTTGAACAACGCTTAGGTGTATCACCCATCGACGAATAGTCATTGGAGATTCCAAGATCCGCTTGTAGACTGATAGGTTAGAAACCGAAAGTTCGACTAGAACTATCAAGCTTTGCGAAAGACAAGTGACTGAAACTAAAGTGCTCCTGCACGAATCTATATCCGTGTGAGGACTAGGTACCATTTCCAAAAACTATTCACGACTAAACGTGCTTCCTAAAAAAGAGAGGGAGCGCACACTTCCATTAGAACTAAGGCGCAAGAGTATGAAACCCATTTGGATATGTATTGGTTTAAATTGCATAACAACGAGTGCGGATGGGGAAACTTCTCACAGTCGAGCACGTCGTGCAATTTCTCTCCGGAATTTTTGGAAGAGATTCCGAAATAGTTACAAATTTGAAGTAAGAATTTGTTGAATTGGGTGTATCTGTATTTAGAACACCGATAGTAGATCCTGTTTCAAATTGCTGTCGAAGTCCTACCATCCACGGCTCTACGAAACCCGTAGGACGATCGAAGTATTTACAAAAGCGCAGTGATACAACAATCCTCTAAATCGGAGTCTCATCGAGGATCACTCTGAATGAAGAAAATTGTTGGTTTCATAGTAGGGTGCAGCCTAGCCGCGTCTTGTGTTTCGGCAGAGCTCGATCCTCAGAAGAGGTTCACTGTTCTAGGGAAATATATATCAATTGAGGAAAAAACTCGAAACGTGTCTCGTACCGACGCTGAAAACGACGACACCACCGAGGAGAATCTGCCGACTGCGACCGTTGTGATTTCTCAAGAAATAGAGGACGCTAGCGGAGAGACTCGTTCTATCGAATTAGCACGAGGTTTGTTTTCCTACGGGAATGTCGTGTTGGAAGGAGAAATAGATGAACCGACCGAGGCAACGATTCTAGTACGTTCGGAGATTGGTGGATCCATGTCCACACGAACATTACTCGAACCAGGCCATACTGTGTCGTTCGCTGTCTTAGATAACCAAGAGCGGTCTGCGCAAGACTGGATAGCTATCAAGGGAACGTTGAAACTCGCTAAAGATCTCACAAAGCGGTTTACTATTGTGGGCGATCTCAATGGTGTGGATGAAGAGCGCTATCCGATGCCGATGGTTTTGGTGCATGGATTCAAGTACGACCACGAGGGTAATAAGAAGAGCTATCTGTTTGGTCCAGTTCAAGCCGAAGATAAGAGATTTTTGATTGAAGGGGAAATTGATGAACCAAGAACCGTAAAAATCATGGTTGTATCGAACAAAGGGCTCGTTTGGGGTGAAGCTGAAGCGATAGTGGAACCCAATGCGGTAATTTCCGTTGTTGTATCCTCGCGCTGGGCTCGGCAGCTGGCTGCAACGGCAGGTACCGGAAAGCACGCTGACATTATTGGATCGTGGAGGATGAGTTCACAATATCTTGCGATGCACGATGCTTTGGATGAACTATTCAAGAAAGTAAGGACCGGCGCGTCCAGCTCGGACGTAGACATGAAAGAAGACACTGAAAAGCAACACAGTGATGTGGGTCAGGTAGACAATCGCCAGAATCAAATGAAGAAGGATCTGAACTCAGTTGATGCAAGTACAGAAGCGACAGAGGTTCCTACACAGGTCATTCATCCAACTCCCGCAGAGGGATGCGAACATGCAGTAGTACAGACAGACAGATTGGTGCGGGAGCAACAACAAGATATTACATTCTCAGGAAAGAAATCTCAGAGTTTGGATTTGTACATAAAGATGTACGACGTACGCAATGTAGCCTTGCAGAATATTGCCATAAGTGCCGAAGATCCTTTCGATGCATTGCTCGCACTTGAACTAGACCCTTTCATTGTGATTGGTGCCCACACTCCGAGTAGTGCTGCCCTACCTATTTACAACAAACTTTTGAAGGTACTTGAAGACGACATTGTGAGGAGACGAGTAAGACCAGCAAGAGACGCTCTGGCACGGAGTGTAGCTCGCGACGCAAACAAGACTACACTAATTCCCGGACAGAAAGCACCGAGTTTCAATTTGCCAACCCTAGCAGGCAAAGAAGTTTCATTGCTCGATATCCTCGATGAAAACGATTACGTCTTCATCGACTTTTGGGCTTCTTGGTGTGGTCCGTGTATCGAAGACTTTCCAGCACTAAAAGACTTGTACGCTACTTACAAAGACAAGGGACTTGAGATACTCACGATTTCCATTGACGACGATCATCGTGACTGGAAAGAAACCGCAACTAGACTACAGCTTCCGTGGATAGATCTTGGATCTATAGGAGGTGTACTCACTAAGACTCCTGTTGCATACGGTATTCTGGGAATTCCTGCAGGATTTCTAGTCGACACAAAAGGATGCATTCTTCAAAAGGACATCCAGCCCGCAGAACTAGCGAAAGCTCTCGAATCACGCTTAGGTGAATCAACCACAAACGAGTGATCCCTCAGCGATTCCAATACACCCTCGTAAATAGAACGGATGAGGTTGGGAACCGACAGTTCGATTACGACCAACAGATCTCACTGTAGACGAGCATTTGAAACTAAAATGCTCCTGCACAAATCTACATCAGTGTGAGTTCTAGCCACTACTCCCGTAACTTTATCCCATTAGAAGCGCTTCCTGAAAAATGCTTGAGCGCTATCTTTTTTAGAATGGAGGAAATTGCTCCAATGAGAACGATTATCGGACTCTTGCTATTGAATTTGGGTATTTCGTCGCTCTTTTCCGCGGAAATCGATTCTTCAAAGAAATATGTAATAGTCGGCGAATACCTTCCTACCAAATCTCTTCCAAAGGACGATTTCATGGACTTCGAAGAGGTTTCGGTCATACTCGAACGCAAAACTCCTCACGACGAAAGTAAGGTTGAATCACTCCAGATCGCTTCGGGGCATTTCGATGACGGTCGAATTACATTCGAAGGCGAAATAGACGAACCAACAGACGTACAAATCACGATTCGAGCTGACGATATCGATATGTCGGTTGATGCCATAATCGTGCCTGGTGGCGAGGAAGTGTCCTTTGCGTTCATTGACTTCAACAACCTTGAACTAAACAAATTGCTATTGGTCGGTTCTTCTCTTCGAGTTAAAGACCCAGACAAAAAATTCTCTATATTCGGTACATATAAACCGAGTGTCAGTGGCTTTGAGAACCACATTCATTGGGCAATTGTTTCATCTGAGGAATTTTTACCTGATGGAACGCCGCACGTCATCAACTTCGGAACAGTTTTGGTTCAAGACGGACGGTATCGAATTGACGCAGAGGTGGATGAGCCCCGACTAGCAGAGATAAGTATTTATCGGGGAGAAGGCTTTGACGCTTACCAAGTATCTGGAACTTACGTTGTAATCGAGCCAGGGACGGAAATTAAGTTTGGCAAATATGGTCCAGAAAACTATTTTAAGATGGCGACAGCTGAATCAGGTAGACACGCGAAGCTTATTGACAGCTGGAGAATCAGTGAGGAGTATTTAAAGGTTAACTACGACTATTACGAAACTCAACGTAAGCACTTTGACTCGAGAGATCCCCACGAAGTGTTGGCGGAACAGAGGGGGACAGACGATACCGAAGACAGTGGAAATCAGGATTCATCAGAAGACGCAGAAGTTGCGCGAGTTAGCGAACCAACAGTGGCCGATGGCTGCGAACATGTAGACTTGGCCGATGTCATTCCTGGATACAAAGGATTTGACCCCGACGCTCCCAAACCGGAACCTCGTTTTGAATATCAGAAGCTTTGGCAGCGCGTGAAAGAAATCCAGCGAGAATCTTTAAGAGAATTAGCGTGGAATTCAATAGATCCTTTCGATTCTCTTGTCGCATTGGAGATCGGTAGGAAATATTGGGATTGGGAGGAAGTTCCCCACACCGACATATTGCTCCTTTACGATAAACTTGCTACTTTGCACGATGACGATGTCGTATCTCGACGCATCAAACCAGCACGCGATCAGCTTGCAGGATCAATGGATAGAGTAACTAACAATAAGCGACTCATCCCAGGTCAGAAAGTACCTGAATTTACACTCGCTAGCTTACAGGGCGAAGATGTTTCACTCAAAGATGTACTAGCTGAAAAGAAAATGGTATTAATAGACTTTTGGGCTTCTTGGTGTGGTCCTTGCATTAGAGCTTTCCCTACTTTGAAGGAAATGCGCGCGGAATATGGTGATGACGGATTTGAAATTATTAGTATCTCCATAAACGATGCATTTGAGGATTGGGAGGAAAGCTCTACTGAACATAGACTTCCCTGGATCGATTTAGGAGAGATGAAAGGTTACGATGGCACTGCTCCCATCGCGTTTGGAGTTACCTTCCTACCGAAAACTTACTTGATTGACGGTGAAGGTTGCATTCTTCAAAAAGACATAAAATCTGAAGAACTCAAAGAATTTGTAACTTCACGATTCGGTCAGAACTTGAACTAGCTGAAGTCTGAACCAACTATTTACGACGTTCTGTTCGTTCGATTGAAGAGGTTGTCGTTATTGCAAAAGGGCATCCCATAGATCCAACAAAAAATAGGACTGAACTGATGCGAAGAATACTACGACTGATTGCATTAATCGGAATCGTCATAGGAGGCAACGCTAGTGAAATAGACCCTTCAAAACGCTTCACAATAGTAGGCAGAGATCTGGAAAACAATAACCAGATAGGTCTGAAGGACGAAGACAATGACTCAAACGCCTCGTTAAGTCCGGTCGTAGAAGTCAGTATGAAGGAGGTAAACGACAAAGGTGAACCACGCACGACCGTGCTGACGAAGGGGCACTTTGTCGATGGCGAAGTTGTTCTCGAAGGTGAAATCGACGAATCAACGTTGGTGCATATCAGCACGAGAAATAGTAAGAACGAAGAAATCTCGGTCAGTACAACGGTCATGCCGGGCGGTGAGGCTGTGTCGATTGTTTTGGTTCAACTTAAGGACTCACCAGCCGAGCAGTTGTATTTGCTGGGTGCATCAAATCAAACAGCAAGTACCGATGAGAGTTTCTTGATAACTGGGAATTACGAATTAGACGATAACGCCGACGATGGAATACTTCTAAAAGCAAGTCTATTTACAACGATTGAAAATGAAGATGGCGTGCCGCGTCGTAATGTCTTAGGCACAGTATTGTTGGACGACGGAAATTTTTCATTCGAAGCCGATATTGACGAACCAAGAGTAGCAAAACTCGAAGTATTTAACGGTCGCAATCTTGTCTGGGACACATTAATGGTGGTAGAACCTCAAGTGGAGATTACTATTTCACGACATGGACCCGACAACGTTTTGCATGAACCTAGCGCAAAGGCAGGTAGTCAAGTGCGATTGTTGGATAGTTGGCGACTCAGCGATGAATTTCTTTCGTTTCATCATAAGTCTTATACAGCTGGAAAGAAGCTGCTAGAAGAACTCGGACCTGGAAAACCTCTATCTGCCGAAGTTATGACGCTTTGGCAGGAATTGGAAACGAGAAAGGCTAAGGAATTGAAACGTCTCGCCTTGGAATCGGAAGATCCATTCGACTCACTCTTGGCGTTGGAGTTAGCGGCTCAGTACTATTTAATCCCCAGAATTCTCGACGCAAACGAAGTTGTAGCTATCTACGACAAACTATCGACTTCGATGAACGAAGATGTCGTTGCAAGACGTATTACACCAACACGAAACCGCCTAGCTGCGGACGTGGCTCGAGTTGCCAACTTTGAACGCCTTGTCCTTGGGGAAGAGGTTCCTGACTTCACGTTACCCGACTTAGATGGAGACAAGCATTCCCTCAAGGAAATTATCGAAGAAAACGATATGGTGTTCATAGACTTTTGGGCATCGTGGTGTGGCCCCTGTATTGCAGCTTTTCCTGAGTTAAAGGAACTGCATACCAAATATAAAGACCAGGGATTTGAGATAGTAACCATATCCGTTGACATGAATTTCCAAGATTGGGAAGATAGCTCTGACGAACAAAAGTTTCCTTGGATCGATCTTGGAGAACTTAAGAATCTGAATGGCGCTACGGCTGTCGATTATGGCGTTAGCTTTCTTCCGACGAACTATCTAATTGATAGCAACAAACAAATTGTTCGGAAGAACATAAAACCATCTGATCTGAAAACGGTGCTTCTCGATCGGTTGGAAAAATCTAGTTCCGACGATTGAGATCGGTTAGCTAAAAGTTCTGCACGTAGAAACGGTTTAATTTGGACCGTTCACGCGCATAGACTGTTTTAGCTTTGTTTTTTCGACAAACTGAAAAATTCTGGTGTAGCGCTTAGTCCCAATCCTGAAATTTCAAAGCACTGATTCATTAATACACTCCTTACATTGACGAGCAGCAGAGTGTATTTGGAACAAACATCAATTTCTTACTTTAGAGTGTCTCTGTAAGTCATTCTGGCCATTACGTCCTACCCTTCTGAGTAGGGACTCGTTCGGTCAGAATCTGAAATATCGATTTCTGAGAAAGAAAACAGAGTCATTCAGTTCAAAAAGAGTTGTTAAGACTTCAGATCTTCATAAAGTCGTTAATGCCAGATACTGAGACATCGTTGCACTTGAACTTATCAGTTCAATATCAGGTCCGCTACGAGGGCCAAATATCCATCAGACCCATCAACACAGTAGTAGTAACCAAGCCACTGTACCAAGCATCTATCATTTCGAAAAGAACTACGCAGTTCTTCAGCGCAATTGTTTAGCCGGTGGGAGATTTACGAATGAAACGTATGGTTCTAACTTTGATGTTGATCCATATAGTAGCGATACTTGTCGCCGAAGAAGACGACGCTTCGCACAGGTTTGCTATTGAAGGACAATACATAGCTGTAGAAAAGACAGCTAACGAACGTGAGATACGGGACAACCATTTAGATCTTTCAAACATCAGAGTTGTCGTCAGACAGCAAAAATCGAGCGAGAACGGTGAAATTAATGCAGATAAACTTGCATCGGGAAGTTTTGACGAGGGACATGTATCGTTTGAATTCGATGTAAATCAATTTAAAGAAGCACAGATCTCGATTATGGATGGAGAGGATGAAATCTTATCTACTGAAGTATGGATCGAACCGGGCGGAGAGAACATTGCGTTCGCGCTGTTAGACAGAATTGCCTCCGACTCCGACCAATTGCTTTTAGTTGGTACCTACAGGAAAGTTAATAATCACGATAAAAAATTCTCGGTCTCAGGGATATACGATCTGACAGATGGAGAAAAAGCTCCAGGTCATCTCTCAGCAACCCTAACTTCATTCGATTACCTTGAGAACGGCACGCCCGTTCAAATCGAATTTGCTGAGGTGTTGTTGCAAGATGGTCGTTACCTAATCGAAGCTGAGGTCGATGAACCGAGAGCTTGCAATCTACGCATATTTCGTGGTGCGGAATTCGTGTGGTCCACCGCACTAGTGATCGAACCCAATGCCAAAATCGAGATTGCGAGACACGAACACGGGCTCAGTAACTGGCTGATTGCGACGGCAGAGACGGGCAGACATGACAAACTCATCGATAGTTGGCACATGGACAAGGAATTTCTTTCTAAGGGGTCACAGATGGTGTCAGCACCAATTCAAGAACGCCATGCACGTTTTGAAAAAATGTGGGAAGTGCGAACCAATGCATTGAAAAAACTTGCTTGGACGTCAAAAGATCCTTTTGACTCTTTAGTAGCCTTAGAGCTCACAGGTACATTCTTTGGCGGAGATATGGGGCTAATCGACAAACAAGACAAGGTACAACTATACGACAAAATTTCTGTTCAGCTTGACGAAGACGTAGTAGCTCGACGAATAAAGCCGCTTCGGGATGTAATGGCCGCTGACATAGTGAGAGCGGACAATTTGAAGAAACTGTCTGTTGGAGCGAAAGCACCAAATATAGTGCTCGACAATGTGAACGGGGAGAAAACTGATCTGTCCAAGATTCTGTCCGAAGCCAACTTGGTACTGATTGAATTTTGGGCATCGTGGTGCGCACCATGCATCGCGAAATTTCCCACGCTAAAAAATTTGTACGCTGAGTATCAAGACGTAGGGTTTGAAGTAATGACCGTTTCGCTGGACACGAGTGTTGACGATTGGAAACGGGCATCAGATAAGCAAAAGTTACCGTGGCATGACGTAGGCGACGAAAAAGGCTTTTACGGACTTTCGGCGGTAGACTTCGGAGTGGAAGGAGTTTCTACCAACTACCTACTAAATGGAGAGGGGCTCATTGTTGAGAAGAACATAGACCTTGAACAACTAGAGCGATTACTTGAAGCGCAGCTCTCAACAACATCGGAAAGCGACTAACATTCAGTATTGGCTAATCTTACATTGCCAAACATTTGATAGTTAACATAGTTGATGCAAGCAAATCGACTAGTCACGCCGTTGCTTTTGACTTGTCAAAGCCTACAAAGACGGGAGTCTATCGTCCAATAAGCCACACAATACTGGCACTAGAGTACTAGACCCAAAACCCACCAACCAGAAGGAGATTTCCATATGTACAAAGTGTACTTACTCTTCGCGACATTTTGTTTAGCTACTTTATCGGTCGCAGGAGAAGTGGATCCGACCAAAAGATTTACGGTTATTGGAGACTACGTTGCAATCGAAGAAGATCCTGATTATGCGGCATATGTAAATCCATTGGACGAATCAAAGGAAGAGGTGGATCTGTCCTCCGCTACTGTTTCAGTATCCCAGGAAGTTTTGGATGACGAAGGTCAGACTCAAACAATCGAACTCGCAAGTGGAACTTTTTTGAATGGGAAAGTGGTTCTAGAGGGAGAAATTCAAGAACCAACGTTTGCGAACATTACCGTTCAAACCGGCGAGACTACAACATTGTCAATGCGGACGCTTCTAGTACCTAATAAGGTTGTGTCATTCTCACTTCTGGATCATAAAGGGCAGTTTCCTCCAGACCAAATGGTCTTGACTGAAGCTTCGAGACTCGCCAAAGATCCATCTAAGAGATTTACTATTGCCGGTGACCTTACTGGCATTAACGAAGAACACTATCCCATGGCGAAAGTCACCGTGCGTGGATCACAGTTCGACGAAGAGGGCAATAGAACATTCGTTACTTTTGGCGAGGTTCAAGTAAAAGACGGCAGTTTTCTAATCGAAGGGGAAGTCGACGAACCTCAAATTGTGAACATCTTTGTCACCTCAAACATGGGACTCTACTGGGGAGGTGCAGAAGCCATCATCGAACCTAATGCTGTCTTAGCTGTAGCGATATCCACGCATTGGGTAAACCGCTTGGCCATCACAGCAGGTACAGGTAAACATGCGAAAATTATTGGCAAATGGAGAATGAGCGAAGAATATCTAGCAAAGGAAGCCGAGCTTGATGAGGAATTTAATAAATTAAGAACCGGCACAGCTTCAGCTCAAGAGCAGGAGGAAGACTCTGACACGGAGCCCACAGAAGAACAAGTGAGTGAAGAGCCAGTCGTCAAACATGATTCAACACCCACTCCTGCCCAAGGATGTGAACACGTAGTTACGCAAGAGGATACGGGGGCACAAAGAAGCGAAGAGTACTCTCCCGGTGGGACACGTCCTCCCTTCATAACACTACAAGACGATCTGCGCGAAATTCGTAATGCCGCTCTTCTAGAAATCGCTCTCAAATCAGAGGATCCTATCGATTCTTTACTTGCGTTGGAACTTGATCCATTTATTTTTTCTGAGCAAGAAGTCACCGACGCAGCTCTACCTATCTACGATAGACTAATGACATTGCTCGATGAAGACACCATGGCTCGACGGGTCAAACCACCGAGAGACGAACTCGCTCGTTTAGTCGCACGTGACATGAACGATAAAGCTCTCATTCCAGGTCAAAGAGCACCCAAATTTACCCTCACTGATCTTAATGGGACAGACGTTTCTCTGGCTGAGGTACTTGATGCGAATGAATCTGTCTTCATCGACTTTTGGGCATCATGGTGCACTCCTTGCATCGAAGACTTTCCAGCTTTGAAAGACTTGCACGCGAGCTACAAAGACAATGGATTTGAGGTCTTAACGATTTCCGTAGACGACACATTCGAAGATTGGAAAGAAGCAGTTGACCAAATTGAATTTCCTTGGATCGATCTTGGATCTTTGGGTGGAATTGAAACAGAGACGCCAGTTTCCTATGGTGTATTTGGGATTCCCAAGGGATTTCTAGTCGACTCACACGGATGCATTCTTCAAAAGGAAATTCGCCCAGACAAACTCAAGGAAGTCCTGTCGCTCAGATACGAAGACCAATCGAACAACTAATAGCTACTTCTTAACTACTCTGAAGTCCATCACTTACAGCCGATGTACTGAGTAATTAGCTCCATCGCTATTAATCGGCGCTGGAGACTCAGAAGAACTGATGTTCCTTGAGTACCGTTCCCGAACTTTTATCCAGAACTTGCTTCCGTAGATTCCGAGTCAATATCTTTCTGCATTTCACCATATTTTTCGACTAGCAGTTCGGTGAGCATGTCAACCCCGAGATCCTTTTGGACAATGCACCCTTTGTTGTCGACTATGTATCCCATGGGATATCTAAGAATGCCATAGGAGGCCGAAACTGGTCCTTCTTCTCCGCCTTCACCCAAGTCTAGCCATGACAATTGCTGTTTCTCAGTCTCCTGTGTCCACTCTTCGATAGTTTCGTCTACGTTAACTGTGATTACTTGAAACCCCTCTTCACGGTAGGCAGCATACAACTTTTTTAATTCTGGAAATTTCGCAATACACGGTCCGCACCATGATGCCCACCATTCCACGAGTACCAATTCACTTGTATCGAGCGTTTCTTGCAACGAAACCTGCACACCTTCAATGTCTGGAAGCGTAAATTTTGGCGCGATCTGCCCAGGCACTAAGTTTCGATTGTTTATTTCGCGTTTTACCAGAGGCTCAAGCGACGATCTCGTTGGTGAGAGGCGTCTTTCAAAGAGGTCCCCGTCAAGTCGTGGAGCTAGTTTGTCGATAGCTTCCAACGCTCTATACATGTCATCAGAGAATATCCCAAATGCACCCAATTCAAACGCTAGTAGAGCTTCCATTGGATCATCAGAAGTCAATGCGGTTTCCTCCCGGGCTCGATCACGAAATCGTGTCATCTCTTTTTGTATTTTGACGTGCTTTGGGCGTGTCCACTCAAAGAGATCCTGCTGGCCGGCTTTGACTAGCGTGAGATCCACGTGCTCACACTCTTTGACGGGTGAAATTCCAAGCGCTACAGCTGATATGGGTATTGTTTCCTTAGCTTCGTCATTAATAACATCTGCTCCAGTACTCGTACCTTCGTGATCTGCAGATGTTTCTGTCTCTGTCTCAATATTGTTATTCTCTTCGGTAATCTGAAGCTCGGCAACTTCTTGACGCGCGGCCATTTCTTCCTGATATTTCGCTAATGCGGAAAGATGAGCCTCTTCCAATGCTTGGTATTTCTCGTTCTTTGCCCAACTGTCGAAGAGCGACGTGTGGTAATCGCCGTCCGAAAGAAGTATCAGGCCAGTTCCGTGAGAATCGGGAACTAACGACACCGAAACTTGAGGCTCTAAGATCGTACGAAGACTGATATAGAAATCTTGGCCGTTTTGAACATTGACCCATGCTAGGCGAGGCTCGTCGATTTCATTCTCGAATTTGAATGTTCCGTCATCTGCAACGAGAACGGTTCCGTAGTTTATTGATCCTTTATCACCTTTTCCATAGACACTGACCGTAGTCCCTACCACAAACTCTTCTAGAGAATGGAGATTACCCATGACTGTGAATTTCTTCGATTCGTTTTGATGTAAACGCACATTACCCACAAACATCACCCGGTTTGGAGTACCATCTTCGGCTTGTAATACACGAAATAAAAGATCGTCGTCTGGAGCTACAACGGCACTGGTTGAAATCGAGTCATAGTCATCAAATGAAACAGTAATGGTCACGAGGGTGGGATGGTCGACCATACCTGAAAGCAGTACTTCGCCCTCTCTGAACTTGCCTATTGCTAATTCAATTGCTTCGATGACACCAGTATTAGTGAGGACTTCTTGAGACACCAGCACGGTTGCATCAACGTCCCCCACGCTCTCAGAAATGATCTCCCCAGCAATTGAAAACTCATTAGATACGAGTGCTTCAGCTTCTGTCGCGGCGAGCATCAATGTCAGCCACACCGACACCACCAATCCTAAACAAGTTTTCATAGGTCTCGATTCCTCGTTGTAAGGTTTATGGTTTCGGTCAAAAACCTGACTACCGAAAGGCGCATCTTGTAGATGCGAAACGAACTATTGTAAGAGTGTACGCAGGTATGAATTTCAAAGAGGATGGATGGCGAGTCGCAAGATCTTTCGTCGCCAAACCTTTAAAGTTTGTATACACCGTAAACTTAGTTTCCGGGTCTTTCGCACGCGGCGGATTGTCTCCAATTCGGTCCACATTCTAATTTAAAAAATAATAACAAAATTGATTGTTCGGCAAGATGAAGTTACCTCAGTTTGATAGACAGTTCATAACACTACATTGTGGCTTTTGCGCGATAGTACAAAGATCACTATCCGGGTGTATTTGAGTCGTCACACGGATGTAACGCTGGGGAACACTAAGCTCGGCCGACTAGAACTTCCCCATGCTATTAGATATCCAAAGCTGAAGAACCCTTGTCAACTCTTAAACCAGTACTGTTTCATCTAGTCTCCACTATTAGTTGCCCCGTACCGTGCTTCGAGAAGTTCCTGTAACTGGTCGGTACTAGGATCGACGTGGGTAATCAGTCCTTTATCGTCTATAAGATATTTTTTTGGTAGATACAACACCCCATATGCTGTGGGAGTGGTAGAGTGGAATCCTCCAATATCCGCAACGTTTTTCCACGGAAGCTGCAACTGAGTCGATGTTTCCTCCCAATCGTCGAAGCTATCATCAATGGACACAGTAATAACCTCGAATCCGTCAGGACCAAATTCTTTGTACACTTGCTTGAGGTCAGGCATTTCCGCTATACATGGACCACACCAAGATGCCCAAAAATCTATAAGCACTAGCTCATTTCCATCCACGACTTCGTTCAGCGAGACTCGCTCCCCCGATAAATCAGGTAACGTAAAGTCCGGTGCTTTCTCACCTGAGACGAGACTATGCCTATTCGCAGCTGCTTGCAAACGGGCTATCAGTGCGTCTTTGGCCGGTGTGACGCGTCTCGCGACGATGTCTTCGTCCAGCGATCGTTCCAGTTTTTCGAATATGGGAAGCGAGTCCGGTCCATACCTGAAAGCACCCATTTCTAACGCTAATAGCACATCAACGGGATCATTTGAAGTTCGAGCAATCCTGTCTATCGCTTCATGTCCAAATGTGAAGACTCGATTAGCTAATTCCTCCTTGTGCTTATATATTTCACTCTCCTCAATGGGACTATCTGTACCGCTTTCACCCGATTCCGCGCGAGATTGTCTAGCTGCTTTTTCCTGATCCAATTCCTCGAGAGCGAGCGCGAAAGCGTCTAGCAAGTTTCGGTATCTTTGACTCCTCCTCCAACTCTCAACTAGTTGGACGTGTTTGCCAACACCTGCTGAAGAAAGCAATGTTCCTCTCGACCAGACCCTCTCTGGAGTAATTGGAGCAATCCGTATAACTGAGCCGGGCTCTACGACTACAAATGTCCAACCAAAATATCCTGATCCTTCCATGCCAGTATTCAACTTGACATAAACGACTGTTGGTTCGGCCACCTCACCTTCAATCTGGAAACACCCGTCAGATAGCAGTACCGTACCGTAGTCTACATTTCCGTCATATTCCCCCTGCCTTACAGCTCGGGCGGTGGTTAGAGACAAATCCGTATCGACAGTACTGAAGTTGCCTAAGATCGTGAATTTTTTTCTGGAGTCGGTAACTTGACTCGAAGAACCAACTAATGCCAGTTGATCGCTTGGATAAGGTCCTTGATGGTCGAGAATGGCAATCGAAATTACATCTCGAGGCTTTATCACGGTTCTTGTGGAAAGTAGGATCTCTTCGTTGGATTTAACCAAAATCAACGCTGCTGTTGGCTTGCTTAGTTCTCCCTCCACAATCGCCTTACCATTAACAAGGTCTTTGGATGCAAGTTCTTCGCTGCTATCGTCTGCGCCGTCAAGATCCGCTACACGGAGAACATGAACTGTAATTGATGACAGATCTAAAGTTTTGGGTTCGAAATTCTCTGGTACCCACAGAGGATTGGCTTCAACTACTGTGTGTTCGAAAATGACGGTATACCTGTTGTCTGGATTAAGTTCACCAACAACAGTCACAGCACTTATGCATAGTAGAGCTATGCACGACAAATTTTTCTTCATCAACAGGATCTCAACTTTGGTTCAGCAAACAATTTCAATTTTTGGAGCAGCACTAACAGTTTGGGGCTACATCCCAAGAACACTGCGCGACTGAAAATTCCGTGAGTAGTTCATCACATATGAGTTCCAATTGTAGACGTCCTTGTATGGGAATTGGACACACTGATAAATCGTGACCGGAGTCTGCAGAAAATTCTTCCATCAATAACGTCTTGTAACAAGGCTTACTAGTTTGTAATGCGGTTTTCACAAGCACGTATTGTTAGGCTTAGGTCCGAGCTCGGATTAAGGGACAGTCATTAAAGAAGACTGCGAAATTGGTGAACGCGTCAGCGTGACCAGAGTCAGCGAGATCGCTATTCACATCCGATTGGTTCAGTGTCCTGCACTCTGCCCGCGACAACGCGTCCATTATGCGTTCGAAGTCACCGACAGGATCTGAAAAAACTCGCTCGTAGGTCAAGGGATTGTCCAAAACTACCAGAGAAAATTCGTTCCCTGTATAGTCGCGTGCGGATTGGCTCCACGGATACTTAGACTATTGAAACATTGTAAAAGGGTTAGTCGAAAGTACTAGGCGCGCAAGGGCATCCTCGCATTCCTTGGATAGCACTAGATTCTCGATAAACGCTGTTGCAGATTGTTGATCCAGAGGAAAGTCGTCTAGACCACAAATCTCCCAAACGGAACGTTCAGTATTCGGCGCAATGTACTCTACGAGGCTTTTTTCGTGGTCGCCTCCTTTGTCCTCACCCGTTACAGGAGTAGGAATATTTTCATCAATTGGACCGAGATCTGTCTGATGTGGTAGAGGAGAATTACTAGCTCGTCTGTTGACCCAAACAAGAACCAACACTAACAGGATTAAAACAACTACGAACCCAATCCAAATGAAGTGTGGCTTGAATCGTTTGTTGGTGCTTGCTACACGCACAAGAAGTTTGCAAATTTGTACATATCGAATTCTCTGGAGTTGTCACAGGTCAGTAGATACCGCCAGTATACAATCTGGGTACATCGATCATGGTTCTTTGCGCTGCATACCGAGACTAGTGCCACGCAATATAGCAGACTGATAATTTTTGAAGTTTCTTCACAGTTCAGTTTCCTTCAGCAAGAAAAAGAGTGTTTTTAGTCGCTCAATCTTCGAGCGTGAGTCTAGAACATTGTAGATTCGAGTTGGTCGCGCTAAGACAAATCGGGACCAGAGTTCTAGATACCCTTACGGTCTTCTGACTCTGTTGGTTCGATTTTATCGGGTTCGCCATATCGTTGAACCAGAAACGATTCCAGCAGCTCTGGATTAACGTTTCTCTGCAATACACACCCATGTTCATCAACCAAAAACGTCTGAGGAATCGCGCTAATTCCATAGGATTTAACAACAGGTCCGTTAGAGCCTTTGAGTTCACTCACATTAATCCACGGCAGCGAGTGTTCGTTTGCAGCTTCGTTCCAATCTTCAAAATTATCGTCAAGCGAAACTCCAATGACTTCGAATCCATGTGCGTTGTACGTAGTGTACAAGCGCTTTAAATGTGGAAACAGTTCGATGCACGGACCGCACCAAGAGGCCCAAAAGTCGAGCAGCGTTACCTCCCTCTCCGCGAGAATATCGTAAAGGACTACGTCTTCGCCTTTGGCATTAGCCAAGGTAAATCCAGGTACCTTTTGACCTCGTTGCACGGCTTGAGCAGCATCCATTCTCACGATCGCATCGAAAAGTCTAGTTCGCGCTGGAGTCACTCGTAGCGCAACAATTTCAGGGTCGAGCTGCTTGGCAAGTTTGTCGTATACTTTTAATGCGTCTGATCTATTCTCGTCGAACTCGTTGATTGCACCCCATTCCATTGCCAATAGCACGTTTATTGGATCACTCCAGTCGTCCAAAATCTCTTGCATACCCGAGTCTTCGATTTGGGTCAGTTCCCGTTTGAGGACCACATGCTCTGGTTCGTCTTTACTTGTTTCATTGGAAAAGAATGCGACGGGAGTGGATCTACGAGGCTGGGCCACTACAACGTGCTCGCATTCTTCAGAATCACCCGCTGATGATGACTGTGTCTTGTCTACTAGTGCGTCAGGTTCCTCGGGATGCTCGATGGTAACATTAGATTTAGAATCGGATTCCGATGTGTTGGTTTCCCCGCTTGACACCACTGCGTCCGTTCGTGTCTCGGTTTCTTCAGAACTCACCGCGGATTGGGTGGGAGAGTCTTGCTTCGTGGCTTGCCCCGTCGTGAAGGCGAGATAGGACTTCTCGTAAGCATCAAACTTCTTCTGATATTCGGTTGACTGTTGCCAACTCTCTACCAGCGCAGCATGCCTTCCTTTTCCGGACACAACGAACATATCGTCTGTTGCTCGTAGACTCACTGTGTAGTTCACGTTCGGTTCCGCAATCATAGGTGTCAAGGCAAATACGTTATCATCGCCATAAAACGACCAAAAGTAGAGGTACACCACTTGGGTATAAGCAATGTCCGCTTCAATAAAGAATTTTCCATCATCCAGCATGACGTGTCCTAACCAGAAGTTAACAATTACTCCGTCCTCTACTCTTTGTCCATAAGCTCCAATTGTGGCCATGTTTACGTTTTGGGCAGCATCGCTGAAATCTCCCTGAATCGTGAGTTTCTGCGCCGGATCCTGACTACCGTATGAAGTACCGAGGACATGTAACACATCTCCCGGAAATTCGTTCTCGTTGAGCACCAACACGAGCGATATTTCTTCACCTCCGGGAATTAGTAAAGCAGTTGCTGAAAGTTCTTCCTCGCCTGTACTCGCTGTAATAGTGACGTCTGTAGGAGCTTGTATCTCCCCAGACAGCGTGAACTTTCCGTTCTCAAATTTTGTGGATGCCAATTCCTTCAATTGGGACTCGCCATCTCCACCGTCTACTTCATGAGTTATCGATATTGACGCATTGGACCAATCTGTTTGTTCTACGGGTTCCTCAGAAGTCTTAGATTTAACAGTAATTAACTCACCGATAACGACGTATGTATTGGAAGAACTCGTGGTGACCGTATCTGCTTGACCAATACTGACTGCCACGACGCAGGTGACTAAGCAAAATATGCAATATGCTGTAAGTTGGTTTTTCATTGATGGATGCCTCCTTGACTTCTAAATTGATGCGTTAATCAGATAAACCGTTACGCATTCACCGAAAAAAAGAGATCCAACAATCCGGACCGATATTTGAACCGTAACGAACACAACAAAATGGTGTGAGTAACCAAAACATACACTGCCTCACTCTAACTTCAAGACTTATCCAGCTCATTGGAGCAAATTCGATATGAGAAATTCTTTAAGATTCACGACACTTGCTGTTGTCTTAGCGTTCCTAGTTGCATGCAGCAGTGGTCCGTCAAGAACATTCACTATTACCGGTCACTACATTGAAGTTGAGTCGGAAACAGAAATTGATTCTTCTGTTGAAGGCTCCACCGACAATCAAGAAGTGGGCTTGTCTACCGCTACCGTTGTAGTTACCCATGAAGTCTCTGATGCAAATGACAATACGGATCTGGTCGAATTAACTTCTGGGAAATTTGCTGACGGACTCGTTACTCTTGAAGGGGAGATCGACGAACCAACCGAAGTGGAAATTTCGGTTCAAATCGGTGACGGAGTAAGACTTTCCACTTCTGCACTTCTCGTGCCTGACGGTGAAGTGGTTGAATTCGCGTTGGTGGATTACCAAGACGTGTATCCTGAAGATCAGTTGATCTTATATGGCGCATCGCGGCGAGCTAAAGACCCAGAAACCAAGTTTACGGTGTACGGGGACGTGAGCGGAGTGGAGATGCTAGATCTTTCGTTGGCTATCGCTAGTGTGGACGATTCGCAGTACGACGAAAACGGAAACCTCAAGAGAGTACCGTATGGTTCTGTTCTGGTGCGCGATAACAAATTCGTCATTGAAGCCGATATAACCGAGGTCTCAACCCTATCAATAAGTGTTCAGTCTGGTTGGGAGTTTCGTTCTGCTAGAACCGCAATTGTAGGACCCAAATCTGAAGTTTCAGTTGTATCTGGTGGTGCTCCTAACACGTTCATGGCTACCTCAACAAACACCAGGCACGTTAAACTAATCGAGAGTTGGCAACAAAGCTCGGAATACTTAGAGAAATTGAAGAAGTACGAAGCTGCGTGGGAAGCAAAAGAGTTAGCGGCGCGGAGACCAACCCCAGATACCGAGGTGGTTCAGAACAGTTCAATAGACGAAGACGACACATCTCTCGACGATAGTGAGGAGACTCAAGAATCAGCTGAATCAGAGCAAATAGAGAAGGACACAGCATCTGTTGAGCCACAAGATTCCAACCCGATCGATGGTGAATCGGACGATCTCGCAAATATTACCACACCCCGCACTGCCGAAGGATGCGAGCACGTTCCGATGGAAGATGTGGTCCCGAGTGTGTACGATTTGGCGAGTTCAACTGGTGGATTTCAATATCCCGATTGGGTCCTCTTGCGCCAGGAGTCGGGCAAGATTCGCTCTGCTGCTATCAATGAAATAGCTACAAATTTAACAGATCCATTGGACACTTTGTTGGCGTTGGAACTAGGTGCGTTTTCGGGTAGCGATGAGGACGACCAACAATTTAGGATATCACTATACGACAAGATCGCATCATCTCTGGACGATGAAGACTTGGTCGAAAGACGGGTTATACGTCCCCGGAACGCGCTTGCTCAACGGCTCGCTGTAGAGCGGAATCACGAGCTCGTCAAGCCTGGACAAATAGCTCCAAAATTCACGCTTCCTGACTTAACTGGCAATGAGTTCGCTCTCGACGATGTCTTGAAACGCAATGAACTTGTCTACATAGACTTTTGGGCTTCTTGGTGCGCTCCCTGTATTGCCACGTTTCCAGATTTAAGGAAGATCTACTCGGCCTACAACGACAACGGTTTCGAGATCTTGATGATTTCTGTCGATAAAACGTTCGAGGAATGGGAAGAAGCATCTGACGAACACGAACTTGCTTGGATAAACGTAGCCGATATCGGAGGTTTTAAGCAGGCAGTTCCTCTCGCATATGGCGTACAAGCCATTCCAAAGGCATTTCTAGTTGACACTAAGGGATGCATCCTACAGAGAGAATTGAGTACTGACAACTTAAAGGAAGTTTTGGTTTCGAGATTTGGCGATGTGTCTGATGCTAGTAGTGAATAATCAGAAATGAAATTTGCGGAGCTTTAAGATGAAGGAATTGACATCGAGAGATGAATACTTCTCTACTCTAGATCGCTTTCTCCTATAAGTAGTCTTACCGTCAGTCCCATAGAGCGCTCAGATCCTTTAACTAATCCAATCTCTTTAGAAGGTAATACCGAAAACACTGCTTAGAGCTACGGAAAATCCTAAAATAAACTGTCCATCAAACCCAAGCAACTCCTAAGGTTAACTGAATGAGTATTACATCACGCAGTTTTTTTAGTAATCATCATTGCCACTCACATTGGCAAAATTTGTCGAGTCGAACGGTCCAATTGATAAAAACCTTTGTTACAGCGGTCTTTCTTGTGGTAGGACTTTCGTCTTGCGAGAGAGAAGCCCAGTCCAACGAAAATGAGGTTCAAAGTAGTTCACTGGCTTCAAACACACAAATCGACACGCCGACTGTTGATGAAATGCAAGCCTCATCATCAAATGACGACTCAGTACCCGATTTGAAAAATCTGAGTCAAGCTCACAGTAGATTTGCTCTCAAGATCAAACTTTATGACTTGGTTGCCGAGTCGAATCAAAAACAAGTAATCACCTTTCTTGAGCAATCGCGAGAAATTACTCGTGATAGCATTCGCGAATCCATACAGGAAATCATCATCGAACGTCTGGCAGTTCTGAATCCCAAAGAAGCTCTTGCTCAAGTAACTAAATTGAGAGAAGACGTCGATCAATACCTGACCAAGATGGTCTTTGAAGAGTGGTCGATATCTGACTTAGAAAGTGCCATTAGCCATGCGGAGACTCTCGAAGGGCTCAGAAAAGTTGCTGCGCTTCAAGGTATTTTGCGTTCGCGAGACGATTTGAATGAAGGTCGTCGAATGGAAATCGCTAAAGCATTAGGCTTGGAGCAATACGCGCTCGACATAACCACCCACAAAGACAAGCTCGCGTCTTTCGAGTCTCCTGAAATGGCATGGAGTGCTCTAGTGAACGATACTCGACAAGACTTGACGCAGATTAAGAGCCTCATTCAAGTTGCTGAAGCCTGGATTGAGCGGGAAGGACTAGACGCGCTTGAGAAAATCCAAGCATCAATCACGGACCCAAAAATTGGTAGGCCAGTGTTGACTGCAGTTCTGCACGAAATTGCGCTCAGAGCACCGCAAGCTACTTTCGACAAGGCTTTGGAATTGGATGGTGATTTGGGAAATTTTTACGGTACTGGAAACTATGCCATTACATCTGTCGTACAGTCTTGGGCTACTGCCGAGCCTCAGGCTGCGTTTGATCATGTCGCTTCCCTTGAGCCAAGTGCGTTGCGCAGCCACTTACAGAACTCAATTATTCAGTCTTGGGGAGAGTCCAATCCTCAAGATCTACTGGCCAACATAGATGTTCTGCCTGGAAGTGTGCAAGTCTTCGGAACCGAAACCGCAATCGTTTCTCTTGCACGTAGCGCACCAAAAGAAGCCGCAAGCTTGTTATCAAGTGTGAAATTAGGGAATAGATTGATTCCTGCGGCGTATTCACTCGTCTCCAGTTGGTCTGATCAAGATGCCGATGCAGCACTTGACTGGGTAAAGACAAATCCTAGTGTCGAAGTAGCACTGTCGGAACTATTGCCTGTCGTGCTTGGTAATCTTGCAAAGAGTGATTCTGAACGTGCGATGAAAATAGCGCTGCAGCAACCGGTCGAGGAAAATCGAGTCTCCATGGAAGTCTCAGTAATTACGCATTTGGCAAACTCTGATCCTCAACAAGCCGCTTCTTTGCTCAATCAGGTTCGCGAAGGGACCGGTAAGCTATCCGCATACACGTCTGTCGGTACGAAGCTAATACGTGATGGTGACATTCAGTACGCTGAAAAGTTGGCAGGAAATTTAACAGAAAGCGAACGAAACACGTACTATGAGTCTATAGTGGATACATGGGCAATGACCCGCCCTGAAGACCTGTTCCATTCTCTGAGTAGTTTGCCATCCAAAACCATTCAATCACGTGCTGCGAGAGGGGTACTCGGGGCTAACCAGCTTTTGCGAAGGCTATCGGACGACGAGATTGAGTCAATGATCGTGGATTACCTCGAAGATTAAATAGCCCTGCTTTGAATTTGAACGTGGGGTAGCGAACGAATACGGTGACAGTGGTTGTTCAAATTTGAGAATTGGATAGGAAAAAAAACTTCCGTCTACCGCTTAGAACGAATTAAAAACCGGATTTAAATGCCTGGTGGTTCAAGATTGATTGACCAACTCTTTAATTGATCGGCGGAAACGTTTGAATCAGTCTGCGGCGGCAGAAACTTCTCATGGCGAGTTTGTCCAAGAACAACTCTTACCCTGCCAGTTGGTGTTTTAGTTGTCGGTTACAAGTATCCTACCTAGTGTGAGGTAACAATGGTACCCTCTGTTCCATCTTACTGTCTCCGTCGACGACCCTTCAAGGTACCATATCACTTAGATCAAGCACTCACACTTCATTGATGTCAACGGAATTGGCAAGTTCTCCAACCGAATGTAAGTTCAAGGTTCTTTTGAAGCTGTACTAAGTAAGATACTCGCCACGCATCGCATAAATTCGGTCCATTGTCTGATCCGGTACAAAATACGATAAAAATGCGTTGTTCATCCACGATATATTCTTCCCTACTCTAACTTCAAGACTTGCTAAGCTATTTGGAGCAAATTTGAAATGAGAAATTCTTTAAGATTCACGATACTTGCTGCTGTCTTAGCATTCCTAGTTGCATGCAGCAATGGTCCGTCAAGCACATTCACTATTACCGGTCACTACATTGAAGTTGAATCGGAAACAGAAATTGATTCTTCTGTTGAAGGACCCCCCGATAATCAAGAAGTGGATTTGTCTACCGCTACCGTTGTAGTTGCCCATGAAGTCTCTGATGCTAATGGCAATACGGATCTGGTCGAATTAACTTCTGGGAAATTTGCCGACGGACTCGTTACTCTTGAAGGGGAGATCAACGACCCAACCGAAGTGGAAATTTCCGTTCAAATCGGTGACGGAGTAAGACTTTCGACTTCTGCACTCCTCGTGCCTGACGGTGAAGTGGTTGAATTCGCGTTGGTGGACTACCAAGATGTGTATCCTGAAGATCAGTTGATCTTATATGGTGCATCGCGTCGAGCTAAAGACCCAGAAACCAAGTTTACGGTGTACGGAGACGTTAGTGGAGTGAAGATGAGAGATCTTTCTTTGGCTATCGCCAGTGTGGACACTTCTGAGTATGACGAAAACGGAAATCTGCAGAGAGTACCGTACGGGTCAGTTCTGATACGTGATAACAAATTTGTCATTGAAGCTGATATCACTGAGGTCAATAGCTTATCGATCAGTGTCGAAGCGGGTTGGGCGTTTCGTTCTTACACTCCCGCTATTATTGGACCCAAGTCAGTGGTCACTGTTGTATCGGATGGTGCTCCTAACACATTAATGGCTAGCTCTGAAAATGCCAGACATGTCAAACTCATTGAAAGTTGGCAACAAAGCGACGAATACTTAGAGAATTTGAAGAAGTACGTATCGGCTTGGAAAGCAAAAGAAAGAGCAGCGCAGACACCATCCTCAGATATAGAGGTAGTTCAGAACGATTTAGATGACGAGCAAGACACATCTTCTGATGATGGTGAGAAGACTCAAGAATCAGCTGAATCAGAGCAAGTAGAGAACGACATAGCATCTGTAGAGCCAAACGATTCCGAGGCGAGCGAAGTTGAATCGGACGATGTCGCAGAAATCTCCTCGCCCCGCACAGCCGAAGGATGCGAGCATGTACCGTTAGAGGACGTAATCCCTGGCTTGAGCCCATTCATGAGTGCTTCTGGTGGGTTTCAATACCCGGATTGGGTCGTCTCACGCCAAGTGTTAGAAAAGATGCGCTCCGATGCGATCGATGAGTTGGCTACAAATTCCACTGATTCGTTGAATACGTTGTTAGCGTTGGAATTAGGTGCCTTTGCCGGTATCAATCGAGACGACACACACTTAGCGTTGCCTCTATACGACAAGATTGCAACAACTCTCGACGATGACGACTTGGTCGAACGACGAGTGATACGGCCCCGAAACGAACTTGCTCGACGGCTAGCTGTAAAGCGGAATGACGAACTCCTCCAGCACGGACAAAAAGCTCCTACGTTCACGCTGCCGGACTTAAACGGTACCGAGTTTGCTCTGGACGATGTCCTGCAAAGCAATGAACTAGTTTATATTGACTTTTGGGCTTCTTGGTGTGGTCCTTGTATTGCTACTTTTCCAGCTTTAAGGGAGATTTACTCAGAATTCAACAAAAATGGATTCGAAATCTTGATGATCTCCATCGATGACACGTTCGAGGAATGGGAAGAAGCATCTGACGAACACCAACTGGCTTGGATAGATGTAGCCGATATCGGAGGCTTTAAGCAGGAAACTCCTATCGCGTATGGCGTACAAGGTATTCCTAAGGCTTTTCTGGTAGACTCGAAAGGTTGCATCCTTCAGAAAGAATTGAGTACTGACAACTTAAAAGTAATTCTTGTATCGCGATTTGGCGATGAGTCTGAATCTAGCAACGAGTAAGCAGAAATGAGATTGGAGAGACTAACTCTGATGGAATGGGGCTGTCCCAAAGCGTACGCGAACCCATCACACGAAACACGTGCGTCGAATGGTCTAGTCAAAAATACAGAATTTACGACTATACGTTGCTCGAATTCAACTCTTCTGTGATTGTGTTAGTCTAACGCTCCAAAGAATTCATTGACCAACGTATAGCGTCCGCGATCACAATTTCACCATCAGTCACGTTGCTAATATAAACATCGACCTTGGTTGACTTGAGTTCATACACTCCAATAACATTCCAACCTGGTTTTGCCTCTGAGTAGTCTAACTTAGCAATAGAGGTATCATTTCCATTACGTACTTCTAACTCGATGGTTCCTAAGTCCAAATTAGGTAGATACAGTTGCGGACCCCTCATACCAAATTCTTGGAAACTCGAGAACGGATATTCGATAACTTGTTCTAAAACGGATTCAAATGGGACGTGGTACGACAGTTGCCAAGCTCCCTTATTCGGTACCGTTGTGGAGAATCGAGCACTAGCAACTTTTTGTTTGAGCCGTGTGTCAGAGACGTGAATTTTTCTTCGATCTTCAATCGGATTTTTTAAAGAAATGGATCCGCCAATGAACTGTGCGTAAGTATTTCGGTACCGACCAAACCCAAGTTGCCCCACTTCTCTTACCCAAACTCCATTGGTAGAGATCTTTCCTTGCATATCATAATGCATCAAAGGTAACCCATAGTCCCAATCCAATTTCGATCGCGGAAACAGGCGCTTAACATATTGCACGAATCGTGAAGGTGTGAATGACTCGGTATGGCTTTCGATTGAAAATCCGGGGTCAAGATCATCGATGACTATGCCTTGTTCGACGGAGGGCATCCACTCGGTCAGGGTTATGGGAGGCGAATCAATTATGGGTTCGGGTGAAGTTTTTGGTTCTCCGACAATGTCTAGCCGAAGCAAACTATTACGGTTCAACGACAGTCCAGTTTTCACCCATACTCTTTCAAGGGGGACAGACGAGTTCTTTGTAACGAGATAAGCTTTTTCTCCTGCGATACTCGCTGTCGAATATTCATAATCTGGGAATGCAGATCTAGGGTTTTTTGATTCTGGCGAGATATCCCATGCGATCATAACTGAACCTGGAGTTGGTTGGGTGTTTCGTAATCTGAAACTATTGACATAGGTGACAACACCAGCTTCTTTGTCCACACGAACTTCCACGTCGGGAGCACCTATTTGATATCCTGCTAGACCACCGGAGGATAGCCATGACCGCAGTGAAACAGGTAAGTCATC
Organism: Pseudomonadales bacterium; assembly: GCA_011525295.1. Lineage (GTDB taxonomy): Bacteria > Pseudomonadota > Gammaproteobacteria > Pseudomonadales > Azotimanducaceae > Bin55. Next base: position 16,099 of record WTGV01000060.1, on the reverse strand, counting down.
CTGTTCCCTAGAAGCTATCGACAAAAACTCTTCCACTGAAAATGTAGTTCCACGAAAGTTTTGTAACAGACGGGCTTCCAATGTTGTAATCATCACCCCATCTTCTGACCGCGGAACACTCGAAAGGAAACGTAGAAATTCCGCTGACTTCGCATGTAAAACACCATATACGACATGTGGACTTACACTGGTATCTAAATCCTCTAGCGACTGACTTTCAAGGAACTCCCAAACTTTAGATGGTAGAGAAAAATTGTCTCTCACTGAAAAAAATGTTTTCTGCATTTCTTTGAAGTAATTTTCGCGGGACCAGAACGTATTTAGCGTAAATAGTTCAGCGTAAAATGGATCTAAACACTCCCAGAAGGAGAATAACGGTTGCCCAAACATTCCTATTCGGTTTAAAGCGCGTCTCTTAAGCATAAATTCGAGCGCAGTCGCGCCTGGACCACTGGGCGCAGTATGAAATTCAAATAATTGATTTATGACTCCTAAACTGGGATTCTCGCCCTGCATGTCAAACGCAAAGTAACTATCAACCTGTCTCATCAAGAAAGAAATAACTTGGGAATCCAAGCTCCACCTTTCATTCTCACTCTCGACGAACATGCTGTCAGTCCAAGACTCGAATCGTGCAGTTGGAAATCCAGTTTCACGGATCATCACGATGCCTGGCGCGCTCAATGTCGAGTCGAGTTGCCAACCCGAGCCATAAGTTCTTAAACTCGAAGGTACTTCCACAATAGAGATCGAGGAATATGGCAACTCTATTCCTACTGCTTCGCGAACTCTTTCAAGTCTATTCGAGATCCAGGATTCTAGCCTGTTCCCGTTTGCTAGAGGTTGAAAGGTTTGTAATAAGTGTTTGTGCACTGGGCTGATTAACAATTCAAACTCAACGTCAGAAACCTTTATTGCGCGACGAATGAAGTGCGATCCTAACAAGCTGACTTCTGGTACCGGTAGCAGTTGTGTAAACTGAAACACCGCTTGGTGGTTATCATCAATAATCTCACGATGTCCTGGACCAGCAACCGTCCAGTTCCTTGGCACAGAAACAGTCAAGTCCACGGTAAAAAAATCTCTGGTTCTCCGATCAAGGTCCCATTCATGCCATGCGCTGCCAGCCGTTGGATACCACTTCGTGCCAGCGAGCAACGCGACATATCGAGGATGAAATATCGAAGATTCGGTCCCCATATGGTAGAGACGTCGAGTTGCGGGTCCGACGACTTGTCTCAATTCTACCGGAGTATCGAGGTATGCGAAGGCGATATTAGGACGACCACTTCCCCGGATTCTCAAGGTGGACAATTTATAATTGAATTTCAGTTTAGAAACCCTGAGGAGTCCGTCCTGAAACTCATAGTCGTCATGACGATCCAACAACGCTCCATCAATCCAGATTGACTCTAATCGATACCCTGGGTTCAGTGAAAAGACAACCCACGAGTTTGGATTGTCCTTTGGAGGGACTACTTGCAGCTGAAAGTCGAACGTAATCGAATTCCCTGGACTGATTTTCAAGGAACCGCTGAGATGTACAACGTCAGGAAACGACGCTGGAGACGCCTCTTTATGAATAAGTGCCCACTGTTGCAATCGATGCTTTCCAATCTCAGACGCTGTGACGTTTCCTCCAATCAATAGCACACCCAATAGTACCGACCCGACTCCAAGTAGAACTGGATTCGACCGACGTGTGGTTACACGAGGTTGTAAAGATCCAGCTATCCATAGGAAGCCCAATCCTATCGCGATCAAAGCGATGCGATTAACCACTACACTCACTGTCAAAAATTTGGGCGCCAGTTCCGATGGGAACACAACGTTTGCGGTGACTGTTTGAAAAGGAGCCGTAATAAAGTGTGGAAACCGAAAGTTGATCCACATGCTAATCAAGACTAATAGTAACACGATAGTGGCAGATGCCAACCGAGACCGAACAAGCATTGTCAATAGTACAACGAGAGACCCAACGAAAAACAGATTGGGTCCAACGTCTAGAAATGCAACAGAGGCCACGCTATAGAAAGCTACAGGTTCGCCAATATAAAATCCAAACAACTGGCACACCCATCCATACAGAGTTATGAGACTTAAGAAAACTAGAATGGGTACAATGAAAACGAAGAGGACCCCGACCAGTCTTCCCAGACATATCTCGATGTCGGATACAGGGCGTGTCGCGACGACTTCGAACATATTTACACGTTGATCGCGACTTCTGATCTCCATGGCAGACAACACTACGCCCACCAAAAAGATCGCAATGAAATAAGTGGCAAGCGTCGCCGCGATATATCTTGGTCCAAGACTCCCTAAATTTGGAGTGAGATGTGAAAACGACACATGATGCCAAGTGACCAGAACGAAGTAGGTCGAACAAATTCCAAAAGCACAAAAGAGAAACGACCAAGTTCGGACCAGTCTCAGAAGGCTTCGAACTTCAAGGTGTGAGAAAGCAAGAAAAGCGGCGATATTCACTGTCTATCGACTCGTTTGCGTAAGTCTGGTAATGTTGTAAACTCAACTGATCTATTTCGTATGACGGAAGTCTATAACGCAGACTTGTAGCTGAAGCATTCTCTTGAAAATTGGAGTAGCTTGAGCGTGATAGCACCAACAATTAGATGATTGAGTGAAGTACATTTTACGTCTACAAGGCACTAGGGTCTGAGCGCGCTTTGGGGGACATTTTCTTAGACACTTTTTGATCAGATTCTGTTGATTGCTTCTTGCCGACTCCGAGACCGGCATCGATTCACTCTAGCTCCCGTTTGAGCAGTCCGATACAGTTTCCTCTGAAGCGTTGTCCGCGCAGGTCCGGACAGTTTCCATACTGATCTTCAAACCATTCTGCAACAGACATTGACTGTAGGCATCGCTCGTGTACTGGCTACCGCGGCCGGAATGCAGGATCGTACCACGGCTCAAGGGTTGTTTGGTCTGTGCCAATTCCACCGTTGAGGAGACCTACTTAGCCGTTCGTCGAGTACTAGTCTTCCACGCCACGATCGCACCCTCGTACAGATCTTTGATCTCACACACGTACAACTTACCCTTCACTGTCTTCAGTTCGGGGATGTCCGAGGCTCAAAATCAGTTCGGTTCCGAGTCGGAAAAATCGCACTGCAACAAGTCGGATGTGTTCGATCGATTCGTCCCGGATGCCGTTGTCGACGACGTTTCTTGGGAATACCCATGATTCCCTCCGTCTGCATCAACCGAAGCACTCGGCGCCGGCCAACGCGCTCTCCATATTGCTGCTGCAAACAGGTGTGCATGCACCGATAGCCCAATATCTAGTCCCATTCCTGGTGCAGACTGTGGATCATCTCAAATACACGACGATCCAAACGAACTCGTTTCGACTCTCAACCACAGTCACACCAATCGTAGTACTTGCTCCGAGTCACGTCCACCACGCGTGCATGAACACGACCAGATAGTGCTCGCGCCATCGATCTATGAACGAATACCGGTCGATTGTTGTGTCGCGAAATAGCTCGAAGCCTGTTTTAAAAATCCAATGCCAGTCGCTAAATGCCGATTCACCTTCTCGAGATCCTTGTACTCTGGTAGGCCCTCTGGCACATTGGATTCCTAGAACTCACGAGACCAGCGATACAAGAGCGACGCCGATATGTCCAGTTTAGCACCCTCCTGTTCTGTAGATACATCAGAACTTCGGTACATAGCTACAGTTTCGCGTTAGAACTCATCGCTAAATCGCCTCGGAGTGCGTTTTTTCTTAGGATCAGACATTGATAAATTTCTCTTGTAAACTATCTGAATGACTGTCCCCGAAACCGTAAGCGCTCCCCATAAGTTCAACAGTTGTTAATCAGATGATTCTTCACACGAGTATAGGATCGATCACTCGTGAAAAAAATTTTTAAAAGCTGTAAAAAGTGAGTAACATGTAAGGTGGCAGCGTTATTCAAATGAAAACTTGGAGTAGCATTATGTTTAATCTGACGAAGAAATGGCGAATTCTGACACAGGTTGCCATAGCAACAACATTTTTTGTGATAGGTGGTTTCCCGGGTCATCACATGATTACTGGTCAACTTGATCTCGGGCAAGCAGCTTGGGGCAAGGACGAAACCAACACTACAAGTGATCGAGATGTGCTTGTAGAACTCTATCACGCTATGGGTGGCGATTCATGGACACACAACGACGGTTGGTTGTCCGAGGCACCCCTGGACGAATGGTATGGTCTGAGAGTGAGCAACGGTAGGGTCATATATCTTGAACTTGATGACAATAATCTCGTGGGAGAAATACCTAAAGAGATCGGTAGATTAGATCGCTTGCACGTTTTGGATCTTCGGTGGAATTCCATTACTGGCGGACTTGAAAATCTTGAAAGTCTTGTGAAACTAGGGGAATTGCGTTTGTCCGCGAATGACTTCAGTGGTTCGATCCCGGAGTCGTTTGGAAAATTGGTATCCTTGAGACGCCTTGATGTTTCAGACAATCGGTTTACTGGGGCAATTCCAAGTGAGATTGGAAATTTGCGATTCTTAGAAGCTTTCGCTGCTCACGGTAATAAATTGACTGGTCCCATTCCCTTGGAATTGGGTCATCTTCCGAGTTTAAAACGCTTAGTGTTGAGCGAAAATGAGCTAACGGGTTCTGTTTCAGACATCTTGACTAATTGTGCCACTTTGCAACATGTAGCTCTTGCAAATAACCAATTTGAGGGTACCGTCCCTGAAGACATTGTCTCCTCCAAAAGGATGAATTGGTTAGATTTGCGTGGCAATAGGTTTGACGACGACCTACAACCGGTCCACCGCGTGAACTTTCCTGGAATCTATATCCAGCCCGAACTTATAGACAAACTCAATGGTCTCGCGTTGTGGGGTAAAGGAAGTAGTCTTTATACAGATGAAAAATTTCGATTATCCGTCGTACGGACTCTTGGTGCTATTTCAGTAGAAGACGGTTTTCTAGTGTTAGCAGAAGCACGGGTCCCCGCAGACTTTATTGAGCAGGCATCAGATACGGTTCAGTATGTAAACTCCTACTTGCGAGAGTCCCAATCTCGAATTAGAACGTTATCAGATCTAGAACGAATGATGGCAAAAGCAGAAAAACGTTCACTAACAAATACACTCAAACGATTAGACGCGATGCACAATGTTATGCAGTTTGAATCCATTGAGAAAGTCGAGATACCAGACCACGGAGGCGACAATTCTCTTTTGAAACAAACGATCACACCAGCAGTCTTTGTTGTCGATACAGAGGAGTTAGAATCGCTTTTCGGTACGGCACTATTGCGTGATCGCGATACACCATTCGACTTCTTGAAAGTGAGCGAAGAAGAAGAGGAAGTTGAGTTGTCTGCCGATCGCAATCCCCAAATAAGGTTTACCGTGAGACTCACCACGACCAGTGTATATTTAAACGGTGAAACTAATTTGAAGGCGGATGGAAAGTATGAGTATGTAAGCGGCACTACGGGCGGGCAAGAGATGGATCTGTATTATGCTATGCATCAAGTAGCGTCTGGTGGAGGGTTTAGTGGTGAGGGTACCGAAGTTGCTCACGTAGAGTACTTAAATCACCGGGCGGTTCGTGACAAGGATTTACAAGTTAACTGGAATTTGAACTCGAAAGCATACTTCTTTGCACGGCTCACCGCGACACCATCTTATGGTAGATTCAGCCCTCCCTTTGTCTTGGTTCAATCAGGAGCAGTTTGGCATGAGCGTTAAAAGCTATGTTGTTGTAGCAGAATTGGTAGAGTAAAGAATTGGAAGGTATCGTGCCGGATTCCGTGATAATTCACAATCAAAACGTTAGCTAAATTAAATCTAACAGTTCAAGTAGTGGGAATAACTTGTGCTTGATAAGTCTGTTTTCCTTTTTTCGAGAGTGCTGTACGTTGTCCCATTACATTGAGCGATAACGTACAAGCTATTCACAATAGTCGAACACAAAGAAGAGTTGTCAAGAATTTGGGTCTAGGCCACGGTTTGGGGGAACGCAGTTTTAGGCACTTTTGGATCAACAATCTGCCCCGTTTGCCCACTCATCGAGTGCTTTTGTCAGGTTCGAATTTTTGTGTTAGATTGGCATTCCTCTCCAAGGATTGTAGCTGTTTACGACGTAATGATTGATCCTTTTGGCTGCCGCCCGCCGCGTTCGTTCTCAGTTGCGATGTACTAATTCTCGCTTCCATTATGTAACACATAATTTCGGTGGATTTATTGTCTGCACAGCTATAAACCTTTCTCATCCCCGTATCATGGTACGGGTATGAGCGCGCGATCGGACTAATTTGCCAGTGTGCTGCTTCCAGTTCGGAATGCCCGATAATTCCTCACATTGCACTTACAGTCGCTCTCCGCAGAAACCAATCAACTCTCCGTGATGCTGTCGCAACCAAGCATGGGTCGATAGCCCAACACTTCGTCCCATTCTTGACAGAGAGTACGGAGAAACACCAATAAACGACCTTCTGAACACGCCCTTTGCGACTCGACTCCTGTCTGGGAACATGTATCGTTTGACTGTTGAGACGCGAAGTAGCTCGGAGATATTTTTAATCCAACTCCCCAAAGTATGTCAAAATTCCTTTTCCTACTACTCGTACCCTAGTCGTTCCGCCTGAGGCCGATCTTCGCGACACTCACGCACCCAGCGATAAAAAGACGACCTCAACATGCCTTAGTCAGTGCTCAACTGTTCGTGTGTATATCAGATCGGTCGAATAGCCCTACTGCTTTGCGACTGAATTCGTCGCAGAATCGCCTCCGATTAGGAACTCGCCAGGAATGCTCCTACATGATAAAGTTGGGTTATAGTTGCAGCAACTGACTCGAGTTTACCAACAATGGAATGAATCGGAGGACCAGGTAAAACAAAGTTGGACACCCTGTTTGGACGTATTCAAAAACGTATTACTAGTGTCAGAGAGGTCGTATAGTTGAAACTCATTCATCGTATCAACAAGTTTTTCTGCTCCGTCATTGGTACATTCGGTCAGTGAATACAAGTCTCCTTCCGCAACCACAGAATCGCGTAAATTTGAACGAACCAAGAGAACTAGCGTACTCTACCTTGCTGAATTGACTAGGTTCTAGAAAGCTGAATGCATGCTTCATAGATTTCATTGGCAACAGGTTCGAAACAACGAAACACATCCACGCACCTGAAAGAATGTCATCGTCGAACCCGGTTTTTCTGATAAACAAATAGGTTGCTAGCCAGACTATGCCCAGACAGTGAGAAAGCGTCTGAGCGCGATTTGGGAAATAGAGGTTAAGCGTATAGTTAACAAGAGGGAATGTGGAATGACTGAACCTTCTTTGTCCTAATTAAGAAGAATTACAGCATGATTTCAAGTGGCCGGTGATTCAAAAGTGATAGATTATTGTTATTGGTGGTTCTTGAAAAATATTTGACCTGCTCACCAAGGCACAAACTCCGTTTGGCGAGACTACCCAAGAACACTCTGCACATAGCCAGCCGATGATTTAATTGTTGACACCAACTATAACTTCTCCCTCGTGTAGGATAACAAACGCATCCGTCGTTCCACTCGTCACAATCCAGCATGGTACCATTTCACTTCTATCAAGCACTCGCGCGTCATCGATGTCATAGACTTTGGCAAGTTCACCTATTGAGTGTCAGTTCATGGTTCTTTTGAACCTGTACTCAGTAAGATTCTCGCCACGCATCGCATAAATTCGGTCCATTGTTTGATCCGGAACAAAGTTCGACAAAAATGGGTTGCGTAACCACAATCTACACTTCCTCACTCTAACTTCAAGATTTATCGAGCTCGTTGGAGCAAATTTGAAATGAGAGACTCTTTAAGATTCACGATATTTGCTGTTGTCTTAACGTTCCTAGTTGCATGCAGCAGCGGTCCGTCAAGCACATTCACTATTACCGGTCATTACATTGAAGTTGAATCGGAAACAGAAATTGATTCTTCTGTGGAAGAATCCGCGGACAATCAAGAAGTGGATTTGTCTACCGCTACCGTTGTAGTTACCCATGAAGTCTCTGATGCAAATGGCAATACGGATCTGGTCGAATTAACTTCTGGGAAATTTGCCGACGGACTCGTTACTCTTGAAGGGGAGATCAACGACCCAACCGAAGTGGAAATTTCCGTTCAAATCGGTGACGGAGTAAGACTTTCGACTTCTGCACTCCTCGTGCCTGACGGTGAAGTGGTTGAATTCGCGTTGGTGGACTACCAAGATGTGTATCCTGAAGATCAGTTGATCTTATATGGTGCATCGCGTCGAGCTAAAGACCCAGAAACCAAGTTTACGGTGTACGGAGACGTTAGTGGAGTGAAGATGAGAGATCTTTCTTTGGCTATCGCCAGTGTGGACACTTCTGAGTATGACGAAAACGGAAATCTGCAGAGAGTACCGTACGGGTCAGTTCTGATACGTGATAACAAATTTGTCATTGAAGCTGATATCACTGAGGTCAATAGCTTATCGATCAGTGTCGAAGCGGGTTGGGCGTTTCGTTCTTACACTCCCGCTATTATTGGACCCAAATCCGTGGTCACCGTTGTATCTGATGGTGCTCCGAACACATTAACGGCTAGCTCTGAAAATGCCAGACACGTCAAACTCATCGAGAGTTGGCAACAGAGCGACGAATACTTAGAAAATTTGCAGAAGTACGTTTCGGCTTGGGAAGCAAAAGAAAAAGCTGCGCAGACACAACCCTCAGATCTAGAGGTAGTCCAGAACGCTTTAGATGACGAGCAAGACACATCTTCTGATGATGGTGAGAAGACTCAAGAGTCAGCGGATACTGAGCAAACAGAGAACGACACAGCATCTGTAGAGCCAAACGATTCCGAGGCGAGCGATGGCGAATCGGACGATGACGTAGAAATCTCCACTCCCCGCATAGCCGAAGGATGCGAGCATGTACCGTTAGAGGACGTAATCCCTGGCTTGAGCCCATTCATGAGTGCTTCTGGTGGGTTTCAATACCCGGATTGGGTCGTCGCACGCCAAGTGTTAGAAAAGATACGCTCCGACGCGATCGATGAGTTGGCTACAAATTCCACTGATCCATTGAATACGTTGTTAGCGTTGGAATTAGGTGCCTTTGCCGGTATCAATCGGGAAGATACACACTTAGCGTTGCCTTTATACGACAAGATTGCAACGACTCTCGAAGATGAAGACTTGGTCGAACGACGAGTGATACGTCCTCGGAACGAACTTGCTCGACGGCTAGCTGTAAAGCGGAATGACGAACTCCTACAACCCGGACAAAAAGCTCCTAAGTTCACGCTGCCGGACTTAAACGGTACTGAGTTTGCTCTGGACGATGTCCTGCAAAGCAATGAACTAGTTTATATTGACTTTTGGGCTTCTTGGTGCGGCCCCTGTATTGCTACGTTTCCAGCATTAAGGGAGATTTACTCAGATTTCAACAAAAATGGATTCGAAATCCTGATGATCTCCATCGATGACACGTTCGAAGAATGGGCAAAAGCATCTGACGAACACAAACTCGCTTGGATAAATGTAGCCGATATCGGAGGCTTTCAGCAAGAAACTCCTGTCGAGTATGGCGTGCAAGGTATTCCTAAGGCTTTTCTAGTAGACTCGAAAGGCTGCATCCTTCAGAGAGAGTTGAGCACTGACAATTTGAAGGAGGTTCTAGTCTCGCGATTTGGAATTGCGCCTGAATCTAGTGCCGATTAGTCAGGAATGGAATTGGAGGAATTTAAGGTTGAGGGAATTGACGTTCGTGGAATTCAAGAATCTAATGAGGTAGGTCAGAAATTTCGCATCAGAACTCAAACCAATTTAGTAAACCCCAACTAGTTCAAAGAAGTCTGACTCTGAAATAATTTGAATCGTGTGGCCATACTCATTGAGTTCCTCTGCTTTTCGGTGTTTCGAGCTTTTACTATATCCGTTTAATCTTGATCGATTCTGTAGTCCTGAGACGAGTATGGTACAAGTTCGTGAAACAGTTGTTAATACCTCACATCCAGACTGTTTAGCAAGTTTAGTCGCTTTCTTACGCGAGATTGACAGCGTCCCTGTAAAGACTAACGATTCTCCGAAAAGATGACCATTTTGGTTGATTTCAATTTCTTCATCCGGCTCGGTATCAATTTGACGCCTTATAGGTTCTACTGCTAGTGAGACCCACTCATCAATACCGATACCTGTTTCAAAACAGGCTCTAATTGTGATTTCAGCTGATGCTCGTGCGTCTTCAAGCGCATCGTGGTGCTTAAACCTAATACCAAGATCCAAGGCGACGTCTTTCAATCCATAACCTGATTGTTCATACTGTTTCCAAGTTTTCCTAGCTATACGAGAACCATCTAGCCATCTCACTTGTAGTTGCTCTAAGTAGTATCTGTTCATGGCACGTTCAAACGCTACTCGATCAAACCAAGTGTGACTTACGAGGATAGATCCGCGAAGTCTCTTTCGTAGTTCTGCTCGAATTTCAGGCATCGTAGGACTATTGCGAACAGTAGATGGCTCGATACCGTGAATACCGATATTTCGAGGATCGAACCAATCTTCAGGATTTACATAAGTCTTCCAAGTGTCAACAATATTTCCTGCTACTACATGAACGATGCCAATCTGACAAATTGATGCCAGATCGCTGTTCGCCGTTTCCACATCTATCGAATTGAATGTTAAATCCGTTGTACTCACCGTTGGGTCTCTCCTTTTAGTATTAAGATGATTCTCTGCTTTCGGGCAATTTTTGTATTAGCTGTCTTGAACTAAGAAAATTCACGCTCCAAGGTCTCAACAGAGTAAACTTAGCCCCACGGACGCAAGCAGTCCGGTTTGATCGTCTTCACCAACGGCACTATTCAAATGCATTGTTTTGCGCTAGGTGAATCTCGATCTATAGTAAGAAAACTTCTGAGTATAGTCCCATGGTTGCGATGACTGTAGCCGGTTGCTCTTCACCCGTTTCTTCTTCCGGAAAAGACAGGTGGACATTGAGCACGCGAAGGTGATTGTTTGCTTTAGGCTCGAGTCGATGGTGCGACGTTTGTAACAATATAGGTCCGCCGACTACCAGACCCGATCCAGACTCAACGACACCGCGCCAGCTAGAGGGACCACTTTGATGTGATAATCGGATTTGAACATCACCAAACTCTTTTCGCCATTCGTGTGTGTTAGTTTGAGTCAAGTGCATATGCCAATATTCTCCGCACAAGTGTCTTACTTGGCAATACTTACAGTTGGTTAGCTTTGGACGAGCTTCAGGAGGGTCAGACTCTAGACTACGAATCACTTCCGTCGTTCGTGAACGCAGTTCATCTTCAAGCTGACTGATTTCTATTTCACTTGGTGAGGGTACTTCAATTTCGGTTTCGTTGTAAGAAAGAACCAATCTATTTGCAATCTTTCCCGCAGGGTTCAATTCACGGTCTCGTGCCCAAAGTGTTGCATACACACGTATTTGGAACTCATGCTCTTCCTTTGGAACTCCTGTTTTGAATTCGCGAATTTCACATTCAGTGTCTATCAGCGATAGTAAATCCACGAACCCTCGCCACCCTATCTCAACTGATCGTATTTCAACTTCTGGGTAAGAACCATAACCTAGTTGAGTACGCGAATGGTCTTTTCGGTCTTTGTGGTTGAATTCAGACTTTAGTTTGCTGCTCGTTCGAGTGATAGGTCTGATTCGACTCAATTGCCTTTGGACTTGAGTGCGAAGATCAGGAATTCGGGTGAGGAGATGTTGTTTCAATTTTTCGAATGAAAACTCTACTCGAGGATTTTTTTCATAAGATTCAAGAACTTTCTTTGAACTTTCACGAACAGCCTTTGAAAACCCTCCAAGGTCTCTGAGCGTAGAAACAGCACCTGCATCGGTAATAGAATTACAACCACTATCGACGAGTGCTCGCGTAATTCTTTGAAGACTTAAGTGTACGACCCTACCTTCAATAACCGAATGGTTCCAGGCAGGAGGATAGCCGTACTCTCCCCCTATGTTCGCATATTTAGCCGAACCTAATGCCCATCGTCTTGGACAAGCTTCCAGTTCCGACAGTACTGAGTAGGACATCCACCTTGGAACGGAGGACCACTCGGTTGGTAAGACTACACGCAAGAAAACTTTAAGTGGAATTGTTGCATTACTGTAGTCCTAGTTCCTTAATCAGTTTGTTTGTGACTACTGGGAGGCTTCTCCTTACCACTAGTTCATCTTGGAGCAAGACTGGAAATGATGGACAGAACTCCTTAACTTCCTTCAATCGATCATCAGTTGGTTCATCAGGTGTGAGTGCTTCATGTAAACCAATTATGGTTTCATTACCATTAGCCTGTTTCAAATATATTGGAGCAAGCACGTCGCCAATTCCAGAGACATGTAAAGGATAGTTTCGCTCAATTCTCACTTCAGTTAATCCGTGCCGAAGAAGATCTTGGTAAAGCAAGTATTCTGATGTCTCTATTCGATGTGAATCGAGCGATTGGAAGTTCCCATGAATAAGATATCTCAACAAGACAGCACCAACATGTCGATCTAACCGGTTATGTTCGAGCTTGTTCCGATATTCCCGCAAACAACGATAGCAGGATCGATCACAGTCTTCAGAACAATCCTCAAGTATTCTTAACGCGTGTTCGAACAAATCTTGACCGAGTTCTCCAGCTTGTTGGGAAAAGCCAGCGCCACCAGGTAAAGTGTCGTATAAATATACTTCCGCTTCCAGACCTTGACGTCCATCTGAAGTGAAAGCAGGTCTGTACTCTGCTTGTAATTCGCTAGTCTCCAGTTCTAAGCGATGGCAGGCTGCCTTCGCAATAGCTTCGCTGATAGTTCGCAACGCGATTTCTGTCGAAAAACGCCCCGGAAGCAATTTCAACGGTGAATTTACCTTCAAAGAAACAAGAAGCACATCACTGATGAAGTCAGTACCTAATACTAGTCCTTTGGTTGCCGCGTTTCCAGAACAGGTTACTTCGTCTGTATCAGGGAATGGTTTGTTATGCGTGGCTAGAACAGTTCCCTTTGACAATACAGAAGGTTCGATGAGTCCGCATTTAATACAGTAGTTGTAACCTTCTTCTCTCGGTCCCCGATTAGTGACTAACAAACGTTGGCGAGTAGGATACACTCGAAGCTTCTCACTAAGTTTAGTCCAAGTGGTTTGATCCTTGGGTGAATGCATCGTCAGCTTGGCACGCGTAGCGTAACTTATGGCTGGCTGGTCATCGGGAGACGTGCCTTCCTCTTTACCCACAGGATGTGCGAAACCTGGAGGTTGAAACCAATACCTACCAGGACCAAACGTACGAATCCCACCACAAGCTTCGCAATCTCTAATCTCTCCTCGTATACCTTTCTCTAAATCTGTAGTGCGAGCATGGCTGCACGAACTACATTCGTAATAAATTCGTCGTGTTTGCCATGAACGAGACAAGTCCTTTCTCATCGGTGAGTAGATAGCACCAGATGTCCACAGTTTATTGGCAATCCACACTTCTTTGCCAGGTGCGTATTGGGAAAGCGCTACTGGGAGCCCTTGTGTAGGTGTATACAGAAAAGCGTGTTTAAAAGATGTAGAACGCGTCTCATCGAAGACGTGAAACGTAGCGACGTCTGTCGGGAATGCATAGCGCGGCAATACTCCCTTGTACAAAAGACGGTCAAGAAGATAAGTGGATGCAACATCTCGTCCTGGTTGTTCCTCGCCCAATTCGTCTGGAACTTCGAGGTTTGTCAAATCGGGTTCAAAATGGTCATCCTCGCCATTTGTCAATGTAGTCCGCCTAGTACCGCCTGTGATTGCACGATCCAGAATACACAAAGTGTCTTTGACGAGAGTTTTAAGTAATTTTCTTCGGTCGTTATCGTCAATCTCAGTGGGGAGCCATGACTTGACATCTTTGCGTAACTGTTCTTCATTTGAATACATCCAATCTTCAAGACTCCCACGGTTCAGCGGTGAGCTTGAATCCATGAAATCCCGTATTGTGCCCAGTACGTCAAACAGATGTGGTTGAGCCTCTGGTTCTATTTCTGGGAGCATCTCTTGGTGATAGCACTGTAATAAATATGCGGTAACGTGACGCCTAGCGATTTCAATATTGTTAAGAGTCAATGTTGGATCATCGACTGCCCCTCGTATCATGAAATCCGGATTTTGGAAATAGTGTTCGTCGTGACTGTCTGCACTACCGAATGCTGTTACTGTGGCGTTCACACGCCCGCGCCGACCAGCACGACCAGCACGCTGTTGGTAATTCGCTCGTGTAGGTGGCATGTTTCGAAGTGAAACTCCCGCAAGTGTTCCTATATCAATACCAACCTCCATTGTTGAAGTGCACGAGAGTACATCAATTCCTGGTCTTGCATTTCCGTTTACGTCTTCACTCACGCACACATCTTGGAACAATAGTTCGTGTTCCTCAGCGGTCGAAAACACTTGATCAACTTGTGCTGTGTTCAATTGAGCGGTATGCTCGGCCGCGATCAGTGCCATTGGAGGAGTAGATTCAGTGTTCAACACATCATGGGTGTCTTTGCGATAGTATCCCTTTCGCGCTCGGAAGACGGAGTCTTTAGCAGGTTCAATTGGAGTAGCTCTGTCTGATACACAATTCACACAGGTATTACTCGTTGGTAGAGGACGCTGTACAACTCGACAGGATTGACAGTAAGCCCAATTACCTCCGAGAACAAGAGAAAGTTCTGCTCCTTCAAGTCTGTACTGATTGTGAGTGACTTTTTCAGCGAAGAGTTTCAACAAATGCGGTAGCCACTCTTTTTGAAAGATGGAACGCGCTGAACGATCATTGAGAAATCTTTTCATGGCTAAAAAATTACCGGTATGAGTTTGTACTTCGTTCATCATCCAAGCTTGCGGCATGTGGCTTAGCCAAATACCGTACCGCATCCAACAACGTAACCAAATGCGAGCTACTGCAAGTTTTTCTATCGGACTACGCGCGATGTTTGGAATATCTGGGAAGTCTTCAATTAATGAAGTGTGTTCTTGGCGCTCCACGAGGGACGCAAGAGCGAGAGGCTCTAAGCCGTAGTGTCTATGTGTAAGAGAGTTTACGATCGCACGAAGTAAAGATTGAGGTGGAGCAGAACTGCGAACTCGAGTGAGCAACCTCAATAGTAAAGACTCTCGTTCGAAAGCACCATTTGCGATTGCATTAGCAACACGATCTTCGTCTTCCTTGAAATTTTCACCTTGCTTCAATTCGGGGTGCAGCCGGACTTTTTTGTCTATTGCAGCAATCAAAATACCTAGGTACAAGTCTTCTAACGAAAGTGAATCATTTACTAAACTTGACCTCGTCAAACGATCGAATCCAAAGACGATCAAGGGTCGAATCGCGTCTTGAGTGGAATAAGTCTGAAGATTTGGAGCTAGTCGTGCAGCAGTCTGCCGCGAGTCCGAAAAAACTAGGACTTTTCTACCTCGATGTGGTGCTAACTTCGTCGTTTCTGCTTTGCTTGGGGGTTGAACCTGAATCTGTTTTGCTATTAACGCTTGAAATGGTTGGTCGCCCTTCGTTTGATGATCTTGAACAGAAGAGCGACCAGATTTAGGATTCTCACCACAAACAGCACAGGGTTTGAATTCACCAAGTGTGGCCGATTGATGAGTATTGCCACCATCTGAAGATACTTCCTCGTGTGATCGGAGAAAGACTTGGCGATTCCTTGAGCCTAATTTATGTGGATTGATTCGTCCAGTGACCAAATCGTAATCCGCGGGTTTTACGTGTTCTAAAAACACAGGTTCTTCGAGGAGAAGATCAATAGGGGCTAGTTCATGATAATGCTCTGTTTGTGTATGGATTGAACCGCCTGGCTCGGACCAAAGAAAATCAGGGTTTTCTACCTCGTTGGTGTAGGCACGACCGTAGGCAGTTCCACAATTGCGGCAAGTGTACAGTTCAAGCACGCGAGCGCCGCAGTCGCATGTATCTCGGGGCTGACTGAACAATTTTCCGGTCGGACCGCCGCGTTGCTCGGCTAGCAAGCTCTTACATTTAGTATCCATACAGATCCACAACCCGGCGAGCCCACGATAAAAAGAGTGTATTCGACAAGGTAAGAG
>WTGV01000058.1 GCA_011525295.1 Pseudomonadales bacterium | reverse complement strand
CAAGCTCACCCACAAATTGTTTGTTGTCCACTAACTAGTGCATACTTCAAACAGCAACTTCTAACGATATTCATGTCGAAATGGATAAAGAAGATGAGCAGAAAAATCGCTTTTAGCATCGATCGACCGCGCCCATCCAGCACAGCGCAGTCAAAAAAGTGGGACTTATACCTCTCACTTGCCCAGGCAATGGAATAAATTAAATCAATCTACTTTAGTCGAGTAGGTGTAGCATCGTTCGATGGATTTCTCGCCAATCTTGTGCAAGATTAATACTCCGGGCTTTAATCGAAAACCCTTCCAAGCAAAGATCTACGGACACCGGATCGGAAACTGTTGGATACAGTAACATACCTTCATGCTTTGGATCAGCACGCATGGTCGCTTCACGATTTCTCAAGTAAGCCATTAATTGGTAGAGGTGAGCAGACTGTAACTTTTTCGTCTCATACCATTCACGCAGTGCTTCTAAGTAGTATTTGGTGTCCAAAATAATGCGACGATCAGGACGTTCGAGAACAACATCTGCCTCCATTCCCGGTAGTTTCTTTAAGTGCTTCAATTGTGATCCTTGATGATTCCAATCAATCTTTCTAGATTGATTGACCTTAAACTGGTTTTGCTCTCGTCGATAGAACTCAATGACAAAACGCTCAAACACCCGTGCCATTCGTTCTTCTGTCAGTTCTTTAAATACATGTCGTCCAGAGTTTTCATCTATCAACATTTGCTCATAGATTAGTCGACACACTGTTAGCAACAGTCGATAATACCTACGGTTTCGATCAAGATGCACCTGATTGAAAATTCGAAGATTTAAAGCTACAGAGCTGACGCCCGAAAGTTTTCGATACGCTTGATTGACGCGTGAACGGATTTTGCGATCCAGTGATGGTAGTCGTAGTAGGTTTTTTAGTGTGGCGCGTAGAATGCGGTTGTGAAGTACGTCATGAGACAGTTCTTGATATTCACAAGACACCCGCCCCCTCGGTCTGAGTGCTCGCTTCATCGTATCGGAAGCATTAATTTTTCCTCTAATACCCACAAGGTCTTCCCGCTTGTTTAAATATCCTTGATCGAGACCTGCACGTACCAGACGAAAGATTCCTTCTGCAAGCATTTTCCCCAATAAGTCGTGCACTGCCTCTAGCTGATCCAGTTCGGCTAATCGAACAAGTTCCCGTTCTTCAACATGCTGCCATGCATAGCAAAAGAGGTAGTACACATTTCGAATTGGGATTTGCTTTTTATTCACAATTTCAGTACGTCTAACGCGTTTTCTACTTCCTTGGGGCGGTCGAACCAGTACTCATGCAAAAGGGGAGCAATCTGGGTCTCCAACACATTTTGATACCAAATTTCGTCTGCCTCTTCCTCTGGTACGAAGTAGCTGTGTCCTATTTGAAAACCTGGACCAAGATCCTTGTCTTCGCAGATTTTTGCATTGAGCTCAATGAAATTAGACTGAATTCGATCTACTAGCGCACGATCAGTTCCTGTATCAAGCAAGTATTCTCTAAACTCCTGTGTGTCAAATGCTGGCTGGAGTGTTGCGAAAGCAAATCTTCTACGTAATGCGTAGTCGACCATTGCTAAGGAACGATCGGCGGTATTCATCAGACCAAGAATGTAAAGATTGTCAGGGACACTGAAGGTGTTGTCTGCATCGCCATATGTCAGAGTCACACCACACTCCGATCCTCGTTTATCTGATTCGATGAGCATAAGTAGCTCCCCGAAAATCCGTGACAAATTTCCACGATTTATCTCATCAATTATGAGTACGAATCGTCTATCAGGATGTGCCGATGCCCGACGGCAGAAATTCAAAAACACACCATCTCGTAAGATGAACCCACCAGAATCTGTTGGTCTCCATCCTTGGACGAAATCCTCGTATGTATAGGACTGATGGAATTGAACCAGTTTGATACACTTTGGATCTATTCTTCCCATCAAACTGTATGCGATACGTTTTGCAATGAATGTCTTTCCTACCCCAGGTGGTCCTTGAAGTATCAAATTTTTTTGCGAAGCTAAACTATTGAGAATTCGTTGAAATTCGGATTGGTTGAGAAAAATACCCTCTAATGCCTGTTCTATGCCATAATCTTCAATTTGTTCAGTCACAGGAAATATTCTCTCTGGTCCCTCGTTGTCCATCAAGCCAAACGCGAATCGAAGCCAGCTATTCCATGACGGTCCGTATGCTAGAGTTAACGCTTTAATTGCAACGTTCTGTTCGTGTTGAATTGGCTTGGTCAGTGCATACCATTCGGCTTTGCGAGTGTGCGGAGAAATTAAATGATCAGAATCAAAGAAGTATTCGCCTGTGACTTTGCCCCATCCGAGAAGCTTTTTTTGCCCTTGTTTTGCCAATAAGAAATCACCATTCTTAATTTCATGACAAAATTGCCAGAGCGCTAGGGAACTATTGAAAGGATTTTTACCTGCCCCATATTCAATTAGCTTTTGGTGAACTTCTCCTCTTGACTTGAACTCTCGCAGATCACCGATTCGCGGATCATACGCAAGGCGCACATATCCCGATTTCAGAAATTCAGTCCAATTCAGCGCGCCACCACCGGGAGCTACGACCCACACTTTCGTGTCTCCAAAACGATCTTGATACCATGCGACGTCGCTACCCTCTTCCTGACTAGTGGTTCGTTTAGGGTGCCATTGTTCGCGGAGCGGTGCATCGTAATAGTCGATATCTTGCTTACTGTACTGTTGTCGTAGTCGTTGTGTGATCGACAAAAGTTTTTTGTCGACTTCGATCAAATCCATCCCGTCAACGTCGGATGGTTCTAAAGAATCCTCGTACATTTCTTTAACGATTAATCGTTTGTGATTTTGACTCATACAGGGAATGAACGAATCAGGAAAGAGTAAATACACAAGTGCATGTCTGAACATTCGACTCTTCCCATTTGGCTGAGACTGCACCCAACCCGCAAATCGCCATGGATCTTCAAGTAAAGCGGCTCGTTCATTTTTGGATTGTTGTGTCCAATTGCACATCAAAACGACTATAAACTCGAACTCAAACCATTGTTGAGCTAAGTAATATGTACCTGGCATGACTGGTCCTGCTTCTAGAACTTCTCCAAGTGCCCAATGGTCTTCTGGGAAGGCTTCACCGGACCAATCCCATGGCGTTCTTATCCGATCAAGTTTTCTCGTTCGACCAACCACATCTTTGGAGATAATCAAATAGTAGAGCCACGTGATTTCTGCCCACAAACACTGAATTATTGGCGGTGCTTCATCAAGTTGATCTTTTAATTTGTCATCAAAATTTCGGTTGCCAAAATCTGGATTTTCAATCACCGTTTTACGAAGTTCTTCGAAATTGTTGTGTGTCCAAAGTGACTGCTCGCTAAACATCGATCCACTTTTTATGAGGCAGAGTTCTTTCCACGAATTTGCGGCTTTAAGGACGAGTGGATAGTATTCTGTTTCGTTCATTGATTAACCTTGTTAACGGTTTCGTAGAGGGAAGGAAGCAATCGTTCTTTTTGTCTTGTATGTTTGAAAAAAGCAGACTCAAATGAACCCGCCTTCATTGCCGTTTTTGATGATTAGACGGTATTGTCTTGCTACGGTAAATAGTTGGAATATTCTAAATAGAGAGTTTTCGTAGCCTTTGATCATGCTGAAGTTCCCTCAGTTTGAAAGACTGAAATTTTGGGTTATGGTGTATAAACACTCCACCAGCCTTAAGCCGTTTGTTCCGCGCGTTTAAATGTAAACCACAAAAAAAAATAAGATTCGCAAGATGTCCCTCTCATCCGACATTGATCGAGCCCTAGCGTTTGTTTCGCGTGTACGACCAGCACGCGACGGAAAAAGGGCAAGACCCCATAAACCTTGTCTCTTGCTGGCGGTGATCGACTTATTTGAAGCAGAGGTGCTGCAAAAAAATCAAATTGAATTTGACGCAACTCCAAGACTATTAGAGACGTTCAATTCTTACTTTGAAGCTGTAGCGTATCCTAGCGATCGTAAGCGAGCTTGTTTACCATTTTTGCATTTGGCTTCCGATAAGTTTTGGCATCTAGAAACGTTACCTGGATGTGAACAAGCGGCTAAAGAAAAACTCTCAACAGGCCAAGTAACGAATCAATGGATACGAAACAACATAAGATTTGTTCGGTTAGATGAGTCCTTGTTCAATGCTTGCTTTGACGCACACGCTAGACAAGCATTACGAGAAGCCATCGTCGAAAAATTTTTCCCTCACCGGTCAGAAGAGATTCGACGGGTCATTCAGCAATCCGTCGCCTCGATTCATTACGAATTAGCGTTGCGAAACAATGAGTCCTCAATAGAAACACACATACCATCTGACAAAGCCGCTAGAAGTGCCAGTTTTCGTCGCGTCGTGTTAGATGCTTATGACTATCGCTGTGCAGCAACAGGTTGGAGGATCATCTTGCCGAGCGTGTCGCTCGTCGAAGCAGCGCACCTTGTCCCTTGGAGTGAGTCGAACGACGATAGCGTGCAAAACGGCATGGCTTTGATGCCCACGTACCACCGAGCGATGGATGCTAACTTGATTGCACCGTGTACAACAGGAGTGTGGAAAATTTCAGATGCTCTCAAGGATTCTCGATTCAAGGACTTCGAGCTCTTCCAAGAACTCGAAGGAAAGAGCGTAATCCTGCCGAGCAATAGAGCGCATCAACCGAAGAACGAAGCACTTGAATATAGAGTACGACAACTCCAAGAAGTTTAATTTTGCCGCCAGGCTCTGAGCGACTTCCAAACTTCAATTGCTTCAAGTTGTGAACTATTTCTTTCTGAAATGCCCGGCGAGTTTGGAACACTCTAAATCAGCGAAGAGATGGGAGTTCGCGTTGTTCCTCAACTACCTTGCCCTACCCTCGGAGTTGCACTAGTCAGATCACTGGGACACGCCGTGAATTTTGATGCCAAGTTTGTTTCTTAGATATGGCGGTCTTAAATCTCAATCAAATCAAGAAAATCGCTTTCGGATATGATTTGTACTTCGTGCCCGCTAGCGATCAGCTCTTCAGCCTTTCTGTGTTTGCTACTCTTTGTCATTCCTTTCAACTTGTGCTTGTTCTGAGTTCCTACAACTAATATAGAAACCTTCGTACTAACAGTACCAACGACGTTGCATCCTGCATCTGCGGCCTTTTGAGCTGCTTCATGTCGTGCCATCGCGAGAGCACCAGTAAATACCAGAGTTTCTCCATACATATCACCATTTACATTTCCTGGTAGATTCTCGTAGGTGATAGTTTCTCGAGGTCTGCTTCGAGGTGAAGCTGTCTTCTCTAACCACTCCTGTACTCCCAGTTCCGATTCCTCGAGGACTCTTAGCATGATCATCGCGGTTGCGCGTGCGTCCTCCAGTGCGTCGTGGTGATTGAATTCAATGCCTAAGTCGCTAGCGATGTTCTTCAATCCATATCCTCTTTTGGCATACTGTACCCACCAACGTCGTGCGACCTTAGCACTGTCCATCCAAGTGACCTGAAGCTGCTCTAAGTCATACCTGAACATCGCTCGTTCAAAGGCGACGCGATCAAAGGATGTGTGACTTACTACAGTGGTTCCACGCAATCTCCTACGAAGTTCATCCCTAATCTCTGGCATGGTTGGACTAGTAGCAACCATATCTTCAGTAATTCCGTGAATGTCGACTATCCAAGGATCGAACCAGTCTTCTGGGTTTATGTAAGTCTTCCATGTGTCTTGAATTTCGCCATCAACAACGTGGACAATTCCGATTTGGCAAATGGAAGCTCGATCAGTATTGGCAGTCTCGACGTCGATCGCGTTAAAGGTCAAATTTTTTTTGTTCATTCTCTCCTCAGTAGCAAATTTTCGAACCGCCATGTGCTGTGGCAAATTTTAGAAAATAGTAGGGAAAACTTCACAAAGCTACCCGACGGCAATTCCGACAATAACAAGCTTAATTTGCAAAATTCGTACTCCAGTCGATCCAAGGAGGTTCACAAGTGTCAGCGGTGAGAACTTTAGTGTGTCTCACCGATGTCTCAGTTTGATGGACACCTAGAACTAGCAAATCAGGAGAAGTCAATATTTTGGCAAGAAAATACTGTTCTTTGGAGAATCGAATACATAGTAGGGAGTTATGAATTTAGAAGAATATGAGCAATCCGGTCTGATTCTTTACGAAAGATTCGCCTCAACCGTAAAGCGGTCGCTACAACGGGTAATCGACAGCGAAGCGAGCTATCGGCTACAGCAGATACAGGCTCGCGCGAAAACTGTCGAGTCGCTTACACGTCGTTTGAGTCAGATTGACGAAACCGAGACGGACAACATTGAGGTCTACCGCAAGGATTTGGCCGGATGTAGAGTAATTTTCTACACAAATAGTGATGTGACTCGGTTCGTGAATTCTAGCATTTTGACGACTCTTTTTGACATTGACTGGGAACGTTCTAAGGTCCACTATCCGGAACCCGGAAACGAATTTTCTGCCGCACTCTTCCAGTCTTACAACTATGTAGTGCAACTTAGGTCGGATCTGGTAGAGTTGTGCGAGTGCAGTGAATTCGAGGGACTGTTTTGTGAAGTTCAAGTCCAAACAATTCTAAATCATGCGTGGGCAGAAATGGCACATGACACTATCTACAAGCCGGAGGATACTCCCGGTTTTGGTTCTGAAGAACGGAAGCAGTTCGAAAAGGAACTGAGCGAAGCAATGCATCAGTACCTAATTCCTGCGGGATATGTATTTCAGAGAATCGCATCCAATGTTCAGCGCCTTGCTGAAGGCAAAGCGTTAATTGATGCTGGGCTTTTAGAAGCAGTAGTCAACACTACAAACAACAAAGATCGACTAACAGCTCTGAAACGTCTCGAGGAAATTGTGCTTCCATTCTATGACGATATAGAAACAGTGTATCCAGATATTCGAGAAAAGCTTAGGAAGGCGTGGTTACTAGCTGAGAGATTGGAAACCGAGCGATTTGACGGAGCGTTTAGTAGATTCGGTGGCATTGAACCACATCAAGTCACCGCTCAAATCGCGAAGATTGTAACCCAATGTCGTTACATCGAACCTGCTGCAACATATGCTCTAATCCGAGATTTATATATGGCGACCTCGAATGATGTATCTAAAAATCAACTCATCAAAGTAGCGGAAGACTTAGCACAACACAATACGCAAGTTTGGCAACTCCACGGACCCGTCGTGCAAGTGTTAATAGCCGAAGTACTAGGAAAAGAGAAAGACATCGTCTCATGTGCGCCTCTCGCCCTCACGATCGCAAACAAGATATTGGAACCGGATGTGGAGAGTGTGACTTCAACCTCTAACTCGGTGATTCTTAGTCAAGGTGCGATTCGATACAGTAATGCGCTCGAAAACGCCCGCAAAACGGTTATCAACAAGGTGGTTGATTTCGCGGAGTGTGTGATTGATAGTGACAGGTCGTTTTCGGATGCACTTGAGTGTCTATTCTCCGTTGCAAGAATACCTCAAAGAGGAGACACCAGTCTCGAAGTGTACGCGATGATTTACTCAGATCTGGCATATGTCATCGATCACTTGACTCGCATCGCACCTAAGGCTAGTCTCAATTCTCGTTTAGACCTTGAGTCTCGACTATATTTGACATGGACATGGAAAAAACCATTGTCCGAGCAGTTAGAGTCTTCACCGATTGTCGTAGAAGCTCACTCACGCTATATCAAAAACACAATACTACTACGAGATTCGCTCAACACTGATGGAGAATTTGTCGCGTTCAAGACTATGGTTGGATATCAAGCGGTGTTTCCTGAGATGTGGAACAAAAACTCTCTCGACTACGAGCGTGATCAAGCGATTCTACTGGAGGAACAAGAAAAACTCGCGGCGAGCATAAATTTAACGAACTGGTCCCAATGGAAGCCTAGGCTCAAGATCGCAGCAGAGTCAAAGTCTGACAATTTGGAGACTCTTCCACCATTCACTCACTTTCTATCGCTTCTCTGTAATCATCAGCCAAATCTGGTGTTAGATCTTTTACGTGATCGTAAAACCATGCCGACTTGGACAATCTCGCCGACCGCAAGTCTTCTACTCAAGACGAATTTGCAACAAGATGTGGAGACATTACTGAATGATTGGTTGGATGCGGAACTTTATATACAAGAAATTGCCTATGTGATCTCAAGCTCCAATTCTTTACAGGCCTCAACTGTGAGCAAAACAGTAGAGCACGCCTCAGATGCGGCTAATCAGGAGTCTTGTTTGTGCTTGCTACGTGCATCAATCGCACACTACAAAGACAACTGCGAGTTCTGGATAGAGCAAGTATTCTTTCCTTGCCTTAATGTCCTCAAGATCGAATACGTCGATCGATGGATCAACGAATCATGGCCTATTCTTTGCAAGGATTCATTGATTGGTGCTCTCATTAAGAATCAAGTGATCCGATTGCTCGAGAAGTTGGTCTACATCCCTCGTATAGACTATGAAATTGAACGAGTCCTAGTCGTCCTTGCTTCGACGCATCGGCAACTTGTCTTGAACTGGTTTGGTCAGCGGATCAAGAGTTCCAAGATACATTCGTCGATTGACTATAACCCTATCCCGTTCAAATTCCATGAATTAAACAAGGTGTTTCAACCTCACGCTGACGATGTTGTCTCAGCTATGCGAGCGTGGTGTGACAGCGACGATGACATCAGTCCTTGGAACCTCTCGTATTTTCTGAGTGGGATATATCCAAAATTCGAAGAACCCTTAACAAGTGTACTTATAGAGTTGGTAAAAGACGGAGACTACAGTGATTTGGAGTTCGTTACCAAATCACTTAGAAGATTCAATGGACGGGAAGAATTACTACCCTTACTTCGGGAAATTATTGCGTCCGATTTCGTCGATGAAAAAATTGGAAATATCGTAACGGATGTAATTCGTAGTACAGGTATAGTGAAGGGTGAGTACGGGTTAGCTCAAACATATCAAGAAAAGGCTGAGATGTTGCACCCATGGCTTGAAGACTCAAATGAACAAGTGGTTGCGTTTGCAAAAAGTGAAATTCATAGATTTGAGCAAGAATACGCTCAGGAAATCCGCCGTGTATCAGAACAAATCGCGATGCGAAAGCTGGACTTTGGTGAACCTCTGGGCGATCGCGAACCACCTGACGACAATGATTGACGGTGCGACTTTCTCTGTCCTATTAATTTGAAAAATTGGCCTAGTGCATAAAGTATGCCCAGAGTGTTCACCCTTCAATCATGATCGTGTAGTGAGGTGTAATATTTGTCCCAAATTTAGCAAGAAAATTCTTCATGCCTGAGGATGTCGACCTAGTCAGACAACTTGAAAGTAATAGTACCGGTGCAGTCACAGACATTGCCTCACTTCTAAATTCCATTGAATACAGGGCCAAGGTCGGGCACGTCAAACCGATCAAAAGATGGGGAAGTACAGTGAGCAATAGTGTCCATAACGTCTCACAATCAATCTACACACATTTTGAAGAAACGACACATAGCTAAACAGGTAACATGGAAAAACAGTCTGATTCATACTTTCTTTTGGAGCCCTTAGATGTTTGGATAGAAGCGTACATCGCGATGAAAGCAGCTATGTACTTTCATCCATCACAGATCGCAGAACGCAATCACGAAAGTGTCCATAGCGAAGAACCACAGCCTGTAGAGAGCAGGGAATTTGTCGAATACTTGAAATCTGAAGGAGTAGTCGAGAACGTAGACCGGCGTGTACATCAGATTCGGCATCTTCTCGCGCGAATGGAAACACAGAATCTTCTGGTTTCATACTATTCGCTTCAGCAGGATATGATGCTACCAAAGAGATATTTCTGCCTGGCACAACCTTCAAAACAGAGGAAGAAAGGTGCATTGTGGTTATCGAGAGTCTTAGGCGGAAGATACATTTATGAAATGATATCACCAGCAGTTGTACAAATTGTAGGAATAAATTCTGACGGAGATTCTAGAGCGGGTAGTGGCATTGTGTTTGACCCTCACCATGTGCTTACGTGCAAACACGTCGTGGAAGATATGCGCGTTAATGAAAAACAGCACTTCCAAGGAGCTCATGTAACCATAAACCGAACTGTTAAACACCCATCGATCGATGTTGCTGTTCTGTCCGTTGTCGAAGAACTGCGGCCTACCAAAGGTTTAGTGTTCTTCCGTCCGGAAGTATCGCAGACTATTTATCGTTTTGGACACGGACGAGTGCCCAATACCAAGGAACTTAGCGCGGTCGAACCAACCATTGAGCGCGGTGAAGTCACATTCTCTCCGAAAATAACATACGACGACTCGGAATTGTTTTTGTATTCTGCGGTGTCTCGACCTGGGGATAGTGGGGGTCCAATTGTCTCTGACGATGGATACGTAGTAGGTATGACCACAACCCGCCTTGAAGAAACCGTAGAGACTAACCGAGAGGTTAGCATGGACCACCCTCATTACGCGGCTATTCCATCCGATATTATTACGAATGCTGTGAAGGAACTGGACACAAGTGCTTGCATTCCCTACGAGACGTTTGACGATGTTCACGTCGAAGATGAGGATGATCGACCGCCAGACTCGCCCTCTCCTTGCACTAGCTGACCATAATGAGAATTCGTTTTGGCTTTTAATAAGTCAGTGTCCAACAAATTTACTCAACTTCGGCTTTGCCCCGAGAACTTGGTTACAGAGTTAAAAAAATAAATCGCTATGGGGACACAAGCTGCGATGTTTTACACAGTCTAGGAATTTCAGTTTTTACGCCTGTTCTTGCGACCCTGCTAAACTCTGCGCGCTGAACTCCGTGTAGCCAATCAATCGAAAGTTAGTGCCCTAGCTCTGGAGCTGTTCGTTTTTCAATTACAAACGGAAACTATAATTTTCGACCAACTAGCACTCCTGCTAGAATCCAAGCGATACATTCTCTTCCCAATAAACCGCAGCTAAATTAAGGATCATCGATGACCACTAGTTTTGATGCATTACTCGACGAAATTAGAGACGCAAAGCGTTCTGAAAAAGATGTGGGAGACCGCTTTGAAGAGATCGTGCAAGTGTATTTCAATCACGACTCGCAAATGCAGCAGATGTACACGCAAGCGACTTCGTGGAAAGACTGGGTCAGAAAGCACAGAGAAGAAGAGTCGATAAAGGACGTTGGTATCGACTTAGTGGCCAGGGTGAGAGACAGTCAAGGAAACGGCTTTGCAGCCATTCAAGCTAAATGTAGACAGAAGAGCTACAAGTTGCAGAAAAAAGACATTGATTCGTTTTACACCACCGCAGATAGTCAAGGATTTAAGTCTCTAATTTTCATTGATACTACCGAAGTAGAGCCAAGCCCTCACTTCCAAGAGGTTGTCGATAGAAAACAAATCACTCACATTCGAGTAAAAGATCTTGTTGAGAGCACGGTGGATTGGGACTCTTTTATCGATCGCGGAGAGAAGCGTCGCCGTAAGCCAAAAGAACCAAGAGCACATCAACTCGAAGCAATCGAAAAAGTCCGGGAGGGATTTGACTCGGCTGATCGCGGTCAGATCATCATGGCATGTGGAACCGGAA
>WTGV01000046.1 GCA_011525295.1 Pseudomonadales bacterium | reverse complement strand
GTCAGATCTTCATGTTTGAGGCGCACTTAGCAAATGGTAGCTATGACGAAGCGACTGCGGAATTGGAAGAACTGACGGAGGCACTACCAGAAAACTCAGGCGACTTGCGCACCGTCGCAGACGCCTACGAGAGACTGCAGCGGTTCGATCTAGCACTCGATGTATTCGTCAGAGTCCGAGAGAGTGAAGAAGGCGAACTCGGGTACGATGATCGCATGCGGCTTGCATGGTTAGAAAGCGTAGCGGGAAACCGTGAAGAAGCTATGCGCTTGTGGCAAGAAATCTGGGTCCGGGAAGACACTCCCGCGCGACGTCAGTTCGCAGAAGCGCAATTCTTACTAATCGCTGCGGAACTCAATAAGTTAGCAACGATCGCGATCGACATCGAACGCAAACTCTATAACCAGGAAGCAGACAAGAACGAGATCAACTTATTGGTTCGCATTTATACTGAGGTCAACGATGCGTTTAGCGCCCGTGAAGTCATCGAAGAGTTCGCGAAATACACCGATATGTCAGAGGTCGAGCGCTTACGTCAGGTAGGTTTGGTCTATCTGCAATTAAACGAATACGACAAGTACGACCAGATCCTAAGAGAACTAGTAGAAGTTGACGAAGAAAATCGAATGGAACACATTCAAAACATCGTCCTCAATGCCGTCGCGTTCACGGTTAACGAAGAGTCAGAAGATCGACTCGAAGACATTTTCCATTGGTTAGAAGAACTACGAAAGTACGACCACGACGCCGTCGCGGGAGAGTTTGAAGCGAGCGTGTTGTCCATGAGTGGTTTCACCGAACTAGCGATCGAAAGTTATCGATTAGCATTAGTGCAACAACCCGAAAATAGCGACAACATGCTGCTGATGGGTGAATTGTTGAAAGAGTCGGACAGACAGTCCGAAGCAGTGGCTATTTTCCAATACATCGCGGAACACGCGAAAGACGACAATGAGTTCGTCGTCGCGATCGATGGCATTCTGAACATGATTGGCCAGCAGAGATTCGGGCAGCGCTTGGCATTCAATCGTCAAGCGGCATTCAAATGGGCTCATCGCATTATTTTGGAAAGAATTACGCAGAAAGAGGACAAGTTCTATCTATACACGTTGCTTGCGGAAATCGCGACTGAATTCCTGGATACTGAGAGTGAGTTCGTCGCCGTAGAAAACTCGATCTCTCAAGCCGGCATTCGACGATTGTCTGTGCTGCGTGAACTCGTGACCATGTCGACGCCTGGTCAAGGCTATTTCTACTATGGTCGGAGTGTAAACGATCCTGACCGCCAGATCACTTATGGTCGTCGTCTCATCGGTCTGCGCCAACAATTACCCCCTGAGGTGTACATTAGCATTGCCAAGACGTTGCTGAGTCAAGACGACCAACTCGGCGCGGAGAAAGCACTTGATCTTATCCAGGACATCACCGGCGATTTAGACGTCAATCAGACCAAAGCTGACTTATTTCAGGAAGCTGGCTTTTACAAAAAAGCTCTCGCTTTCTACAGTCACGCATTAGCACTGAATCAAAACAATTTACTTCTATTGATAAAAACAGCAGCTCTCCGAGAAGGAAACGGTCAAGATGAAGTCGCCGCCGACCTGTACATGAAAGGCATGCTCAATGTCTTGCGTAGTCAACCCGCGCAACTGTACGCTGGGGTACCAGTGTCTGGTAGTAGCATGGGATGGGGCGGATCTCAGAACACCAGCGTGAATCGCGACTACAACACGTACTACGAACCACTGATTCAAGGTTTGATCGCGACTTGGCCCTCGGATCCGGTGAAGTCCGAGCAACAATTCGCAGCACTGCATGAGTTCTTTGTGGATGAGCTCGAATATATCCAAACGCTTCCTGAACGAGAAGAAGGCATGGAGATCACTAGCTTTTCCCGCTTGGATTACTTTTGTCGCTTCGTGCGACGCCTCTGTTCCGTCCTCGAGCGCGTTGAGTTCGCCCATGCCATGGACTTGGAGTTGGCCAGCGTCTTTCTCAGAGCGACTTCTGAGGAATCAGATTCAGATTCGGACGAGGACGAGGGAGAAAGCGGTGCTGCAGTGTCAAGCGCAATCAGCATGATTCAATCGATGGGAGCGACTATGGGAGTTGCGATACCGGTCAACATTACTTCCATGATTGCTGCGGAGTTGGGCGGAGAAGCAGGAGAAGGCGCAAGCTTCGTTGACTACCTCCGCGGCGAGTATGAAGCCAATGGTTTGTATTTATCCGACGAATTAAAGGAATTGCTCGGTGATGACTCTGAGGAAATCGCAGCCGATTCTGACGAAGATAGAGACCTACTCTCCGAAGAATTGGACAAGGCAATCGAAGCGAAAAATGTAGAACGTACCGCGCGTTTATTGAATATAGTCGAACCATCACAGCCTGTCGCTCAAATTTTCTATGAATTCTTAGATGAACCCGAAGTCGACGAATCTCTTCCGCGCTCTGTTAATCGAAGAATGTTCTCGATGGTAAATCCTCGGGATGTGCTGGGATACGCGCGGTCGATCCTGGGCGAAAGCGAATATGTCCGCATGGTCCCAGTCATCACCGGTAAGCTCCAAGGTGAACCTACTCAACTAATCGGGATGATTATGTCCGATCCAGAATTGGTTTGGCAGTTAGAAGAGGTAGTGGGACCATTCTTTCGAGACTTTGACGAGATTAAAGCAATCCTCGAGGAACCTGATAGCGCCGGAATGCGCCAGAGCCTGCAATATGGCAGCATGGGATTGTGGCAATATATTCAAGCGAGAGAGAAGCCAGATGAAAGTGTCGATTTTTATCAATACGTTGTCGAGAGTATTCCGCCAGACCCACCTCCTTACCAACCACACGTACGCACGTTATCACAGCACTATCAAGAGTTAGTTAAGCTTGATCTGAATGGCTCGCAACGCAAGAGGTTGCAATCAGCTACTTTAGACTTAGTGAAGACTATTGACTTTCAAGACGAGTATGTGGTGCAATTAGTGTGGGAACTTGTAGCAATCTTCGATGCTCATCCCGATAACCTTGAGGTACTGTTGACAGTGTACGAAGCTGTAAGTGAGAGAAACTCGGAGGATTGGAAGCTTGACGAAATACTCCCAGCGTATTACGAAGGGTCCAAGCAAGAGGCGTTTCTGACTCTGTTGGATTTGAATCCAAGCGAGAGAATCACATGGGCGATACCGCGCATATTAGGCTCGTTGTTTCAGGATGAAATCTTAGCGACGATTCAGCAGATGGTTGATGGAGAGTGTATAACCGAAGAGCAAGTCGCAAAGCTTCAAAACGTGATTCCGTATGGCTTAAATCAATTTAACAATGACCCGCAAGCGCGCACGAAATTGCGCATTGACTTTACCCGTGGTCTAATGCAGTGTTTTCCCGGGGAACCGAGTTACCGGATCGATCTGCTCAGCTCGACCTTGAATAGTAACGATGTTCTAAAAACTCAGGAGTTGTTTAACGAAGTCTATGAATTAGATAAAACGAACGAGTCGATCCGGACTGCATACTTCTTTTGGAACAAGCAACGTGAATTCTTTGTCGACGCGCTCAATGTAGCTACCGACGGAGGTCCTGACCTTCGCAATCGAGAGTTAATGGAAGATATCATCGCTCGAAATTCAGAAAACGTTCGAATTGGAGGGGCAGAAGCGTACTTGTTGAACAGGTTGATACCTAGCGAACTGCGACCGACTAACGAATTCACGGCTCCGCAAATTGTCGACCGATATCCGAAAAACGTGGCTCGGGCAGCCACAAAAATAGTGGAGCTCGATGAGACCGCTACTGCGACCGAAGCCGCTGAGGCTGTTCGACTATTTTGGCGCAATATAAATCTGCAGAGTTTGGACACCAGCTCCCCCTACTCCATCGGCGGATCGAATACTCTTATGTTTCTCGATTGGCCAGTTGACTTTGAAGAGTCAGGGCATGTGAGCTTCTATGGATCTAGCTATTTTCCCCAAGGGCGCGTTGCTGTAAATTGGTCTACTTACACGAGCTATTCCGACTATCCATACTCGCGTCAAGCCGATTATGAACGACTACTGGATCGGACGATCAAGACCTTCCCGCTAGGTCGCGAACTCGAGCTACTCCTTCGGTCCCAAAACAACCCGTACGATCCGTACCAGTATCGATATTTTTACGGTAACCAAACCGACGAGAAATCAAGATGGTATGAAGTAATCCGAGCCGCATACGGACATCATCCTGACGAGCTTCAACAAAGATTGCAGGAACTCACAGACAAGATTTTGGATGGTCGTGCGAACGAGCATGAATTCATGATGTGGATGCACCTATCGAACGAATCTCAAACCCAACCTTCCCCAGAAGTGATCTCGAAATTTGAGGAATGGGCTGGAGGAATTGACACTCCTACGCAACCACAACTGGTTAACATCGCTCGATTTTTTGCTGGACTTGAAGAGTGGGAGCACGCGATCGAAGTTTACAAGCTCCTGGTCGTGAATCGCGCAGACTTCAATGAATTTCAGGGTGGTCGTTATTACGGCCGTTCAAGCAATCAACCACTGTCTTTAGCACTCATTCTTGACGATGTTATTGAATGGTTACCGTTAAGTGAAAGGAAGAAATTTATTAGGGATGTTCTGCCGGTAGTGCAACGATTTGATGACATGGAAATTGGTCAGTTTATGTCAGACTTTTTCAACTTGGAAGTCTTAGCTAAAGTCTTTCAGCCTGAAGAGATTTTTGAACTTGCTAGTGAAATTCGTGCAACGACGACTGTTCCGAGTAGTCACAACGAATCTTTGAAACCGTTTGAAGCTTTGCCGCTTATCGCGGGGATTGAGATTCAGATTAAAGCATCTGAATACAACGCTGCTCTTGGTCAAATACAGCAATTGATATCAAAGGAGAACGTTGCTTCATCTTCTGATAGTGGCGACGTAAGCATGGAGAGTTTCAGTCCGTTCGGATACGTCAATGACTTCTACTATTTAGAAAACATGATTCGAGAATTTACCGGCTCTTTGGGAATTACAGTACCTCAACTACAGAATTCGACCAATGATGGTTTTATCTCTAGTGCACAACTACTATTCGCCATGCGCGATAGACTGTTCGACTTTGAAAATGGAACATGGATGGACCAATTGACTGATGGACTGGTGCAACTCTTGGACGACGAGTCCGTAGAACAGGTCACTGTAGTTGAACTGCTCGCAGTCTTGTACAACGAGTACTACAAACTCGAAAAGTTTGAGAGTAGTAGCGCACTAGCAAATATACTGACTCGATGGTTAACAGACAACTTGGAAAGTCTCTCGGAGACCGACTTGATTCCTTTTGCTTATCTCGCGCGTCAAGCCGAATTTTCATTGACGCCGATGCTGTTTACCAAAATGTTAGGATATGGTTACTTTTCGACCGAACAACGCATTACGCTGATCCAGAAATTGCGAGAAACGAGTAATGCTGAAGAGGTGTTTTTAGCAGTTCAAGAAATTCCGGTTGAGACGTCTGGCCTGTCCATGCTCAAAGAACTTCGAGAAGTCGGAGCGTTAGCGAACAAAGATGAATTTGTTGCTGACCTGGATGCAAGAATTGAGGTTCTTGAGTCAGCTCTTGCAACTTTGGAGATTCGAGTACTGTAAAAGCTGTTCAAATTTTTATGAATTCTTAGAAGAGACCGTGGTTCTCACACGCGGTAGCTAAAGGCTTTTGTGAATTTGAGGGTTCAGTATGCCTACTAGACTACAGAAGTCAGCTGGCAGTGTGACAGATATGAATCACTGCCTAATCCAACGGAAGCGATAGACAATACGGCATTTTTATGACTACTGTCGGTAAGAGGAAGGGTTGGCAAGTCTTAGCTGTTTTAGCGGGGGTTGTTACGTTGGGTGGATTCAGCTTGGGTTACTTCCTGCTAAATAACATCATCGAGACTTCAAGGAACCCGGACACACAACAACGTATCGTTTCCGATGTTGACGACCGCAATGGAGACGTCAACAGATTGATATCCGTACGTTCGTTAAAAAAGAGTAGCGACGCTACTCAATTTGGGAGTTTCTTTGCCAGAACAAAAGCCATACTCACTTACGTAACGAACGCAGACATCGAACGTGTTCAACAAATGTGGAGGGAATCGAAAAGACTACAGTCCCCCGGATTTCAAGAAGAACTGCAACACAAATTGATTCAGAGGTGGGCGATACTAGATCCGTACGAGGCTATTGAAACAGTAAAAAAAGAATTGCCAACGCATGGACAAAGTTCAGCTATCGAGTTGATTTATCGCGAATGGTCTCTGTCCAGTCTGGAAGATGCAATCACTTACGCACAAGACTTGAGTGTCAAGCACCAAGAGAGCGCGGTGACGGGAATCGTCTTGGCTCGAGAAGACTTGTCTTCACATCAACTTCGAGAGATCGCCCGTCGATTAAATCGTGAAGTGGTTGCAATCGAACTGTTGAAAGCAACTAGGAACGACATTGTGATCGACGTCCCTGTACAGGAATGGAATGTGTTCGTTAGCAAGCATTTGGATCGATTTCAAAGTCTTAGCGATGACGATCTTCGAATGTTTATAGAGATAGGTCATTCATGGGTACTACAGGACGGTGTCACTGTGTTTGAAGAAATGCAAGCATCACTTCCAGAAAACACTCCACTATTGAGCACCGTGACCGGTGTTGCAGAAAAACTAATCAGCACGCACCCTCAGCTCGCCCTTGACTTCGTATTAAAAGGAGTCGACAAAGAACAAGAAATGGGCTTCCACGAATTAGCTATTGAATTGATCGCCCGCTGGGCAAAAACCGAACCAAGCGAAGCACTCAAAGCAACGAAGGGCGTCAAAGCATATTCGATGCGCCGTCAAATGCACCGAAGAGTGTTCGAACATTGGGCATCTCCCGATCCATACACCCTACTTGATCGTCTCACCGAGCTTCCAGACGATCTGCAAAACCTTGCACACGAAATAGCGTTAACGGAACTCGCGAAGCACTCACCGGAAACAGTTACCGGATTGCTCAGTGATCTGTCCGTGCGAGGAAATCGCGACCAAGTAGCCAAGGCTATAGTTGCAAGCTGGGCTTTGATTGATCTTTCAAGTACTTTGGAGTGGATTGCAAGTGAGCCTTTAGTTTCGCACAGAAGAGGCAGTTTGAAGGAACTAGCATTTAAAACTCTCGCGATCACAGACCCACAACTTGCTTTGGAGATTGCTTTGCAACAACCGCTCAAAACCAATGGGGAAGGATGGGAAGAGGACGTGATCGACCAAGTGATTTTGAGGGACATGGATACGGCAGTTACCATGATTCCGCGGGCACGAACCAGCGAGACTAGGTTTCGCACTTATGATTTCGCAGTCATGGTGTCGCTCTTTGACTCAAATTTTGAGTTCGCATCGGACCTGTTCCTAGATCTGACCGAAGAGAAACCTAGAGCACCAAATTCAATTGATTTGTTTTCTCGACTAGCTCCGGAACGACTCTTTGAGATACTGGGATTGATACGATCTGTCGAAGCGAGAAAAGACGCAGCGCGCTCTCTGCTGTCGAACCAGGAAGACAAGGGCCTGTTTTCGACGGCACAAATCAATCTTCTTCGCGAAATAGAACGTTCAGAACAAAAAGAATTGCCGAGCCGCATATCGACTCGCTTACGGGAAGCGTATATCGAACTTCGGGACGCGCTAGATGCGGAAGGTAGCAATTAGACTAATGTTCTTCTACACCAAGTCTACGCCGTAATGAAAGGAAGACATAAACCTCGTCAATTGATTCTATTCAGTCTGGTTGCGATTGTTCTAGCAATCGGTTCTACCTCAATCGGGTACATGGTTGCAACTGGAGCTAAAGACATCGATCGCCCAGGGTCTGAGAACACAGTAATTCCCGTACAGATATCCAATACAGCAGAACAGAGCATACAAACGGATGCTACTCAAGCTCTTGTCGAGTTCTTGGACAATACCACGTTTGATAGTCACTTAGACCGAACCAGATTACTCTACGACTTGTTTGCCAGTGCAAGCACGGGGACACTACAAGACTATTGGGAGCAAGCACAAAACCTTGAATTATCTGATGTGCGCGCCGAGATTCAAGATGTGATCATTCAGCGATGGTCGGTGTTAGATCCGATAGCTGCGTTAGATGTAATCGAGAATGAAGCCCCTAATGCTCGGAAGCATGTTCTCTTTGATTTTGTGTTTCATGAATGGTCTTTAATCGATTTAGAGAACGCAATAGACCATGTTCGTAGTCTAGAGAAGGATACTCAACAACGGGCGATTGCAAGCATCGTGAGAGCACGCGAAGACATGACCTTTGAGCAACGACGAGAAATCGCACGACAGCTCGATTCTGAATGGGTCGCGATTGATGTTTTGAGGGAGACTACCGACTTGGCCGTAATCGACAAGCCCGCACAGGAATGGAGATCGTTCATTTGGGAAAACAAAGACGATTTACCAAACCTCAGCGAAGCACAAAACCGAATGTTGGGTCAGCTCGCCTACTCTTGGATAGTAAAAGACGGTGTAACCGCGTTCGAAAAGATGCGACATTCTCTGCCTGCTGACTTCTCGTTGTTGGAAACCACTAAATTTGTTAGCGTAGAACTCATTGACTTTAGTCCACAGTTAGCATTTGATCTCGTCGTTGCTGGAAAGCTGCGCGAAAAAGAGACCGCATACCTTCAACTTGCCATGGATGTGATAACAGAATGGGCTAAAACTGATCCTAGTAAGGCTTTTGACGCGACGGGTGCAGTCATCGAACAGGCGTTTCAGGCGAGACTACGGCACAGACTATTATGGGCGTGGGCACAAAACAACCCCGATTCTCTGTTAAATAGTATTGACGAGCTACCGAAGTCATTGCAACTAAAAGCCCGCGAGACTGCGTTTACTTATATTGCTAGACAGGCACCCGAACGAGTTCGAGCATTGTTAAGTAGCATAGCAGACCAAAATTATCGAAACGTCATCGCAGATACAGTTGTTAAAGGTTGGGCGTTGACCGATTTACCCGGAACACTCGAATGGATTGATTCCGATGACAGTCTAGCTGCCTTCCGACACGATTTGCAAAGATCGGCCTACTTTTCTCTAGCAAAAGAGAATCCGAAACTTGCAGTACAAACCGCGGCGAAGCAACCACTCAACAGCATGAACGAGGGATGGGAAGCCTTGGTGATCATTTGGACCGCGGATGACAACTTGGACATCGCGGCTGGACTGTTAGAGTACGTTCGCCCGGGAAAAACAAGAAGTCGAGCCTATAACAGCGTCGTCGAACATGTTATAGAAGAACAAGATTGGGAACGCGCAATCAATTTAGTGATTCAATATGATGACCAAGCGGAACAAGTACTAAGCACACAGGTCGGGACCCTTAGTCGCGAGATCCCTATTCGACTGTTTAACGAAATCGAAGGTTTGGAATCACCTTGGTTGAAACGAAGTGTAGCTTGGCAATTGATCTCGCACAACAAAGATAACGGTACATTTACGGAAGAACAACTCGCCCATTTGAAAGAAATCGGTGAGAAACCGGTCCCAGAGCGACCACAACGAGAACGATCTGAGAGACTTCAAAAAGCGATTGAGAACTTTAATCGAGTATTTGAAGAAGAGCAGTCAGATTGACTCCATACGGGCTGACCGAATCAAATCTGCGGTTATTGGGAGTAGGTGTTTACACCACCGAAAAATTTTTAGACATAAACGGAAACGCGAAAAATTCCGTCGAGTACCTATTTCCTTAAAATTGATAGTTTGTAACGAGAAACTCGTCCAACCACTAATTAGCACTGCTTGGTCTTAATTTCCGTCCATTCCGTTCGGACGTTTTGAACAAAGACGATGTACGACAGATGGTAGTTTCTACCTCCAATCTTCGACTACTCAAAGTGCTGACGGTTACATCGACAGAGTTCTCGAATAGTTTGAAAGACCACTGTTTTATACGTGAGCTATATGAAACCTAAGAAAATTTCTTGTTTCTCCAGACGAGGGTTGACAATCCTCGGCATCAGTCTTTGTTGGTTCGCTTTCGGCACTTCAGTTGACGACTTGATGAAGGACAACAACAGTACAAATCGTTTATCGCTATCTCTGATCGATGAAGTGTATACGGAGGCAATTAAAACTCACAGGAGTATCGAGGAACCTGTTGATACACTCACCTCAGTTGCCGAAGACGAAAACCATACTACAGCATACAGAGCCAAGACTTATTTGAGCATTGCGCACCTGTATTGGCGATACGGAAATTTCGAAAACGCAATTCAAACGGTAGATCAAGCTCTGGAGTTAGACGAAACAACAGACGGAACCTTGCTAAAGGCACGTTTACTCGACGCTCAGGGCGAAGAACGAGAAGCTATCGACTGGTACAACAAAACGTTGGACTCAACCGAGCTAGAGGATGAACGTGAGTTCATTCGGATTCGACTCGCGATGATCGGGGTAAATACGACCAACGTCGATGATTTGTACGCGTTAGCTCAACAACAAGATCAAGAGTTCAAAAATCGAGCTGCATTGACG
Organism: Pseudomonadales bacterium; assembly: GCA_011525295.1. Lineage (GTDB taxonomy): Bacteria > Pseudomonadota > Gammaproteobacteria > Pseudomonadales > Azotimanducaceae > Bin55. The sequence continues at coordinate 34,080 of WTGV01000046.1, read as the reverse complement.
CTGGCGATCTTAGGACAACCGGACAAAGCTATCGAACTATACCGCCCCGATCCAAATTCCAAGTATTACTTCAGACAATTGCTCCGACTCACCGAATGGGGACTCACGGCGGAAGACTACGAGGTGGCGGAAAGCTACTCCTGGCTTGCCTACGAAAATTCCGATACTCGATTCGACGGGCTGTATGCATTGACATTGGTCGGTGAAACTTATCGCAAACAGAATAAACCAGAAGAGTTATTGAGCATTCTTCGGAACCACCAAAACAAAGATCGAGATTTGATCGATTTGCAAATCGATCTTCTCATCGATTTAGAACTCTTCGACGAAGCAATCTCGCTCTACCACTCGATCGAACAAGAAACCGACGACATAGATGCTCGCTACCGTTTGTTGCAAATTTACGACACGTCCAAACGTACCGAGGAAATGATTCAAGAGTATGAACGCCTAATTGAGGAAGAACCCAGTGTCGTGCTCTGGTATTCTGGTTTAGCTTCACATTACATTAGTATCGCTGAGCGAGAAAAATCGTGGCAAATTTGGAGCAAGCTGATCGAAAATAATTCGGACAACATCGACGTGTTGACACATGGTGGCCGGTTCATGAACCAAATGGGGTTCGAAATTGAAAGTCTAGAAATGATCAAAAACCATGCCGACACGTACGGTCCGACAACTACGGGACAGATTTTCCTGTTCGAAACCCACTATGGAAAGGGTCGATACAACGAAGCAACCGAAGCTTTGACCATACTGCTAGACGACCTGCCGGAGGATTCAGGTGATCTGCGCATCGTCGCGGACGGCTTTGAACGATTGCAAAAGTATGAAAATGCTTTAGCGATTTTCACAAAACTGGAGGAGATTAACGGAGAACCTCTGGGATACGATGATCGTATGCGCCTAGCATGGCTCCACAGTGTAAACGGTAATAAAGAGGAATCTCTTCAAATTTGGCAAGAAATCTGGCTAGCTGAAGAAGCACCCGCGAGGCGGAGCTTTGCGGAAAGTCAGTTTCTCTTAATCGCGGCGGAACTGAACGTGCTCGCGGACCTCGCTATCGAATTGGAGGACAAGCTTTGGGAACGAACCGCGGATCGGAATGAGATAAATTTACTCGTACGGATTTACACCGAAATAGGGGACTCGTTTACCGCTGCAGAAGTGGTCGAAGAATTCGCTGAATATTCTGAAATGCCAGCTGTCGACCGACTACGACAGTTGGGCGCGATTTACGTGCAATTGAACGAGTTCGATAAATACGACACCGTTCTTCGTGAGTTAGCAGAAATCGATACGGAGAATCGACTCGAACACATTCAGAACATTGTGCTCAACATGGTTGCATTTAACCAAGTAGAGAGTAGCGACGAGAAACTGGCAGACATCCTCCATTGGCTAAGTGAACTGAAGAAATACGACGAAGAAGCCGTGACCGGCGAGTTTGAGGCGAGCGTCCTGTCCATGAGTGGTTTTACCGAAGAGGCGATCGAGGCCTATAGACTCGCACTCATCCATCAACCCCAACACAGTGACAACCTACTGTTAATGGGAGAACTCTTAAAGGAATCCAATCGAACCGACGAAGCAGTCGCTGTATTTCAGTATGTTGCAGAACATTCGAAAGACGATAACGAGTTCGTCGTAGCGATCGACGGGATTCTGAACATGATTGGGCAGAATCGTTTCGGATTTCGCCTTCCACGACAGCATCAAGCCACGTTCCGTTGGGCGCACCGAATAATTTTGGAAAGAATCACCAGTACAGAGGATCGGTTCTATCTCTATACCCTACTCGGTGAGATTGCCACTGAAACACTGGACACCGAGGCTGAGTTTGTTGCGATCGAAAACTCGATCTCACAAGCGGGAATTCGGCGGTTGTCGGTCTTGCGAGAACTTGTTACCATGGCAACTCGGGACGCAGGATTTTTTGCATTCACAGCTAAAGAAGGTGACCCGGAGCGTCAATTAACGTACGGTCGGCGACTGATCGGATTACGCCAACAATTACCTCCAGAGGTATACATTTCGCTCGCTAAGACTCTCTTGGAAAGAGACGATACTCTCGGTGCCGAGAAATCTCTCAATTTGATTCGAGACATCACAGGCGACTTGGATGTAAATCAAACCAAAGCCGATTTATTCCAAGAAGCGGGACATAAAAAGCAAGCTTTGGCGTTCTACAGCCACGCCCTGTCCTTGAATCAAGATAACAACACCTTACTGATCAAAACAGGTGTACTCCGAGAAGCTAATTTCCAATATGACGTGGCAAATACACTGTATTTGAATGGCATGTTGAACATCCTGCAGAGTCAGCCGGAAAAACTCCACGCAGACGCCCCCCAGGTGAATCCAGGACGTATTCGTCGTCTCAGCTACATATTTGCTGGATCGCGGAACACTAGCGTGAATCGAGATTACACTACTTATTACGAAGCATTCGCACAAGGTGTAATATCGACGTGGCCCGAGAAAGATGCACTGGCCGAAGCAAACTTTAACAAGATTCTTTCAGTGTTTCGTCGCATTCTTGCGAATGTCGAAACTCTCCGTGCGGACGGTGAAGAACTTCCACTGTCGCGCTACTCCCAGCTCAACTATCTGTGCCAATTTATTCGAAGAGTATGTGGCGCGTTAGACCGACCCGACATTGTTAACACCATGGATCTTGAACTTGCAGGTGTATTTCTTGCAAATCCACCTCCGGATGAAGTTCTCGAAGAGTTAGCAAACCTCGACGAACTTGACGAAGATCACGAACACTACGACAGTTTTCGTACTGTACGCCAGTTTTCTAGACATCTAAAGAGGCAGTACAACCATTTTGGTATTCAGATGTCCTCCCAGCTCGAGGTGATGCTACCTCAGATATTTTTTGAGGAAGACGAGAAACAAAGTGATATCTTGAGTGAAGAATTAGCGGCGGCTATTGAAGGACGAGATGTGGAAACAGTAACCAGATTGCTTAACCTCACAGAAACGTCGAAACCAATCGAGGACATATTTCAAGGTTTCGTAATCGACGGTACTACTAGTTCTATTCGAAATGCGGTTTTCTACGGACGAATTTTGTTGAACGAAAGAGACTTCGCTCAGTTGGTTTCTTCTGTGGTGCTGGAACTGAGTGAAGAGCCTGTACGTATAGTTCAAGCCATCGTGAGAGATCCTGAATTCCTTTCCGTGTTAGAGGAATATTACGGTCCTATGTTCGAAACCATGGATGACTTCATGGCTGTGTTGGAGGAGGATAAAGTTCGTGACTTCGTCGATGGCTATTACTCTGCTAAACCAAGCATCTGGGCGTACCTGACTCAACGAGATGATCCTGCTGAGCTTCTAAAGTTTTTTGAATACACAATGGCGGATACGGGGGACACAGGCACTCCCCAAGTACTTCAAATTAATTATCAAACTACAGCAATGCAAGATCTTCTCAAATTGAAATTTAGCAACAGCGACCGACAACTCTTCAAAGATCTTGCAGTTCAATTCATCAATCAAATTGATTTTTCCGACGAATACGTAATCAGTTACGTCTATCAGTTTATTCTTGATTTCGATATCGAACCAACAAATTTAGATGTCTTACGCGAGACAGTCGCCGCTCTCTCAACTCGTACGGATCTTGCTATAGACGTCCAAGGAATGATTACTGACTACTTTGACGGCTCGACGCTTGATGCGTTCAAGACTCTGATCGAAAGCGAACTGCGCAACGATTATTACGTAAGGTCCATAATCGACGAGAATTTCGCAGATGAAGCGGTGCAGATGTTAGAGAATATGATCGCGGGCGATTGCCCCACCGAAGAGCAAGCAACTTTTCTTGTTCAACGGGGGGATTACCTCTATAGCTACGTCGCAGATGAACCACCAGTCGTGGATACCGAAGCTGCTATGAAGGGGCTGATCGCATGTTTCCCAGAGAATGAAACACACCGTATGAGTCTGTTGCAATTCACCATCGGTAGAGACTTTCAAGAAAAGACGAAAGTATCAGAATTACTTCGCGAAAACTACGAACGCGACAAGACAAATGAACCTCTACGCGCGGCATACTTTATCTGGACTAAGCGGCAAGAGCACTACGACACCGCGCTCGCAGTAGCGCAAGACGGTGGCGATGACCTGCGATACCAAGAGGTTATGGATGACATTCTTGCCCGCAACGATGAATCTCCGAATATCAATGGAACGCATCCAGACGCCGTGTTGCACATGATCCGAGAAGTTGAAACTGAAGAAGAGAACGATGTGGATCCATACGAAGAGCGACTACCGAAGAACGTGAAGCGCGCAGCGGCAGATTTAGCAAAAATGGGACCGGACAATTCAAGCTCTGAAGTTGCGAACTTGGTTCGGCATTTCTGGCGAAATATCAATCTGCAGAATCTCAATCAAGATCCATTTTCTTACGTTGGCAACGCCTTGAACACGTTCTTGAATTGGCCCGCTGATCAAACCAAAATCGATGGATACGAGATTTTATATGGTTATCGATATGTGCCTTTTATCAGCAGCAGTACCGTGGGGTCTTTCGCTAGTTATCTTGAGCAAGAAACAGACGATAGTACCGGCGAATCAGAAAAACTCATAGATAAGATAGTGGAGAATTTTTCTATCGGTAGTGAATTAGAAATCCTAATACGTTCGCAAGATCCATGGATTCGAAGAAGTTCTCCGCAATGGTACGAACTCGTAGCTCGTGCGTACGCGTATCACGAAGAAGATCGAGACAACCGCTTAACTGAACTCACTGAAGAGGTGCTTTCCAACAATGCGGACGATCATGAGTTTACCTTGTGGATGTTCCTGTCGAACGAAGTCAATCAAGAACTCACTGAGGAGATGCGAAGTGCATTCTTCAATTGGACAGAGAGCTTAACTGGGTTTACAAATTCGCAAATTTTGAATATCGCGCAGTTCTACAGTCGCATAGAAGATTGGGAAAACGCCTTGCAGTACTACAAGTTACTCGTAACTAGTATCGCCAAGTTTGGAGACTTTGACAACGTTCGATATTTCAGTTTAACAAATTCAACTACACCACTAAATGTTGGCAAAATTGTTGACAACGTAGTCGAGTTAATGCCTAATGATTACAGTCGCTCGTTTGTGCGAAGCATTTTGCCGATTCTACGTCGCTATGACGATCGCGTCGAGTCGAAGTTCTTTGCAGACATCGTAGTTCTCGAGATGCTTGCGAAAGTCTATCCGATAGAAGAAGTCATTCCTGAAGCACGAGAGCTTAGCCCTACTCTGAACGAACTCTTAGAGTTTCCAACGGGTAAGAACTTACTGCGAGGATACGAAGCGCTTCCTTTGATCCACATCGCTTCCATTTATAGAAGAGCAGTTCAGTGGGAAGAAGCTTTACAGTACGTCAAACCATTGTTCGAGAGTGCACAAGTCGAAGCTTCAAAAGAGTTCAGCGACTTACCGCCAGAATCGTCTTCTATTTATCTTCCCCCACCCATTTATCAAGTCCAAGCTGCGATTGACAGTTACACCTCGATTACCGGAATTACAATACCAGGTCCGAGTCGGTTCTACTCATTTGACACGGAAGCTCCTTCTAGCGTAGATTTTGTGTTCCACTCCTTCGACTTATTGTTAGATTACGAAGACTCTGAATGGCTGGAGGCTATTTCCTCTGCTCTGTCAAGTTGGTTGTTTGAGGAGTCGATGCACAAGACAAAACTGGTCGACACTCTAGGTGTGATTGCGTATGAGTGCAGCAAACGCGGAAATACGGCAGCACTTCAAAAGATCGCAAGGCAGGTCAATGACTTTGTGGATGACAATATTGACAGTCTGAGTCGTACGGAATTAGAGCCAATCGCCACATTAGCTGTAAAAACTGATTTTCCGCTTCTTCCTGCATTGTTAGCGGAAGGTATTGTCTATGAATTTTTCACCAACGAGCAACTCGTACCATTCTTGCAGAACCTACGGGAAACCGAATCATCGGATGTCGCGTTTTCGACAGCGAGCTTGATTTCAATTGAATATGCTGGCCTATCGGTTTTGCGAGAGCTCGAGAAAATCGGAGAAGCTACAGGGGACGAATCTTACTTGAATGCAGTCCAAAGTCGGATTCAAGAACTCGAAACTGCTATGAGCGATTTAGAGACTTCAGTACTCTAATCCACCAAACGGAACTTTATCGAACGACTCACTTGTTGAATTCGAACAATTCTTCGCGGAGCGTGCTGACACGACGCTCCATTTTGGACAGCATCTCATCCCAATAGTCCTTTTCGGCGGGAGCTAATGCACCCCAAACCTTATGCTCTACTGCTAGAGCCATAGGTACCACTTTATCGTAGACTCTTTGACCTGCTTTGGTTAGATTGAGATGGGACACTCGACCGTCTACTTGAGATGAACTTCTTCGAACGAGTCGTTTTTCTATCAAATTTTGAACGGCTCGGGTCACAGCTACTTTGTCCATCGCTACGCGGCTTGCGATCTGTGTACTTGTTAATCCAGGTGCTTCACCTAACACGGCTACCATTCTCCATTCGGGAATTGAAATACCAAATTTTTCCGTGTACAGAGACGCTAACAAAGAACTGACATTGTTGGATAAAACCGATAGTCTATACGGTAGAAAATCCTGCAGCTGTAAACTTGATTTTTGTTCCATTTGAAACTATATAATAATGAAACTAAATACGGAGAGTAAATTATGTCGAAAACAGACAATGTTATTGGCACCGATGGATTTGAGTTTGTCGAATTTGCATGCGAGAATCCCGAGAGCTTACAAGACATCTTCACCAAATTAGGTTTTAACCTTGTTGGGAAACATCGATCAAAAAATGTTTTGCTGTACAAGCAGAACGACATTCATTTTCTCATCAACGCCGAGAATGAAGGACAACCCCACCAGTTTGCCCAAACTCACGGCGATTCAGCGAATGCATTTGCGATACGAGTCGCGGATGCGAACCATGCGACGAAACTAGCAATCGAACGAGGTGCCAAACCGGTAGCAAATAGTGTGGGACCGATGGAACTATTTATACCAGCATTTGAAGGTGTCGGTGGGTCACATCTGTATTTAGTTGACCGTTATGGTGATCAAACTATTTACGATGTCGACTTCGAACTCGATGACGTTGCATTTACAAGCTCGAACGGTCCTCTCACGTACCTAGATCACCTAACTCACAATCTCCACCGCGGAAATCTGAAAACGTTAGCTGATTTCTATGAAAACGTGTTTGAGTTTCATGAAGCACAGTACTTCCAGATCCACGGCGTTCAAACCGGTCTAACTTCAAAAGCGATGATGAGTTCATGCGGCAAAATTCGGATTCCACTCAATGAGTCTGCTGACGACAAGTCACAGATCGAAGAATTTTTGCACCGCTATAACGGCGAAGGGATTCAGCACATTGCACTTCACACGAATAACATTTTTGATGCGGTAGATGTGTTGCGAGCTAAGGGCGTCGAGTTTCAATCGACTCCGGATACTTACTACGAAGCACTCAATGACCGAGTAAAAGGTCATGGTGAAAGCGTGGAGGAAATGCGCAAACGTCAAATTCTTCTCGACGGGTCCCCTGAGTCGGGGTACTTATTACAAATCTTCACCGTCGACTTGATTGGACCGATATTCTTTGAGATTATTCAACGTCGGGGCAACCAAGGATTCGGGGAAGGAAATTTTCAAGCTTTGTTTGAAAGCATTGAAAGAGATCAGCAGCAAAGAGGAGTTCTCAGTGAAACCGTTTAACGCAATTTGGCAGAAAGGCGAAACTTCGAGGCAAGCACATAGAGACTTACCGGAGGGAAGTTATGAGCGCGAAATAGGACGAGAGGGATTTTCTGGTCCTTCGTCTCGAATCTACCACAAACGTCCTCCTACAGGATGGTCAAATATCGAAGGTGAGTTGCAACCAAGGGCATTCAATCTTCAAAACGTACCCGAAACTAACGAACCCTGGGATAGTTTGGAAGTGTTGTACAACACACACGTGCGCGTTTCACTCTGGAATACACCAACGTCTATGTCGACCTTAGCTAGAAATGCTGACGGCGATCTGTTGTTGTTTATACACGCAGGGGACGGCGAACTGTTCTGTGATTTTGGACATCTCACCGTACGAAAGGGAGACTACATCGTCGTACCTAGAGGCACGATGTGGCGACTTGAGCACGAGGCACCTATGAACGTATTGCTAGTAGAGGCTACGAATTCTCAATACTCGCTACCAGACAAAGGCATGCTAGGGACCCACGCGATTTTTGATCCAGCGAAGCTAGACACTCCCGAAATGGACGAAGCTTTTCTCGCTCAGCAAGACGAGTCTGCATGGACTGTGAAAATCAAAAAACACAACAGAGTCACAAAAGTGGATTTCCCCTACAACCCACTGGATGCGGTCGGTTGGACCGGCGATCTCGTTCCCGTGCGCATTAACGTTGAAGACATTTTGCCAGTGAATAGTCATCGGTATCACCTACCCCCATCTGCACATTCGACGTTCATGAGCGATCGGTTTATGGTCAGTACTTTTGTGCCGCGTCCGTTCGAAACGGATAAAACCGCGATCAAAGTACCGTTCTTCCATAACAACGAAGACTATGACGAAGTGATTTTCTTTCATGCTGGGCAGTTCTTTAGTCGGGACCACATCGATGTTGGTATGATGACCTACCATCCTGGCGGTATTACTCACGGACCGCACCCTGGAGCGTTGAAGCGGGTGTTTGAGCAACCAAATTCACACACAGATGAAATTGCGGTAATGCTAGATACGCGTGATCCGCTTCAAGTCAGTGCAACCGACTACGAAATTGAAGGTTACTCTAGGAGTTGGGAGAATTCGTAGCTACTTAGCTATTGAGCCACTATGCTCGAAATTCAATCATCAGTGATTTCAAATTCGACGCTACCGAGACTCCCATAGTCTGCAACATATGAGCCGGGTGTTGCTGGGTGAATGCCACCGCACGCCCCCGTGAGCACTAGAGCTTCGTGGGGAATTGAAATTTCGCGTGTTTGCGATTCATTTAAGATCCAAGCAAGCGACTCCCACGGACCACCCAGGGGTTCGGTAAGTTTTGCTTGGTACAGCGTTTTCCCGTCTCGTTTGAGTTCCACAGAACTATCAACGAAGGATGTCAGAGAGTCCACACAATCTCCCAGAACATAACGGTCTGCCGCGACATTACATGCGATTAAATTCGGCCCTGTTGTATTGGTGGATAATCTGAAAGCAATGCGAGGCAATTCGATGACGGGGCAAACGGAAACCGGACTGCTGGACTCATCGAGACATATCCCGATTTCGCACTCAAGAAATCTACCTGGAATGGTTGGAAGTGTTGTTCCAGAGAACAGTCGTCCTGACGCAAACACGCGTCCAAGAATAGGATGAGGAACTCCAAACGACTCCTGGCTACTTGCCGACGTTAGGCCTGCTTTGAGTCCTATAATCGCATCGCCTTCAATATTTGCGACTACTCGATGCTGTATTTCGTAAGCTTCCGCTATAGTGAGTGACTCTGGAAACTCCGGTAATGTGGATCGAGTTTGTAACGCATCTGCGATCTGTTCGATCAATTCATCCATGATTTGCACCGTCCTTCAGCAGCATCGATTAACGTGGATTATGTGTAAGAGATATAGATGCGAGTTAACTTGAACGGACTTGCATAACCTTTGTGGTACGCAGAGTCGCTTTAACGATACAATAAAAACTCGAACAGGAGACTAACACAATATGCAAGACGTGATTCAGCTGTTCGCTGCCTCAAACGTTCCGATTTGAAATTTATTCAGCGTACAGTATCTATCGTAATTCACTCGCAAACTTAGTATTTACTCTTTGCGATCAATCGACTAATCTTTTCAAGGACACTACCATCATTCGTCGAATTAGACAAATTTTTCTATACCCTTTTCAAAAGGCAAAGGATTTCTTTAATTCTCGACAATTCAAGCAGATGATTCTTAAGTTTCTGAACCTTGGTAGTCGTTTACCAGTGGTCCCGAGACTGATTTTTCGTCTTACGCTGGGAATTGTTTTCATGATCGGAGGATTGTTGTGGTTTTTACCTGTGTTAGGACTATGGATGTTACCTCTAGGCATTTTGATGATAGGAATGTGCATACCCTACTTCTACAGAAGGATTCGTGTTTGGATGAGAAAACTAAGAAATGAAATCCGCGCTGCCGAACGAAATGAAGTAGATACCAAATCCTCTCCTTAGGACCTGAAGATAGCGTGCTGAAAGTAATATAGTTTTCGGGTTTACTCTAGTGCTTTGCTGCGGCCGTATTTTTACGACTCTCTCAACATGTTCACTTATCATTTAATGTTCGATGTATCACGGTACGATTTATGAGTTTTTCTAGTTTGTTTTTTGTCGTCCGTCTTGTACTTGCAATACTCCTCATGACCGGCGGCGTGTTTTGGTTCTTACCCGTAGTAGGACTCTGGATGTTTCCCCTAGGTGTATTGCTACTAGCTACCTGCATTCCATTGATTGATCGAAGGATTCGAGTATGGACGAGAACGCTGGGGACAGTAATGCAAGAAGCCGATCAAATAGAAGCAGAGAGATCGCCTCCTAGAGGGCCACAAGGTATGTCAGGACAATAGACCGAGAGGACGTCAAGGGCTTGGGCTTAACCCGTCCCACTCCAAAATATATTCACTTTGCAAAACTGAGCACTTATCATTTAGCTTTCTCAACAATGCTTGACAAATTATGAGTTTATCTGATTTCTTTTCTGTTATTAAGGACGTTCCAACGTTGTTGGCTCTAAAAAAGGGATTAAAACCTCGACCGGGGCAAATGAAAGACAGCGTCGGTTTGCAGTTCAGTGAAACTGCAAAGACGTATCGAGCACAAACCGCCATCCTTTTTGAAGGTGAGTCTGTTAGCTGGGGAGAGTGCAATAAATTAGCAAATCGTTATGCGCACGCACTCCAAGACGTAGGCGTAGTAAGAGGCGACGCGGTTAGTATTGTCATGCATAATCGCATTGAGTTCATCGCGCTGGTCGTAGCAATAAACAAACTAGGGGCAATCGCCGGACTCATCAACACTAACCTTCGTGCCGCACCGCTTCAGCACTGTATAGTCACAACAGACTCCAAAGTATGTGTATTCGGTACCGAACTCAGCAATGCGATCGAAGAAGTACGCGAAAACGTCAACCTAACCTCGGATCAACTTTTAGCAATTCCGGACAGGGATGACACTGCACCCGAATGGGCAACAGACTTTCAGAAATTGAGTGCTGACAAGAGTGAAGATGATCCATCTTCCCAGTTCGAATCTACCTTAGCAGAAACGGCATTCTATGTTTTCACTTCAGGTACTACTGGATTACCAAAGGCCGCCGTCGTCTCTAATCGTAGATTTCTTCAGTTGGGTCGGTTAGCAACTATAGCCGGATTACGTTGCAAGGTCGGAGACCGAATTTACCTCTGTCTTCCACTCTACCATAGCACAGGTTTAGTGGTAGGATTTTCTGCTGCACTTTGCTCCGGCGCAGCAATGTTTATTCGTCGAAGGTTTTCGGCGCGAAACTTTTTGAAGGACATCAGAGAACACCACGTCACACACATGATTTATGTGGGGGAATTGTTGCGTTACCTTCATAACATCCCGAGGCAGTCAACCGACTCCGATAACCCTCTACACACCATAATGGGAAATGGACTTCGACCTGATATCTGGGACGACTTCAAACAACGTTTCGGCATAACGCGAATCACGGAGTTCTATAGTGCGAGTGAAGGGAATTTTGCGTTTGCCAACATTATGAACAAAGACCGTACGGTTGGGCTTACCGCCGCCAAAGTAGCTTTGGTCAAATACGATGTGGAAAACGATGAGATCGTGAAAGATGAAAACGGTCGATGCATTGAAGTTGCACCGGGGGAACCTGGTCTCTGCTTGGGTCATATCAATCCAAATGCGAAATTTGAGGGATACACAGATCCGGAAGCGACCAAGAAAAAAATATTAACAAACGTATTTGAAGACGGCGACCAATGGTTTAACTCGGGCGATTTGTTAAAGACTATCGACGTCGGTTTCGCGTTGGGTTATACCCACTTTCAGTTCGTAGACAGGATCGGTGATACTTATCGTTGGCGATCGGAAAATGTTTCTACGAACGAAGTAGCCGAAATTTTGAACGGGTTCGAACAAGTAGCGGTTAGTAACGTTTACGGTGTGAAAGTTCCAGGAACTGAGGGACGCGCTGGTATGGTCGCGACCAGCCTGAACGATGACGTTGATCAACTGGACATCAGAGCATTCTCCAAATATGTTGCCCAAAATCTCCCGCACTTTGCGCGTCCCGTATTCGTTCGTGTGCAAACAGATTTGGAAACTACAAGTACTTTCAAAGTGGTAAAAAAGGAACTCCGCGCTGATGGGTACGACATCAACAAAATTTCGGATCCTGTGTATGTCCTAAAAAAAGGCTCAGTCACGTATGAACCTTTGGATATAGAATTTTTAGAGGCGATTCAACAAGGAAACGCAAGGTTTTAGCTCGTCGAGCTAGCTTTCCTTATAGACATCTTTATCCGGTACGCGACGGAATCGTTTATACTCCCATTGATATTGTGTAGGATCGCGTTGTACGACTCTCGCCACCTCATCATTCAGAGCTTGTGCCGCGACTGATACGTCTGAGTCTTTCAGGTCTGAACTCGCTGACTCTACTCGCACTCGAAATCCCTTCGGTACCCTCTGTATTGTGAACAATACAACTGAAACGTTCTCGCGTCGCGCAAGTGCATGTACCAAAGCCGTTGTTTGCGCTTTGACTCCCATAAATTCGACTAAAACGTGACTACCTCGAGTGGGGACCTGATCCGGCAATACTAGAACCACTTGTCTGTCTTTTAAAGCTTGTACTAACGTCCGCAATCCGGTACCGGATACTGGAACCAAATTAAAGCCAAATCTTGCACGCGCCTTGAGAACTCGTGCCGCGAAATTTCCTAAACGTCGGCTATCAAATAACGCAGTGGTTGGAAATCGAGCACCGAGAGCTAAGGTGGTGTATTCCCAGTTACCCCAATGTGGGCACACCGCGATGACGGCCCCTTCCTCAAGTTTCTCTTTCAATAGATCTTCCCCTTGATACTCGACGAACAGTTGCTCTAAAGCTGTTGAACGCCAATACCAAAGAGGTGCTATCTCTAGGGCTGCTCGGCTCGTCTCGATCAGAGATTTGCGAGCTAGGATCTTAAGCTCGCGCGGACTCTCTTCAGGATAACACAGTTCTAGATTAATGCAAGTCGTTCGTTTGGATCGACCATTCAAGAAATACACAAGATTTCCGTACAGCCATCCAAATACACGCAACGCTCTTAAAGGAAACAGTGCAAGAGTACGTAACGTGAGCTCAAAACACGTTAGTTTGATTCGACTGAAGAAGCGATCCTGTGAGGTTGCCAATTATTCCACTAAGATCCGCGAGACAGACGACTAGTTTAATGACACCGCGCTGGACAGTGCGAATAAAAAGAGAGTGCGAGTTGTGGTTAGGGTTTTGTGCTAAACATTGAACGCGAACAATTCTTTAAATTGTTTTACTGTTCGTTCGTAGCGTTCAACAGATGGAAATATCTTCCCTGCTTTCACTCTAGGAAATCCCATGTTATAAGCGCGTATTGCACAACTCTCGTCCCAACACTGTTCAAGCAGGTGCGACAATATGCGAGCCCCACATTCGATGTTGTCTTGTGGAACATTGAGGTCCAAAGGGGAACAAAACTCTTCCCAATACCGCGGCATAATTTGTGCGGGACCGATCGCACCCTTATGAGATACCGCGTCTTTCCGAAACGAACTTTCGGTGGCAACAATGCTAGTGAGCAGTACTTCGTCAACGCCGTGCTTGTCTGCAGAACTGACAATCCAATTCGCGAACTCGTTGGCTTCATTTTGAGGTATGGGAAAGTGAGAAGAAATCTTAACTTCTAACGATCCCACCAGGTCTTGCCTCTCCGGAACTCGAAAGACAGTAGCGATTGCAGTCTCTATGTCTGGGGAACTGACTATGGTCCCTAACTGCTCCTCCAAGAACACAGCATCCATCGAGTCATTTTTTTGGTCCGTTACAGGGAGACGAACTAGTGCTGCTATGCACAAGCATGCACACAGAAGTAAGACTAGGGCACCCCAACGACCAGTCTGAGCTGTCTTGTTCGTTTCTCGCATAAATAATCAAAAATCTTGACGATATCAGGTCTAATGACCAACATCAATCAAAAAAGTTCCGCAAAATTTTACAAAAAGTGAAGGAATAATGGAGAGATAGTGGAGGTTTCAACCGAGCGAGAATCCCTCTGAATTTGCGGACGCTTGCAGAATCAAGCGAGCGTGCTGAGTCTCTTGCGTATGGAGTAGTAGTCTTGAGGGGAGAGTTTATTGCTGTATATCGAGCATCGGTCAGCGAAATCACCGAATCTTGTGTGTAATCGAGTCGCTACGTGTTGTGGTTCGGCAATAATTGCGAAGTAGTTTAAGAACTCGTCGCTGAAGAGTTCACCCATCTCAACCCACTTTCCCTGTTTCGAGAGTAGGTTTAATTGTTCCTGTAAGTGCCCCAAATCGACGCTGTCCAACACCTGTTTATAAGCGGGTGTAGACCCATAAAAAGCAAGTTGCTGTTTCACCGCAATTTTTTCGGCATCTATGTCTTTCTCAACCTGACCTGTTGCGATTAATGGTTGTATTGAAATTTCAAAATGATCTCGGCTTCGTCCAGAAATCTCAAATCCTTGTTCCAAAGCAGGAAAAGTAACTGTTCTTAAATACTCGAGTGTGGTGAATGGATGTACGATCAAGCCGTCTGCTACTTCTGCAGCAACCTGTGTCATTAACGGTCCTACGGCAGCCAGAAAGACTCTGGGCGCGCCATACTCCACATTCTCCGGTGTAAAAAATGGCGTCATCAGGGAGTGGTGGTAAAACTCACCCCTAAAGGCAAGCCGTTCTTGGGAGTACCACGCGCGCCAAATCGCCCGTAAGGCTTGTATGAATTCACGCATCCTCGCCGCCGGTCTAGACCAAGGCATGGAAAAACGCTTAGTAATGTGAGGCTGAATCTGTGATCCAAGCCCCAAAACAAACCGGCCACGCGCGGCATAGTTCAAATCATGAGCAATATAAGCGAGGCTCATGGGCGTACGGGCAAACGCGACGGCAATACTGGTAATCAAGTCTACCCGACTGGTCGACTGAGCGGCTGTTGCTAATGGTAAAAATGGATCGTGACTCGTTTCTGCAGTGAAAAGCCCAGCAAAACCACCCTTTTCAATTTGTCGCGCCAGCTGACCTACGGTCTTCAAATCATGGGGGATCGGGACATCTACTTTCACGATAGTCTAAAACGTCCTAGTTCGCTAAACCGGGAAAGTACAGCCCATCAAGTGGACCTTTACCGTCAACAAAGTGACTAACATCCACGTTTGTACCAGTAACTTCGATGCGATACACAACATCGTTACCGGTGCTGAACGGAGGGTCGGTAGCGATCGAAATGCCTAGCAGAGACATTAGCAACACACGGGTCACCGCGCCGTGGCTAAGGATGGCGTAGCTATGATCTGAATTTGATTCACCTTCAAGTATACGACGACGGATAATCTGTAAACGTGCGAGTAATTCACTTCGACTCTCTCCACTAGGCGGTTTGAATTGGGCTAGATTGTCCTTCCTTTGTTTAAGGTGTTCCGCGTAGAGCTCTTTAACTTCGTCGTATTTTCTTCCTTCCCATTCACCCGCACCTAACTCGACAAGGCAATTTTCAAACTTGACCGAAATGGGGTGTTCTTGCTGAATGTAACTCAAGGTTTCTCGGACGCGTCCAAGTGGAGAAGCATAGATGCGTTTGATATCAAATTTTTCCATCAACGCCGCATGTCGCGTAGCTTGTTGTCGCCCACGCACGGTCAGCGGAGAGTCTTTCATACCCTGGTACCGACCTTCCGTATTCCAAACTGTTTCGCCGTGTCGAAACAGATAGACTCTCCTTGTGGTTATGGGTCGTGTGTTGTTTATCATCAAATTTGTTTTTAAGTGATTCTACAAGCTGTTTGGCTAATTTCGGTGTCCCAAAGAACGTACTTTTCTCACTTTCGTTCCCATTCTAGTTTAGTGAAACGATTGAGGAAGAAACGACTTGAAAGGTTTTCGATAGCCGAGCCAAAAGGAAACGCAACAATCATTTACTCGTTTCATAGAATTTCACACTGTCCGATCTAGGCACAAAAAAAGAGAGATTATGAGTTTTCTAGACGAGGTTGAATTTCGACCAATTAAAGTAAGCGAACGACGTGAGTTTTTTAATTTAGAAAGGTACGTCTTCGCCGATGAGCGAAAGTTGACCGAAGAAGACGAAGCAGCAGATCCACTGCGACCGGAAATGACTACTGTCGCCTTTCACAATGGGCGCATCATTGCTACCTCTGGTGGTTTCCCCTTTCGACTAAAACTGAACGGCAACACGATTCGAGCAGATGGAGTCACATCTGTAGGTACAGATCCACAATTTCGTCGTCGAGGACTCGTCCGACGTATGATGACGATCCGTTTTGAACAAGCCTATGAAAACAACGTGGCTGCGTCTATACTCTGGGCGACGTTGGGTGCAATTTACCAACGGTTTGGATACGGTCTCGCTTCATCGGCCTACAAATGCAAGTTCGATCCTCGATTTTGTGAATTTCAATTTGACGAACCGGAAGTTGGTTCTTGTGTGCGCTCCGATCGAAACTCGTCCGTTCCAATACTCAAAGACTTATACGAAGAGTGTATCGCAGATTCAAACCTACAAATCCACCGACACGACGTGTTTTGGCAACGGGCGTACTTGGACAAAAAGTGTAAATTACACGTTGCCATTCACTACGACGAAAAAGGAACAGCAGACGGTTTTGTCTCATATCGGTTATCGGAGTCCAGAGATAAGATTCCCGGTCCAAACCAGAAGATATTTATTCGTGACTTTTTTGCACTCAATCGAGGGGCATACCGCAGTTTGTGGAACTACATTCGTAGTCATGACTTGGTCGTTTCGGTTGAAATGTGGGCACCGACAGATGATCCAGCTTTTCTAATGTTGTTGGAACCTCGACAGTTACATGCTAGTTGGGCTGAAGGGTTGTGGTTGCGAGCCGTAAATATAGAACAGCTAACTGCCAGTCGCCCCTACCCCTGCCCAACAAATGTCGTGTTTGAAATTCCCGCAGACCGAGAGTGTCCATGGAATGTCGGTACTTATCTTCTCGAAACGGATGGCAAAAACAATTCTGTGTCGTCGACAAAGCAGAGTGCGGACTTTCGTATCGACATTAACGGATTTGCTACATTGTTGACTGGTCAGAACAACCTTACTGAGCTCGAAGCTTGCGGACGGGCTGCGATTCTAAACCGTGGTCGAGAAAGCGAACTCAATCAACTATTCGCTACAAAAAGCAAACCATTTTGCAACGACGGGTTTTAAAGCAAACTCGCCCAGTTAGTTACCTCTTAGAGCAATGCCTCTAAGTGAATCTTAGCTGATCTCGCAAGGGCATTTAACTCATACCCTCCTTCCAACGTGGAGACTACGCGGCCACTAGCAAACTGCTTACTGAGATCCACAATTAAGTTAGTAATCCAGCGATAGTCGTCGTCTATTAAATTGAGTCCCGCAAACGGATCCTCCTGATGAGCGTCAAAGCCAGCAGACACTAAGAACAGCTCTGGCTTATGTTCTTCGATTGATGGAATCCAGTCGCGCTCGATCGCCAATCGAAAGTCTCGGCTTCCTGTACCTTCCGGTAATGGGGTATTGACGATATTGGAACGCTCGATCTCTTGCAAGCGATAAGGATAACAGGGATATTGAAAACTTGAACAGACCAAGACCTCAGGCCGGTCTGCAAAGATTTCTACTGTACCATTTCCATGATGCACGTCAAAATCTAGCACGGCAACGCGACTAACTCGGTCAAGCGCATAATCCGCCGCGACAGCAATACTGTTGAACAAACAGAAACCCATGAGGTGATCTGTTTCCGCGTGATGTCCGGGTGGGCGCACTACACAAAAAGATCGGCGGTGCACATCCTGTAGGGCTAAGTCTACAGCATTGGTAGTCGCCCCAACCGCGCGTCGTGCCGCATTGAGAGTAGTCGGTCCCATCGCAGTGTCGATATCAAGGCGCACTAAACCTTCGTCTGGCGACAACTGCCTTAAGTTTTCAACATATGCTTCGGTGTGTACACGGGTTAAATGTTCGTACTCGACAAGACCCGGAGTGAGCGTCGCGACCTCCTGTAGCAGTCCAGTTTCGTTTAAATGTTGCAAGATTGAATGAATTCTTGCACTCGATTCGGGATGGCGGCGCGGCACTTCGTGCGCGACACAATCCTCATGAGTCAGTAATGCGGTCAAGTTGAGTCGTCCTTCACTGCGATATCAGTTTGCAAACACTACAATTAGCACATTAGTTTATTGACTAATACCTTCAGTCGCGCAAATTCCTTGTCAGCTCAGGACAGGGAACCGATGGTTCAAATGGAGACATAGATGACAGAGGCAATTCGAACACCGAAAAGTTCAGTCAGTACTAGCTCAGTTTGGCAACTAGTGAAGTATGCATTACTTGCAATGCTTCTTATGTTCTTGTTGTTGGTTTGTTTGCACGCCGTTACTCTAAGACTCGAAATCGGGTCCGAGTCCAATGCTGCTGTAGATTTTGCGCGAAACTCGATCACACTGAATTTAGGATCAGAACCACCTCAACTCGACTCCACTAAGTCCACGGATATGGTATCCGGTCAAGTTTTAGGACACGTGATGGAAGGATTAATTCGTTATGGACCGAACAACGAAATTCTACCGGGCATAGCAGAATCTTGGGAAGTTTCTGAGCTTTCCGCTACTTTCTATCTAAGAAAAAATGCAGTTTGGAGTAATGGTTCTCCTGTCACTGCAGATGACTTTGTGTTTGCATGGCAAACCGCGCTCGATCCTGACACGGCTTCTCAATACGCTTTCATTTTGTACCCGTTAAAAAACGGTGAAGCTATCAATACCGATGGTGCAGATGTTGAAGAACTAGGCGCTAGAGCCATTGATGACTTTACCCTAAGAGTTGAGCTTGAACAACCAACACCGTACTTTATCAAACTATTGGCTTTCTTTACATATTTACCGATTAATCGCGAGTTTTACGATTCTCGAGACGGTACATACGGTACCAGTGTTGAAGACTTGATTTTCAACGGACCATTCACAGTTAGCAAATGGCAACACGGCAGTAGTCTACGGCTTGAAAAAAACGCGGACTATTGGAACGTGGAAGACATAAAGTTAGACGCTATTGACTTTGCTTACATCATTTCTGACCCTAACGCGATTATCAATCTCTTTGCGACGAAAAAGATAGTTATGGCAGGGTTACAAGCAGAAAATATAGAACGTGCATTGGCAAATCGATGGCCCATAAAGGAGCATGTCGATGGGTCTGTGTTTTATTTAGGATTCAATCATCGAGAGGATCGCCCCACCTCCAATCGCAACCTGCGCAAAGCGATCCAAATGGTTTGCGACCCCGAAGAACTCGTCTACAAAGTGCTCAAGACACCGGGTAATCGACCTGGTGAATCAATCTTCCCTGTGTGGTTGCGAGGTGTCAATGGCTACTTCCGAGACGAATATCCCGCACCCAAACATAAACCGGATGTAGCCTTAGCACAAGAATATATGGACCGCGCATTGACTGAGTTGGATCTATCTAGTCCACCGCAATTGATTTTCCTTACCGGTGACAGTGAGTTCTCGACTAAGCACGCAGAGTACTACCAGAGTTTGTTTAAAGAGAACCTAGGAATTGAGGTTCGAATCGATCAACAGATATTTCAACAACGATTAGCAAAGATGACTTCAGGAGACTACGACATCGTTGCAGCTGGCTGGGGACCAGATTATGACGATGTACTCACTTTTGGTGATCTATTTACGTCTTGGAACGCTAATAACCGAGGCTTGTTCAAGAATGACGAACTTGACCGAAACGTACAAATTGCTCAACAATCAAGTGATGCTAAGACACGAATGGACGCGATGGACCGTGTTCAGCACATTCTCTATGAAGAAGCTGCAATAATTTTCGAGTACGAACGTGGTAGTAACTATGTCGCTGATGATCGCGTCCAAGGGGTTACTCGGCGTGTCGTCGGAACTGATCCGGACTACACTCGCGCATATATCGTAAACCAACCAAAAGAATAGGTTTATTTTCATGCCCCGATATGTCCTAATGAGACTCATTCAAGGCGTTATTACTGTATGGTTTATTGCGACTGCCACATTTTTTGTGATGCATAACGTACCTGGCGATCCGTTACTAGACGAAAAAGCTGTGTCTGAAGAAATTCGGGAAAACCTAGAAAAGAAATATGGTTTGGACAAAGGTTTCTGGACTCAATATCGTAAGTACATGTTGAACATGATTCGCGGAGACTTCGGCTTGTCATTCAAACACGAAAACCGACCCGTGAACAAAGTTATCGCAGAACGGTTCCCTGTTTCCGCAATCTTAGGTATCTTAGCAATCGTCATCGCTGGTATGGGCGGAGTTCTTTGGGGGGCATTAACTGCGCTCTACCGCAACAGATGGCCTGATATTGTCATCATCATCCTAGTCATTCTGGGTATCTCAGTCCCGTCGTTCGTTTTTGCTACCGTAGGACAACTCGGAATCGTGGTGGCGAACCGCGTCGCAGGATTTGAAATTTTGCCTGTAGCAGGATGGGGTACGATCTGGCACATGCTCGTACCCGCGTTAGTATTGGGGTTGGGAACGATGGCTTTTCTTACCAGATTGATGCGCACGTCAATGCTTGAAATAGTGAACGCAGACTACATTCGCACCGCGCGTTCCAAAGGGGTCCCAGTGGCCCAAATTTTTGCAAAACATCAGTTTCGAAATGCAATACTTCCAGTTGTAACAGTTCTAGGGCCTTCGATCGCGGCGATCACTACTGGAGGATTCGTGGTCGAGAATGTATTCGCTATCCCGGGGCTGGGTAGAACTTTTGTCGAAGCAGTGCAACAAAGCGATTACACCTTGATCATGGGAACTACAGTGTTCTATGGCGCGTTTCTTGTTCTTATGGTCATAGTCGTAGACGTTGTGTACGCATTTATCGATCCTCGAGTGAAACTGAAATAATGAACCTGTCATTTAAACCAACGACAGTTGAGACCGACATTGAACAGACAAGCCGCCCATCGCTCTCGTACTGGCAGGACGCTTGGATTCGATTAGTTGCGAACAAACGCGCGATCACTTCGCTGTTCGTAATCATCTTCTTAATACTTTTCGCGTTCGTCGCACCTCACACCATTTGGCGAGTCAAACACGACATACAAAACCTAGATCGAGCGTCAGAACCTCCGTGGGTGAATCGAAAAGCCTTGGTATTACCAGACAGCGATACTTGGAACGATGTAGTCGTGCCCGAAGCGGTAGGAGAACATCGTGCACCGACAAGCCTCGAGGTCGTGGGTGAAGCTACCACTTCTCGTGTCAGACTGATGTGGGATGCCGTACCAAACGCTCAAGGTTATCGAGTTTATCGCAATATTGTGGAACCACGAGAGGGAGCACCACTAGGATTGTCAATCGGTGTTGTTAGTGAAGGTACCTTGGTCAATTTTGAGGACCGATTAGACATTCGTCAAAAAACTTATTGGTATTCCATCGTCGCCTTGAATGAAGATGGGAGTGAGTTTGAAGTTGCAAAAACCCTGAGAGTCGTACCGCAACGTTCGATCTACGTGAATGAAGCACTAGCACTACCTGGTGTCGATAGCGCGCAACCAGGGGAGACCGTAGCACTCGTTTGGCATCCGTTGGGTACGGACTATCTGGGCCGGGATATGTTAGCACGCCTTATGAGAGGTGCTCAGGTGTCTCTCACAATTGGTATCGTTGCACCGTTACTGTTCATGATACTTGGAATTCTCATCGGCAGTGTTTCTGGGTATTTCGGGGGTATTGTCGACGCTGGTCTCATGCGGTTTACCGACTTTGTTATTGCTCTTCCTTTCTTGCTTTTCATGATTTTGTTTAAGTTAATGTTCGTACCTCCCGAAGGAGAAGCTAACTATCTGTCGAAAGTGCAAGATTTCTTAGGAATTGAAGGTGGTATCCTTGCGATGGTGGTGGCACTAGTGTTACTCAGCTGGCCAGGTATAGCTCGCTTAGTTCGCGGAGAGGTGTTGAAAATCCGAGAACAGGGTTATGTCGAGGCTTCGCGGCTACTAGGAGCACCCAGTAGCTGGTTGATTGGTAGACATATGATTCCAAATACCATGGGTGTGGTTCTGGTTTCTTTCACCTTTGCCGTTCCTGCCACCATATTTACTGAAGCGTTTCTTTCATTCATTGGCATGGGCGTAGTACCGCCCACACCGTCGTGGGGGTCAATGTGTAATGATGGGATACGGACGATGGAGACTTATCCCCATGAATTACTCTTTCCGGCGTTATTTATTAGCATTACAGTCCTTGCTTTTAATTTGCTCGGTGATGGACTTCGCGATGCTCTCGACGCGCGCATGAGATCACGCGAATGAGCCAATCACTGTTTGAAGTTACAAATTTACACGTTGAATTCACGACGTTCGGAGGCATCGTGCACGCTGTTCGTGGCGCGAGTTTTCATGTCGATCGCGGCGAGACTCTTGCTATCGTTGGTGAGTCCGGTTGTGGTAAATCCGTTGCGGTGCAGAGCGTAATGGGACTCATTCCCATCCCCCCAGGTCGTATCGTCGCTGGGGAAGCACAACTCGACGGACACAACATACTACAGAATCACATCATCAATGGTCAAGACATCCGCGGCAACAAGGTTGGGATGATCTTTCAAGATCCAATGACGTCGTTAAATCCCACGATGACAATCGGAAATCAGATAGCTGAGCCTCTTAAGTTGCATCGGAAAATGTCAGCACCTCAAGCGAAGAAAAGAGCGATCGAACTACTTGAAATGTCGAAAATACCGGAGGCGGCGAAACGCGCCAACCAATATCCGTTTGAATTCTCAGGCGGGATGCTGCAACGTGCGATGATCGCGATGGCAATCGCGTGTGAACCGGATTTGCTCATCGCAGATGAACCAACAACGGCACTTGACGTGACCATACAAGCGCAGATACTAGACTTGATCAAAGATTTGCAAAAGGAAGTTGGTATGGGCTTAGTGCTCATCACTCATGATTTGGGTGTAGTGTCTCGAGTAGCAGATCGCGTCGTGGTGATGTATGCTGGTGAAATTCTAGAATCTGGCACCGTCGACCAAATTTTTTATTCACCCTCGCACCCCTACACAGTTGGTCTGTTGAGTGCTATGCCCACGAACAAGCCAGATGTGATTCAAGAGTTAATGCCGATTCCAGGAAGTCCTCCTGATCTTTTTTCCCCACCAGAGGGTTGCGGATATGCAGCGCGGTGCCCCCATACCATGGAAGCATGCCTAGCAAACCGACCAGAAGAATTCTCCATTGCTTTGTCGCACTTCTCTAGATGCTGGCTTCACCACGAAGCCTGTGAACATAAGGTACTCGAGGTACAACAAGTTTGACTGAACCTCTAGTCCAGGTCCACAATCTGACTAAACATTTCAGGCTCGGAATGCGTGATGTGGTTCATGCCGTGGATGGCGTTTCGCTTGACATTCATCCAAAGGAGATCGTTGGTCTTGTTGGCGAGAGCGGCTCTGGCAAGTCGACCTTAGGAAAAACGATTATTGGTCTTCATACCAAAACCGCTGGTAATGTGATGTTTGACGGTAGGCGGTTACCTTTTCGGTTTTCTGCTTCCCACTTTCGTAGATACGCTAACCGTATGCAAATGATCTTTCAAGATCCCTACTCGTCGCTAAACCCCAGAATGACCGTCGGAGAAATTATTGGCGAAGGTCCAAAGCTACTTGGATCTAAACCACGCGAACGAATCAAACAAGAAACCCGGGAATGGTTGGAACGTGTTGGGCTGAATGCAGACCACGTTTCTCGGTATCCTCATGAATTTTCAGGTGGACAACGTCAACGGATCGGGATCGCACGCGCTCTCATATTGGAACCCGCCTTCGTTATATGTGATGAACCGATTTCCGCGCTCGATGTGTCGGTGCAAGCACAGGTAATCAATCTCTTGGGTGATTTGAAAGAGTCTCTGGGACTTACATTGTTATTTATCGCCCATGACCTGTCCATGGTGCGCTACGTGTCGGATCGAATTGCAGTGATGTACCTCGGTTCACTGATTGAACTCGGTCCCGCAGATGAGGTGTTCTTCCAACCAAAACATCCGTACACCCAAGTCTTAATCGGTTCGAATCCTGAACCTGATCCGAAGTTAGAACGGTCGCGTACTTCTACCAAAATTCAGGGTGAAATTCCATCACCGGTAAACATTAAACCAGGCTGTCGATTCGCAAGTCGGTGTCCAAAAGTGATGGATGTTTGCCGAAAGAAAGCACCTAAGCTTCGAAACATTGCCACCAATGGCAAAGAGCGACTTGTCGCTTGCTATTTATACGAAGAAGAGTAATTCGTAAAATTAATTGGTTGTGCGAGTTCTTTCTCCACAAGCCACACGTAACGGTGGGACGTTTGCTGTGAACAAATTCACCGTCTCACCTATCACCACAAACCTTTCATAGGAGTTATTGTGTTTACAAAGATACCCGACATTTTTGTCAAATTTGTTTACCTCACTGTGCTTTTGCTACCCGCTAGTGTCTTGATTGCACAGGAGGAAAATGACCAAGGACAAACCGTGTCCGCAAACGACGAAATTGAGGAAGTTAAGGTAGTCGGTTCGCGGCGATTAGACCGTTCAGCAGCGGACTCGCCAGTACCCGTTGACGTCTTACAAGCGGATGAATTTCTTGCTCAAGGTGGTAACGATATGGATGACCTTCTTGCAGCCTTGGTACCTTCCTATAACGTTTCATTAGAGCCTATCAGTGATGCCGCGACGTTTATTCGACCCGCAGTGTTGCGTTCGCTATCGCCCGACTCTACTCTAGTACTGGTTAATGGTAAGCGTCGTCATCGCGCCGCGGTTATCGCGCTTCTTGGAGCTGGGGCTTCCGGTGGCGCACAAGCACCAGACCTTTCAGTGATACCTGCAGTTGCTTTAGATCGAGTAGAGGTACTAAGAGATGGTGCTTCGTCTCAATATGGATCGGATGCAATCGCCGGAATTATGAATTTCGTACTAAAAGAAGCCTCCGATGGTTTTTTACTTGATATCAAGACCGGACAGTATTTTGAAGGTGATGGAGCTCAGGTTTCAGTTGCTTCATATATTGGGTTCCCTCTCAGCGATGTCGGATTCGCGACGTTTGCCGCTGAATGGAAAGAACAAGATGCGACCAGCCGGAGTGCACAACGTAACGATGCTCTTGATCTTATCGATGCAGGAAATACACATGTGCGCCAACCGGCGGCTCAGATTTGGGGTTCACCAGATATTTATGATGACTTTAAGATTTGGGCAAATGTAGGAGTTGATGTCGGCGACAACAATGAAGCATATGCATTTGGGAATTGGGCTGAAAGAGAAGTGGTTGGTGGCTTTTACTTCAGGCATCCACATACGCGTGAAGGAGTTTTTCTAGGAGATGTCGTTGATGGATTTGAAACTGTTAAAGTTGCTGATTTAACTGGAAACATGTCCGGAAATTGTCCAGTTGTAAGGATCGTCGATCATGTTGCGGATCCAGACGCTCTCGCAGCTATTCAAAATGATCCAAACTGTTATTCACTCATTGAAAAATTCCCGGGTGGATTCACACCAAATTTTGGCGGACAGGTGGCCGATTTGGGAATTGTTGGTGGAATCCGAGGTGTTATGGACAATGGATGGTATTTCGATGCCAGTGCATCTATTGGTCGAAGCCACGCATTGTTCTACATATTCAACACTATCAACCCACAACTCTTGAGTTTGCGAAACGATATTCCGACACATTACGAAGCAGGCGCATATACCGAAACCGACCGAGTGTTCAACTTTGATATGTCGAAACCTATAGCACTAGACAATGGGCTCACAGTTAATTTTGCCTGGGGGGTTGAGCAACGACAAGAGGCGTTCCGGATCAGTAATGGAGAGCCCAATTCTTTCCACATCGATCCAAATTTGCGTGCACAGGGATTTGGAGTTGGATCGAACGGCTTTCCTGGTTTCCCACCTGTTGACGCAGGGATCAACAGCGTCGACTCTACCGCATTCTATGTCGATCTAGAATCGGATGTGTCAGAAAACTTCCTACTCGCCGGAGCATTACGCTATGAAAATTACGCAGACTATGGGGACACGTTGGACGGTAAATTAGCGGCACGCATTGAAGTCAGTCCCACTACCGCGATTCGCGGTGCTGTCAGTACTGGATTTCGTGTTCCTACCGCCGGACAAGCGAATCTTCGAAACGTAACCACAGAATTCAATATGGGAGCACTAGCAGACATCGCAACCTTACCACCAACGAATCCAATTGCCGTGCAGAAAGGTGCTCAGCCACTAACGCCCGAGAAATCGGTTAATACGACTATTGGAATCACTGGTTCTATTGCTGACATCGATGTCACTGTTGATTGGTACAACATTGAAGTGAAAGACCGTATCGCATTCACCAGTCGCTTCCGGTTAACCGATGCGGACATTCAAGCTCTGCTTGAATTAGGGGTACCTGATGCGACCAGTTTTACTAGTGTAAGATTTTTTTCAAATCAGCAAACCTTGCGTACTTCCGGGATCGATATCGTTGCGACCACACAGGTTGAATTCGGAGGTGGAATATCTAGCTTCGCGGTCGCCGCGAATTTCAATGATGTTGAGTTGTCCTCATTCAACCCAGAATTTACTTCTGACAATCGAAAGAATCAGATTGAAGACGGTCAACCTGCGACACGAATCACTGCCACGTGGAATCATCGTGTGAATCAAATCAACGCGATGGTAAGGTTGAGATATTACGGTGAATATTACGATACTCCCACCAACGATCCTGATGCTGCCTATTACCCCGACGCGGTAGCTATTTGGGACGCTGAAATCTCCTTTCATTTGAATGATGGAACGACTATTACAGGTGGTATGCAGAACATGACGGACGTGTATCCATCAGCGAACCCTAACGGAAATATCGCTGGACTCCTTTACGGTGAGCAATCACCCTATGGTTTCAACGGCGGATATATCTACGGGAGAATTACCTGGCAAAGATAATCTCAAGTAATTAAGCTTGAACTTCAAAAGCACACAATCGCGCTAGCGATTGTGTGCTTTTTTTGTTGATTGCTAAAGAATCAGGCTGAGCCCGCTCTAACGAGGTGAAGTCTAAGAATTTACCACTGAAATCTGGGTTTATTGAACACTGAGACTCACCGAAATAGCGGAAGTTTCAACAGGTGAGAAAGTCTGAATTCAGTAAGTTTAAAGTATGTCCGTTTCAGTTGATTCTATTTGGCGTACTAGACTTCGAAGGCTGAAAAAGCCAATAACGAACACGAGCAAGGTGGTTCCAATAGCAATGAAAAACCACAACGAGCTATAGTTAATTAACGCAACTACCCAGCTTAGCGTCATCAACGCAACACTTGCCCACAGAATATAGGGTTTGAGTACAACTCTAGCCGTACGCCACGAGACTTCGTGGGCACTTAAATTCGTACTAACTTGGTAGGTGTAGAAGATACAGTTGCATACTGCGAATACAGAGAAGAGTGTAATTACTGTTATCTGAATCCAAAACGGAACCCAGTCATCTGTAACGAAGACGAGAATGTGCGTTCCCAGAAAAACCAATACTAAGACCAGAGTCAACAAAAACCACCACCAATTGGTTTTGGGAGGAGTAAACTCTTCTTGCTGGAAACGTTTTGTCATACCGCTTTGGGAACCCAATGAAGGTTAAACGTCAATGACTAGAAATCTCGCAAAGACATGCGACTCTAAATGTTGATCGCGAGACTAGTACTTTTTATAAGGCAACCTAAATTATAGTTCGTATCCTACTAGTACAGCGGTCAGGGTATGTTCTTGCGGCATAAGTCCTCAAGATGAAGCGGAATGGACGGTTAAGGGAAGAGTGGAAACATCAAGAGTTACTGACACAGTGATGCGTTCGGATCTTCAGTGACTAGAGGAATTCTCCCTCTTCAAATTCGAATCTCTGAAGTATGGTACCTTCTTGGTCACGGAATTCGACTGTAAGGTTTCCAGTCTCCCAATCCATCATTAAGAAGCCAAAATTGTTAACTCGTATGTTCTCTTCCGACACGCGATAGCGATTAATTTCACCTGCGCCAAAACCGACGCGGGAAGTAAACGAACTGGATGTGAATTCAATCAAATCGAGATTAATTCTTGGATTGTCTTCGGGTAGGAAACGAGACGCTTCAGCGAGATGACGATCACCACTCAAGACGATTGATCGCGCGTTCGTCTGAGACAGAAGTTCTAACAATCGATTCCGTTCATGCGGAAAACCACCCCATCGCTCAAAGCAATGCTCTTCCGGAATCACTTGAATCCCAGACACGAATATGTGCAATACCGCGGGTTCGCTTAGTTTTTTTCCAACCAACTCCATTGAGCTGCACCAAGTATGGTCGCATCCTCTTCGTCCGAAGGAACGATGTTTCCGGAAGTGCACTCGGTCGCGCTTGCGTCGCGTTTCCAGGAAGACCGGAAATACCGAGTGTCAGACAAAATCACGTGGATTCTTTGCTCTCCCTCTCCGATCCAAACAGAATCGTAATTGCCCTCGCGTTGTGCGCGTTCACTACTGGGTTCAATGTCCCAGAACTCAATAAATTTTTGCTTTGAAAATTCTTTGTGTTCGAAACTGCCATCGCCATCGCGCTGTCCGTAATCGTTATCGTCCCAGATAGCCAAGATTCGACTGGATCTGCGTAACGCTTTAAACTGAGGGATTTCCCCGAGTCTGGTATAGTTTGCGTTGAACTCTTCCTTCATTGTGTCCTCTTTCATCCGTGACAAGTCTAGATATACGTTGTCGCCCATGAATATTGTGACATCTGGATTGGCTTTCAGCAATTCCTCCCAAATCGGATGATCTGGCTCTTCATCGTTTATGCAAGAAGCAAATGCAATTGAGGTGGTCTCAGCATGCGCGTACGGTGTGAGTACGCAGAGGTACCCTAGAAATATCAGGAGCTTTTGAAAGGACCTCAAAACGAGTGATGCGTTATTGCGGAACATCAAACAAAGAAGCGAGTTGGTCAATCATCGCACCGGCAAGTTGTTCTGGTTCATTAATAGTGACTGCGCGACTGTAATGATTGGTTACGTCGTGTCCTATACCAATGGCGATAAGTTCGACAAGGGAGTGGTTTTCAATCATGTCGATAGCATACTTCAAGTGTTGTTCCAAATAGTTGCTGGGATTCGCAAGCAGCGTGGAATTGTCGACCGGCAATCCGTCCGAAATAACCATGAGAACCTTACGTTGCTCCGGTCTGCTCGTCAGCCGGTTGTGTGCCCAGATGAGCGCTTCACCATCGATATTCTCTTTGAGAAGTTCTTCGCGCATCATGACGCCCATATTGTTTCGGCAACGTCTCCAAGGCATATCGGCAGCTTTGAAAATAATGTGTCTGACGTCGTTTAATCGTCCTGGGTTTTCAGGCTTTTCTGCATTGATCCAATCTTCCCGAGACAGCCCACCTCGCCACGCGCTCGTCGTAAAACCCAATATTTCCACACTAACACCGCATCGCTCTAAGGTACTTCCCAAGATATCGCCACAGATCGCGGCAGTCACTATTGATCGTCCTCGCATCGACCCGGAACTGTCGATAAGCATTGATACGATAGTGTCGCGGAATTGCATTTCCTTCTCGCGCTTAAACGCCAATGGATTCATGGGGTCAACGATTACTTGTTCGAGTCTTGATGCATCAAGAGTCCCCTCGTCAAGATCGTATTCCCACGTGCGATTTTGCTTTGCTAGTAATCGACGTTGCAATCGGTTTGCTAACTTAGCAGTAGCTTGTTTTAATGGAACTAGTTGAGAGTCCAAAGTGGCTCGAAGTTTGGTTCTCTCATCCGAGTCGCACAGATCTGCCGCGTTCACTATTTCATCATACTTCGTGGTAAAAGGATAGTACTGAAAGTCGCGGCTAATGTTGCCAGCTTTGTCAATGTTTGTTTGTGGTAGATCATCTGTTTCGGCATCACTTTGGTCTTCGTACTCCTCTGCATCGATACTTGTTTCTACTTGAGCGGAACTTGCGTCTACTTCATCACTTCCTTCTTCGTTGTCGGTGGCGATAAACTCGTCGACTGAAGTGTCTTGTTCGTCTTCTTGCTCCGATTCGGTGTCGGTTTGTTGATCGGACTCCGATGTATCCAGCTGCTGCTCCTGTTCCGTAGCTAAGCCCAAGTCCTTAAGAATTTCGCGGCAACGTTCGGCAAACGTTACTTGATCACGGATACATGGAGACAATGCTTCAATAGCGTCTCCTGCTTGTTGGTGCACGTATTCCCGCCAAAAGCGCGCGACGTTTTCCGCGGCTGGAGGGAGCTCGCGACCGGTAAGCTGTTCTCGCACGATCAACCCAACCGCAACCCCCAGAGGCGCGTCAGTTGCCGCAGTGATTCGATCAAAGTTGGCTTGTCGACATATCTGATCCAATGAAGCGTCAAGATTTTGAGCCACACCTTCCATACGTAGCGCGCCGAGCGAACTGACTCTGGCATCTTCGACCCATTGAAACAACTCTCGAGCGGGTCCCGCAGCCGGGCAGTGTCGAGTATGTACTTGGACGTCATGAAATCGAACACGAAGCGCTAGCTCGTCGCCGATTCCACGAATCGCATCGAGTTCTTCTGCTGAACACCCAAGTTCAGGAGATACGACGCGTACCGTTTCACCTTGTAATTCAGGATTCTCTTTACAAAAGGCAACTTCTAGATTGTCGTTTTCCGCAAGGGCACGGATGGTAGCTGTCATCGCTCGTTTGAACGATTCAATCGGACTATCGGAAAGGGAACTAGCCATACCGCAATCCGGTATTATGGCTCAGCAGAGCGACTCGAGCATGCATTGTTCTCTAAGTACGTAGCGTAATTTCGGCACTCGCGTCGCCGAGATCTTCCCCCATGCACCGTTGATAGTATTCGGCGATCGTTGGGCGCTCGAGTTCATCACATTTGTTTAAGAAGGTGACCCGAAATGCGAATCCCAAATCATCAAATATCTCTGTGTTTTCTGCCCAAGTGAGCACAGTTCGCGGCGACATGACGACTGAGACATCGCCATTCATAAAGCCCTTACGTGTGAGGTCGGCAACATTTACCATGTTTGCAAGTACTCGTTGTCCGTCAGGTCGTTTTTGCCACGAACGTGCCTTGCGGTAGACTATGTCGACTTCCACTTCGTGAGTCAAATAGTTTAAAGTTGCCACAATATTCCAGCGGTCCATTTGACCGTGGTTAATCTGTTGAGTACCGTGGTACATGCCTGTGGTATCGCCTAGACCAACAGTATTAGTAGTCGAGAACAAACGGAACCAAGGATTTGGCGTGATCACGCGATTTTGATCGAGTAGGGTCAGTTTCCCTTCGACTTCCAGCACGCGCTGAATAACAAACATTACATCAGGTCGTCCGGCATCGTATTCGTCAAAAACCAAGCAAGTGGGGTGTTGAAGTGCCCAAGGTAGTAGGCCTTCTTTGAATGTCGTGATTTGTAAACCATTTTCTACGACAATTGCATCTTTTCCAACAAGGTCAATTCGACTAATGTGACTATCTAGATTCACACGCACGCAAGGCCAGTTCAGACGCGCGGCTACTTGTTCAATGTGTGTGGATTTTCCGGTACCGTGGTAGCCTTGGATCATGACTCTGCGGTTGTGTGCAAACCCCGCAAGAATAGCTAGTGTGGTGTCATGATCAAAGTGATAATTTTCGTCTAGATCAGGTACGTAATCGGTACGTTCACTGAAAGCTGGAACCTCGACATCTTTGTCGATGCCAAAGGTTTCTTCAATATGTACGGTAGTGTCCGGTTTCATGTCGGGACATAACCCAGACTCGTGAGGGCTCATGTGTTTTTTGTGCACAAGAAACTGATCAAAACATCCTTCTGATCAGCTGATGTATGACTGAATTTAAGAAAATGGAATTTTACGTAAGCAGGAGTTTCACCGTAGTCGAAAGAGTTTTGAACTAACTGGCTTGGCAACTGAGTTGATAACTCTCTTGCTAGCTGTGGCCACCACCTTAAAAAAACAGTGATTCCGCTGCTTGTATCTTCGGGCTTGCTGACTCTCTGCGTTTAAGTAAACTCATAGAAAACAGCTCTGCTGGAGCCTATCAGAATCGATTAAACGTAGCCCGGAATTTTTGTGAATTGAGCGAAGGAAAAGGGACTTACATACCAAGTCTTTGGCGTCCTCGCGATTAGATACAGTCTAGATTTTGAAATCTCATTCAGTGACCGCCTCCTCCAGACAAATTTCGACATCTACTATATCGTGACTTACTTCTAGTTCCTGTGAATGTTTTGAGTGTCTTGCTCGCTAAATATGGGAATAAATTACACCATATTTACTATAGAATCATCAAGGGGTGAAAACTATGAGCAAGCGAATTGTACTGAGTGCAACGGAGCGAGGCGAGCTCGTCTTGCGGCTCCTGCGTAAGGAAGCCACGGCCGGAGAGTTAGCCCGCGAAGCCGGGATCTCGGAGCCGACGTTGTATCAATGGCGTGATGCCTTTTTGAAAGCTGGATTTTCGGGTTTGGACGGTCGGAAAAGCTCGGATTCCGAGCATCGTCGCTTGGAACGCGAGGTCGCACAACGCGATCAATAGTCACAGGGGCTACAACGGTTGCTCACGGCCGCACACCGAATTGCATTTCCTCGTCTTTCGACAAGTTACACGTAATGGTACAGGGGCTACAAGCGCCTGGCGGTCTTGGCCCGACGGGAATTCGGTGCGGTGTTCAGCGATCGCTTAACCTATCGGATCATGCGCGATCTTGGGTTGCTGCAACGACGTGAACGACACCAGGCCGAGTTGCATCAGAGTCGGCAACTGTTTGAGTTGTTACCCACGAAGCCCAATGAACTCTGGCAAATGGACGTCACTTACCTGCATTTGCCACAAGGACGCTGGTGGTACATTGTGTCTGTCATTGATTACTACTCGCGCTATCTTTTGACGTGTTTCTTGACACCGTTTCAGAATGCGACCGCAGTGTCTCAAGCTCTCGAACTCGCGATTCAGGAATCGGCGCGGTTGCATGGTCCACTGCAACACGCACCGATCCTGGTGACGGACAATGGCTCGTGCTTTCTGGCAAGGCGATTTCAGGACGTTTTGCGGCATCGATTTCGACATGTGCGCATCCAGTACCGGACCCCGCAACAGCTGGGATTACTAGAGCGCTTTCATGGGACCTTAAAAAAGGAAGAAGTGTACTTTCGTATCTATGAGCATCCCAATCATGCTCGACAGAGTCTGGAAGAATTTCGCCAACGCTACAACCAGGTGCGGCCGCATTGGGCATTACGCCCGGCGGAAAAGGCGGATCCGTGGACTCCAGCCGAGGTCTATGAACAAGGTCGCACCATCATCATTCCGCAATGGCAGGGATGGGCGAAAGCCGCCCAAAAGAAACTCGAAGAACAACTGGATAGAACCAACGGAGAGCGTCTCGCAGCATGATCAAAAGCTACGAAGACTCTCTATTTAGAATATTCCAACTATTTACCATAGCAAGACACTACCCTATAATACTTTGAACGAATGTAGTAGATTGATTCTGACTACAGCAATTTAAACTACAATTGGAGAAACGTCCATGAAGACTCACAGAGCAAATGTTTTGGTACCATACTGGCATGTTTTTGCTATATTGATACTTCTTACTTCTTCAACCTCCACGCTAGGTGAAAAACTTCTAGCCCAGGGGTTTGCGTAGGTTTAAAGGGACAGTCATTAAGATAATTTAAAGGAGAAATCGA
>WTGV01000032.1 GCA_011525295.1 Pseudomonadales bacterium | reverse complement strand
GCAATGCTCTCCAAAATATCTTGGAGTCCGACGATAGCGATATTAAACTCGACGACGCAACAAAGGTCGTTGGTTGCTACAAAGCCTTGATGAAAGATCACGGTCCGGATCGTTCGGAAGAGTTTATAGGCGATGCCGAGCCATCTAGAAGAGCACTCGCATTCTGTAACACTATTAAGAATTCTGAAATTATTAGCAGAGAATTTAACCGCATTGTGCAAGAACTCGTACACAACGATCCGAACTCTCAGAATGGTCAGCTGAATTTTGACTGTTCCACCAAGCACATAGATGGTACCGCCGGTGCGCATGAGAGAAACAGTCGATTATCTTGGCTCGGTGACGAACCAAATAAAAGTGAGCTACGAATATTAAGCAACGTTCGATGTTTAGGAGAAGGAGTTGATGTTCCTTCTCTAGACGCGATCGTATTCTTCCATCCGCGAAAGAGTCAAATTGATGTCGTACAAGCCGTAGGTCGCGTAATGCGACGCGCACCTGGTAAGAAGTATGGGTATGTCGTACTTCCCGTTGCGATCCCTGCTGGTAAAAATCCAGTGGAGTCATTAAAGGATAACAAAACCTACGACACCGTCTGGCAAATATTGAACGCATTACGTTCACACGATGAAAGACTTGAAGCCGAGATTAACCGGCTACAACTTGAGGGAGAAGATTCTGGACGAATCTTTATTGGTTTACCAGAGACGGCAAGCGGTATGCTACGCCAGCAGACAGGAACTGGAGGCGAAACCGGAACTGGAAATGGAAAAAAGAATGGAGATGACCAAGATGAGTTACCCTTTGACTTGCAGGATGCCATGGTGCAGGAGTTCTCATCGGCGGTTTTTGCACAAATCGTTCGCAAAGTCGGGCGCATGTCCTATTGGGCAGATTGGGCACACGATGTTGGAAAAATCGCGCAAACTCAGATCACGAGGATTCGCACAGCATTAGAAACTGATGAACACTGTCAAGCTGTTTTTCATGACTTTCTAGCCGAGCTACAAGATGACCTAAATCCTTCAGTTTCCCAAGAACAAGCAATAGAACTGTTAGCACAACACATTATTACCCGACCAGTATTTAACGCGCTGTTTGAAGGGCACGAGTTTATCAAACAAAACTCGGTTTCCATAGCGATGGAGAAAGTGCTCAACGATTTGGACAAACGCAATCTTGAGAAAGAAACCGAGTCATTACAGAGTTTCTATGACGAGGTGAAGTGGCGCATCAAAGGTACAAAAACAGCAGGTGCAAAACAACAATTGGTGCGCGAACTCTACGACAAGTTCTTCCGGAAAGCATTTCCACGTACGACTGAAATGCTAGGAATTGCATTTACCCCAGTTGAGATCGTCGACTATGTGATTCATTCGATCGAACATCTTTTAAACAAGCACTTTCAAACAAGTATGAGCGACAAGGATGTGCACATCATAGATCCCTTTGTGGGGACCGGTACGTTCATTACTCGACTACTTCAGTCCGGCATCATTAGACCGGAAGATTTACGAAGGAAATATGAGAAGGAAATTCATGCAAATGAGATCGTTTTGCTCGCTTACTACGTAGCCGGGATCAATATCGAGGCCGTCTATCACGATGTTCGGAGTGAAGAAAACGGCAAGTACGAACCATATGAAAGGATTGTGTTTCAAGACACCTTTCAAAGTTCCGAACAGGAGAATCAACTGCGCGGGATCTTTCCTTTCAATCACGACAGAATTGAATTTCAACAAGAATTACCTCTAACCGTAGTATTTGGTAATCCCCCCTATTCTATGGGACAAAAATCGCAGAGCGACAATGCTCAAAACGTACGCTACGCTACATTGGACGCAAGAATTGCTAGTACATATGTAGAAGCATCGAGTGCAACTCTGACTAATAGCTTGTACGATAGCTATGTTCGAGCTTTTCGTTGGGCATCTGATCGGCTTGGAACACAAGGGGTAATAGGATTCGTTACGAGCGCAAAATGGTTAGACGGAAACGCTGCGGCAGGAATTAGGGCATGCTTCGAGAAAGAATTTACAAACATTTATGTCGTGAATCTTCGAGGAAATGCTCGCTTAAGTGGCGAAAAGTGGCGAAAAGAAGGAGATAAAATTTTTGGTCAAGCCAGTCGCTCCGCTATCACAATCACGTTTCTAGTGAAAGACGCGAACGTCCATGCACCTGGCAATATCCAGTATCACGATATCGGGGACTATCTGAAACGGAAGCAAAAATTTGAAAGTCTCAGAGAGTTCCAGAGTATTGCCAATACGCCAACCAGAACGATTCAACCTAATTCGAACTATGATTGGATCGAACAACGTAGTGAAATATTTAAGAAATTTGTTCCTTTAGTAGCCACAAAGAAGATAGATGGTCATAGTATTTTTAGAAACAGCAGTCTGGGTCTCGGTTCAGCGAGAGATGCGTGGGTCTACAACTTTAGCAAGCGAAGACTTCAAGAAAACGTCCGTCGAACGTTAGATTTTTTCAATGAAGAGACTCAGAGATGGAAAAAGTTCGGCGGTGGGAGAGCACCTAAAGATTTCGTTCAGATGGATCGAAAAAAAATTGCTTGGGGGCGCGACATTTTGAAGACTCTATCGTCTGGTCAGGGTTTAAATTTCAAACCCGCTCGGTTGTTTCTGTTCGAGTACAGACCGTTAACAAAGATATGGTGTTATTTTGACGCTGGTTTGAATAATGAGGTTTATCGTCTAAACCAAATTTTTACTAGTCCCTGTATAAATGTCCGTTCAATTTGTACAACGGGAATCGGTGCGAAAGAACCGAGTAATTGGATAACCGACAGAGCTTCAGACTACAACTTGTTGTCAGCAGGTTGTCGACTGAGCCCCGAGTTTTTTGTTCCTAAATCACATAAGTCTATATGGGACAACGTGTTCGAGACCAATGATGGATCACCACAAATAAACCTTAGTCCAACAGTGTTTTCATCGATATACGGTGAGTTTTCACCAACGTCGGAACAGATCTTTTATTACGTTTACGGAGTACTTCAATCTACTGAATATCTTGAACGTTTTTCCGCTGATCTGCAAAAGGAGCTACCGCGAATTCCCATAGTAGCCAATCTAGACGATTTTGTCCTTTTTGCCGAAGCTGGCGAACAGTTAGCGAAACTGCATATTCGGTATGACGAGGTTGAAGAACATTCAATTACAGAAACTTGGATCGACGACTCCTTACTCATTGATTTATCAGACCAGACCCGATATCGAGTTGAGAAAATGAAGTTTTTTGAGAGAGAAGACAAATCAACTATTCAGTACAACTCGTATCTCAGAGTCTCTGGGATCCCAGAAGAAGCCTATGAATTCAAAGTAAATGGAAAAAGTCTTATCGAATGGGTCATGGACCGACAACGAGTTAGTACGCACAAAGATAGCGGTATCGTAAACGACGCAAATGATTTCGCAATCGAGACTATGAATGATCCAACTTACCCTTTGAAGCTTCTGAAGAAATCGATCACAGTTGGAATTAAGACGCGCGAGATTCTGAAGTCGATGCCACCACTGAGAATTCATAAGAAAATGGTTTCGTAGTCAAAATCTACAAATTATCAATTGTTGTTTTTAGTTCCATTCGCCAATATCTTGTTGTAGACTTCAAATATTGTGTTTGCACGGTCGAGCAACTCTGTGATCGACGCATCTTCCGACGAAAGAAATTGATGGTTGGAGTGCAACCAATACGCGGGACGATAGTGGTTATAAAATTCGATTTTGTCAGGTAAGGTACGAAAATACGCCTCCATTTGCTTTACTTGTCTTACGGTTTGAGCCCCACATACCTCAAGTTTTTGAGGAGTTACCATCAAATCACCTCCTAAACCATAAGCTTCATTGACTAGACTGCAGTACAGCTGTGGAGGGAACAAATCCTCAATATCTGCTTCGTCCTTCTTCAATAGGTCCGCAATAGTATGAACGTTCTCGGTAGCAAGAATTTCAGACCGTCGAATTTTTTCTATCTTTCGTTTATCACCTTTTGCTTGGTCAGACATAACAGCAACATTCAACATGTTGCCAGAAAACAACGATACGAACGGGTAAAGATTGTCGATACTACCAGCAGGACAAAGTACCCAATTGGGATCTAGCGGTGTTCCACCGCGTTTTTCAATCTCGTTGGAAAATGCTTGTAAATACAAAATATCCGATGGTCCTTCAACCAATAAAATGTTTTCGCCAACGAATAAGGATTGAGCGACAGAATAACCCAAAGCACCCTGTAATGGAAACAGTGTGTCTTTGTCGGTAGTGAGTACATCATCTTTGATTTTTGTTCCGATCGAAATCTGTCGAGTTTTGTCTTTGCTCTTGATTACATCTTCTACAACGCGACAATCGGTCAACCTGTTAGGTGGGACCATGAAAGGAGAATGAGTTGAATATACCACTTGGTGATGTGGCAATAGTTCATTTTCTATGTATCGAAGTAAGTCTGCCTGTGCTTTTCCATGGAGCGTCAGACCTGGTTCATCTAACAAGATAATCACGTTTTTTGTCTCGCGTTTCATCGTGGCAAACTGCACGAGGAACGAAAAAAACCAAACGAATCCTGCACTGCGTTCCGAAAACGGCACGCTTGCTTTGTGTAATCGGTTATAGACTCTAGATCGAGCAACAGTGCCTGTATTAAAAGGTATTGGGTCTTTGGAAAGTCCTACGCTTAAATTGACTTTGACTTCAAGATTGTCATTTTGCGACCAATATTCGAAAATTGTGTCCGTTATCTCCGAAGACGCAGCTTCACATTTTGCGCTCAGATCCTCAAATTTAGATGCATCCCGCAAATCCTTCAAAGATGTCCCAGCCAACTCGAGAAAATTTAAAAAAATCTTGTCTCCTGGAGAAACTTTGCCCTCGGATTGATCTCGTTCAATTTGTCCCACGGAGATTTGACCACTCATGCGATCATAGTGAGAAGTGTAGAAAAATGTTGGTATCAACGGTTTGAGAATGTCAATCGCTTTACTATGAAGTAAGTTGTGGGTACATCCTCCTAAATAATCCGCAATTGCCGCTAACTTTGGTGTTGCTACTTTTCTTTTTCTAATCACATTCAGAGTCTCTTCCACGCAAGAGCATTTTGCGAGAATTTGAGACTCTGAGGCATTTAGTTTGTACTTCGAAAATATATGTTTCAGGGCAAGAGATTCGTCGATTTTTAGTCTCCAAATAGTCTCCGGTTCATCGTAACTCCTAGAAATTTTGAATTTCTTCGATTTGATCGCTTCCTTTCCAATTTCCTCGCAGAGTAGTTTGTACGCGTCTTTATTTAGTTTCCACCAGGTATCTACAACCGGAGCTCTTCCGTCCGGATATCGGGCTGAATATTGTGAAAGATGTCGCCTGGGATAGTCCTCAGTTTTGTCGAAGTTCGTCTGTGGAGTTCCAAAAGGAAGAACCGATTGCAGTGCCGTAAGAGCTGCCGTCTTA
This sequence comes from Pseudomonadales bacterium, assembly GCA_011525295.1. GTDB lineage: Bacteria > Pseudomonadota > Gammaproteobacteria > Pseudomonadales > Azotimanducaceae > Bin55. Next base: position 146,202 of record WTGV01000032.1, on the reverse strand, counting down.
CCAGCTTCGTTTTTCCCAACCAAGCAACACAATTTGTTTATGGAAAATTTCTTTGTGTCAAGAATACACCGAAAGTTTCTTATTCTGGCATGAGTGAGTTTCATAGCGTCAAATTCCTTATTTCAAAATCAGGCGCAACGTGTTGCGCAACTCAGTTGATGGGCGTTGTTGATTCGAACCACTTCTAGACTACGCTTAATTACGTCAGAGGAGTTAATTTTCAAACTTTTTAATGAGAGCCTCCCACGCTGGGTTAGTCTTAGGACGGACATCTCGTCTCCCTAACTCATTCAAAACTTTTCGCCGCTCATCGAACAACCTATGAAATTCGGAAAATAGTTCAAGGATGTCTCTTGGTTCCGGAAAACGATCTAGTGAAAGATAGTTCCATCCACCTTCATGCAGTGGATTGAAAAACTTTTCGCCGTAACTCAACAACGAACGAAATTTCGCTGCCATCTTGTCCCAATCATGAAGAACAAGCGCTAATTCTCGTTCTAGTCGTTTATTCTGGTCGATCAAATCATCCGTGGAGTCTTTTTTCATATTGCTCATCTCCTTTGAATCGTTCGCATTTAACTCTGTCTTGTTCCCTAGTGAGACACTATCGAAACTTTAACGGGCTAGCGTTACTCGAATCGTTAATCGTCAAGCGCAATCAACCACCCCTATTCAAAATATCAGGTCGTAATTGTGGCAGACCACGAAAATCGGTATTTAATGAGTTGTTAAGCTCGTGCAGTTGCGATATATGTAGTGATGTATTTAGAAAAGTCAAGATTGACTTGAAACACTTAGTACCTATTGTGTTCCAAATTTCCCTTGCCGTTTAGCGCATTACTCAGCTACAACATGTTCATTACGTCGAATCAGTTTCCATATAACACCTCATATCTAAATCAACTAGTGTGAATTCTGAATCTAAAACTTATGGTATTTAAAGAACTCCAACCGCACTCTTCAGCACCCCATAGTCCAGAGGAAATGTTCCGTCAATTACCGCGTCGAAAAATCCCAGATGTAATGCCCCACCAAAAAGAAATCATGCATTCGTATGTTTCGTCAGCTTTGGTAGATTCTCCCGATGTAGCTTTGCAACTACCAACAGGGAGCGGAAAGACACTTGTAGGGCTCTTAATTGGAGAATGGCGTCGAAGAAAAAACAAAGAGAGAGTAGTGTATCTCTGTCCTACTCGCCAACTAGTCCACCAAACTGTGGAACATGCCCAAAGTAAGTACGGACTATCGGTTTACAACTTCACTGGCAAAATTCGAGACTACGACCCCGAGGCAAAAGTCGGGTACCAAAGTGCTGATCGAATAGCAGTAACCACCTACAGTAGTCTATTCAACGTCAATTCGTATTTCAACAACGCAGATGTGCTGATATTGGATGATGTGCACACGGCTGAAAGCTATGTAGCTGAGTTTTGGTCAGTACGTGTTTCACGGGTCGGGGAACACGCTGCTCTGCACGAAGCTCTATGTGAGATATTCCGTTCGTGTTTAACGTCTCGTGATTTCGCACGTCTTATGGGACGTTGTACTAGTAGAGATTTGGACCACAGGTGGGTAGAAAAAGTACCCACTCCTTTTTTGGTAGATAACGCTATGGAAATTTTTGAAACAATCGACAGTGCTACTGCAGAAACAACATTGCAGTATTCTTGGACGATGATTCGTGATCATCTTCATGCCTGTCATGTTTATCTTTCTACAAAGGAGATTTTGATTCGTCCGTTCTTGCCGCCAACCTGGGTCCACGCACCGTTTGAGGAACCAACGCATCGAATCTACATGTCTGCAACTTTAGGAAACGGAGGAGATTTGGAACGCCTCATGGGTCGTCGCAAAATCGATCGACTCATGATACCAAATAGTTGGGACCGACAAGGCGTCGGTCGCCGCTTCTTTATGTTCCCTGGAATTTCGCTCAGTGACGAAGATTTCGAAGAGTTCCGCAATAGACTAATGCGTCTAGCCGGACGAAGTCTCGTTTTAGTCCCTAATGACAAATTGTGCGCTGAAATCCTTGTAGAAATTCGAGATACGCTTGAGTTCACGACTTTTCAAGCTGAAGACATTGAGGAATCTAAGCAACAGTTTGTCGATGAATCGAATGCTGTTGCGGTCGTCGCCAATCGGTATGATGGAATTGACTTTCCCAGTGATGAGTGTCGACTCTTGTTTATACAAGGACTACCTAAAGCGACAAATCTGCAAGAGTACTTTCTGGCGAACCGTATGGGAGCAAACGTTCTCTTCAATGAGCGTGTACAAGTTCGCGTTTTGCAAGCGATTGGTCGTTGTACTCGTTCTTTGGAAGATTACTCAGCGGTCATCGTGTCCGGTGTAGAGTTGACAGATTACTTAGCTGACGTTCGCCGCCAAAAATTTCTACATCCGGAACTACAAGCAGAAATCTCCTTCGGCATGAAACAGTCAGTTGGAATGTCCTTAGATGGAATGTTCGAGAATTTTCAAGCGTTTCTTGAGAATGGTGAAGCGTGGGAATACGCAAATGGTCAAATCGTGGTTTATCGCGAGACGGTGTCTCAAGAAATCTTTCCTCTTTTGGATCATTTAAAAGCTGTTGTTAAAAATGAAGTCAAATTTCAAGAACGGCTCTGGCAAGAGGACTATGAATCGGCTCTTGAATGTGCTAACAAAGTCTTGAGTGGTCTTGAAGATCCCCAACTTCGTGGATATCGAGCAGTTTGGCACTACTTCGCGGGCAGTGCTGCTACGATGGCAACGAAAAAAGGTTTCTCCAATTTAGCGATCCGTGCAAAACAAGAGTATGTAGAAGCCAAAAATGCAGCGACGGGCATACCATGGCTTGTTAAACTGTCTGCTCAACCTCAACGTCAATCGATAGACGACGCGCTAGAGTTAGAAAGAAATGCTAACGTTTTGGCACAAGTTGAGCGGTTAGAAACATTGTTAGAAGAATTCGGTACCTCTTCTGATACTCAATTCTCTAACTTCGTACGCAAAATCAACCAAGGTCTGAACTCAGCTGACACCAATCAGTTTGAAAATTCACATGAAATGTTGGGTAAACTCATAGGTTTTGAATCTGGAAATGAATCAACCGACGGCGCACCCGATCCATGGTGGCTAGCAGGAAAAGTTTGTATTGTATTTGAAGATCACACAGGTGCGAGTTCCGATTCTTTGATAAGCGTATCAAAAGCGAGACAAGTAATTTCTCATCCAAATTGGATACGTGAGAATCTCGAGCTAGACGAAGATACAAAAGTTCAGCCTGTTTTGGTTACTCCAGTTAAAAAAACTAATGCTGGGGCTCGGGTTCATTTGAACGACGTATCAATTTGGAAAGTTGACGAGTTCAAAGACTGGGCACTGAACGCAATTTCGATTATCCGTGAGTTACGATCAGGCTTTTTCGAACCCGGCAATTTGGAATGGCGAGCACAGGTGGTAACTAAATTTGAACAAAATCGGCTTGATGCAAATGGCCTTCTCGATATGTTGACTTCTCAACTTGCAATCGACATTCTCGAAGTCGAGCACACTTGAAGAGAAGTCACAAATTTAGGTAATGAACGATGTTTGGCAAAATTTGCCGTGCTTAGATGCGCTTCGGCTTTCTAGCTTGAAATTTCACAGAAGACTCGATGTGACCAGCCACAATGAAGTGTGTAGTTAGATTGAGAACTAAATTTCGATCCAGGATCAGCTTTTAGTTGGTGCGGGACTTGCCAACCAAATTCGATTCTCGAATACATACGATCGCAGAAATTTCCGTCGCTCTAGATGCTATCGAGTTTGTCAGGTAACGCATTCTACTGACTCAAATTTTCATACATTCTTGAATAAGTACCAAAACCTTGGAGTCTTTGGAACAGCTGACGACGGCTACGTTTAGTGGTATTAACAGTTCTCCATCTCGACCTACAAACTCATGGATCGATCTTCACAAAATGTCCGTAAATTGATTTAAGAAAACTCGTTTAGAGCTAGCAACGCGAATCTACGATTAAGTTGACGGATCCGCACTTGATGCACACGCCTAACGTCAACGTGGAAACAACTCACATCGCTTTCTTTAATAATTGTTGATTTTGAATTTGAGCTTGACAAGTTTTGGATTGCCCGGTTTGATAGTAGTAGACTATCTCCGCGTCGCTGCAGCACTAAACTCGCTCCCCACATTTTGTAATTAGTAGCTGATGATATTACGCTGTGTAATTATTCACGAGGTCAATTAAAAAAATTTCGTGCCGATCCACCAATTGGAATACATACTTCACCGACAATTGGTTATGTTCGATTTTCGTTAAATAATCGACAAATTTTGTCGACGTGAGCAGCCACACAACGTAAGAACATGTGCGGATCAGAATACTCGCTAGTTTTGCAATTTCGTGCAGTTGCTGACGCCAAGACTGCTCACTTCCGTCAATGGATGTTTTAAACTAATCAGTGGTTCATTTAGTTAGCACAGTATCAATCGGCTCTTGCTAGTAAAATTTATTCTCGACCGATGCAACTCCATCGGATCTCCAATCTTTGGTAATTCCAACACATGAGTACAAATGGATTCGCAACAAACTGCCGCTAAAGCGAGTGCCCCAGGACAATACCTCGGATATTCATTGCAGACTGTGCGTCTCTGCTATCACTTGTTAGAGAGCGATGAACAATCAATAGCTTCCATTGAACATTTTGATGACATCGCAGTAACAAATTGCGACAACAGTGCCTTACTTGAACAGACTAAGAGTGCTCTAACACAGAACCCCGTTGCCGATTGGTCCGAAGATCTTTGGAAAACTTTCACCAATTGGCTCCACACCATCAAGTCCGGGACCGTCAATCCGAGCAAGACACGATTCCAGTTGTACGTGACTCCCCTCAAGACCGGTTATTGGGTCAATCGACTAAGCAACACCAACACTCCCGATGATGTTTCCAATTTGGTTGATAACTTAGCAGATGCTATATCAATGCACTCGCGGCCACCAAGATGTGCAGATTACATATCGCAGCTTCTTGAGGAAGATCGAGAACTGGTTACCACTCTAATATCTAACTTTCGTTATATTTCAGATTCAGATCCGATTAATCCTCTGCGCAAAATCCTCAAACTTGCCGTGCAAGATGAACTTTTGGATTGGAGTTGTGGGTTTGCTGTCGGATTAGCTCACCAGAAGGCAGATTCTTTAATTAGAAGTGGAAAACCTGCACTGATACACGCGGGATCTTTTCAGCGTGAAATTCGAGCATTTTTTAGTAAACACAACCTTTCGAAGATGCTACCATCCTTCTCAGACTCACCTGAGGATGAAATTATCGAACGGACTTTTAACGAACAACCAATGTTTGTTCAGCAACTAGGCATCATAGATGTCTCGCGAAGAGAGATATTACGGGCTATAAGCGACTTTATGCAGAGTGCTTCTGACAAAACAAATTGGGCAGAGAAAGGGCTGGTTTTCAAAAACAGTTTGGAGGAGTTTGATCAAAAATTGGTGCGAAGGTACAGTACGACAAGAATGCAAACCGACGCACAATCTAGAGAGCTCGATCCGTCCGATCGAGGACAGATTCTGTACTCCAAATGTATCTCCACCGACGAAAAGATGGAGGGTAGAGAAATCCCAGATCACTTTGTTCCTGGTTGCTATAACAATCTCGCAGACTCATTGAAAGTCGGTTGGCACCCAAATTTCGAAACACTTCTAGGAAATGGGCATTAAACCACGATGGTAGCGACAACAATTTCTGAAGTGGAAATCGTTCAAAACCCCGCTATAGCAGCAACAATGATTTGGCAATGTGCGAGAGGTTATCAAGATGAGACCGACGGACGAAATATGGAGCTACACGTTGCTTTTTTTGTTTTACCGATATGTTTTCATGAAGTGTCACTAACTAACCTGTTAAAGACACGACGTAATTCAGGTTTGTCTTCTTTCGTGTCGAAGATGGCTAAAAAACAAGAAGACTTACTTGCGATTCATGATCGAGTACTTGCTCTTCGCGCACTGACATTTACGTCGATTGGTTTCGGTGTACAGAGCGAACTTTTCACTATAGACTACCGACAAGCAAGCTTACGGGCTAACTCCCACACTCTGCCTAAAACACTACCAAGAGACATCAAATCTCTCATTCGTGGTTCGGAAAGATTTGGGGCATGGAGTGGTCGTCTTTCGATAGAGGAAATTGTTATGACTCTCAGACTAGGTGTGTAATGTACTTTCAACTCTCTAAGCTCATATTGTGGTCTAAGTCTCGGGATGCAATCAGGATCGTTGAACTGTCTCCCGGAAGAGTGAATGTAATTACCGGAGCGTCAAAGACAGGAAAGTCGGCCGTGATCCCCATTGTAGATTATTGCTTAGGTGCAAGAAAGTGCGCCATTCCAGTAGGAGTAATCCGCGAATCTTGTGCTTGGTTTGGGATCGTAGTTCACACTCTTGAAGGTGAGAAATTGTTTGCCAGAAAAGAGCCAGGCACGTTGAAGCAATCGAGTGATATGTACGTATTGGAAGGAGAAAAAGTTGAGGTACCAATTCGTATCGACCAACACAATTCGAACACCGACACAGTAAAAACCATATTGAACAGGTTGGCGGGATTACCTCAAATAGGTTTCTTCCCTGATCTTGACCAATCCGATCGTACAAGACCTAGCTTCCGCGACTTAGTGGCATTCACATTCCAACCGCAAAACATTGTTGCGAATCCAGACGTACTTTTTTTCAAGGCTGATACGACAGCACACCGAGAAAAACTAAAAACGATCTTCCCGTTTGTGCTAAACGCAGTGACCACTGAAGTCTTAGCTGCTCAGTATGAATTGATTCAACAAGAAAGGCACTTAAAACGGCTTGAGCAAGAACTCCGATCGATTGAATCTGTAGTCGAAGACTGGCGAGTCGAAGCAACGGGATGGTTGCGTCAAGCCGTCGAATATGGTTTGTATTCAGCCGAAACACAACTACCAGAGAATTGGGAGGACATACTTTACTCACTCCGTGCTATTACGAAATCGACATCAAGGTCAGCAAAGCCAACCATCCAATCGATTGATGCAACGCTCACTCGATTAGAAGAACTAAGAGTTGAGGAAGCTAAAGCAGCCTCTGGACTATCAGAGAAACGACAACGGTACCATGAAATACGACGATTACGCCAGAGTAGCGAATCTTATGGCAGTGCGATAAAAATTCAAAGAGAACGTTTGATGCTATCGGATTGGATTAAAGCCAAAGAGAAAGAAAGCAACGACGTACTTGTTCAACTTTCAACTCAAGGACGACAAGATATCGCAGACTTATGTAGAGCACTGGAAGGTGTAGAGGTTCGTGTTCGATCTCACCCAACGATGTCCGATAAATTGGATAAAGAACGTATTCATTTATCGCAAGAAGTTGAACAGGGAGTTGCGCGATTGACTCAAATACGTCGTGAAATATCGGAATTCGAAAGAGAATCGGATGCAGTCCAACAGCACATCTATCAGTCAGAGCAAATCGATCGATTTATTGGACGTTTAGAACAAGCACTAGCTTTGTTCGACAAAGCTAAGACAAATTCCGAATTGAAGCAAAATATTCAAGAAATTCAAAACAATATTGATCAACTGAACGACACAATATCGGAGCGAGATATTGCAAGCCGTTTGAAACAGACTTTAAGTACTATAGAGTCCCATGCATCCTCGATTATTCCAAATTTGGATGCTGAGTGGCCAGAAGCACCAATCAAATTTTTGATAGATGATCTAACGATTCAAGTAATTCAAGGAACGAGGAAAGACTATTTGTGGGAGATCGGAAGTGCTGCAAATTGGCTCTGCTATCACGTAGCTGTAACTTTGTCGTTGCAACGATACTTTCTGTCAGAACCTAATCATCCGGTTCCTAGTGTACTTGTGTACGACCAACCGAGTCAAGCATATTTTCCACGCCAACGAAAACAGTCTGAATATAAAGACGCACTAGATTGGAATGATGAAGACGTCATCGCGGTAAAGAAGATAATAAAAGCTATCGCAAAAGAGACCGGCGACGCGAAAGGTCGCCTCCAAGTACTGATTCTTGACCACGCGGGAAGTGACGTTTGGGGAAATATCGACAACGTAGAGTTAGTAGAAAATTGGAGAGAAGGACAAAAATTAGTTCCAGAAAAATGGTTATTTTCGACTGGTAAATCCTGAGGAAGTAAGAACTCTTCGATCCTCCTTGTTCAAGTTGCCACCACACACATCGGGACTTCACTAACCGACTTTCGTCGGTTTGTCAATTCTCCCGATTCGGTGAGCAGTCGGTACCTAATTTGTGACTGTGTAGGTTTCATCAGGTTATCTTGTTAAATTGACGACAACATACATTCGAGTTTTAGAGGATTACAACCCAGATTATTTGAGGGCGAACTGTCGAGTAGGAATGGTTTCGCTCAATTCAGAGGTGTCTGTGTGCGGTAAGCTCTCGACGAAATTCCGCAAACGACAAATTTGTCGATACACCTTCGTTCAATCTCAGTAAAACTCTATGCTTTCTTGAGGGTAGTATTTTCTCAATCTGGCTACCATATAATTGAAAATTCACTAAGTCAGACGTACCGATTCGCGAAAGTCGGTGCATAAGCGGTCAAAGTAGTACCGACCATCCCTAGGAGAGCAGCGAGGTCTTGTTTTGACAAAATCCAGAATCCTGATCGTAACTGTTGTCGTAGTATTGGTCGTCTCCTGGCTGCTGTCCGGAATTCTCACCAAGACCCCAATCGAGACTCCCTCTTCCATAGCGGAAGCCAAAGAAGCGCTGGACGAGACGATTGCCGCACGCGACCCAATGTCAGTGCGAGGTAGACGAAGCACGGCTTCTGAACAATTCGAACTCATCGTTCTTTATGGTCGCATCGTCGATCGCAATCAATCCACCGTCCCTGCCCTCACCCGTGGCCAGATTTTTAATCGATACGTGGATATCGGCGATAAGGTGAGAGCCGGCGATGTCTTGTGCGAACTAGACATCTTGGATCGAGTTGCTCAAGTCGAAGCTGCGAGAGATGCCGTCGACGTTTTAAAGAAGGAATACGAAAGCACGCTCACTTTGATCGAGGACGGCTTTGACCAACGCTTAAACAGCGCGCGCAAGAAATCCCAGCTCAGCGCCGCCAAACAACGATTACTCGCAGCAGAACTAGAACTACAACACACCAAAATCAAAGCTCCTATAGATGGCATCGTCGACCAAGTCCACGTTAATGTCGGAGACTACATTGAAACCGGTAATCCCTGTGCGACTATCTTGGTACTGGACCCAGTGTATGTCCAAGCATATGTTTCCGAAGAGCACGTACACCAACTCAATCTCGGTCAGGAAGCAGAAATCCTCCTACCCAATGGTGCAACACGTACGGGAACACTGTCGTTCGTGAGTAGAAAGGGGGATTTAAGTACGCGAACCTTTCGTATTGAGATCGAGCTCCCCAATGAGGACTACGCGATCAGCTCTGGCTTGAGCGCGACGATCAATTTACCTACAACGCCGCACATGGCGCACAAGATCCCGGCTTCGGTAATGGCGATGAATGAACAGGGGCGATTGGGAATAAAGACGGTTGATAGCAACAACACAGTTGCATTCCACGAAATCGACATCGTAAGAGAAGACTCAGATGGTGTTTGGGTTTCTGGATTACCTTCGGTTACTACGATTATTACTGTTGGACAGGGTTTAGTGGTAGCTGGGGAACGAGTGTCCGTAGAACTTCGCGACTAACTCGGGACTCCCCCGTTTTGGATCGAGACCAGCAGTAGTTCATGATGAAACGCATCGTTGAATTTGCGATAAGCCACACGCGCACCACCCTGCTTGTGATGTTCACGATTCTCGTTTTCGGGGTTGTGGCGCGACTCACGATCCCAGTCGAGAACGAACCCAAGGTGGATGTCCCTACATTTTTGGTGACTATTCCCCATGAAGGAGTCTCTCCGAACGATGCGTTGCGACTATTGATCGCACCCATGGAGATCGAACTGAAAGCCGTAGAAGGTGTGAAGGAAGTAAGTAGCACCGGTGCTGAACATATGGGTGTTGTCTCGGTGGAGTTCTATACTCACGTAAAGATGGATACCGCCCGATCGGATTTACGCGAAGCCGTGAACCGAGCGCGCGAAAACTTCCCGTCCACGACAGATGAACCGGTCATCACCGAGGCGGGAGGTCACGTCAGTCGCGTCCTGCAGGTGAACCTGGTGAGCAGAGGAGCGCCGGAGGAAACTGTCTATCGCACGGCGGTGCGCGTTAAGGATCAGCTGGAAGCTCTACCGAGCGTACAGCGAATCAGTATGCAAGGCGCGCGCGAGGAATTTCTTGAAATCCTCATCGATGCGACCAAGATGCACGCCTATCAGCTCTCCGCAGAGCAACTGATTAACACCCTCGCTCGCAACAATCGCCTAATCCCCGCAGGTTCCCTCCTTTCTGGACAGGGAAGCTTGTCGATCAACATCCCCAGTGTTGTTGACACCCCTGAAGATCTCATCGACATACCCGTTTTCGCCGACCAAGATAAAGTTGTTACTCTTGGCGATATCGCGACAGTACGCAGAACGTTCAAGGATCGCGTGAGCTATTCACATGCAAATGGCGAGCAGTCTATTTCTCTGTTCGTTTATCGTCGACCTGAAGCCTTCCTTATCGGTACCGCACATGAAGTAGAAGCATTCGTAGCAGATATTCAAGACGAAATCCCAACAAGCATTGGGATGTTTATCTCTTCCAACTATGCTTCTTTTGCCGAACGCTTGGTGAACGAGCTCCAAGGAAACATGGTTACTGCACTTGTACTCGTCATGATCGTCGTTCTTGCGACTATGGGTTTTCGAAGTAGTGTTCTGGTTGGGACCGCGATCCCAATTGCATTCCTGTTTGCGTTGATCATCCTCTGGATTGCAGGGCAATCGTTCAACTTCATGGTGATGTTTGGCATGCTCTTGGGGTTGGGGATGCTCATCGACGGTGTGGTCGTCGTCGCGGAGGATGCCGATCGACGCATGGCGGACGGCGTCGGGAGCGCGCAGGCGTATTCGTCGGCGACGGTTCGCATGGCTCGACCCGTTATTGCCTCAACTTCCACCACGTTGGCGGTGTTTCTCCCCCTACTCTTTTGGCCCGGTACTGCGGGTGCTTTCCTGGGGTACTTACCTCGAACTGTATTTCTGGTAATGGTTGGTGCCCTACTCTACGCGCTGGTGTTCGCACCTGCGTTTGGAAACTTTCTCATGGGAGATAAACCTGGGAAACGCGACGCGAAAGAGTCTGTAGCCCTGATGTGGAACGTGGATCTTTCACTACTGCACGGTTTCAAATCGCTTTATGCAAAGGTTCTGGCATTCGCAGTTCGTTACGCTACCGGTACGGTGATCGTTGCACTGATCGTCGTCTATGTGATCTTTTCGATCCATGGTTCCAGGAATCTTGGAGTCATATTCTTCAACGAGAACGACCCTCAATGGGCCAATATATTTGTTCGTGCCCAAGGAAATCTGTCTCCTGAGGAATCCTATTCACTGGTGACTGAAGTTGAAGAAGAGTTGAATCAAGTGGTGGGTTTATGGAACATCAACATGATCTCCACTGCGGGACTGGGACAAGCAGAAGGAACTCGTGTTGAGTTTAGTGGTGGGTCTAGTGCTGATATCATTGGGATTTTTTACATTGAGATGACTCCCAGTGACCAGCGTGAACGAACTGGTACGGAGATCTTAGAAGAAATACGAGAACGCGTATCTGGATTCAATGGGGTTGTTATCGAAGTTGTTCCTATTTCCGGTGCACTCACTCCAGGAAAACCGATAGCCCTACAGTTCACTTCCCCAGATCGGGAAGCTCTGACTCCAGTGGTGGAAAGAGTGAAAGACTATATGCTGAACGAGGTCGAAGGTCTTCGCGATCTTGAAGACACGTTACCTCTTGGTGCCCTCGAGTGGGAACTCTCCGTAGATCGCGCTCGCGCCGCGCTTTATGGGGCCGATGTTACAACCGTCGGGTTAACCGCACAACTACTGACCACCGGAGTGAAGCTCGGTGAATATCGACCGGACGACTCCGAAGATGCACTCGACATCCGCGTACGTTTTCCAGCTGACAATCGAGGTCTTGATGCCCTGGACAACCTTGAAGTCGTAACGAATCGCGGCAGCATTCCTATTTCTCACTTCGTGGAACGTAAACCAAGAATCAAATCTGATGCTCTACAACGTCGCGACCAAAACAACATGCATATGATTCAATCGGGGCTTGTCCCGGGAGTACTTCCCGACACGAAGGTCAGGGAAATTCAGACTTGGATCGACTCGCAGGATTTTGACAGTCGAGTCGATATCCGTTTCCGAGGTACGAACGAAGAGCAAGAAGAGTCTGAAGCGTACCTGTCGAAAGCGTTCTCCTTCGCCCTTCTGTTGATGTTCGTGTTGCTGGTTCTACACTACAACAATTTCTACCATCCCATACTGACGATGCTCGCGATCGTACTGTCGACAGCAGGAGTATTCCTCGGTCTTACCTTGACCAATCAACCCTTTAGCGTGATCCTTAGCGGAATCGGAGTGTTAACGCTTGCTGGCATTGTGGTCAACAACAACATCGTTCTGATTGATACCTTTAATGCTGGCGTGCGCGATAATCCAGATCGCGATGTTCGAGAGATCATCGTGCTCACCGGCCTGCAACGACTTAGACCGGTACTAGTTACTACAGGTACAACGATTATCGGTATTCTTCCCCTCGCGACGCACAACTCCATCGACTTTATTAACAGACAATGGATTTTCGGTGGTCCGGTATCAGCCTACTGGGTCCCCTTGTCGCAAGCCATTCTTTTTGGTTTGAGTTTCGCGACAGTTTTAACTCTAATAGTGACTCCAGCGATGCTCATGTTGCCGACCCAATTGAAGGGATGGATTCAAAAGCTCAAGACCTTCAGATTACCGAAAAAGTCAGATGCTATCTAACAGTAACACCAAAAGTACCAATTACTACGACAAGTAAATGCCCCATGTATTGGGGCTAATAGTTATATTTTTGGTATTCCAGCCAACTTCAAAATACCATTGGCGGTGTGTCTATTCTTGAGTTTCGCCGGAACGGCTACTATCTCCCCATCTTTGCCCCAAATTTCGTGACTACCACGAGGTTGGCGTATTTTTGTCCAGCCTTTACTCTTTAACAGTTTTTTAACTTGCCTAGAGTAGTCGGCCATGGAATTACATTAGAGCGAGTTCCTGTTCTCGCTCAAATACAAATGTCGCTTTCCCGGAAGTTTTTTTTATTTTTTTCTCGTCGTTTTTGATTTTGACACGTACTACCACATTAGCCAATTCGGTCTCTTTCACCTTGTGATTCTCCATGAGAACCATCGGAGTAATAGCTTCAATACATTCCTTCATTTCTAGCCAAGAATCGGTTTCCAAAAACAATCCCCTAACGTCTGATTCCCAAACGCACCACCTATCATCGACGCGAGTGGCAGTCACGTGGAAGACCTTTTTTGATACAGAGTCCATATTGCGTCACCGGCTTCGTTAATTGTCTATTTGTGGGGATGAACAACGTATGAGATCCTTATCTATCCCCGCTTTCTAGCGTATTCTACTGAACAATATTCAGAATTACTCAAGATCATTATGTCTAGATTGTGATAACAAAGATCATTGTCACCTCTTCAAAATCCTGCTCGAAACGATCACATTTTGATCGCCTGTTTGTTTTGAAATTTGCCGTTCGAGAAGGAAATGTGATTTTCCGCCGTGATGTCGGAGAGATCTAGTATCTGAGAACAGCAACGTTATGACACCGTCGTCGTCATTTGCGGCCTCAAATGACGATTGCACCGGCACGTCGGGTAATTACACTGTTCAGTAAAAAGGTTCGTACTTAAAGTTGGCTTCGCTAGTCGTTCTGCGACGATACAGTTTAACTAAATGTGACCACTTGAAAACTCGGCATCTGTGGACTAAAACAATTAGGTTTTGGATTTCTGATCGAGAGTTTACTGTCTATCGACACCGTGTGACATACCTAAAAACAAAGCTCTATTTATTCTGTGACGTCGAAAATGTGTGCATTTAACTGGCGCATTCGTTTCGTTCCCTTAGGTACTCGCCGACGTGCTCGAGCACGCGCATCAGCCATTCTTTGTTTCCACCGTCTTAGTTCTTGTTCTTGAATGTATTTGGGAGCATCAGTTGAGCAACTATAGGTCGGAATCGGTTCGGGTACTTTTGAACTCTCCTCAGCGTTTTCTTTCCTCGGACACCTATCTGCATACAGGTGGCACAAACAGGCACTACCAAACATGAGAGCTAAACCAAATAGGAATCCCAAGATCGTGCTTTCAAACAAGACTGCACCTCCCATGATGATTGCTATGCCCCAAAAAAAGAGACCTATCAGAGTCAACGTAAATAGTTCATCCAAAAATTTGATCAATCGTTTCTCGATCTTCGTCCAACGAAAAAACGGCTTAATCCTGCGCCCAGTTTGAAGAATGTACTCGGCAGCCGGTTGACTTTGTTCTGAAGCGTCCCCGACAGACTTGTTCGAACCACCCTTGAGTTCCCAAGAAGATTTGTTAGACATACTCATCTCTTTTGTTCGAAAAACTACACTATAAAATGCGCTAAACTTTTATTGCAAGTGTTTTTCGCACTGTTTCTAGTAATTTCCAAATTTGATAGGAGCGCCGTGTGAGTGGCTCATCAACTCTCGTCTTGGTCGAACATCGTGTCAGCAATTGAAATTGCCTCAGTTTGATGGACACCTAGAATTGAGGAGCTCATGTGTGAATAAGCACTACTATCATTTGGTAGCTTTTGTGAGTTGAATCGATGCAAGGTAAAAAATGACCCAAGACCACATGAAAGAAGCCGTTAAGAATGTTCGACGAATTCCGAAGGTCGGTGAACTCCCGAGCGATAGCAATGCCCGCCTCCGCGATCAACCCAAGCTTGTTAGTAGCTTCTACGATGCGGTAACGTCGTTTTATGAATTTGCTTGGGGATGCAGTTTTCATTTCTCCCCACGGCTTCCTGGGGAAAGTCTGCAATCGTCGCAACGACGGCATGAAGAGGGAATTGCAAAGCTACTCAAACTTCGTACTGGGATGGAGGTTGCAGATGTTGGCTGTGGGGTTGGCGGGCCACTCGTCAACATCGCTAAGACTACAGGCGCAAAAATTGTGGGCATCAACTTCAACGAACACCAGATTCAATCTGGGAGCCAGCGAGTGCAACGCGCGGGATTGAGCGACTCTTGCTCCTTTCTGTACGCCGACTATAGGAATGTCCCGTTAGAGGAAGGTACCTTCGATGCGTTGTATTCGTTTGAAGCGCTGTGTCACGCACCCGACAGGAAACTGGCATTCCTTGAACTCTTTAGATTGCTGAAACCTGGTGCCGAAGCAGCGATCGTCGACTGGGCTTTCACAGAAGAGTTCGACCCGTCCAACAGTAAGCACGATGAGCTTCGAACGTTGATCGAGGACAACAATGCAACACCGGAACTAGACACTAAAGATAGCTACGTGGAAACCGTACGAGATGCCGGTTTTGACATAATCCTGGCGAAGGACCAAACGATCGATGAAGGAAGTCCACGCACGCCGTGGTACATGGCACTTCAAGGTCGAGATTTCTCTCTCGCTTCGATTGCGCGTACGCCAGTCGGTAGATCGATAGTTGCGAAAATCACTAGCGCTTTGGAACTATTAAGAATGGCTCCCGCTGGGAGTTCGGAGACTGCCCGGCTACTAAATCGTGCAGCGGATGCACTGGTCGAAGCAGGTAAACTCGGAATCTTTACTCCAAGTTTTCTGGTCCACGCGCGAAAACCGGCGTAGCAGCAACAGACTCACCGTCGGCTCGCATGCTGGTGTTGGGAATCGTCCCCTCTACTTCAGTTACCTCAGAAAGTTCTTCAGACATTGTGTGTATATTTCTGCGGGTTATACGTCGTTGTTCGTACAGACTGAGCGCATGCAAAGGAAAGTACTGCCTATACAGTTCGTAGTCCAACAGTGCAGTGCGAAAAAAGACTCCAACCATGTCCTGTCGTTTCCACGTTCCATCTTGCTGCTGGTTGTCGACCAAGAATTTGATGCCGCGTGAAATTGCTGACCAATTGGACTCACCCGCTGTGAGGAGCGCAATCAGTGCCCAAGCAGTCTGGATCACTTGACTCTCGTCGTGGGGGACATAGCAACCTTTCACACAGCCGCTATAGTGCTCCCCCAGCCACCATCCTCTTGCTGACGATCTAGTAGCCACCTGCAGGCGAGTCTTATGGACGGGTCGCTTGGGTCGCTCCCCGCGGCTCGAAGCCCTTTGATCCCGAACAGAGTTCCATAGATAAATTGCACTCCCCAAACCCCGCGCCAAGAACCGTCGCTTCTTTGAGATTTCCGCAGCCACGACTCGCCTCGAGAAATTGCAAGCTGTGCTTTTTCGACAACGTCGTTCGGCAAGTGTTGCCTACTCAATGCAAGTGCCGCCATGCACGAGGCCGTACACTCGACGAACGATTTCTCCGTCATTGATTCGCCGAACATTTCGGCTGGATTCAGCCACTCGAGACCAAACGTCGAGCGTCGTGCTTCATAACTCCCAAATCCTCCATCTCTGTTTTGGCTTCGAAGCATGAATTCAATCGACTCTTGGAGCGCTTCATCGTTGAGAGCACTTGGTCGTGTTTCAAGTAGTCCAAGTACGGCTTCTGCGGTGCAATCTGATACGGGCCAGCCGTGCCATCGGCCAGCGAAGCACCAACCGCCGATTGGATCGCTCCTGCGCGCGGCTTCAAATCCATCAAAACTCTCGCGTATTTGCTGACTCGCTAAGAAATCGGTACCAAGATCGACCGCATTCTTGACTTCCACACTGTCTGGTAATTCCGATAACGCCTGTAGCGCGAATCCTGTATCCCAAGAAGCACTTCTGGCTCCCGTTATCCGAGTACCCTTCGCATCGTCCTCCCATATCCACCCTTCGATGCGGGCTAAAGCTTTTCGACAATTCTCGTCCTCTGGATCTTGCAGCCACAAGGCAAGAATGTTGAGAAAACCACTGACCGGAGAGATGCTCGTATGATCCGAATTTTGTAATTCCCACCGAATCTGCTCGACAAGAGTCTGGACGCACTTGGCTCTGAAACTTTTGCCGTGGATTTTTTCAAAGATTCGTCCCAATAAAAAGCCAAAACGAAGCCGAATCGTAGGTGGCTTAAAGACATCCTCTTTGCGTAAGCGAGTACGTCCCCTAGCAAACTTGACTCGGTCGAAATCTTCCCCGAATAGCTCGGTTCGGAGAGCTGTGATCAACGGTGTAACCGGTGCTTGAAATCGATTTGAGTATACAACAGACATCGCCATGTAGATCAGTCGCGTATGGCAGTACCAGTTCGATGGATGTAGTGGAATCCAACTGGGCAAACGCCACATCTCCGGCAACACGGGGTTCAATCCCTTCCAATCGTAGAGATTCAAGAGAGCTAGCCAAAACTTACCCCAACTTGGGATTCCAAGTATGTCTTCAGTTTGAAGAAACTGTCCAGCCTTTGCAATGAGTGGGTCGTCCTTGTCGACGCCAAGCAAACGAACGGCAACATACACCAACGTAGTAACAAACAGATATGGGTGCGAGTGCTCATGAAGTCCCCACAATCCGTCTGGTAATCTGGTGTGTTCGAACTGTCGCAGAACGAGACGTCGTCTTCGAGGATCGAGCTTTTCGTTCATTATGAAGCTCAAAATAACGTACTGCGCAGTGAGCATTGGACACCAAACCATCTCACCTTCCCAGCTCCCGTCAGCCCTCTGCATGTTCACGAGACGATCCGTCGCTCGTCGCATCGCATCTCTTGTACTGCTGGGAGTCGTAGAGTCAGTAGAGTTAGTCCTTCGAGACTCGCGATTCTGAGGTTGTACAGAAGTCAACAAAGAACGGGACCAACTGGTCCAAAGGCGAGTGTTCTTGTCTAGGGGCGCTTTCGAAGTTAGTCTTAGATTCCGAATCGCGACCAGCAAGTGTCCAACTCGAGATAGCAATGCTTTTGTTACTTCACGCGCACGACGCCAAGCATCTAAATTTAGGGACTTCGGTAAAGTACTCGCTATTGCCCGAACCACGATCCGAAAAGAAGTAAGTCCCAATCGAGTAAGCGACATGTCTTCGCAAGCTAGAAGTTTCATAGTCTGACCTCGAACCTTGGAGCTTGACCTCCATCGACGGTAAGTTGCCTGTCTGATAGCAACGATTTCGGGCCTGTGGTCGGCGAACGTCTCGTAAAGGCAAAGAGCAAGTCGTTCAGGCATTCGGACTGCTTCTATCCGCTTGGCCGCGAATACGCGAAAATCCGGTTGTGCCGCGAGAGACAACGCATCGCTGAAACCAAGCGTTAGCCCGATCGCGGTCAAGGGATGGTAGTGTCCTGCAGCATCTCCAATAAGCACACGGTGCGAGGTTCCATAGGTAGCGCGAAGCTGTAGCTCATTACCCGCAGCTTGAAACTCGCCGGCCTCGAGTGATTGAACAAATGCTTCACGGACCGATTCTGGTAATAGATAGGCGTAGGACTCCGTCAACATCGCAACACGATCTCGTGGAGTCCAGTGATCAAGAGGCACGTCGACGATGATTCGAACTGTTTCATCGCCGAGGCGGAATATTAGAATGGGTCCTGGACCGCCGAGAATTACGTGTCCGTACCCTTCGTGGGGAAGATCAATCCCTTCTGCGACGACACCAATCATTCGTGTACACGTCAGGCGCTCCGGTGGTAGACCAAGGGATTTGCGCACAATGGAGGCGCGGCCGTCCGCGCCAATTACCCTATCTGTTGCGAGTGAATTCTGCGTACCGTCAATCGAGTAAGTGATCCTGCCATTCTCGATGTTCTGAACTCTTGCTCCCCGATAAAACTGAACTTGTGAAATTTCTTCCATAGCATCATGAAGCGTGGATACCAGTTCAGAGTGTTCGCAGGTCATACCCATCGCGCCACTTGAGTAAGGAAGAACAATTGGTTCTGAACGATCATCCGGAAAAACCACGAATCCATTGCCTTGGCTACTATGCGGACATGCATCCAAGGATATTCCATTCTCCTGCAACATTCGTACAGCAGGAGGGTGCAGCCACTCCCCTGCTAAGCGCCCAGCAGCTTTGGGATTGGCTTCAAGCAGGGCAACTCGGGCACCTTTTCGAGCATGTGCTAGAGCGCAAAGGCTACCGACGGGTCCCGCACCGACAATGGCAACATCGTAGCTCGAATTAGTGGAGTCGGTCAATGAATCAATGAAAAACGGTCGGTTGCGATCTCTTTCGATAACGTAGCAGGCACGGGGTTTTCGGGCCAGTTACCCAACTCCCGTAGTTCGGTGCGGGAAAGGGCGCGTCAAGCTCAATTTCAAACCGATCTAGCAGCACGTTCCAGATTGCTTTAATTTGCAAGATGGCGAAGTTCTTACCCATGCACCGGTGCTTCCCCCCACCAAATCCAATGAGTGCTTGTGTGTCTTCGTTCGTCGGCGAGGTGAATCGATCAGGTCGGAACTGGCCTGATTCCGAGAACAAGTGCTCAAGTCGATGCGATACTGCGGGGGATACAACCGCCATCGTATTTGTCGGCACGACCATATTGCGATACTTCAAGGGTCTCATCACTTTGCGGATGAGCAGTATGAGAGGTGGATGCAATCGTTCGCACTCGCGCACGGCGTTCTCCAATACTGGCTGCTGTCTGAGACCCTCAAGACTGAGATTACTGTCTTTTTCGTAGATTTCCCCCATTTCCCGTCTAATTCGATTGAGGTACTTCTCGTCTCTTGCTAACTCTAGACCGGTCCAAGTTGCGAGGATTGCACTAGTGTGCTGACCGGCAAAGAGTGCCGTCAGCGTTATGCCCGTAATTTCATCGACGGTAAGTTCCCGACCATCCTTGTAGCGAGCTTTCACAAGCGTCTGCATGAAGCTCTCGGACTCCGTTTCCACTGGCTCGTGATCTGTCAGAACGCGAGTGAAAATTTCCGTAATTTTCTTCCTAGCTTGATCACGCCGCCGATGAGAAGGAATGGGGATTCTGGGGAAAAAGAACCCTATAGTGTTGATGCCGTTCTGAAGTTCGTGATAAGCCTCAGCGAATTCTGCATCCACTTCGCGTCGAATCTCCTCCCCTAGGAAGCATCGACTTGCGATATTCACCGTAAGTTCGTTCATCGCCACAGGCAGATCCAACGTTCCTTCACTACCCATCCGATCCGCAAAGACACGCGCCTCGTCATACATGATCGCCACGTAGCTCCGCATCGCAGATTCTCGAAGAGCAGGAAAAAGAAATCCCAGTTGCTCCGTCATAATTTCGGGCGCGACGTCGTAGGCCACTCCGCGTCCAAAAATAGGTACGGTAAACTGATAGACCGAGTTAGCATCAAGTTGATCGTCCGGTGCTTTGAAGTATGTCTCGTGCGCTTCTAACCCACTGAATAAGACGAACTCGGCCGGACCAATCCGAAAGCGAAACAGGTCGCCATGCTCCTTGCATCCGCGCAAGAGCATTGAAACGGGGTCTCTCTGAAATTCCCTTAAATGACCAAGGATTGGCCACCCGCCTGATAGCTCAGGAACTTCGTCACCGTCAAATTGACCGGTGAAATTTGCTTCGTGTAACTGGTCAACCATGATGAGTCTTAGTGAACGAAAGGAATCATCGAAAAGCGCGCGCGCTCGACGTATCGATCCCAGAGCTCGCCGTACTTCTTACGACATCGTCTTTCGTCGCGCCACGACCGATGCCAAAGCAACCCTACTAACCAGACTAGCAACAAATAGGGAATCCAAGACTCGAAGCCAACCGTGAGAACAAATGCTAAATAAACACAAATCTCGCCCGTGTAGTTGAGATGCCGACCGATGCCCCAAAATCCCGAAACGAGTAATCGTCCATCCAAAGTCTCGGCTGGACGTCCCCAAATCATGGTATTTTCATCCTGTTTGAAGCGGTGTTTCTGCTCATTAGCCCCGCGGAACAACCAGAAACCGAACACGTACAAAACGCCAAGAAATATCGCAAAAAACAACGACAAGTCTCCTTCGGCGTGCACCAATATCAAGCCAGCGACGCAATAGAAAAACGGAACCAGAACAAAATTTCCCCAAACCAACATCCAACCGAATCGTTCGCTTACGATGTCCCAAGTGTGGACCATCCCATACTCGAACTGAAAGTAATTGAATACGTACGCAAAGGTGAAGATCTGATAAAGAATCATCGCAAGAGACAGTTCGCCGTAAATCTCGTACTGCGCGACTGCGAACGAGACATTGAAAAGCGCTAGTGCTATCAATGACGGGCGATAGCTGAAGAACTTCAGGTCCATTCCGAGTATGCCCGGATTAAGTTCTCTTCCGAAGAAAAATCCCTGCAGGAATCCCTTTGAAGCATCTGGATCAGGGGAACCTCGCCAATATAACCAACCCGAGAGCGCAAACGCAAGAACGTTTGCACAAATGAGCAGCGCGATAAAGTGGTTGTATAGAAACGATAACGAAAACCAACTCATCGCCTGGCAGATACCTACTACGAGTGCAGTGGTGAGAAACAACGCTAGTCCATTCAATTTGAAGATTCGGGGAACACCTCCAGTTTGCGCCCGTTCAATTCTTCGCCCTGGAAGTAGTATGGATCCAACAATGAGAAAAGCGAGGAAACCGATGACCGCTAACACCGCTTGTAACATTGAACTGCTAGTGAGCACCATGACTAGCCTCTGGATCGAGCGATTGGTTCTGTCTTCTGTTCACGTTCTAGGCAATCGCGCCACTTCTGTACAGTGAGCTTCTGGAACGCAATTACTGCTGGATTCAGTTCCACTAGCGGCGCGTCCCAATGTTGCTCATATGCTATCTGTTCCGCTTCGACCGCGGATCGATCCTGATCAAGCAGTGGCCCGATCAGAAAGTGATTTGAAGTCTTCATAACGAATTTCATCGCAAAACGCGGAATCCGCAGAGGCAGCAGTGGAATCTTCAGGGATTTGAAGTAGAACAAGAAAAAACATCGAGTGGTTCTTTCATCTATGGGGAGCAAGAACAACCAGTGCTTGATCCAATCATCGGTATTGGACCATTGATATGGATATTCGTAGCAAAGTTCTATGTGACTGGTGTTGATCTTGTCGTGTTCGACAAAGCGACCCGAAATTTTTCCACGACCGACGTTTGAATCGTAAGCCACGTGAACCCGGTCGTCAATCGTTTCGCATCGCGTCAAGTCGGCACCATCAAAGGGTCGATAACGTCTATGCAAGTGCGCGTGCGTAAAGTCACTGACATTGTCAATTACCATTGAGTGATGAGCCGACCAGGTGTACGCCAAAGGCACGCAAGTCCATGGTTTCGGGCTTTCGAGTTCGGGGATTTCCGGAATCTGTTGCTGTTCTGCCAGCTTGGGATCTCCCGGAAACAACCAAACCAAGCCGTACCGTACCTTGACCGGGTAAGTCTTCAGGGTGAGTTTCGGAAAGCTTCGACCAAATCGATCATGCGGAATTTCAACGCATCGACCACTACCATCGTATTCCCAGCCGTGGTACGCGCAAACTAGGCGACAATCTTCAACGCTACCTAAAGAAAGCTTTATCTGGCGATGGGCACAGCGATTCTCAACGGCGTGAAACTCTCCGCTTTTGGTCCGAAAGAGTGCGATTGAGTGTTTCCAGAAAACTATTTCCACTACGGACCCTGGTTTGATGCGACGTACTTCCTCGACTGCAAACCAGTAATTCGGGTCCATACCCGAGGCACGCGCTTGTTGGCGCAATCGAGTAGCTTCTTCAAATTTGGGTGGAGGACGATTATTTCCGTTAATCATGAAGTCTGTTTTCCATCCTTGGTTCGTATTTCATCCGTTGATTCGAGGCTAACTACTGGGCGCTGAGCGCGGGGGTTCGTAATGGAGCCGCGTGCGTAGTGAAATTCGTATGCTTCCTGCACCGCGTCGCGAATGCTCGTTGGTTGATACCCAAGTTCCTGTTTCGCCTTGTCTATACTAGCGTGTCTTCTCTTTTTGAGTAGACGTATTGCGCCCGGAGTGAAGCGTTGCTGAAAGTTCGGGTGAAAACGGCTCAAGTAGAAGCTAGCTACTTCAGAAAAGACATACATTATAGGAGTAGGAATACGACGGCGTGGTCGAGGTATACCCGACACCTCCTCGTATAAATCCAGAATATCCGATATCGTTTTGTACTCTGACGCAAAGATGTATTTATGCCCGGTACGACCCTTATGCATGCACAACACATGTCCTTCGACAATGTCTCGAGCGGCAACAAATGCAAATCCCCCGTCCACGTACGCGCGGACCTTACCACTGGTGTATTTGCAGAGCGTAGTGCCTAGTCGTGAGGGAAGATAATCCGCTCCGCCCACTACCGCGCAACATGTCGCGATGACGACATCCTGACCGAGAGCGACCGCCTTTAGACATTCATGTTCTACGAGCACCTTGCTTCGTTCGTAAGGCATAGTTCGTTCCATGGGATAGAACTGCATAGTCTCGTCGCTCGGGGCAGAGGGATCGTCTAGGTCGTACCCAACTGCACTGAAGGATCCGGTCACAACCACCCTACCCGCATCGGTTTCCCGCGCGGCCTGAAGCACATTACGGGTCCCGAGAACATTGCATTCAAAGATTTCTCGCTTGTGAGCCAGATTCCCGTCAATCGTTGATATCTTCGCCGCGCAATGATAGATTGACTGGCAGCCGGCCATCGCTTGTCGTGTCGAATCGAGGTCTCGGATATCTCCATAAGCTCGTTCCACATCGAGTCCTTCCAAAGCCTCGTTTCTGAAATCGCGTCGCAACAGGACCCGTACATTAATACCGTCCCGGATGAGTCGACGCACAAGATTTGCGCCCACATGGCCAGATGAACCCGTCACAAGAACGGGTGTTGACGAAGACTCCACCTAATCGCAGCTCCTATCCACTTCAATCCAGTTCATTTATCATCGAAATCATTAAGCGTTGGGGACTAGACATCGAATTAGACTAAATACCAAATCTACTGATGCGATCGTCATTGAAGAATGTCTGGTTCTAGTCATTGCTACATGGTAAGAGAACACCCGCAACGCTCAGTTGAATGTTCTTTCTGTAAGGTGGTTCGTGAAGTTCAACTCGCTCAAAAAGAATCAGAAGTTCAACACTACTTTTAACATCAACGACGCGAGCTTGTCCATCAAAAATTGAATCGTCCCAAAGACGTCAGTCTAGCTTAGAAACGTTAGGTTACTTCGTCTTCAAGGTTGTGTACACAATTCATGAACTCAAACTTACCCAACATCGTTTTTTTGTTCAAGACTGCGTTTCCAGTAGGCGATTTGTTTATTTTAATCAAGTATTTTACTCTCATAACAAGTGCTTAGACTCCGTGATATTTGTTAATTCGCGTGCTCGCCTGAAACGACAACGCGATACGTTGACACAACAGAGAAATTTATGCTTACTTTACTTAGAATCAGTGCACACCAATCAATCCTAAAACAAACTGCACTTCATACAGTCCAAGTGATAGTTAAAACACACAATTCAACAAGTGAGGTCCTATGGGACGCAAACTGAGACAGTTGGGGCGAGCCTTGGGTAAACTTTATTTACTGGTCTGTGCAGTCTTGTGGGGTATCCAAGGACTAGTCATATACCGACCCGTCACTGATGAAGACAGAATGCCCGCGCGTTCGTCGGTCGAATATGAGATTGTTGTTGATGAAAAAAGAGGTATCAAGTCTCGAGGCTACATCGTAAATGAGTCTGCACCCGGTCCTGTGCTCCTCTTTTTTGCCGGCAGAAAGGAAGATTCTGTGGGATATACGCACGCGCTGGATCGACTGAAGGTTCCCGCTGTACTACCTAACTATCGCGGGCACGGAAAGAGCGATGGCAGACCGTCCGAGAAAACTGCTCTCGCCGATGCCAAGATCACTCTTCAAATGGTACGACATCGATTCCCCGATCGTCCGGTAATATTGATGGGCGATAGTATCGGGAGTGCCGTGGCTATACGTATCGTGGATTCGAACATTGCTGGATTGATTCTCATCAGCCCTTTTCGTTCGTTGGCGCACGTGGCAAATCGCAGTGTACTGCGCATGGTCCCCTTGCGTTTTGTGGTGCGGCATAAGTATGACACTCGAAAGAAACTCGACTCCCTTCCCGATAAAGTTTTAGTTATCTACTCGACAGAGGACGAGATCATTTATCCAAAGGAAACAGAACGTGTAATTGAAAAGATCCCTCAGGCGGAAATTGTTACTGACGATTCAAACCACTACTTTGTCTTTGGTCGGAACTTGCATAAGATGAAGCAATGGTTGATAGAAAACTTCGACGATATAGACTCGTAATTGTCGAAGAATACATGAATTTCGTTAGTGTGCGAGTTTTCGACTTGAGGCAGCACCAGTTCTTTGATGTCAGCTCTAGCTGATGAGTTAACTCCGATCCCATGAAACCCTCTGATTTGTTGAAACTTCCCAAGAACCTGCGCGAATCGTTTGGCGACTTAAATGTTTCTGACAGTTTGAAACGATATGAAAGCTGGCTAGAACGACGTGAACAAGCCAAGACACAGGATGACACGTACGATCACACTGAGACCGTTAGCGAATACTACGATCTATTTACCGAATTGATGCAATTTGGTTGGAACGAATCCTTGCACTTCGCTCCTATTGCACCGGATGAGACTTTAGAAGAGGCTATCGTGCGTCATCAAAGGCACATGATCAAGAAGTTAGAGCTTCGAGAAGGCCTGAACGTCATTGATGTAGGGTGTGGGTTGGGAGGTCCGTTGCGAAGAGTTGCAAAAGAATCTGGTGCAAAAGTACTTGGCATTAATAACAATGAGCAACAACTAGAAAAAGCCAAACTAAAGACAACTGAGACAGGACTCGACCACTTAACTGAATATCGCAAATGCAATTTCATGGACATGACTTCTATTGATGCTGGTTCTTTGGATGCAGGATATGCGATCGAATCAACTTGTTACGCCCCCGATAAAGAACGTGCTTATGCAGAGATTTTTCGAGTATTGAAACCCGGAGCGTTGTTTTGGGGTCAAGAGATGTGTCTAACGAACGTTTTTGAGCTTGAAGACGAGCAGCACTGCGCAATCAGAGACGAGATTAAGTTCACTCTCGCTTTGAGCGACCTCTTCAAGTTTGAAGAGGTGAACCGCGCTTTGGAAGCCGTTGGATTTGAGATAGTTGAAGCGGCCGATCAAGAAGTGGAGAATGCTTCTAGTGTGTCTTGGTATCAGCCGATGGAGGGTCTCACCTCCTCTCTTCGTTCATGGCTCAGAGTTCCCGGTGGTCGATCCACACTTGCTGGCGGAGTTCGTCTGGCTGAGGTTGTTGGTATGTTTCCTAAGGACAGCTGGCGTGTCATTGAGCTACTTGACAGACAGGCTGATGCATATGTCGCCGGTGGTAAGTCGGGTATATACACGCCGCTGTACTGTTTCCTTGCGAGAAAGCCAGAGTCCGGATAGAACCGAAGGCTCTAACTATTCGCGCCGTGCAATAATCTGACTTCGTTGCGAACTCGTAGAGTTCTCAAACTTTCGGAATCGGATGCTTCACCTTAGCGACGCGAATCTTCATCTTCTTACTTGGCGACAAGTTGGATAGAGGATTGATCCTCATCTTGTAGTTTGATGGAACTAACTCTAGTTCAAAGTGATACGCGAAAAAGAGCAGATTGATGATGGCTTGCAGTTCAAGATAGCGATGACCCAAACAGTGGTGCGTTCCAAGTCCGTATGGAACATATACGCCAGCTTGTAAGTGCTCCTCTCGTCCAGGTAGAAACCTGTCAATATCGAATTCAAGTGGATTCTTAAAAAATTCCTCCATGTAATGGGTGCCAGTGTGTCCAATCATTACGAGCGTGCGAGGTTCTAGCTCGACTCCCGCGACTATACACCGGTTCATCACCGTTCGAAGCTGAACGGGTATCACGGGATAGAGACGTTCTGATTCGAGGAATACGCGTCGAGCGACATCAACTTTGTCTCCTTCAAATTCTTTTGCATCTGGGACTCCGCCGTTAGCAAACAGTGCTTCGCCCTCTGCTGCAACCCGTTCATAGACATCGGGGTGCTTGATCATGTTGTAAATGGAAAACGCCAGTGCGTTACCCATGTATAGACTAGCGACCAGACCTGCTGCAAAAGGAAACGCGAGGTCAGTTTCTGGCAAAAACTGCGGATCTTGGCGATGAAGTTCCATAAACGCGTCAGCGATGTCTTGAGGTTTCCCCTCACGTAAAGCAGGGGTATGAGCAGATTTAATTGAGTTGAGAAGCTTCGGTACAAGTTTCCTCGCTCGCTTCATCTTTGGTGTGTTTAACGTCCACTTGGGAAGAGCTTTTTGCACGTGCACCGTCAGTGCCCGATCTTTGTATGCCAAAAGATCGTCTACATACGACGCACAATCGACGCCAATGAAAAGATGGGCCACTTGATAGCTCATGTAGTTACAGAACTTTTTCGCCGCAACGTGTGCTTCGTTGTTGTCCCATTCAGGTAGTGTAGTCCGAATTATTTGATAAAGTTCGGGTAAAGTTTGAACCAACGCGTTTCTGGAATAAGCTGCGCGCGTCGACTTCCGTAGACGATAGTGTTCCGCTCCGTCCATCCCCGGCATGACTCGAGCAGCGCCAAATACGGCCGCGAAATCATTGATGTAGTCTCGAGTCCGTAAATACAGACGTCCGTACTTGTTGACCCATCGATTCACTTCCGGTCCTGTAATCAATATCGCACGAGACTTTCCAAATTTAATTGGAGTCTGAATAACAGGTCCGTATTTCCTGTGCACGCCGCACAAACCTAATGGAAGATTGCCTCGGTGAAATCCTTTCTCGCTTAACAGGTCGAGCCATTTAACTTTAGGAATGCTGGCCATTCCTATCTTCGCGCGCGGACGAGGAAGAAGGGAAGTTTGTTGAATGGACTTGGCGATGGACTGACCGATTAAGTCCGCTCCCGCGAGTAGCTCAATTCGATCTAATTTCTCAAGATAGTCTTCTTCCGTGAGGAGTAACTTCATGAATTGGCAACTGTGTAGCAGCGAAATTAGGAGAACATCTCGAGGTGTAGGAATTTCGTCGTTCAGGATCACATTCAAGATCCTCGATTTTGCTTCTTGAAGACTCGCGCCTTCGGAACTCTCATATGAACGAGAACTCGCGACTGAACTCGAGAGTTCCCAAAAACCTCCTATTTCATACTGCAAAATGTCGTTCTCAACTAATCGTTCCAGCAAATCTTCGACAACTCTTTCGGTCCTACGCGTATTCTTCTCAATCCAGTATTGAGTGCTGAATACTCGCTCTTCGGCTGCGATTTCGTTCAATGTTTCGTCGAGTATTGGGTCGCCAGTCGGCGACGCATCAATTAATCGCAGTTTTTCTAAGTCGGTATCAATCCGATAGGCTAGGGCCAAATCAGCGATCACTGAACCTGCGACTACGCATGCGAAATCCCAACTGTCTGAAAGTTCGATGAATCCGCTCTGTTCATCGAGCACCAACAGCATGAGTTCTTCTGTCAGTCTGATAGTGTTTGCCTCCTTGCAATCTCGTTGGAATCGACTAAATCGAACAAGATGCTAAAACCGGTCAACCGCGAAATTGTCAACCCAGTATCCAAAATCTCCTTGCAAATTTAATGCTTTGCATTGAACAATTTTATTGTACCGATTAATAACTGTCGTTTACTCCGGTATGGGTTGTACGGTTTAACCAGTAAGAGTGTGATTTTCGATTTTCTCAATTAAACTAGTTGTTTGTGAAACCGCGTCGGCACTCTTTGAAACACACAGAGCTTGCTCTTTGTTGTGTGACGACCATCTGTACAAAAACGACATCAGACAACACGTATTGGTCGAACTCTAAATCAGGATACTGTGGCTAAATGCACTAGCACGCAAGTACATACAAACAGGAAACTACCGATTGGTTTGATTAGTGTGAGTTACTCGTATGTATAGTCAAATACGCAAGAACTTCCGATGAATTCCCGAAACCACAATGTCGCCCGCTTTCCATATGCATCAGTCAAACGTACCGGTTCATTCAATACGAACTGAACAGGTTGCGTCTTACCATCATTTACAGCTACGTTGTTTGCATAAAGATACGTACGATCCAGATTGTCCAAAATTGGATTTAAACGACCCCTGATGTGAGGTAACGAACCAGACCTTTCGGAAAAGATCATGGATCCACCGTTTTCAACCGGATCTAATTCGACCATTAATGGTTCTGCGGGGTCATACCCATGTACGACGTTTGCGGTAAACCCCTCCATTGCACAAAAAACAGTCATTGGTAGTTGTGCATGAACAATAAACTCGGCGCGCCCATACATGTCCGTCTGTGCATCTCGCCAAGTCTTATTGGGGAACAACATTAACACATGCGCATCATGAATTGGTTTTTTCGTCTTACCGTTGATCAACGTGATAGAAACCCCCAATCCATCCGCTATGGGCAAACTCGCTGAAGGGAGAGTCACTCTGAACTCACGCTGTGCGAGGACTTCAAAGGTCGGCAATTGGCCTGTTAACGCATAGGTTTCATCTTCAATTACGGCGATTCCCTCTCCTCTACGCTCAATGAAGTACCGTCGGTCTCCAACACCTGGTACATCCCCAACCTCACACTGACCCAGTCTTGTTGCTAATGACTCATTTCGAGTAAACTGACTGATTCTTAAATCCTCAGGCGACATCGAATTGCATAAGTTGCCTGGGGAGTAGACTTCTAGTCGGTCATCAAACATAAAAATCCGGATGTGCGAACCCGATATCGAATAATCTCTGTGAACAACAGCGTTGACGATAACTTCAAAAATTGCGCGTGCACTAAATTGAGGTACGTCTACTCGCGCCGGATCTTTGTAAGCTGCTACTCGACGATTTTTTACTGCGAATCGTACTGTGTCTCGAATTTGTCGATCAAGAGGTCCCGTACTCTCAAGAACGTCAATCTGGTTCTTTCCGTCGCGTTTGTTACCGCGATAGCTCACCGCCTGAATCCATGCGTTCGGCAACCATTGAATAGGGGATTTAGTCGCCATTAACACTCCACTAACAGTCGCTCGCAACGTTCCCTCTTCATCCTCTTTGACAAACTTTAGTCGAGATAAAAATTCGTCTCTAGACAGGTCAATGCGGGAGCTAACGTAAGATTGCCAGATTTCGGCTTCTAGAGTCTCAACTCCGGTTCCATTGACAATTTGAGTGTCGAAATTTCCTAGGTCCGACTGTCCTCTTAAATAGCTTAGCCGACGTACTTCATTGGAATCTAATCTGCGTTTTGTATCGCCAGAACGTACCATAAAACCTCCGGGAGACTCATGTACATGTACACTCTTGGGGATCTCTATAAGGAGTATCAGTCCCTTTGTTGCATTGAATACAGATACTCTGAATACTTTAAACGATAGAGGTGGTTTTATCGAATCATGGCAAATCTCACGCACAAAACGAATGAGTAGATCTAGTTGAGATGGAGTAAGAGATTGAGGCTCTCGCCCGTCAGTTACTCCGAGAACTAATCGACCACCATCTGCGTTACCAAAGGCAGCAAGTTCGTCTGCGAGCGAGTCTCGATGGGGTGTTATGACTTTCGTGTCAGTAACTTTAACCTGTTTCAATTCTAGCGCTGAATCTTCACCGCGTTGAATGTCCTGCAACAATGCGCTTGGGTCAACAATCATTCTGTTCCTGTCAGAAGAAGCTCAATAAATTGAATGAAATATAAAAAACGTAATTTGTGAGAAATTCAAACACTTCAAGCCTAATGAAGTATACGCTTTAACACGAAATAATATTCCTAGAGCTTACCTAATACCACACTTCAGAAGCCTCGAAACTGTGTCCCTCCGGGAGTAAGTAACGTATTGGTTCCGCGCACTCAACATCGGAGTATGTTTCAGTTGTACGATAAGTGATACGTCCAACAAAAATTGCCGAGCCAGAAACTTCAAAACTTGACTCACTCCCATGCATCCACAGTCATCAATAAACTCAAAGTCAAATATTGTTCGAATAGTGTCCACCCGATAAAGAAACCACTTACGGATCGGTCTTTCGAGGTAAAATGATGCGCGTTTCATAGTGCGATCGTCTTTGTCGATGGTGAGATCCATAGTCCACCGAATGTTCTTTTGAGCGACCAGTGCATCAAGAAGTTCATGATGTTCATCCGCCATACTTAGTTCTGTTTTTGTACGGAAGCGAAAGGTGATATCAGTCTTATTCTGAGCTGATACGTGTCCTCTCTTGAAATCAATTGGTAGAAAGTGTGCCGTGTTAAAGGGAGTCGGTGTACTGGCAAAATAAGTCTGCCTTCCTGTCTCTTTCTCTTCGACGAATCCAGTCTCGACCACCACATATTTACCAGTTTCTTCCTTCGTTTCTATATCGGTCTGTTCTGTAACATCGGTTCTTTGGAAAGACCCTACTGGAACACCCGACATAGCCTTGCTAAATGCTTCAGCGATTAGGTCTTGATGCGCCTTTTTGAGTCTGGATGTATTCAGATTTTCTTTGACTTCGTCGTACAACGATGCACGATGTAATTGCGCTTCAGATTCCGTTAGTAGCCTAAACTCTTCAGATAGTTCGGGAGCGCTAATTCCTTGGTTAATGTCCTCGCTTGCTTGAGCACGCGTAGACATTGTTGCTATGGGTAGTAGCATAAGCATCAAAATAATGCTGCGTTGAACACAACGATTGTCATTCATCATCTGGCTGTTTCCTTCGAGAGTGTCTCATTGTGTCAATTGAGTACTCTTCCTAGAGCTAGAAACGCATAGGCTAAATGGTTCAGCGCACTTGTTTGGACAAAGAACAATTCGAGTGTCACTCTAGAACATCAGAAAACTAAAGTCTGTTGTCTCTGGTAGTAAGAATTGCACTGGTTGTTCGCAATTTATGTCCGTGAAGGTTAGCTCGAACGATTCATCCAGTTTTCCAACAAATAGTGCCGATCCCTTCATTTCCATATTCATCCTATTCATAGCGAAGCAGTCGCAACCGTCAATGTATTTGAAGTGAAAATCCATTTGAATCGTGGTCATTTTGAACAGGAACCGCTTTCTAATTGGTTTCGCGAGATCTATAGTGATTCGTTCCGGTGCTTCACTAGCTTTGCTTATGGAAATTTCAATCGTCCATTTCATTTGATCGGCGAACTCCGACATCATTTCATCCTCGTCTTCGCTATCCATCGGAAATTCGAAATCAAACTGGAATGTAACCGAGGAATCTGATTCCTTGAGCAGCTTCCCCGTTTCTGCAACGAATGGAACTGGGGGGAAGTACATAAATGGACTGTTGGAATCTAATCGACTCGTATATTCAAGGTCATCTTGTTGTATGTGTCCAGCAACGCTCACGTGGGAAGTATTAGAACTCTCTACAGGTTCGTTGTGTGCGCTAAGGACTTTTGTATGATGAGTGAATGAACTTACGGGAATACCCACATAGATCTTTGCGATTGCATTTGCAATGAGTTCTTGATGCTCAGTAGTCAGTTTAGATTGAGCCAATGATTCAATAAGTTTAGTACGTCGTTCGTCTCGATAAACACTCATCGCTTGCTTATCCATCAAAGTAAATGCGACCCTGTACCTAATCTCCTGCTCATCCAACACTATATAAGTGTCGCCGTTCGTTTCGGAAATTGGCTTAGCTTTTTGGTCGCTCTCATTCTCGCCATGGTAGAAAGTACCCAAACTGGCAAGACAGAAGAGGAGCAAAAACGAAAATCTAGCTACTTGCGTTTGTTTGATTGTGAGCATGAACGTCTTTCCTCTAAGGTCGTCTCTCTCCTGAAGCAAGCAACTTTCGTTCCGTCGATGCTATCTGTTTGAGACATCGCAAAAAGTTTTGCTTTAGTTCAAAGTATTGATGTGTCGTTGTTAGCCGGGTATGAGAAGAATAGGAATTACAACAGTCCAATTGCCAACTCGAGATTAATTGCGAGTGCAAACTCTCGCGATCAGCGAGAACTGCAAATGTTTCCTCTTTGCCCAATGGGACAACACGATAATTAACGCCCGGTTCCAAAATTACAGGTAGGGATTGCGCGCCAATGAGATACCTGTAGGCGGCTTGTGAGATCGTTATTGAAAACAAGGTAGGTTCAACTAGGTCGCCTTCAACTGAAAATTCGCCCTCTTGCATTAATACTGAATCAAACTCGATAGATTTCCACGATTGTCTACAGACGAAATTTCTGGTTCGAGTTGAACTTGTACTCATTCGGGAACATAGTTCAGAGTTGGCTTCGACTGCCCTTAATCGTAGATTTGAGCAATTCTTTTATCAAACGGTCATCACGACCCCTTATCAGCACTGAGTAATAGACGTCCCTAGTTGTAACTCTGAGAACAGTGACAAATTCAATCTTAGAGTCAGGTTCGAGGACAGCGGTAGTCTCTGCTGATTGATCGGTAGAACCTCCACTAACGGATATAACAACTTCAGTTGGTTCAGATACTGTCTGATCTAGTTTCAATTCCCCATCAACAAGTTCACCCTTTACCAAGAAAATATTAGAAACTTGGTTGTTTTCATCCATAGCTTCATAGCTGACGGTTATTGAAATAGGTGGTTGCTTAGGGGATCCCTGAATCTGTTCGACGGATTCGTTGGTGAGACTGAAGGAAATGATGGTCAGTGAAACAGAGCGTTCCCACACACAACTATTCAAGACTAATGTGAGGAAGAGAAGCCCAATAGTAGTTAAAGCTTTTTTCACTTGGTTCTCCTTCTTTGATCAGTATTTAATACAGAGTGGCTGCTGATTTTGAGTTTTAGGGTTCTCAGAACTTCGCAAGCTCTCCGTGCCAAGTAACTGTGAGACTGTACTATGTGCTCTTTATCCATAAATGTTAAAGTCTTTAAGTTCTATACTCCTGCTGAGATCCGAAATGCGACAAATCGACCGACTCACGCATCCCCTAAGATGTGGTTGCGAGAACTCACATTGTCTGTATCAGTCCATCGAGAGGTAAGCAATTCTTCAAGCTGACCATATGAAAATCGTTTGGTTAGGATGCAACCTTCCTTGTCAATGAGATACCTATTGGGTAGTACACGTTGGCTGAAATTTCGGATTCTCTCGGGTGTCAAAAACATACCGGCACTGTGGACTGTATTAAGGGCACTATCGAAGATTCTGTTATGCCGCCAAAGAACACCGTAATCGTCTGCGGTGGGCGAAGAGTCACCATTCATTACACCGTCTTCGCTGTCTCCTAAATCAAGCCATGGGAGTTCTAGCGTTCTGGAATTAGCCTCCCATGATTCGATAGTGTCATCTATCGAGATGGTGACTATCTCGAAGCCTCGATCTTTGTACTTCGCGTACATTCTTTTCATTGCGGGAAAACTACCAATACACCGATCACACCAAGATGCCCAAAAATCTACTAGCACAAGCTCACTTTCGCTCAAAACTTCAGTCAAAGACACTTCATCGCCGGTAATTGTTGGTAGAGTGAATTTCGGGGCGACTTGCCCTGGTCGAAGCGAACTGTTTCTCGTTGCCATTTTCTTTTCGTTCAATAAGTACGTAGCTCGTGGTGTTATGTATTGGTCAACGTAATCCTGATCCATTCTCTGCTCGATCGCACGTAGCATAGCGACTTTTTCGTCAATATCGCGGTCGCTTCGTATTTCATCGTCATCAATCAGCCGCCAGCTCAAGTCAAAGATCATTCGAACTAAGTCAGGATCTCGAGTGCTCTGCAAAATTTTTCGTAGTGCGTCCGCGCGCATTGTCACGATCTGGTCGGCAGTTTTCTCGTAAGAATGTTTGTAAGGTTCAATGAATCGTGACTTTACCTCGTCTGTCAAGCCCATGTGAGCACATTGTTCTGCAACTTGGAAGTTTTTGAGAAATTTGTTCTCGTGAACTTCTTCGGCTTGTCTGTTCATTCCCCATGTCGCATCGAGTCGGTTATCGACCCAGGTATCCACCAACGCTACAAATTCTGGATCCAATTGCCAACTGGACACAAGTCGCGATTGCAGACTGTCTCGATCCGCGACAACCGCAAATTTTCCTTGATTACCCAACGGAACAATGCGGTAATTGACTCCTGGTTCCAATATTGCATGTGCTTGTTCAAGACCACGATATCGAAAGAAATCAGAACCATAAGCAATTCTGACGGTAAATAGGGTAGGTGCATCAAGGTCACCTTGAACCGAGAACTCTCCTTCAACCGCCAATATAGGTCCATAGACGATCGCATCTCCAATTCCATCTACCAAAGACGGAGCTGCATGGACTGTAACTTCTATCTGCTTTGGATTAAAGTTGTTGAGTTGGTTGAAATCGCCGACAATAGAGAACTTCATACTCTCGTTTAAAGAACGATGGTCGTTCCCAATAAGGTGTACGGCGTAGTAGTTTGCATAGGTAGTGAAGCGGTGGATAGCGATGAATTCGATTATGGAGTCAGGTCTGAGGACTGTGTCAGTCCCAATACTCTTTCTTTCAGTGCCTTCGTACACTTCAATTGTTACCTCAGTTGGTTCAGTTACGCTCTGAGAAAACTGTAGTTCACCGTCAATAAACTGACCGTGCGCCAATATGACCTTGGAAACTTCGCTGTTCTCATCGGTGACGTCATAGCTAACCATGATCGAAAAAGATTGCTCAATTGGATCACCCGATGTCACTTGTACAGACTCGTTTGTTAGTCTGAAATGAGTCACAGTCATTTGAACAGAGTTTTGCGACTGACAACTAGTCATGCCCGAGATCAACACGAGCAGGAAAAGACCGAAGAGTACCGTCCTCATACATTGCTTCCTGAGTGGGCTGAAGCGATTAAAATACTAGCCTTCGACATGCAGAAAATTGTATGCGTAATTTGTACTGTATGTAAGAAAATTCCTACAGCCGTGGGTGGTGAGATGCGGTTTCTTGAACCACTCAATAGCAAATCATATCAAACTATTAGTTCACACATTTGTCAGATAAATTACAATGCTTTTACCGAATTTCTGAGGTACTATCGCTCAAATTGCCGTTCGCTGACAACCATTTTCTACGTACGATTGCAATCACTACAACAGTTTTCGCGTGCGTACAACTGGGATCTTCGCCTTCGCTGATCCTTCTGCCTCCTGAGTTATCTCTCGAGGAAGCGGAACAGTTAGCGCTTGATAACGACCCAGATATCCAAGCATTCCTCTCTCGAGCGGAAGCTTTCGAACATTTAGCCGCCTCGGTGACCGAGCTGCCAGACGTACAGCTTCGAGCAGGACTAATGAACTACCCGTTAGAACATGGTAATTTTCGAACTGAAGGAATGACCCACTCGATCATCGGCGTTAGACAGTCCATTCCACAGCGTGGTCTTCGACCAGCCTTATTCGATAAAAACGAACATTTAGCCCGAGAGCAAGATTATTTGAGCGTGAATCATGCCCTCGATATACAGCACGAAGTACGACACGCTTGGCTGGACGCGACCTTTCATGAACGTAGATTGGAACTGATTCTCAAGTCTAAGGGGTTGTTTGGTGACCTGCTGCATTTAGCGCGAACACTGTACTCCACTGGCGATGGCAACCAAAGCGACATCTTGCAGGTCGAGCTAGAGCAATTCAAACTCGAAGACCGTATTCTTGAAGCAGAGCAACATCGCGACCATGCGTACATTTCTCTTCGAGAGTATGTCGGTAAAGATCGTTCCTTCAACGTGTCCGCCACTTTACCCAGTTGGAACTCCGTTCCTTCTTTAACTGACCTTCGTCCGGCGCTCGTTGAGCACCCAAAAATGCTCGCATTGACTGCGCAAGCTGATGCCAATGCGGCACAAATTCGAGTGGAGGAGTCTGGGCTCAATCGTAAATGGATGATTGATCTCAGCTATGCGTATCGAGACGGTGGCCTGATTTCAGGTCGGTCCCGTTCCGATCTGATTTCCGCATCGATTTCATTCAATTTACCTATATGGGGACAGGAGAAATATCGACAAAAAGTCGTGCAAGTATCAAAGATGCACAGTGCGACTTTGCACAAACAAGCAAGTACTCTTCGAGAACTTGAGACCAAACTAGAATCGGCACTCAAGCATTGGACCACGCTGAGTTCGAGAGTTACTCTCTACGAAGAACAAATCCTTCCTAAAACGGAAGAACTTGTCACTGTTAATCTTGAATCTTACGAGAATCAAGCCAACAATCTCTCCGATGTGGTGCAGAGCTACATAAACCAAATTGACGCTGAACTCAAACACTTGGAATTAACCATTAATCGACTGAAGGCTTGGGCGGATATCGACAAGCTAGTACGTCTGGAGAATCTATGAAACGCATTTTTTTGATAATCGCACTGCTCGTAGTTGGCGTTGGGATCGGTTTTGCCGCTGCTTGGGTGTTGAAGAGTATGCAAGGATCTGAAGCAACCGGCGAGAAATCCGATGAGAAAGAAATTCTGTACTGGGTCGCTCCTATGGACCCAAACTTCCGCCGCGATGAACCCGGTAAGTCTCCAATGGGTATGGATTTAGTCCCTGTATACGCAGGTGGTGAAGACCTATCTGAAGACGAGGTTCAGATCAATCCCCTCGTCGAGCAAAACATGGGGATTCGGACCTCCGCCGTCAAAAAAGGAAAACTGGATCGAAAAATCCAAGCGGTAGGTTACGTCGAATACGACGAGAATGCCTTGCACCACATCCATACACGAGTCGAAGGATGGATAGAAAAACTGAGTGTCAAAGATACAGGAGATCCGGTTGAAGAAGGTCAAGTACTGTTTGAGATATATTCTCCGGAACTTGTCAATGCACAAGAAGAATATCTCTTAGCGAAGTCAAATAACAATCAAGACATGCTGGAGGCCGCTGCTGGTCGCTTAGAAGCACTCGGTCTTTCCTCCGAACAGATACAAGAACTCAACGAATCGGAGACGACTAGCCAACGGGTGCGCGTCTTCGCCAAATCAGACGGCGTGGTCGGGATGTTGGGCATTCGCGAAGGCGAACACGTTACTCCCGCTACCCACACAATGTCGATTGCCGAACTAGACAAGGTGTGGATTGTTGCAGAAATTTTGGAACGACAGTCGAGCTTTGTGGAAGTTGGGCAGAAGGTAGAGTTTGAGCTGGAAGCAAATCCTGGTCGAACCTATAAGGGGTCTGTGGATTACATCTATCCCGAACTTGATCCCACTACGCGAAGTTTGCAAGTGCGCATTATGTTCGATACCAACAATGAGGTATTACGACCCAATATGTTCGCTAGAGTGACCATTCTGGTTGAAGGATCTGAATCGGTTCTTCACATACCATCCGAAGCAGTCATTCGAGGTGGTTTAACCGACAGGGTTGTGCTAGCTGCTGAGAGTAGTATCTATCGCTCCGTACCAGTAGTTGTAGGTATGGAAGTCGATGCACGAGTTCACATACTGGACGGGCTAAAAGAAGGCGACTCTATAGTTACCTCCGGACAATTTCTTATTGACTCAGAGTCCAATATTGAAGTAGCTATCGCACGCTATGAAGAAGAGAAAAAAGAAGCTGAGAAGCCAATCAACGTTTCGGTGAGCGCTACGATACGCGAATTCGACCACGAAGGCCAACGCCTTCGTATAAAACACGGGAGAATTCCGGAATGGGGTTGGAAGTCCATGACGATGTTCTTACCCGTCGCAGAAGAATCACTGTTTGATGGTTTGGAGAAAGGCCAGGAAGTCATTCTGGATCTCGAGCGGAAACCCGGCGAACGCGCCAAAATCATAGGTGTCCAACAAGTTTCCGAAGAACAGTAAATCTCCATGATCGCGCGCATTATCGGTTGGTCAATCGACAATCGAAAACTCATTCTGATCGCGACGGTGTTTCTTATCGTCGGTGGTGTCATCAGCGTATTCCGCACCCCTATTGATGCGATCCCCGACCTTTCCGATGTGCAAGTTATCGTAAAGACTACCTATCATGGGCAAGCTCCGCAAGTAGTCGAGAATCAGGTAACCTACCCGCTTTCAGTCGCGATGCTTTCCGTCCCGAAAGCAATTGACGTTCGCGGATATTCCTTTTTCGGCGATTCCTACGTGTATGTGATTTTCGAAGATGGTACTGACCTCTATTGGGCGATCTCCCGAGTCACAGAGAATCTGATTCAAGCAAAGAACCAATTGCCAGAAGGTGTTGAACCTACCATAGGTCCAGACGCTACTGGTGTTGGTTGGGTTTATCAATACGCGCTTGTCGACCACAATGGAAACCTAGACCTGAGCCAACTTAGAAGTCTGCAAGACTGGTTCTTGAAATACGAACTCAAAACAGTACCTGGGGTTGCTGAAGTTGCGACTGTCGGCGGCATGGTACGGCAGTATCAAGTAGTTGTAGACCCCGACAGACTCTATACCTATGGATTAACGCTTAAACAAATTCGAGAAGCAATAAGAGCGAATAATCGAGAAACCGGTGGTTCAGTCATTGAGATGGGAGAAGCAGAATACATGATTCGCGCCGGCGGATACATCGAAGGCTTGGAGGATCTTCAACAGATTCCTATTGGATTGAATCCTCGCGGTACACCGATTCTTTTGTCAGATATTGCCGAAATTCGAATCGGCCCGCAGATGCGACGCGGTATCGCGGAACTCGATGGCGAAGGTGAGGTCGTTGGTGGTATCGTCGTAATGCGTTCTGGCGAAAATGCTCTGAGAACGATTAGCAACGTTAAGAAACGACTCGAAGAACTTAAGCCGAGCTTACCCGAAGGCGTTGAAGTCGTCCCCACCTATGATCGATCCAAACTCATCTCAAATTCAGTACACAATCTGCGCGACACTCTGATCGAAGAATTCTTGATCGTCGCATTGGTCTGCGCCCTCTTCCTCTTTCATCTACGATCCTCTCTCGTCATCATATTGAGCCTGCCCATCGCCATCTTAGGTGCTTTCTTTGTGATGCGGATACAGGGGATTAATGCCAACATCATGTCTCTTGGAGGTATCGCGATCGCGATCGGCGCAATGGTCGACGGCGCGATCGTGATCGTTGAAAACGCGCATAAACGTATTGAGCACTATGCGCCGCCGGGTTCAAAAATTTCTACCGAGCTGCGATGGAAGGCAATTCGCGAGGCCGCGACACAGCTCGGACCTCCAATTTTCTTCTGCCTGCTCATCATCACACTGAGCTTTTTACCCGTCTTCACGCTAGAAGCTCAGGAAGGTAGGTTGTTCAAACCTCTTGCTTTCACCAAGACTTATTCAATGGCAGTTGCTGCCATCCTGGCGATTACCTTAATACCGGTTTTAACAGGATATTTGGTACGAGGACAGATATTTTCCGAACAACGCAATCCCCTCAACAAACTATTGGTTTGGGTATACCGCCCCGTTTTGGGCGTGATTCTTCGCTTCCCCAAGTCGACGATCATCGTTAGCGTGCTTGTTCTTGCTTGCGGGTTCTGGCCGATCACCAAGTTGGGTACGGAATTCATGCCACCACTTGACGAAGGCGATTTAATGTACATGCCGACGACTCACCCAGGAATTTCGGTAGATAAAGCACGCGAATTACTACAACAAACGGACAAACTCATTCGTGGCGTGCCGGAGGTAGAGAACGTTTTCGGGAAAGTCGGTCGAGCTGACACCGCGACCGACCCGGCACCACTAACCATGATCGAGACATCCATACAACTCAAACCTCGAGACGAATGGCGACCTGGAGTTACCATGGACGACATTCGCGATGAATTGAACAAGCGTGTCAATTTTCCGGGTTTAAACAACGCATGGGTCATGCCTATTAAGACTCGCATAGACATGCTCGCTACTGGAATAAAGACACCTGTTGGGATCAAAATCTTAGGTCCAGATTTGAAGGTCGTTCAGTCTATCGGAACCGCTATCGAAGAAGCGTTAGCAGACGTACCAGGTACTGCGTCAGTATTCGCGGAACGAGTTGCAGGTGGTCGATATCTGAGTGTCGATATTGATCGTTTACGCGCAGCACGATATGGACTCAACGTGAGTGATGTTCAAGATATCGTGAGTACTGCAATCGGAGGCATGAATGTCGCAACTACAGTTGAAGGTCTCGAACGATATCCGATCAACATTCGTTATCCCCAAAAAGTTCGAAGTTCGATCGAGAGCTTAGAGAACTTACCTATTACCACTCCCAAGGGAGCAAGAGTTGCACTTGGAGACGTCGCCACAATTGAAGTTACAGATGGCGCGCCGATGATTAAGAGTGAAAACGCTCGACCGACGGGTTGGTTATTCATAGACATCATGGATCGCGATCTTGGTTCGTACGTGGCCGAAGCGCAACAAGTCGTCCGAGAGCAAGTCGATCTTCCTCCAAACTACTCGTTGGAATGGTCCGGACAGTATGAATACCTCGTACGCGCACAGCAACGTCTAATGATTATGGGTCCTTTGACGTTGGGAATAGTACTCGTGTTGTTGTTCTTGAATTTCCGACGTGCTACCGATGTTTTCCTCATTGTCACAACCGTACCGTTCGCTTTAGTCGGTGGGATCGTTTGTCTCTACCTTCTAGAGTATGACCTTTCAGTCGCCGTAGGTGTTGGCTTCATCGCTCTGGCTGGAGTAGCTGTGGAATTAGGGGTGGTCCTTCTCACCTACCTTAATCTTGCAATGGACCAAAAGCGCGAACAAGCTGGAGCTGAACAACGAGCATTAGTATTGAAAGACGTTGTAGCGGCGATTGAAGAAGGTGCGATGCTACGTATCCGCCCCATCATGATGACAACGATGACGGTCTTTCTCGGACTATTGCCGATTATGTGGGCATCGGGTTCAGGGGCTCAAATCATGCAACGCATCGCGGCACCAATGTTTGGTGGAATGATCAGTGCGATGATCCTAACTTTGATTGTGCTACCACCTTTATTCTTGTTGTACAAGAAGTGGACCTTGATTGGAATTCGGAGCAAACCGACGAGCGCTTGACCATGTTCGACGGAACCGCAAATAATTTCAAACGTTCTAATCTGTGAGAAATTGCGCTCCTTTACGAATCGGAGCTGAATTCCAATTTAAGTAAGGCGGACTTCGGACTAACGAGAGACCGAGCCATTATTGACGTGTCCTAATTTATTCCGTAGCTCCAGCGATCTTCAACATTCCAATGATGTGTTCATTACCAGATTCCTGCGCTACCTCAAGAATTGAATTTTTGTCGCGGTCATCCTGCTCGTTTGGATCTGCCCCGGCTTCTAATAATAACTTCACTTCAAGCTCGCGTCCTCTCCCTACTGCGGTTCTCAGCCCCACGGGTCGAGCTCCCTTAGCCAGCATGGCTTCGACATCGTGAAGAAGGGCGAGATTGAATGGGGCTCGATAGTATTGGTACTGTCGCTTATGGCCTAGCTTCCAAAGAATTTCTCTTGCCTCGCTGAGTCCTGGGCTGTGGGCAAGTTTCATGTACCAACCATGCAAAGGCTCACTAATCTCAGCACCTGCCTCAACAAATCGCTTAAAGTTCTCTATATCTCCGTTCCAAAGCGTTAATGCTGTAGGCGTGTACATAGGACCGCCAGCAAGTAAATTGAAGACGTTAGGGTCAGCACCAGCTTCAACGAAGGCTTGTACGATTTTAGGATCGTATCGTTCTGACATCTCGTAGTAGAAACTTCCAAATCCGGTAGGTGCTGCGCCTAATTTCAACAACCGAGCGACCTCTTCATAGTTCCACTCTTCGGCTGCTCTATAGAGATCCAACTCCAATTGCGCGTCATCCTCATCAATTGATATATCTAAGATTGCACCTTTTTTCTTCAGAACCTTCGCGATAGCCTTATCTCCCCACTCTGGATCTTGTGCAGTGTGAAGTACCGTAGGCCAGGCGTCATCGTGAAAACTATGTTCATTCAATGTACTCGCACTCGGGAATATATTGGGATCTGCTCCTGCTTTTAACAGCGCATTCACCAAATCTAACGATTTGTGAAGAACAGCATAGTGTAGTGGGGACAGATATTCGAGTGTGTACTTTGATGGAAGGTCGACTTGACGCCAAACGTCTCCACTAAATCGAGTTAACTCGTTGGGATTCGCACCTGAGTCCAAGAGAAGTTGTGCCACAGCTTCATGTCCGAGAGCGACGGCTGTTACTAACCCATCAGGTTCCGCGCCATGGTCAAGAAGTAATTTCACCGTATCCAGGTGCCCATTTTGGACTGCTCCTTCGATGTTTAAGTCACCCTCTCCATGATCCAACAACATGACCACTAGGTCAGTGTTGCCCCGTTCAGCTGCAAGCGACGCTCCTACTGGTGCTATTCCTCGTTTCAACATCTCTTCAAGTATCGGGACGTTTTCGTACTTAACGGCTGAAAAGGTATCGA
This sequence comes from Pseudomonadales bacterium, assembly GCA_011525295.1. GTDB lineage: Bacteria > Pseudomonadota > Gammaproteobacteria > Pseudomonadales > Azotimanducaceae > Bin55. Next base: position 102,728 of record WTGV01000032.1, on the reverse strand, counting down.
CTCCAGCTCCGGCTTCGACCATTAGTTGTGCAATTTGATTCCTCTCTTGTTCAAGAGCATAGTCGAGCAAGTAATAGCTTAGAAATTCTTTTGTGGCGCGCTTGGTATCCGATAGATATTCTTGAACAGATGTCACGTCGTCTTTGTCAATAGCGTCGTAAAAGTCCTCAGTCGTCCATTGGGGTATTTCAAGGTCTAGATTCCTGTCGCTCTCCTGGGGCTGAAGAGTTGTAGCTGCTATACATGCAAGCCCTAGTAAAGCTCGTGAAAACGGTCTCATAAAGCTCCTCCTTGTAGCGAAGGCTTTTTTGAAATGCGTGTGTTGAAGAGTTGCATTTTGCGCGTGGTTGTTCATCGCGCCGTGATTGATTGCGCTCGTGAATTGCATTTTCTCATAGAAATCTGAAAACACAGCCTATATAGCTAAATTTCTGTACATTTTGGGTTGACCAAAGAACGTATCCAAGAAACCTGCCATGTCTGACACAGAGTAGATCTATAGTCGTTAGATGCACCAAAGCATGTATTAGACACTTAAGATGCACCGAACTCCACGAATCGACGACATCGATGTTAAGTCAAGGCGCGTCTGTTTGATAGTACAAGATTGAACAGGTAATGCTCCTTGACTAAGTGTCCGCAAAAACATAATCCAAAGTGCTCAAAGTAAAAACGAGTACAAAAAACTAAACCTTTGAAGCGTACGCAGTACACAATTTTTATTTAAAATAAACTCTTATATTTAAAAACAGATGTTGAATATAGGATGTTAATACCTCGCCTCGCATACAAAAATCTAATCGACTCGTTAGCCAGTCAAGCGTGTGTCGCGTTGATTGGCCCACGTCAGGTTGGTAAAACTACGCTCGCTGTTCAAATAGCAGAACAAACAGCGTCAAGATACCTCGATCTCGAACGACAAAGTGATCGCCTAGTGCTGGAAGATCCAGACTTCTTCTTCTCACAAAACCGAGATAAATTGGTTATTCTTGATGAAATACATCGATCTCCTGAAATATTCTCCCAATTACGAGGAGAGATCGACCGAGCACGACTTGAAGGCTTACGCCACGGTATGTATTTGATCTTGGGATCTGCTTCAATGGACTTGCTACGACAAAGTAGCGAAAGCTTAGCCGGCAGAATCACCTATGTGGAGCTCGAACCCATCAACATCGTTGAAGCGCATCAGAGTGGAATCGACCTAACCAATTTGTGGCTACGTGGAGGATTTCCTGACAGTTTAACATCGAAGCCCGATGCAAAGAGCTTTAGATGGCGCACGGATTTCATCAAAACATACCTTGAACGGGATTTAAAAGTATTTTCTGAACGGACTCCAACCGCATTGGTCGAACAACTTTGGACCATGTTGTCCTATTCGCAAGGATCGATTGTCAACTACTCTTCGCTTGCTAAATCGCTGGGAGTATCCTCACCAACAATCCGTAATTACATCGAACTACTGGAACAGTTATTACTACTAAGAGTCCTTAGACCTTTGCGCACTAATGTCTCTAAACAATACGTAAAAAGCCCGAAAGTTTATGTTCGCGATAGCGGGCTGATGCACGCCTTACTAGGGATACAAACCGATATGCAACTATACGGACATCCGGTGGTGGGACAAAGTTGGGAAGGATTCGTCGTAGAAAACATTCTTAGCGTAGTACCACATGGAACTCAAGCTAATTTTTATCGAACGGCTAAGGGGGCTGAAATCGATTTAATACTGCAGCTTCCAGGTCTTCAAACTCGATGGGCTATTGAGATAAAACGAAATATCGCAGCACGAAGAAAGAAGGGCTTTTATATCGCGAAGAAGGACGTTGACGCAGACAGGTGTTTCGTGGTGCACACGGGCAGTGCTCGAGTAGCTCTGAGTGCTGACACCGAAGCTGTCAGTCTTCTTGAAATCTGCACCGAAATTCAGGACTTGTTCAAAACGGGTGTTCGATAGTTTGGAGTTACTGAAGTGTCACCGTATCCCATTTCACATCATCAAACGGGAGACGGGCCGGAACGATCGATTAGCTAAGGGTCGCGTTGGGGATAGTCGGGATCTTCTGTTTCAAGCACATCCGAGGTCTGTTGTTCTGGTATCCCGTGTTTCTCTAACAATTCATCAACTAGTTTTAAACGGTTTTTTAAACTCATTGATTTAACGTCCCAGGGCTTTTCTGGCTCCATGGGTTTCATCTTACCCACGAATCCTTCAGCTGTCTCGTAGATGGACATGATGTCAATCCTTTTTAATTGCTCGGTGTCGTGGTCGAACGAAAATCTCACCGGTGAGCGTTCTCCGGTCTGCACGTCTTGATCTCTTCCATCGAAGTTGAATGTCAACCGGTGTCCCCAACGTTTTGCAAGTGGATGACTTTTAGGTAGTGGAAATCCAATAAAACTGATCACCGCTTCGTCGAAGTCAATTTCTACACTACTGTTGTCTTCGTCTTCTTCTCTTTGAAAGGTCACGTGAAATTCGACAATGTCCTCCGTCGGACCGACAATGTCAAGTTTGAAGACTCGTTCAGTCAAGGTTCCATCTTTGTGTCGATGTGAAAATTTCACTAACTGCTTCTCAGCGTCGATTAACTTTTCCTTGTTTCCATAGTTCTCAAACAAATCTAGCCGATGTAGATACTCCGGCATCGTACCACCATACACGACAGACGATGTAAATTGGGCTTGTGCGATCCCTCCAATCAGGAGTGAGACAAGAACCACAGCGCAAGTCAAAGTTTTCATAGGAAAGAATCTCGAATAAGAAGAATCAGTAGCAGCCATTTACATCACTCGAAGCGTGCGGTTAGTGCTTTCTCAGCACTATTGCAATTCAGAGTATTTAGAATTGTAGCCAAGCTTGATTTTGCTTAAAAACGTTCTTTCAAATATATCCATGAAACTAGATTTTCCAACAATTTTTCAAGAACAATGGAACCTACGAAAACCTGCAGTTACCGGCTCTAACGGGGTTGTTGCAACACAACACTATCTCGCATCGAAGGTGGGGGCTTCTGTTCTCGCCCGGGGTGGCAATGCAATAGATGCGGCAGTCGCGAGCGGACTAGCGCTAGGGTGCGTCGAACCGTGGATGAGCGGCATCGGTGGAGGTGGATTTATGACTCTTTACGATGCGAAAGAAGATAGAGTTTCCGTTGTTGAATTCGGTATGCGCGCCCCATTACTAGCAGATCCCACTGACTATCCCTTGACTGGAAATGCTACTGGCGCATCATCGTTTCATTGGCCAGAAGTCTTGGAAGACAGAAACGTCCATGGACCTTTTGCTATCGCTACTCCGGGGTACTTAAAAGGAGTCTCACTAGCCCTAGAAACTTTCGGTACGTGGGATTGGTGTGATGTGATCGAACCAGCTTGTCAGCTAGCTGAATGGGGATTGCCGACACATTGGTATACGCAACTGCAGATTCTGCGTGGTGCGCGAACCATGCGGCTTCACGGCGAAGTAGAACGAGTGTATCTGCCTGACGGTCTCCCACCAGAGACGGAAGATGAATCCGGGGTAACAAATCGCATCCAATTAGGAAATTTCGCTAATACTCTGCGAGTGTTGCAACGAGAAGGACCGAACGCATTCTACTCTGGTGATTTAGCGAAAAAAATCTCTGTCGACTTAGCAGGAGCTGGTTCCAAAATTCAGTTGGAAGACTTGCACCAATATGAAGCTTACATCAACACACCCTTGAAACACAACTATCGAGGACACGAAGTCTTTGCACCGTCGCGACGATCAGCGGGACCGACACTAGGACAAGCCCTATCGGCACTAGAAAAACGAATGGCGATGAATGACCGGAAGTGTCCAAACTCTTCCGACTATGAGATCTATGCAAACACTCTTCTCGATTCCTATGAATATCGACTCAAGCACCTAGGAGACGGAAATAATAAAGAATCATCCGTTGGGGCAACATCACATCTCTGCGTTGTAGATCGGGACGGGAACATGGTGTCTCTTACCCAAACGCTAATGTCAGTCTTTGGATCCTTTGTAATGCTCCCCGAGACTGGAATCCTCTTGAATAACGGCATGATGTGGTTTGATCCGAGACCCAATACTCCAAACTCCGTCGCGCCCGGTCGCAGACCTCTAAGCAACATGTGCCCGGTGATTGGAAAAGTGCAAGATGGAAGAAAATTCGCGTTAGGTGCGTGTGGCGGAAGACAGATTTTTCCCGCAGTGTTTCAAATTCTGTCTTATCTTTGCGATTTTGGCATGGATACGACGGATGCGTTGCACCAAGCCAGAATCGATGTTTCTGGGACTGATTTAATAACGATCATGGACAACATGGACGCCGACGCTGTCAACAACTTGAGAGCGAAATTTTCGAACACGAGAGTGAGACGCAACAGTGTCGCACCTGGACTCTTCGGTGTTCCACAGTTGGTTGCAATGGAATCATCGGGTTCCATGACTGGTGGGTGTTTTATTCCCTCTCCAGTGTCTCAAGCGATTGGAATTTAACGCTTCCTTGATTACATCTTCGTAAAAGTCTGATAGACTAAATACGATTTTGTAATGGTCAGTCCTCTACGAATGAGTAACTCGTACTACGACCACCAGCTACATCTCTTTTTAATGCCCCACGTTTGATCAGATCGTGTATATCCCTAGTTGCCGTATCTTGAGAACATTTAGCTATCTTCGCCCACTTTGAACTAGTGAGTTTTCCTTCGAAACCGTCGAGGTACTTGTTCATTACTTTAATTTGTCGTGGACTAAGCGACTCTTGCGCGAATCGAGTCCAAAAACGTGCCTTCGTTAAGACCGTGTTGAGAGTCTCTTCGCTCTGTTTTATTGAACGCTGTAAGCAACAGAGAAACCAATCCATCCAACCCGTGATGTCAACGGAACCTCGCTGTGTGATTTCTAGGATGTTGTAGTAACCATTTCTTTCTGCACATATCTGTGACGACATGCTATAGTAGCGTTGTACAAATCTTTCTGAACGGGCCAGTGCCATATCGGTTATGGCGCGGGTAATACGACCGTTTCCATCCTCGAATGGATGGATGGTGAGAAACCAAAGATGCGCGAGACCAGCAACGAACAAAGAATGTATATCCCCGGGATCTTCATACCATTGCAGAAACACCGACATTTCTTGATCAATTCGATTTGCTGGAACCGCTTGAAAGTGAACAGTTTCCTGACCGATTGGTCCTGAAACTACTTGCATGGGACCGTTCCGATCATCTCTCCAGCACCCTACGTTGATTGTGTCCGTGTCCGCCACACGAGATGGAAATAAGACTGAATGCCAATTGAACAATCGTTCTGTACTCAACGTCGTATCGTACTTCTCGGTAGCATCGAGCATCATCGCAACTACGCCTTCTACTCTTTCGCTAGCCTGGACGATACCCCCTACTTCTAAACCTAGTCTCCTTGCTACCGAAGATCGAACTTGGGCGTAGTCGAGGGCTACCCCTTCAATCTCGCTAGATTTGATGACATCTTCCGTTCTGGTGATGAGTTGGGCTTCATTATGTAAATCAAACCCCAGAGTCTCCATTTTGCCTTGAACGCGGCCTTGTTCATGCGAGATCGATGCGATCAGTTTGTATAGGTAGTTTTCATCCCATATTAATTGCGGCCATTCCTCATGTTCCCATAGATATTGCACTTATATTCTCCGCAGTATATGCGGATATTATACCTATTTATCTCCGCATAATCTGCGTAGTTTAGTGTCAATATTCTCCGCACCTCACGGGATTAGAAACAAAGACCACTTCGACTAAATTCATCACTGTTCTGGAAAACTGATTTCGCGGAGAACAACAGCCTACCCAAGTTTGAGTTCGAGACATTGAAATAGTCTTAACGCAACTTTTCTAATTACAGAGTTCAAAAAGTAACAAAAAAAAGCCGTGGCCACAGTGTGGACACGGCTCTTTTCTTTTCGTTATTTAGAGAACGAATAGATTACTCACCTGCAGGTTCTACATCTTCCTCGGCGGTAGCTTCTAATGCTCTCTGCGCAGCTGCTTCAAAATCACCAGCAGTGACAATCGTAAATTTTTCGACTGCTACGTACTTTCGGAAGGCCTCGTTCACTTGCTCAGTAGTCATAGCCGCGATGTTGTCATCGACTTCTTGAACATGAGATAACTCGCGATTGTACAACATACCCCGACGAAGCATACCTGCAATCGAACCATCGTTCGCTCGAGTTCGTCTCCGACCATCGAGGATGCCATTAACAGCTTCTGCTACCTCTTCTTCGGTGAACCCTTCTTCAACTGCTCGAATGACTTCTTCTTTGAACGCTGCAACAACTTTCTGAGCATTATCGGGTGAACTTGATGCACTAAAGAAAACACTACCTCGATTATCGAGTGCGTGGGTACCGAATCCTGCCCTAACACCATAAGATAGTCCGTCTCTTTGACGAATTCGAACAGCAACTCGAGAATTTAAAAACCCTCCCCCAAAAATTCGAAACGCGACAATCATAGCCTCATAGTCTGGATTTTCATCGGTAAATGGAAAATCGTACGAAGCGTACACAACAGCGTTCTCCTTATCAGGAGTGTTTATTTCGAATACGGCACCTTCATGCGACTGCGCATTTGTATACACGCGATCGTAAGGTGCATCAGAAGTCCAGTGACCAAAAGAATCTTCAAGCCAAGCCATGACTTCGTCGGGATCAAAGTCTCCTACGACTGTAATAAGCGAATTTGCATTCAATCCAGCATATTCGTTATAGAAAGCCTTAATTTCATCGAGTGTAACTTTTGAGAAACCCTCAATATCTTCTTCAATTGAAGAGACGTAGTTCGGATGCCCTTCGGGGTATCGCCTCAGGTGTTGTGACAGCGCAATAGAAGCAAGCGTTCCAGGTTCTGATTGACTCGCTTCTAAGTTAGTTAGTGTGTCCTTCTTTAACAGTTCAAACTCTTCCTCGTCAAACGCCGGTTCTTGCGCAATCTCCGCGACCAACTCTATAGACTCTTCAAGATTTTCCCGTACGGTACTCACAGAGAACCCACCTCCCGTCAGGCCTACGTTTGCGCCTCCACCCAGTCGTAGGCGAGTAAATTCATCAGCCAACTCTTTACGAGTTCTGTTGACGGTACCTCGACTCATCATACTACTTGTAAACGAGGCAATATACTCTTTGTGCATTAACGAATCTTCCGAACCCCATCGCATTGTCGCACCTATACTCACGGTATCTCCGCGATTTTCTTTAGACAACAGCGCAACTCTAGCTCCGTTCGACATTGTTCGATATTCAGTACGTGCGGCAATATTTGCAGGTGTATAGGCAAAATTTTCGCCCGCGGCTACAGCTTCTCTTCCTTCATATCCTTCTACTAGTTCAGCCAGATTCGGATTCAAGGGAACAATGGCGCGAGGTGGCGTATCTTCTACTGGATTGAAATATCCTTTGGTCCGATTTGATGAAATCAAATACGTTTGCGCGACGCGATGTACATCCTCCAAAGTGACTTTCTCTGCCCGGTCGCGCGCGATGAAGTATAGCCGCCAGTCACCTCGAGCAGACCATTCACTCAATCCACTTGCAATTCCGATGACATTCGACGCAGCGTTCTTATACGAGTTTGCGACTGCCAATTGATACCTGTTCAATTCTTCTTCAGTTGGAGGGTTTTCTTGCAATTCTTCGATTGTAGCAAGAAGTGCGGCTTCAGCGTCTTCAACAGAACCATCTAAAGGAATTCCTGCGTTGACCCAAAATAAGCCGGGAAATTTGAAATTCTCCGTGCGAGCATAGGCACTCGTCGCTAACTTTGTCTCCACCACATTTTTGTACAGCCTACTATTAACGCCCGAACCCAGTATGTACCCAAGTGCGGAAAGTGCTGCGTGATCCGGAGAAGAAATGGATGGAATATGATGGGCCATGAACACTAGTTGTATGTCTCCAACTCGCTCTAATACGACTGATCTCTCGCCATCTTGAGCTGGTTCATGCGAATAATTTTCAAAAATTTCCATCTCTCCCGTTCTGTCTGGACGTGGAATTGAACCAAATTTTTCAACCACGAGATCAAGTGTTTCATCGATATCAATTTTGCCAGCAATAATCAATACTGTGGTATCTGGCTGGTACCACTTTCGATAGAATCCCTGCAAGCGTTCAATCGGTACGTTTTCAATATCCGCTCGTGCTCCAATTGTGGAATTGGCATAGTTGTGCCAGTCGTAAGCAACTGAACGAACTCGTTTGGATAGCACCCCAAACGGACTATTTTCGCCTCGTTCCCACTCGTTGCGAACAACGGACATCTCCGAGTCTAGATCTTCTTGAGCAATAAAGGAGTTAATCATTCGATCAGCTTCTAAGTCCAATATCCACTCAAGATATCCAGGTTTAGCTGTCAGCGATTGATAATAATTGGTACGATCTAGCCATGTCGATCCATTCACACCTGCACCGTGTTCTGTTAGTTCGTCCATTATTGTTTGACCGGGTCGCTTGGGAGTACCCTTAAAGACTAAGTGCTCGAGCAGGTGAGCCATTCCTGTCTCGCCATATCCCTCGTCCCCAGAACCAACCAAGTACGTAATGTTGACGTAGAAGTTTTCTTGGCTTGGATCCGGCAGCAATAGAATTCGCATGCCGTTATTGAGTTGCCATTCTGAAACGCCCTCAACGGTAGTGATATACTTGACTTCAGTTGACTTTTGTTCTTCTTGCGCCCAAGATACGGAACCTGTGATTAAAAACGCAAATACAAAAAGTGTAAGGTAAGAGGAAAGCCTCTTGAATGTTTTCATTTAATATCCCTTGAAGTTTGGTTGTCGTAAAAGCTTACGTAATCGGTACTTGATCCCTCTCCTCGGACCTAGCAACTCGGAACGACGTAAGGATAATGTTTGCAGGCGAAACTGACAGTACGTGCCGTATCGATGACATCAACCATCGAAAAAACACGCTGTCTCTCACCTCACTGTAAGTGTACAATTTTACTAATTTGCGGACACGGCCACTCTGTGTCAATTGACCCAACACTGAATGCAAAAGAAAGTTCGACAAGGCAAAGCAGGGAGAGGTATCAGTCCTAATGATCTTCTTTCGGAGCTGTCTAGATTCGTCGGCCGAGTCGGTGGATTGATGCATGCCTTGAATTGGCTCAAAGGAGAGTATGGATATATAGACTCTTCTTGGATTCCGACCATCGCCGAAGCGTTCAACATTAGTCAAGCTGAAGTAAGAGGAGTGATAAGTTTTTATCACGATTTCAAGCTTAAACCACCTGCTGATCACACCATCAAAATCTGTCAAGCGGAAGCATGTCAATCTTTAGGCGCGCGGCAACTCACCAAAGACATCGAAGCCAAATTCGGTACAAGTCTTGGAGAACGAACATCTGACAATCGAGTTGAACTTGAAACTATATATTGTTTGGGTCTATGTGCAGTGGGACCCTCGGTACAAGTTGACGAGAAACTGATAGCGCGAGCAACACCCGATTCCATCTCCCTAAGTACCAAATGAAGTTACAAATATCCGATGACTCATTTGCACGTGCAATGGGTTCAGAGAGTGTGGAATTCGCAATTAAGGCTCATGGGACCGAACCTACGCGGAACGGGTCGTTAGGACTTGCATGGCTTGAACCCGTCGTCCAACTCCTAAACGGCGATCAAGAAATCTTAGCTGAGTTCACGAATGTAGTAGTAGAAGATGTTCCAAAGATCGTGGCGAAATTTCAGTCAATACAAGATTCAAACAACAGGAACCTAAAAACCCCAGATCCAACAGAATCAATTCCAACCGCTCATCCATTTCTTACACAACAACATCGGCTCGTCTTCGATCGCGCAGGTATTCGTCCACCACTTGAACTACCTTCATTCAAGTTATTGGAAAGCCTTCTTGCTCAAGACCCCAATCAAATCATCGCTGGAATGGAAACTTCTGGACTACGTGGTCGGGGCGGGGCCGGTTTTCCGGCGTTCATTAAGTGGCGTACGGTAGCGGATACGCCAGCGGACCAAAAATACATCGTTTGTAATGCAGATGAGGGTGATTCCGGAACGTTTTCTGATCGCATGCTTATGGAGGGTGATCCCTTCAAACTCATTGAAGGATTGATTATTTCAGGGTATGCAACTGGTGCAACTCAGGGGTTCATCTACCTCAGATCGGAATATCCGGTCGCGAAGGAATACCTAGATCAGGCACTAGAAATTGCTTACTCTGCAGGACTGCTAGGTGAAAACGTCTTGAACTCAGACTTTTCGTTTGATATCGACATGCTCATCGGAGCTGGAGCTTATATCTGCGGCGAAGAGACCTCGTTACTAGAGAGCTTGGAAGGTAAGCGTGGTCAAATAAAAGTAAAGCCTCCAGTACCCGCGATTGCAGGGCTCTTTGAAAAGCCCACCTTGGTACACAACGTCATCAGTCTCGCTTCGGTACCGGGAATCTTTGAAATCGGTCCTGAGGCATACGCAGAGTTGGGCGTAGGTAAGTCCACGGGCACTATGCCTTTTCAATTATCAGGGAATGTGAAGCAGGGAGGACTGATCGAACTACCTTTTGGTCCCACCGTGAATGAATTGATTTACAATTATGGTAATGGAACACTTTCCGGTCGTCCGATCCGTACGGTGCAGATCGGCGGCCCGCTAGGTGCGTATCTCTCGGAATCTGAGTTTGATACGCCGTTAACGTATGAAGCGATGGCAGAAATTGGTGCCGGTATCGGGCATGGCGGCTTGGTCGTGTTCGATGATACGGTCAATATGAAAGAACAGGCCGAATACGCCTTCGAGTTCTGTGAGATCGAATCTTGTGGAAAATGTACTCCCTGTCGAATAGGATCGGTACGAGGAAAGGAAGCGTTGCAGCAGTTTAGTTCTAATAACGTAGATGCTAGAACCTTGGTGGTTATTGAAGATTTATGCGAAGTGATGGAGAAGGCTAGTTTGTGCCAAATGGGTGGTATGACCCCTATTCCTGTACGTAGCGCTATCCAAAAATTTCCAGAAGACTTTATTTCGGATCAAACAACATGAGACTCTTAGAGACGGATTACGGCACTCCCGCGATTCGTTCTAACGGCAAATCAGTTCAGAAGATACCCGTATCTATTGACGGGAATAATGTCGTTGTAGACGAAGGAACTTCGATTTTACGGGCATCCGTACTAGCTGGTATTCCCATACCGAAACTCTGTGCTTCCGATAACTTGGAAGCGTTCGGTTCCTGTAGATTGTGCCTAGTCGAAGTCGAAGGCAGAGGAAATCTTGTCGCGTCCTGCACCGAACCCGTACGTGCGGACATGCGTGTTCGCACCCAAACACCGCAATTAGAAAAAATTCGACGCGGCGTCATGGAACTGTATATATCCGACCATCCGTTAGACTGCCTTACATGTTCCGCCAACGGTGATTGCGAACTACAGGACATGGCTGGAGCCGTTGGATTGAGGGAAGTCCGATATGTGGAAGGCGACAATCACTTGCTTGAAGAAGTTGACAACTCCAACCCCTACTTCGCTTTTGACCCTTCGAAGTGTATCGTCTGTTCGCGCTGCGTCCGCGCATGCGAAGAAGTACAAGGAACTTATGCTCTGACGATAGACGGCAGAAGTTTTGCTTCAAAAGTCGCAACCTCTGCAGAAAACTTCTTCGACTCCGAGTGTGTTTCGTGTGGAGCATGCGTGCAAACGTGTCCTACTGCGACGCTAATGGAAAAAACTGTGATCGAGCATGGCGTACCGGACCGTACAGTTCTCACGACATGTGCATATTGTGGCGTCGGATGTTCCTTTAAAGCCGAAGTTAAAGGCGATCAGGTCGTACGTATGGTTCCCTACAAAGAAGGAAAAGCAAATCACGGGCATTCCTGCGTTAAAGGGCGATTTGCGTGGGGTTATACCGCACATCCAGACCGTATCACAGAACCGATGATTCGAAACTCCATTGAGGATCCGTGGGAAGTCGTTGATTGGGATTCCGCGATCAAAGCCACTGCAAACCGGTTCAAAGCTATTCAAGCCGAGTACGGACGCAAATCCATCGGCGGGATCAGTTCCTCAAGAACTACCATCGAAGACATCTATGTGGTTCAAAAGCTTGTCCGAACAGCCTTTCACAATAACAACGTTGACACCTGTGCACGTGTATGCCACTCGCCAACCGGCTATGGTTTGAAACAAACCTTCGGTACTTCCGCCGGTACCCAAAACTTTGACTCTGTTTTAAATGCCGATGTGATCATGCTTATTGGTGCTAACCCCACTGAAGGTCACCCAGTCTTCGCTTCTCAGATGAAGCGTCGATTGCGTGAGGGTGCGGAGCTCATCGTAATCGACCCAAGAAAAATTGACATTATCCGATCGCCGCACGTGGAAGCCGCAATCCACCTTCCAATTCGTCCTGGAACAAACGTGCCCATTATCAACTCGATCGCCCATGTAATCTTGAAGGAAGGGTTAGTCGACGAAAGTTACATAGCAGATAGGTGTGATCTCGAATCCTATACCGAATGGCGCGACATGATTCTTCAGGACGAATATAGCCCCGAAACTGTCGCTGATATCGCCGACGTAGCCGGGGACCTTATTATCGAAGCTGCTCGACTTTATGCTAAAGCTCGGAACTCTGCAATCTACTACGGCCTTGGTGTAACCGAGCATAGCCAAGGTTCAACCATGGTAATGGGAATGGCGAATCTAGCCATGGCCACAGGAAATGTTGGTCGTAGTGGCGTTGGGGTGAATCCGTTGCGAGGTCAAAACAATGTTCAAGGTGCTGTAGACGTAGGTTCGTTCCCACACGAACTACCAGGATACCAACAAATCATAGACGAAAAAGCTCGGGCGACGTTTGCGAAAGCGTGGGATGTGGAAATTGATCCTGAACCAGGTTATCGCATTCCAAATATGTTTGACGAAGCATGCGCGGGGAACTTCAAGGGCATGTTCATCCAGGGTGAAGATTTCATGCAATCCGACCCCAACACCAAACATGTCGAAAAAGCCCTACGTTCAATGGATTGCGTGGTGGTACAAGATTTGTTCTTGACCGAGACAGCCAAACTTGCGCATGTATTCCTTCCCGGAACTTCGTTCTTAGAGAAGGACGGTACTTTTATCAACGCAGAACGTCGTATCAATCGCGTTCGCCCTGTAATGCCACCCGTAACCGGTCGCGAAGAATGGCAAGTGATTCAGCAGCTTGCCAACGAAATGGGCTACACCATGAATTTCTCATCCGCTGCAGACATCATGGATGAACTTGCACAACTCGCACCCATGTTTGCAAACGTGTCTTTCGAATTTCTCGACAAAGTCAACAGCGTTCAATGGCCATGCAACGATGACGCACCTTTAGGTACCGAAATCATGCATGTAGGATCATTCGTACGTGGTAAGGGCAACTTTGTTCGAACTGACTACGAACCCACCAAGGAACGTACAAATCGGAAGTTTCCGTTGTTATTGACCACTGGTCGCAAGTTGGAACAGTACAACGTAGGAACCCAAACCAGACGTACTTCTAACAACATGTGGCTGGAGGATGATCGTTTGGAAATTCATCCAGCCGATGCTGAAAGCAGAGGGATTCGCACTGGTGACCTGCTATCCATTCGCAGTCGTATGGGTGAGATAACGCTAAAGGCTGAAGTAACCGGCCGAGTGAATCCTGGTGTTGTCTATACAACGTTTCACCACCCTGCTACCGGTACGAATGTGATTACGACCGACTTGTCAGATTGGGCTACGAACTGTCCAGAGTACAAAGTAACGGCAGTGGAGGTCATGCCTGCGAATCACTTGTCTGACTGGTACGCTGAGTTTCAAGAACAAGAAGCGCGACAACGCACGCTTCTACCGGCTGGCGGCGGGTAATACCGCAGGTACAGACATTCCTTGCGGCATCGAGACTACCGCATTCGTCGAGTAAATCACACCTCTGCAGTGTGTGAGGACTCAGTCTCCGTTGAAGAACCGCTAGAGTTTAAAGTCGAACATCGGGTCGCAGACAAGTACCAGCTATATAGTCTTGCGGTCACAATGCGAACTCCAGGCGATGATGCCGATCTCGCCTGCGGTTTCTTGTTAAGTGAGGGAATCATTTCTGGTTTTAGCCAGATCGAAGAAGTCCGTTCAGATGGACCAAATACTATAACAGTCCGTCTTGCCGAAGACGTCTATTTCGATCCTGAGTCATTGCTTCGACACTTCTACACTACTTCTAGTTGCGGCGTCTGCGGTAAGACCTCCCTAGCGGCGGTGAAAGTACATGTAGACACCAAGCCGGAGTCCAATTTTTTCATTTCAGCAGATGTCTTGAAAGTTTTACCGACGCGATTGCAACAACTTCAAAGTGAATTTCAAAAAACTGGTGGTCTTCACGCAAGTGCTCTCTTTAACACTGAAGGACAAATCCAAGAACTTCGAGAAGATGTAGGACGACACAATGCTCTCGATAAGCTGATTGGCTCGTTTCGAGAGACAAAAATGTGTGAACCTCAAGAATGTGGTCTATTATTGAGCGGACGAGCAAGTTTTGAACTCATGCAAAAAAGTGCTATCGCTGGTTTTCCATTAATCGCTTCCATCGGCCCTCCATCTTCCTTAGCTATCGACTTGGCTCAAGAACAAGATATGACTCTCATCGGATTCTTACGTCCTAACGGTTTTAATGTGTACCACGGATCCAGAGTAAGTGGCAATTAAGAGTGCAGAGGTAACTGCAGTCGTCCTCTGTGGTGGACAGGGGGCACGATTGCACGGTCAAGATAAACCACTGATTTCAGTGGAATCGCGTCGCATAATCGATTTTTTATTAGAGCGACTTGAACCGCAAGTCGGAAGAATTTTGCTATCTTGTTCTCGAAACGTTGCACTCTATGAAGCGATTGGATACTCGGTGGTGGTCGACAGTGAACCAGCGAGAGGACCACTAGCCGGTATTGTTGAAGCAATGCAGTCTATTACTTCGCCTTGGATGCTCACTGTACCTGGAGACGTACCCTTCCTACCCAAAACCTTGGTGAGAAGATTGAGTAGGGATGCGGAACAACACGGTGTCGCCGTACCTATAGTCGATGGCCAAAGAGAAAACCTCTTTCTTTTGGCGAATCTCGCTAGACGACAGGAACTAACTGAGTTTTACGAACAGGGAGGAATCGCCGTGAAATATTGGCTGGACCAGATTGGACTACAGTCAACTGACCTATCAGATGTCGCGTCATGTTTTCTAAATGTGAATACTCCGGCAAATCTGAATGAGTTGAAACAAATAATCGAGTCAAGTGCATAATACAGATATATTTCGATTCACTGTGCAATCGTCTAGACGCTCGAATCAGACGCAGGAGTGAGCGCGGGTAACACGTATACCGAGGGGTTAGTCACTTTGTTACCGCTTGTATCTATAATTCCATTCCTAAGTTCTGGGAAACCCCCTTGCGCTTCGGCACGACTTTAAGTTTATTTCGAAACCTTTGACACTGTTGGAGAACTCAGATTAACGCAACATCACTACAAATTGATTCGGCCCGAGAAGGAGAAGTATTGACCGTCTCGGTTACTGGAAGAATCGACGGTATGACTGCCAACGATTTTGAAAAAGAAATTCGAGAATTGTTTGTCGACGACGACAATGGAGTTATTGTCGATTTAAGTGGCGTTACCTATCTCAGTAGTGCCGGGTTAAGGTCCATGCTGTTGATTGCAAAGACTTTAAATAAGATGCAATCAAAATTCGCTCTGTGTTCTGTACCGAACACTATCTTGGAAATTATCAAAATTGCTGGGTTTGATCGAATCATTGATGTTGTACCCAGTCGAGCTGACGCGTTAGCGAAGTTCGGGAACTAAACTTCCATAAACATCGCCGGATCTTCCGGCAAGTCAATCACCATTTCCGTATATTCTCCATCCTCGGAGAATACCCTCATCTCGCCGCCGTGCGTACGCACGATATCGTTACACAGAGATAAACCTAATCCCGTACCTTGATCGGTAGGTTTCGTGGTGAAGAACGGGTTAAAAATCTTTTCAATTGCATCCTGCGGAATACCTGTTCCGTTATCCTTGAAGGTAAGGATTATTTGATCTCCCATTCTTTGAGTCTTGATACTCAAAGTAGGAATATAGTCCGAACTTGGATTTTCCGCGAGCAAAGTTCTACGTTTCTCGTTGCAGGCGTAGCCCGAATTTGCAACCAAGTTAATAAACAGACGACCCATGTCTTGAGGTACTACCTGTACTTTGCCAACAGTCTCGTCTAAATCCCATTGAATGTCTAGCTGAAATTCGATGTCTTGAGCGCGAGCGCTGTGAAACGCTAAACGAGCATGTTCATCCAACAGTTCGTTGAGATCTGTGGGCTGAAACTCCTGAGTGTCTCGACCCATCTTCAACATGTCATCGATGATTCGATTCGCACGTGTAGTGTGTTGCCTAATGCGCTTAAGATTGGAAACTAGATCTTCCGATATTTCTTCTATGAGTCCCATGTCCATCTCGGAACCGGGCGGATCTCGTTTGTCAGGTTCAGAAATTTCTTCAATCATTTCTTCGAGTAGATCTTCAGAAGATTCAGAGAAGTTCTTGATAAAGTTCATCGGGTTTCTGATTTCATGCGCCACTCCAGCCGTGAGCTCTCCCAGTGCTGCAAGCTTTTCACGCATGACGATCTGACCTTGCGCATGTTTCAGTTCGACATTCGCTGACTCTAAATCTTCATTTTTCTTCGATAGTTCTTCGGCGAGTGTTTCGACCAAATTCAGTCTCTGGGCTTCTAAGGAATTTCGGCGGAAGACTTCGAGAGCCTCTTGCATATCAGCGATTTCGTCCTTGCCGTCGACTTCGATCTTCTCTTCAAAATCGCCCTTGGCCATCACCCTCATATGCCTTGAAAGTAGATCTAAGCGTTTCAGAATCTTGGGATTGATATACGTAACCGCGATCAACAACGCTCCAACCGCGGTTATTACGACGAGTACTACCAAGATGACCTGACCTTGCGTGACAACGTTAGAACTGGACTCGGTCGCCGTATCCGCATCTGACTTTGCCTTGGTTACGACCTCCTCAATAGTGCTCACAACTGACTCCCCTAATTCTCGATTGGACGAAAACAGGTTTTCAATCTGTACTTCAATTTGGATTAGTCGGGATTTCACGGGGAAAATCCCTTCCTCAGACAAGCCGACATCCAACAGAGTGCCGAATTTTTGTTTCGCCTCCTCATAAATCTTATCGTCTTCCAGATATTTGAGAGCTCTATGGATACTAAATTCACTAGACTCGAATTGGTCTTTCAAAGTTTCGAGGTTTGGGGTGTCATTTACGTTCAATGCTTGTGAAAGCAACTGTCCAGAAATGTTCGCATTCCGACGCAACTCAATGAGATATCGGTATCGATTAAACTCAGCCTGGTTAAAGTGCTCACTTCGTGCTACGGGCGCTTGACCCAACTCTGAGTACCCTATTGAAAAGAACAAAGTTTGTTCATCAATTTCAGTCGCCAAGTCTTGTCTTATCTGCTCTTCAATGTTGCCGAATTCATTA
This sequence comes from Pseudomonadales bacterium, assembly GCA_011525295.1. GTDB lineage: Bacteria > Pseudomonadota > Gammaproteobacteria > Pseudomonadales > Azotimanducaceae > Bin55. The sequence goes on along the minus strand of WTGV01000032.1, from coordinate 85,184 downwards.
CTAAGTTCAACCAACTTTTCATCGAAAGTAAACCGTTCTTCGACAAGATTCTCTACTGTGTCAATATTGGCGAGCAGAGCTTCGGCATTTGAATTCAACTCATCTTGACTGTCTTCACTCAAACCGATCCGTCCGACTTCACGCAAGTGATTGCGAAAGGTCTCTTGCTCCTCGTCTATTTGGGATTTAAGAGTCTCTAATGCCTCTATATCCGAAACAGCTGTAAGACTCGGAACCGCATTGACTATCTGTCCACCTTCGAGCGATACGTTGAACGCAGCTTCCATATTGGGTACAGCTTCTTCGTTAACGACTTTCTGAAAACGTTGAATACTCTGAAAAAAGAAATTACTCACAAATGTCGCAACAAGAGTGAGGAATACCGCTCCCAATAAGAGGGCTCCTAAACGGAAGGATATCCGCGTCCAACGTCGTGGAGTTACGTCCGGTGTTGCTTGGGAAGTCATCGCCTCTATGGCAGACTCATGTCCTGTATGGATTCAACATCGCGACAGGATCCATCTGCTGCTAACACAGTGATAAATACTCTGTCTGAGCCCTGGTTATCATCACCAAAGTCAAGCAGATATCCCTCTAAATCTACGTTTTCAAGTGATCGAATCTCGTCTAAGAAAGACTCGCGCGTTACGTCTGCGCCCGCGCGTTCTAAGCCTAACAGTGCAAGTCGCCCAACAAGATAACCTTCGTACGAAAAGAACTCTGGTGAGAGATCTGAGTCAAAAGCCTTCAACGCGGCTTGATAGTTCTTGGTGATGTCTAGAGACGTGCTCATCGGAAATGGAACGACCTGAGTAACCAGTACACCTTCACTGCTAGTACCGAGCTCTTCGGCTAGTGCATTGATATTTACAAAAGAAATATTGACGAATATCGCATCCATGCCCACTTTCTTCGACCATTTAATAAATTCAGCCGAAGGTTCATAACTCCCTATCATGATGATAGCGTCAGGATCTGCTTCAGAAATGTCCAATACAGCAGTTCGTACATCCAGAGTATTCCGACGGTAATTTCCAGAACTGACCAGTTCTAGACCACGTTTCTCCATAGCGGCCAAAGTACCGTTGTACCCCGCCCGTCCGTAGCTATCGTCTTGGTAAAAAATTGCGATCTTGTCGGTACCTACTTCCTCAGTAAGAAATTTCACCATTTCTTCGGTTTCCTGAGCGTACGACGCACGTAAATTTATCACTACATCTTGTTCTTCACGTAAGAACGCTGCCCCAGTAAGTGGTCCGATGTATGGTACGTTGTGTTCTTGACAAAAGGGAACGGCTACACGAGATGTTGGAGTTCCGACCGCGCCTATAAGTGCAAACACCTGCTCTTCAAGGATGAGTTTTCTGGAGTTTTCAATGGTTAGTACCGGTTCATATCCATCGTCAAGGGTTATCAGTTCAATCTTGCGCCCATGAATTCCACCATTTTCGTTCGCTTGTTGAAAGGCTGCTTGAAGTCCAAGACGCATGCCTAAGCCAGATGCTGCGTTTCGTCCAGTCAACGCACAGGACTGTCCAAACTTTACTCGATCTGGGTAGATTCCCGGTGAACTACTTGTGTCACCTGAGCTATCTGTACTGGGATTTGCTTGGTCTTCGATCTCAGTCTCCGATTCTTGAGACTCAGGCTCCTGTGCAAGAACGAAGGTCGCTATGCTTACAAATACACCGACAGTGACTAATCGGTGAAAAATTTTTCTCAATTTTCGAACTTTTTGACTAGACGAAGCCGATTGTAGTCCCCATCACGGACATAAGTGACTTCAGACATTAACGACTTAACTAGGTGAATTCCTACACCGCCAATCTTGCGTTCTTCGATGCTTAAATCCAAGTTCACGTCTGGTGCATCGTCGAGTGGATTAAAAGGTTTGGCATCGTCAATAATCTCGATCCGGACTTCTTCTTGAGTGACATCGATAACAAACTTAACAATGTGAGTCTCAGAGTCGTCGTAGCCGTAAGAAACGATATTTGTGAAGAGTTCGTCTACCGAGAGTTGTATCGCGTAGATAACCTCATCGTTTAAGTTCTGAAAGCGCGCAAAATCCATGAATGCAGACTCAAACCGCTGAAATTCTTCGAGGCGATTTTCAAGTTGGATTCGGCAGGTGGCTTTCATAATTTAAGCGTCACGAGGGATTGTTCGATTGAGCCGGCATAGCTGAGTACGGGGAAAACTTCTGATTGGCCCAACTGAGTCCAAGCAGAATTCAGTCATAGTTAAGTTCATCACCCGAGCTCTAATTCTCTTGACCTTCATTGCCCTTGCTTTGTGCGTACAAGTCTAATTCCTCTGTCGAATAGGCTCGTGTGATGCGCCAGGTATCATTGTGATGTTGCATTCGAACATATTCCGAAAATTGAATGTCATCCCCAAATTGGTCCTCAAGAACAGGAGATAGACTACTGCCAGGCAATCCTTCAATCGCTAACCGATATGCTTTGAACAAATGTGACAATCGAAATTCAACATCCCGTGGTGGTCCGAGCAAAGCAGTCGCCTTATACCGATGATAGAGTGCCGGAAAATGCCGCTCCAACATTTGCCAATATTCCTCGTTGACTTCTTCTACATTGTCGGGGAGATAACTCTGTATCGCTAGCGGGTCTCCCAATCTAGCCGCAAGTACCAAGGACCTGTCGTAAATTCGTTGAAAGGATTCGGTTACTCCCTTAGGCTCAAGCGTATCGAAGTCGTTTTGAACGAACAGTTTACCTGAAGAGTCATAAACTAAGAATGACTTACCTTTGCAGTGTTCCAAGATCCAATAAGAACGTAGGTTAATTTTGTAATACTCTGCAGCAGTAATCGGCGAAACGTGAAGAATAGGTCCATCTTCATCGTATATATCTGTTGCTCGAGGTTGTCTAATGGAGTCTAATCCCTCCCAAAAGTTCGTCGACTGGATACCGTAATACACGCCAATTTGAATTGACTCATTCAGCGTCACACTGAGTGCTTTGGCTGTTGTACAAGCATCCATAAATTGCGCGTAATTTAACAACTCACGTGCGTGACACGTGGTCTTCAACTGTTCGTTTTCTATCTCAGACCAGCCTGTTATATCCGTACATTTGCTGTCTGACAGAACTTCCTCGACGATTTCAATTGTCTTATTCAAGTCGATACTCATTACGTCCACTAGCTTTTGGGCATCGGCGATATAGAAATCCTCAAACGTAAATCGTGGTCGTGGAGCACGCTTATTAAGCTTCGAATGAAATTTACTCCAAAGATCGTGAACATCATAAGGTTCGGTGCGAAAATACGACTGTTGCATCGTTTCCCAAAAGAGGTCGTTCTCAAGCAATTTATCCAGTCGTTTTCTACACTCTGTACTCAAATCTCCCTGTTGTATGGTCCCCCACATTAACTCTTGAACACATGTACCAAAAGATTCAAGCGTGAGTTCCTCGACTGTGTCTATGTTTGCATTAGCCTCTAAAGACAGTAATAGACCTAGACATGCAATTATCAGAATCGTTTTGCACGACTTTTTGCGAGTTCCTCTTGCTCGTTCCGATAAAAAACAATTTGAAGAGACTTTTCTCACGTCAAACTAATGCCAATCTTATACGTTTAACTTCTTACTCTTTAACACACAATGCTAAACAGGTGATGTCATCTGATGCAACATTGCCCTCGACAAATTCACTGACTCGAGAAAAGACTTGCTCGGTAACCTCGGTTGGGTCATTCGGAGGTGGTTGTCCGTCGAATACTTGCTCCAACCGTTCCATTCCAAAGAGCGCTTCATCGGCTCGCTCGGCCTCGTTGACGCCATCGGTATACATGAGCAGAAGATCGCCTTTGGATAAGGTAACGCTCTGATCCTCAAAATCGCAGCCCGGATGTACGCCAAGTGCAATTCCAGGAACTGCGTCGATCTCCGAGACAGATCCATCCGCCTTAAAAAGTAATGGGCGGTTGTGCCCGCCATTGGCGTAGCTGAATAGGTGTGTAGCCGGGTCATACACTCCGTATAGCAACGTTACGAACATCATTGAATCGTTACTCTCTTCAAGCAAATTGTTAACTTCTGCAATTACTTTGCTCGGTAATGGGTGCCCAATACTCGCTCCGCTCATCCATGTGCGCGCTGACATCATGAACATTGCCGCAGGAATCCCTTTACCGCTAACGTCGGCGATGCACAGCCCCACTCTGTTATCAGGTAACCGAATTACATCAAAGAAATCGCCGCCAACCTCTCGTGCCGGTTCCATGTTTCCAAAAATCTGGTATTGCTCATTGCTGGGAAATGAACGAGGAAGAATGGATTGTTGCATGCTTGCGGCGGTTGCGAGCTCGGATTGAATACTGATCAATTTCTCCCGATTTTGATGTAGCTCTCGCTCGATGCGAAAACGTTCCGAAGTCCGATTGATCGTGATCCGAAGGTCTTCAAAATCGACTGGCTTGGTGATAAAGTCAAAAGCACCTCGGTTCATCGCTTGCCGGATGTTCTTCATGTCGCCGTAGGCGGAAATCATCACCGTCTTTAACTTGTCGTTAATCGACGGAATATTCTCCAACATAGTCAGTCCGTCCATGACGGGCATATTTATGTCCGACAGCACGATTTCGATATCGCTATTTTGTCTTAGTATGTCGAGCGCTTCCCGACCGTTTTGTGCGAAACTCAGTGTTACTGACCCTTTTCGAACCTCGCGACGCATACGTTGCCGCATCAGCTCTTCTAAATCGGGTTCATCGTCGACTACAAGGATATGACTTGCAACAAATTCGCTCATAGTTCGTTTTCTCTCTTGTACAACAGTTTCGTTGCACCTTTCGATTCATCCGTTACGCTAAATTCTAGCGATTTACTGAATTTTTCCTGAACAGGAACGAACTTCAGCTACGATTGCCGAAACACCATGACGCTGACATCCATTACTGCCTCGCCCTCGCCAATAGTAATCCCGCGTATTGGAGGTACGTCCCGATAGTCCCTTCCATATGCGACGGTTACGCGCGATTCTGGAGCTCCTTGAGGATTGGTTGGATCGAACGTGCACCACCCTTTCGACGGTAAATAGCACTCTACCCATGCGTGCGTAGCGTTATCTACCAGTCGCCTTGTCGCGTTCGGTGCAACATACAGGTAACCCGAAACGTAGCGTGCCGGAATACCCTTTGATCTCGCTATTGCGATCATGAGTTGCGAAATGTCTTGGCACACTCCCTCGTGGTGTCTTAATAAATCATCTACCGTCGAGTCGATAGAAGTTGCACCAGGGCGATACCGAATCACTTCGGAGAGACGTTGTTCCAATGATTTCAAAAACAGCCAAGGGTTGGACTTGTCGATTCCGCCTTGATGATCAGTCCAACTGTCGAGATCGTTTTTCGTACGAGTTAAATCCGTGGGCAGCAGAAAATCCCAAAACTCCAATTTAGTATGAAGCTTCTCTAAAGCACTCCAATCATCATGTTCAGCTGTCTCGTCCGCTTTATCAAATCGAGATCGGACTCGTGCGTTGCTCGTTACTGTGAGTCTGTGGTGTGGCCGGTGAATGTCAAAGAAATGCCGAGTATTGCCAAATGGATCAACGTCGATGTCAATCGCACTCTCGGGTGTGGTCGCTAATTGATAGTGATCAAGATATTGCCACGGTGTTGCCTTCGGTTGCATACAAACTGTCATTACGCTCGAACGTTTCTCGTGTTCGTAGCTGTAGCTTGTTTGGTGTACGATCTCGTACGAAACAAATTTCTGTTTTGAGTCAAAATCGAACACTGTCGTCTACTTCATAGTTAAACCAAGCCGCAGCAATGTGATCGTGCAACTTCATGGCGAGACTCTCGGCTAGCGTTAACACGCGCGTCTTGTTTTCAGCATCTGGCCACTCGAACCGAATTAAGGCGACAAGACGCCCAATAAAACGATTAGCCATAGCTCCGTGCCGGTTTGCCGGAGCTTCTCCGAGTGCAGACAACCGATCTGCAATTTGATTCAACGAAAAGTCAATTGAATTCGGCAATAGCTGGTCTGAAACCAACATATTCATAACGTGTTCTGGTTGAATTTTCGCGCCAAAGTAATGTTGATATGCTTCATCAGCTTGAAAACAGTGTAGCAAACTCCACCAGTCATAGTGCTCCAGGTCTTCGAATTCAACGCTGTCAGCGGACTTATTCTGAAATGACATGAGGGCTAGCATCAACTGTGCATGTTCGATTAAGCGACCGATCTGTAAGAACTCCCAACGTTCGTCTCGGTACAGAGTCGCTGCACAAACTCCCATGAACGTATTTACGTCCTGTACTCGATTAGCATAAAACTGCATCGGATCTTTGGTCCAAATGTCTTCTATACTCAAGTCCCGAATTTCGAAATACGCTTTGTTCAAGCAGATCCACATTTCCGAACTAATGCAATGGCGCATTTGACGCGCATTTTCGCGTCCCATTGTGAAACAACTGAGAATCGAGGACTCGTTCTCCAACACGAACGACAGTTCGTCAGCGAGCGCAAATGAGTCTGTCAAACCCCAAGAATCACCATGTTCTTCCCAGTTGACCAATTCTTCGTTATGCGGTGATGTTTTTAAATGTCTAAAGAGCCTCAACCAGCCGAAGTGAATCTGATCCCAGGTGCAGTCTATCAGCGCATTCATCTGTAATTCCATCAAACGGCTTGTATGTTCGACGCGTTTTAGATAACGACCTATCCAATACAGCCCATGCGCACTACGAGCAAGCATCAGTTTTTCACCACCCAGAGGTCTTTAGCACCGCCGCCTTGGCTCGAATTTACTACGAGACTTCCCCTGGGTAATGCGATTCGACAAAACGCTCCGCCTACTAGCCTTGACTCTTGTCCGGTCAGGATGAACGGGCGAAGATCGACGCACCGAGGTTCTATGTTGCGTTCAATCCAACAGGGTGCTCGTGATATCGCTAGTATCGGTTGGGCAATGTAGTTCTCTGGATCTTCGCGCAACTGCTTGCTGAATTCATCTCGTTCCGCTGCCGTCTTGTCCGCGCCGATGAAAAGGCCATAGCCGCCTGAACCACCAACCGGTTTGACGACCAATTGCTCCAAGTTGTCTAACGTGTACTCCAAATCCTCGTGCTCTCGACAAAGATAGGTCTCAACGTTTTGTAGGATAGGATCTTCCGACAAATAGTACCTGATCATGTCTGGAACGTATGTGTAGATCGACTTATCGTCCGCAATTCCTGTTCCAGGGGCATTGACTAGAGCGACATTACCTTTTCGGTAGGCATGCATGAGACCAGGTACTCCGAGAATGGAGTCCTGTCGATAAAACAGAGGGTCCAAGAAATCGTCGTCGATGCGTCGGTAAATTACGTCGACTTTGCGTAGTCCTGAGGTCGTGCGCATATACACAAAACCGTCATTTACGAGAAGATCGCGTCCCTCGACCAACTCTGCTCCTATTTCGTCCGCAAGAAACATGTGCTCATAGAATGCAGAGTTAAATACGCCAGGCGTAAGCAACACTATGCAGGGATCGGTGGATCCGTTTGGATCAAATTCACGTAGAGTTTCGTAAAGCAACGTACCGTATTTTTCTACGTCGCGCACTCGATACCGTCGGTACAGTTCCCGAAAGTTAGTTTTCGTCGCCTGTCGATTGGCGATCATATACGATACGCCTGAGGGTACGCGAAGGTTGTCCTCAAGTACGCGAAAACCATCACTCACTCGCACTAAGTCTGTACCACAAATCCCGACTGGGACGTCCAATGGAATCGAGACACCTTGCATTTCGATTCGATACTGTGGACAACCACGAACATGATCAATGGGAATTACGCCATCGGCCAAAATTCGCGCTGGACCATAGATGTCTACGATGAACTTATTCAGAGCAGCGATGCGTTGAATCAATCCTGCTTCAAGAACATCCCATTCAGACGAAGGGATTATTCGAGGGATACAGTCGATAGGAATGATACGCTCTGTAGTTTCATCTTCACCGTAGAGCGTGAATGAGATCGACTGACTAGAAAACGTGCGGGTAACGCGCTCTTGAATACTCTCTAGTTCTTCAACGGATGTGGCAGTGAGATGTTTGTATAGATGATGGTTGTGGGGGTGTGGCGAGCCATCTTCCGCAAAGAGTTCGTCAAAGAATTTGTCGTCTAAATCATATTGATCAAAGTTGATTGGACACTCCTACTACCACGTTGTCGAATCTTCAAGAAGTGTAACCAATATTTTATTTTAGGATCGGTTCGACAAGACCGGAAGTGCTTGAGCGAGGAGTAAAAACAGTTAGTCATCCCACCGACGCTGACTGTCAACTGTCGTTTCCTTGAGAACACAAAAGGCTCGATCAGTTGCAAAATTCCAATTCATAAAATTGCGAACTTCACCCATATAGCAGCCGAGCTCTTCTTTACCTACAAAGGTGGGTTCGTAAGAATAGCGAAGCAAGAGTTTGGACAGTTAAATCTCAATTCCACATCGAAGAACAACCATGAGCACACCTGAAATACAAGCACTTGAAAAACAAATCGGAGAACTTACTACGAAGTTGAAAGAGCTTCAAATCGCGAACGAAGCAGATTCCGAACCCGTGCCGAATTACACGTTTGAAACAGAGTTCGGCAACTTAACACTCAACGATCTATTCGGCAACAAAGACACACTATTCGTTATCCATAACATGGGCGATGGATGTCGCTACTGTACGATTTGGGCAGATGGTATAAACGGTTTCTTACCCCATCTCGAGACTGCAATGTCAGTTGTTTTGGTGTCCAAAAACGATCCTGACACACAAAGAAGATTCGCAAGTTCCCGTGGCTGGCGTTTCAATATTGCTTCGCATCGAAATTGCGATTACGCGAAAGATCACACGACGTTGGGTGAGTACGGCAATGTCCCTGGAGGGGCGGTGTACGTCCGCAAGGGAGATCAAATTTTCAAGAAGAACGCTTGTCTATTCGGACCAGGCGACGTATATTGCGCTATGTGGCACCTATTTGCCTTAGCTGGTATTAAAGAAGACAAGTGGATTCCACAATTTCGCTATTGGTCTCGACCTGAAAAAATGGAGGACGGCGGACAAGGCGTTATCGACTAATTGATATGCGCACTAAGCTTAGAGATGGTCGGGACGGCCGGATTTGAACCGGCGACCACATGACCCCCAGTCATGTGCGCTACCAAACTGCGCCACGTCCCGATATCTAGATTTAAGTATCTACGGAGTATTTGACCCTTCTAAGTAGATCTTACTCGATTGAAATTGCCTTCAAGATCTGCTTCGCTTCTCGCAAATCTTCGATTGCTGACTGAATAGTAGACTGCGATGCGTCAGTTAAATCTTTCGTTTCGGTCTCTTCTGTTCTCGTCGCTAAGTACTTTTGCGCACCGCTGATCGTGAACCCCCGAGTATAAAGCAACTCTTTGAGTTCATGGATGAAGTCGATATCACTCTTAGTGTAATATCGCCGACCGTTCAAACGAGTTAATTTTTGCAGCTGTTCAAACTGTGTCTCCCAGTATCGTAGCACATGTTGTTTTACGTCGCATAACGAGCTAACGTCGCCGATAGTGTAGTAGCGATCTTGAGAGGTCTTACTCGATTCCTGGTCCGGCATATTTTGCGATCCGTTTTGTTAACGTCCGACTTGGTTTGAAGTGAACTTTAGCACTCGGTTCGATTTTAACAGTCTCACCAGTTTTGATGTTTCGACCCAAACGCCCTTTCCACTCACGCACTTCAAACTTCCCGAAACCCTTGAGCTGAACCGAGTCCCTCGTTTCTAATCCGTAAGTAATCGCTTCAAAAAAATCATCTACGATAGAGCTTGCTTCGGTAAAAGGAATACCCAGTTCATCGTGTATTCGTTGCGCCAGTACCGCTCTAGTTACTACTTCCTTCTTCGTGGCCAATTTAATACCATCAAATTGATCTAGGTTCTTAATTTTGCATGAAATTGTTTCGTAAGTTTGTCCACAACTTCATTGATTAAGTTGTTTACTTCTTCGTCTTGCAAAGTTCTGGATTGATGACGCAACGTAATGCCAATACCGATACTGTGTTGATTGTCAGCAAACTGGGAACCTCCAAAGACGTCGAATACAACAAAATCCCATAACAGGCCATTTAAAGACTCTCTCACCACGGTTTCAATTTCTCGAATCGTTACAGACTTATCTAATACGAATGCTAAATCGCGTCGGACAGATGGAAACGGACTAAATTCTGCGAAGTGAGCGTATTCCGATCTAAGCAATAATGTAGCGTCAAGTTCGAACGCATACACGTCTTGTTCAACCTCATGCTGTCTGGCGATGTTCTGTTTTACTTCACCAACTACTCCAACAATTTGATCCTTCACTTTCACGCTTGCGCTATGGCCTGACTGAAGCCACTTGCAATCCACCGAGTCGAACTCAACCTCAGAGTAGCACAACAAGGACTCTAAATCGGCTTTAACATCGTAAAAATCTATACTCTCTCGACTAGTGGCCCAGGACTCTGGGTGTCGCGTTCCTAGTAACACGCCAGCGACCTTATCTCTTTGGTGTAATTCACCGGACTTGTCATACTCAAAACACTGACCATATTCAAACAGACGAAGGGCACTCTCCTGACGGGCGGTGTTGTACGCGACCACTGACAGGAGACCTGGAATGATCGAACATCGCATGACAGACCGATCAAGAGATATAGGATTAGCTAATTCAGGTACTTCCTTGTAATTACTGAACATTTCATTTGCAGTCTCGCGAATGAAACTATAGGTCATAGCCTCGTTGTAGCCCAACGCGCTTAAACTTGTTCGAAGTTCTCGAGAGTCTCCCCGAATTCGTTTCGGGCCTTGTAAGTGCACCGTTGCTTGCAAAGGCTGACTTGGGATGTTGTCGTACCCATAAATTCGACAAATTTCTTCCACAAAATCTTCAGGGATTTCTATGTCGTACCGATGCGATGGAGGCTTAATCCACCACCCCTTGTCATCTTGTCTGAAGCTGAATTCCAGTCCTTCAAACATTTGGTTCATTTTGTCTCGATCAAGTGCATATCCAATCCGCTGCTGTGCAAACTCATTAGGGAGAAAAATCTCCGGTCGCGGCGGTAGATGACTTTCGGAGACCACACTCACAACAGGGCCGATTTTGGGTGCATTGTCGTTTTCTGACGAACTCGAAGGTACCTCAGCCGCCAATCTTCGGCAGGCGCGATGAAGAGCTTGTGATTGAATAGAGAAATCCACTCCCCGTTCAAAACGCAATGACGCTTCCGACTGAAGGCTATATTTTCTTGCTGTTCCTCGTACTGCATCAGGAGTGAAATAGGCAACTTCTAGAAGTATGTCTTTAGTATCGTCTGTGACAGCACTATCCAGACTTCCCATGACTCCGGCTATTGCAACGGGTTTGTCTCCACTAGCGATGACGAGTGTTGACGAATCGAGAGTTACGTCAGTGCCGTCCAGAAGCAGAATTTTCTCCCCTGCTCGCGCAAACCGCACGACGATCCCATCCTTCACTTTTTCGAGATCAAACGCATGGGTTGGTTGACCAGTTTCAAGAAGTTCGTAATTCAGGCAATCAACCACATAGTTCACGGGACGTAAGCCGCAGCAAGTCAAGTCTTTTCGAAGCCGAAATAGGTTAGAAGTGTCTTGTGGTACGTTCTTTACTACGATACCGTGATAAATTGGACACGCTTCAGGAGCTTGAACTTCAATTGACACACGGTCGGAGTGCGTCTGCGGGAATGGATCTAAATCACTTGTGAGAGGATTTTCATAGTCCGCGTCGACGACTAACGCTAGTTCTCGTGCTAATCCCACACCTGAGAAACAGTCTCCGCGATTTGGTGTTAGATCCAAATCCAAAACACTATCGTTCCAAAGTAGTGCATCGCCAGGACATTCACCAATCTGACCTTGATCACTACTTAACCGCCAAACTGTCTCGTGAACTGGTGATATGGTAAGCTCCCGACCCGAGCACAACATGCCATTTGATTCAACTCCATGAATCTTTGTTTTCTTTATGACTCTACCGTCGGGAAGTCTGGCTCCGTCTTGAGCTAGTACTACTCTTTCCTCTAATTTCAACGTCAGGTCCCCGCATACAACTTGGACCGTTTCGTTGCGCTCACTATCGGCAAGAACAGTGCAGACCAACAAATCTTCACGATCCGGATGTGCTTCCAATTGTTCTATACGCCCAACAATAACGCCTGAAAAAGGAACTGGTGCTTTGTAGACTGCGTCTACTTCAAGTCCTAGAGAATTGAAATGGTTCACCAACTCCGCATCGTCGCAGTCGTGCTTTATCAGTCGAGTTAGCCAGCTAGTCGTAATCTTCAATTTCTCACCTCATCGAAATTGGTTAAGAAAACGAAGATCGTTTTCGAACATCAAGCGTAAGTCCCGAATGCCGAACTTCAACATCGCGAGTCGATCGGCGCCAAACCCAAACGCAAAACCGCTAAATTCCTCTGGATCCACGTTGGACATACTGAGTACTCGTGGGTGCACCATCCCGCACCCCATGACCTCACTCCATCCGTGAGCACCCTTCACATCGACCTCGGCTGAGGGTTCCGTGAATGGAAAGTATGACGGGCGAAAACGTACCTCTACAGACTCTTCAAAAAATGTGTGTATGAATTCGATGACGGTATGTTTCAGGTGTGCGAAGCTCACGCCTCGATCTACTACCAGTCCTTCTACCTGATGAAACATGGGCGTATGAGTTCGATCATAGTCGCAACGATAAACTCGACCGGGACAAATAATGTGAATCGGCGGTTCCCTATTCTCCATGGTTCGTATTTGAACCGGTGAGGTGTGCGTACGCAATACCTGTCCGTCTTTTAAATAGAAAGTGTCGTGCATGTCGCGAGCGGGATGCCCGGCCGGTATGTTCAGCGCTTCGAAATTGTGATACTCGTCTTCAATTTCTGGCCCATGAACGACGTCGTAGCCCGCGTTGAGAAATATGTCCTCAATTCGAGTGAGAGCTTGAGTAACAGGATGTAAACTACCTTTGTATCTTGCTCTGCTCGGTAAGGAAATGTCAATCCCATCGAGGGCTGCTCTTTGCTCGCCAATTCCAGCCTCAAGTTCGTTTCGACGTTGCTCGAGTGCGGCTTCGATGGACTTTTTGAACCGATTGATCTTCTCACCCTCTACTGGACGTTGTTCTGGTGAAAGGTCCTTCAATCCACGTAAGGCAAGTGTAATCGATCCCTTGCGTCCAAGAGCTTGAACGCGAATATCCTCCAGTTCTCTTTCAGTCTGTGCAGACTGAACCGAACGAAGAGTGCTGTCGAAGGTATCGTTTAGTGAACCCATAAACGAAGAAAGCCTTTAAGATTCCTTTGGAGTTGTGGAAAATCGCCACGACCTTCAATATAGTAAGGACGTAACGGAAGATGCGTTGCGCGAATCAATCGCAACGATTAGTTTGCGACTGCTTTTTTCGCGAGTGAAACTAAGTGGGTAAACGACGCAGATTCGTGATATGCGAGATCTGCTAACACCTTCCTATCTAAATTGATATTTGCTTTCTTGAGTCCGTGCATGAACTGCCCGTAGGTCATGCCATTTTCGCGTGCGGCTGCGTTAATGCGGATGATCCACAAAGAACGAAATTGTCGTTTACGTTGTCGTCGGTCGCGATAAGCGTATTGACCTGCTTTGATTACTGCTTGCTTCGCAACCTTGAACGATCTGCTGCGCGCGCCGTAATAGCCACGGGATTGCCGTAAGACTTTCTTGCGTCGAGCTCGCGACGCCACACTGTTTGTTGCTCTAGTCACCGATACTCCTGTGGCTTATCTCGCGTCGTAAGGAAGTAAATCATCAACCTTAGCGACATCACTCTCTGACAGATTCTTAAAACCGCGTAATTGACGTTTGCGTTGTTGCGACTTCTTGGAAAGAAGATGATTCTTTCCAGTGCGCTTGTGTTTGTAACCGTTCGAAGTACGCCGAAATCGTTTGGCGGCTCCTCGATGGGTTTTGATCTTTGGCATTATTCTTATCTTTTCTTTTTCGTACTTACAGGTGCGAACACCATTACAAGTTGAGTTCCTTCAAACTTCGGTTGTTGCTCAACAGTTGCTTTCTCGCTTAAGTCGTTTTGCAACCGCTCCAGAACCTTAAGCCCGATCTCTGGGTGTAAGCTCTCACGTCCTTTGAACCTTAAACTGACTTTAGCTTTGTCTCCGTCATTCAGAAAACGTTCAATGTTACGTGTCTTTGTTTGGTAGTCTCTGTCTCCTGTATTTACGCGAAACCTTACTTCCTTGATTTGTGTATTTCTCTGCTTTTTCTTGTTTGCAGAGATATATTTCTTTTGCTCAAAGAGATGTTTGCTGTAGTCAAGTACCTTTACTACCGGTGGATTTGATTGTGGTGCAATTAACACCAAGTCAAGCCCATCTTTTTTCGCTTCTGCTAAGGCTCGTGATCGTGGCACGATACCTACTTGCTCACCGTCCTTGTCAATCAAACGCACCTGTGGAGCGTCTATGTCCTCATTAAGAGTCGCACGCTCAAATTTAGAGCCTGCAGGTGTTTTGCTGATGTGTTCTCCTCGCGGGCGTTAGCTCAATTTGTACTTGGTCTCTTTTGGATCGATACAGTCTCTCGGCTTTGGCTCAAACTCAAGGGTGAAAGGTTTTGTTGCATAAAAACTCCAGTCGTGATCGTTCCAAACAAACGATAAATTTTAATGCATGTTCGCTAGTGTGCAAGTTACCATAACTGTAAATGTGAACTAAACCGTTACTCGTCGATATGGATCGACAGTACTACTCCGATACGAACGATTTCAGAGTTTCGAGTTGTTCTTTGGTAAATTCTTGAGCCACACCACTCCGACTCAACAGTTTTTCGGCGACTTCTAATTGTAAATTGGTCGTGGGCAGCCCAGCAATCATTTCTATGACATCGGAAGCATGTTCGTAAATCAACGCGCTCGATGCTAGACTATAGAAAAATTCCGCTTTCTTCCCTTCAACGATTGAGTCAGCTAGAGGGAGAACATCGTCCAATCGATCATGTTTTAGAAGTTCCAACCCGACATATCTGTAGATGTGTTCGCCTTCACCTTGAACTTGGCCTAGTAAAGTTATCGCTTCGTCAAACCTTTCAGCGTACAGCAACGAATTAACGACAAGTGCCTGTAGACTGAGGTAAGGATGGTCAACGCTAAATTCTTCAACTGCTACGGTCATCGCGTGTTCTGGTTGAACAAGTACGTATTCTGGAAGTACTTCACGCAACAATTCAATCCGTTTATTCGCGTCTTCTTTCGCATGGGTTAAAACCCAGTCAAGCGCAAGCTTTGGAGCGTCAGATGACCATGTCCTAATTATGGATTCCACAGATCGGTCCACATCTGTCCCCGGCACCGAACGCAATTCTTCAATTCTTTCAAGCGCGTACCCAGGATCCTCCTTGGCGAATTTAGTAGCGATTACCGACAGAGCATCAGCACGATACAACCTTGGAATTTCCAGCAATTGATCCATTACGAGATTGGGGCTCTCTCGAGCCCAGTCCGTTGCTACGCTTCGTAACAATGAATGTCGGAAAAATGACTTAGGCAGATTCTTGACCGCATTGAGTGCTACTTCAGCATCTGCGACAACCCAATCTTCGAGTAACCGATATCCTAGACGCGCTCGTGTATCTTCATCAACGCCGCTAATAAAGGTAAGAGCAGCCTCACGATCGACTTGAGTAATCTGTTCGAAGAGTTCCCCGAAAACTCCTCCTCGTAACCGCGCATCGTCGATTAGCAGAACGATGCTTATTCCATGGGTTTGAAACCATTTCTCTGCGACCTGTCGATATATGTCTATTTGCTCCCAGTCGTCGATTTCATCATTAATGAGCGTGTTGAATGCTCCTGAAGGATCTTGATCCAACATCTCGTAGATCTCAAGTTCTTGTTTGATCGCGACTAACTCAGATTTGACGTTGAGTTTATTGGCTTTGGTCGTGATATCTAGACTTGAAGTGTTGCTCCGCTCTACGAAGATAGCATTAGCGGCTATCCGCCTATCTGATCGTGGTAATTCAGTTAGCGCGGCGAGAGCTTCGTCAAAATTCGCTAAGGACCAGTGAGAGAATATCACCTGTAACAGTGAATGCCTTCGATGCTCTGAAAAGTTCGCTATTTTTGTTATAGCTTCTTTAGGTGAAACCTGAGCAACGAACTCAACCAACATTTCTTGTATCGTATCGAGCCTATCGGTTCGAGCTTTCTTAGAACTTCGTTCTAACAATTCGAGTAGCTCGTGTTGACTAAGAACGATTAGAGACTCACTCAGCTTGAGGAGGTCTGAATGGTTGAGATCGTCACCGAAAATCCAATCTAAGCCTGCAACGTCTTTGTCTGCTCCTGAAAAACTAAGATCTGACTTTGAGTGAGATGATTCCACTTTCACATCAGGATTGTTGAATAACTGCGATACAAATAAGAATGTTCCCATTCCAATAGCCAAACCAATTGTCAATCCTAATAACGGAAAAGACAATGCTTTGCATTTAGTCGCTTGTCCTTTCACAGGTGATGCAGTTGAGGTGCTATTCACGGTATCAAAACTCTACATGTTTTCATGGGTAAACCGAAGTTCGTGTGGTAACGAACAACTTCGTTGGCTGGTTTAGTTTGCTTCAACGGGTTTAAGAGATCGGACATATTCCAGTTCATTTGCGGTCAAATATGGATACCCATTCTGTTCCCTGAGCACAGCGTTTATTACCGTTGTTCTAGTCTCCTCGGTTGGCAATTTCGGCAAGTGTTCAAGTAGAGACTCAAGCTCAAACCGGAGCCACGGTCTGGCTAAGGCGAAATAGAATTGAGGTTTCTCCGACTCCTCAAGATCATCGGCAAGCGCGAGTGCCTCCTCAATCCTTCCCGCTAGGATCAGTTGATAACCTACACCATCGTATATGAACGGGTAGCCCGATGTTTCTCGAATCTGCGGTAAGAATGAAAGACCTTTATCCAATTCTCCCTGGCCCATTAATTTGTAAATCACTAAGTCTTCCAATCGACGCTCTTCTGGTTGCTTGAGTGCGAACTCCATTGCTCTTTCTGGGTCGGATAAAACAAGCTTTTCCAGCGCGGTTCTCAACATCCACTGTCCATCACCTGGTCCTTGATCCATGTTCTTTGACGCCCATTCAACTGCCGCAAAAGGATCTTTGGTGCTCCAGACCCTCACAAATGAATGCGTTGCTTCTTGCGTATTCAATCCTCGCAGTCTCAACTGGCCTAACATGTCAATTATTTCATTGGGTGGTAAGCTTTTTGCCAAATGCTCAACTGCTATCTCAATAGCAGTCATCTTATAGTCCTCGGGTACTAGTTCAATGTATTCGAGAAATCGATCCGATACCGCACGAACCCACGTTAGCAAGTGTGAATACATTTCTGACGCCATAGCATCGACATATTCCTGTGTTCTGACTGCCTCTATCGCGGCACTTGGATCAAGTTCAACCCATTCGTCGAAAACATCGGCAGCAAATAGCTTCTGAATCTCAAGGGGCATCGATGAAAGCTGCTTCCAAGCGAGTTCGGGATTGGGTGCGGCGATTTCGCTCACCACTGAACTCCACAGAAACCTCGTATCGGCAAACATATCGTACACGAGACTCAACATGGAACTAATGTCGGCTGTACCTTCTCTTTCAACCCAACGTCTCGTAATCTGCTTGAGCATCTGGTGTCGATGAAAATATGAAGTGTCGGCTTCTATAGCTAAGCTGAACGCCTTCCGTGGTTCGTCTATTACTGCTGCGAGTTGTTCTTCATACGTCCACTTCACGAACTCTTCAGTGATGTTTAAGGATTGGGTGAAATTCTTTAATTCGACTAAGTCTAGCGAATCTTGATATTGAAAGACCGCAGTGAGTGCTCTACTCTTCCAAGGCTCGTCCAGTTCCGAAAATGCTCGCAAAGCACCATCAGGTGCGAATAAGCTCCATTGCATTGCAACAACGTCAAGTAATGGTCCCCATCGAATGCGCTCAGTTTCCCACACTAACTCTAACGACTTGGCTGGGTCAATCCGCGCCAATTCCGAAAACAGTAGCCGCTGCACAAAGTACGAACTCGGAACGTTCTCAACGTCAAACGTTTGTTTGATGAATTCTGTAATCTGCTCCGCGCTCTTGTTATTCACCAACTGATATAGTCCTACACGTCGCTCTATCGGACTCTTCAGTTCAATGACCATAGCTAGACTGTTTGGCGCTGGTTCCTGACTCTCACTGACTTGAGTCTTCTCTGACAATGGAATACCACCTGTCGATTGCGGAGAAGTGTTCATCTCTGTTTGGTTCGACGGGAAAAATAGAAATGCGATCAAAAAACCAAGACCAACACCTGAAGTTAGACTCACAAGTGTAAGTACGAGTCGGTTACGCTTCATCTTAGTCGGAACCTATCAATCAATACTGTGTGAGATTAAAAGAACGAGAGTGATCATGCAAGTCTCTGTCGGCATTGCTTATTCCGACACGAACCCTCTAAGAGTTTCGAGTTGTTCTGTTGTGAATTCCCGCACCGAATACTCTTGACTCAACAGTTGCTCTGCGATTCCTGCCTGCATCTCAGTCGTGGGCAATTTAGCAATCAGCTCTAGGACGGCGGACGTACGATTAAATATAACTGCCCCGGACACGACGCGATTGAAATAATCGATCTGCTCCTCGTCAGTAAGTGAATCAGCTAAGCTTAGAGTGTCGTCCAAACGGTTGTGTTCGAGGAGTTCTAGGCCTACCTCTTGATATTCCCACAACTTGACAGCGTCGTGAACCCGGTCTAGCAATTCGATTGCTTCGTCGAACTTGTCGGCAAGTAATAACGATCTTAAAACATAGTGTTGCAAGTTCGAACCGTTATAGAAGGCTGGATTGAATTCGTCAACAGCTATGGTCATTGCTTGTTCTGGTGCAACAAGTGCCAATTCTGGAAGTACCTCACGTAACAGTTGCTCACGACTAGACGTGCCTTTCTTTGTATTGCTTTGTACCCAATCCAATGCCTGTTTAGGGTTAGCTGACGCCCAAGTATTTACTACGGACTCAATCGCACGGGGTAAGTTCGCACCAGGAACATCGTGCAACGATGAGAGTCGGTCAAGCACGTCTTTAGGTCCGTCTATTGCAAGTTCGCCAGCTGCGGTGGATACCGCATCATCCCTAACCGACCGTGGAAGTTCCATCAACCTGTCCAATACGGTAGCAGGATCCTTCCTTCCCCAGTCATAAGCAAGACTGCTCAGCATGGACCTACGAAAATTCGATTGGGGCAGACTTTTGATTGCTTGCAATGCGTCGTCTACGTCATCTGCGACCCAATGATCGATCAACTGATAACTCAAAGACGATCGTCTAGTGTCCTCAACAGTACTGAAGAAAACAAGTGCTGCTTTACGGTCTTGTTCGGTGACCTGCTCAAATAGCTCACTAAAAACTCCCGAGCTTAGTCTTGCATCTTCGAGTTGAAGAATGATGCTCATGCCGTCAGATTGATACCACTTTTCCGTAATCAGCCGATACAGTTCAATTTGCTGACTGTCATCGATTTCGTCCTCGGCAAGCAATTCGATCGCTCTAAATGGTTCTTGATCCAATAACTCATACGTCTTGAGTTCTTGTTCTCGATTTAACAATTCAGATGAGAAATTGAATCTGCTCACCAATTCAGACAACTCTTCGAAAGTCAGATCACTACGAGCTCCTACGATTGTGTTGATGGCGACTTGTCGATCCGCGTGAGACAGTTCAGTTACAGCAGTCAGAGCCTGTTCTAAACTCTGTTTCGACCAATTCCCAAATATTACGCGTAGCAATGCATGTCTACGGCTGTCCGAAATTTGTGCAATACTTGTTAAAGCGTCCTCGGGAGAGCTCTCCACCAAGTACTCAATCAAAATCTGTTGAAACGCGAAAAGTCTTGACGTCGACGGTTGGGAAGCACTTTGCATTAACAAATCCTGGAGTTCGCTAGGATTGAGTGTTCGAAAAGACTCGCTTAACTTGCGAAGGTCTGAATAGCTAAGTTCATCTGAAGAAAGCACATTAACCCCGATCGATTCGTCACCGAATATCGACACATTCACTTGACTACTATCCTTTTCTGGATCAGTCTTGTGCGAGTCAGATTCGGTTGCGTTGAAAAAAATCCAAACCACGAACAGGGAAGCGGACGCTCCGATTACCAAACCAGCAAATATAGTCGAAAATGTCCTTAATATCGGGATGAGAATTCTGTGTGTAGGAATCTTCTTCATACTATACGATCACAAGAATGTGTACGGAACGATTTCTCGAAAACAAGTCTTGGTAGATTGTTCGAGTTAGTTGGTGTCATCGGGAATGAACGTCCGAACAAACTCTGACTCCTTTTCTGTTAGGTAATGAAAACTCTCATGATTTTTGAGAACTTCTGCGGCGAAGATCGTGCGAACTTCTGCAGTCTCTAAATGTGATAACTGTTCGAGTAGAGAGTCCGGATCGCTGTATAACCAAGGAAAGACCAAGTTTTGATAGAAGCGAGTCCGTTCCGACTCCTCCACTTTCTCTGCAAGTGCCAGCGCTTCGTCAGTCCTGCCTGCTCCCACTAGGGAATAAGCCACGTTGTGATATATCGAACCGTACCAACGCTTCTTCCGTACCTTTGGTGCTAAAGTAAGTGCTTTGTCGAATTCTCCCAACCTAAGAAGCTTCATCACAACGTTGACGTCTAGTGAAGACTCCTCAGGTTGTTCGAGTGCTATTTTCATTGCTCTCTCTGGATCCGATAATGCCAGTTGCTCCAAGACATCTCCCAACATATATTGTCCGTCATACCGACCTTGTTCTTTGTTTTGAAGTACCCACTCAAGTGCTGCGAGTAAGTCTTTACGACTCCATATTTTCACAAATGAATCCGTTGCTTCGAGGGTATTCAGTCCCCGTGATTTCAACTGACCAAGTAATTCAAGCACGTCGTTCGGTGGTGAGCTGTGTGCGAGGTTTTCGACTGCCATGCGAATTGCTAGAATCTTGTCAGCCTCTGGTAGCAGTTCGATGTGTTCTAGAAATTTATCCGCTACAGCATCAACCCACGATCGTATAAACGAATAACGATAAAACTCCATCTGAGCCATAAATTCTCTGTTCTGTAATACTTGTATTGCAGCGTTGGGATCGATTGCAGCCCACTCTCCGAAGATTGATCCACTAAACCGTTTTTGGATTTCTAACGACATAGTGGTCAGCTGTTCCCACACGAAACTTGGATCGTTTTTCGTGATTTCGGTCACAACTGGAGCCCAAAGACCACGCGTGTCGCCGAACACCTCGAACACAAGATTTAGCTTGGCACTGATGTCGTCAGTACCGGTTCTTTCGATCCATCGATTCGTGATCAGTGTTAGCATTTTGCTTTTATCTAAATATGAAATATCTGCCTTTAACGTGAGGTCAAATGCTTTTCTTGGTTCATCTATGACTCCTGCAAGCTCTATTTCATACTTCCACAAAAGAAACTGCTCGGTGATGTCTAAAGAACCCGCTAGTTCAGCTAACTCCGTTTCGTTTAAACTCTGTTGGTGATCAAAAACGGTTCTTGTTGCTCTACCTCTCCACGGTTCTTTCAATGCTGCAAACTCTTTTAAAGCTTCTCTAGGAGCTGTTAAGCCCCAATGAATTGCTACTTCATCAAGTAATGTTCCCCAGCGAATGCGTTCTGTCTCCCAAATCAGTTCTAAAGCAACTTCTGGTTCAACCTGTGCGAGTTCCGCAAAGAGTATTCTTTGTGTAGAGAACAAGCTCTCAGAACTATCGAACGTGAGGGAACGTCCTATTAATTCTGCAATCTGCTCCCCATTC
Organism: Pseudomonadales bacterium; assembly: GCA_011525295.1. Taxonomy (GTDB): domain Bacteria; phylum Pseudomonadota; class Gammaproteobacteria; order Pseudomonadales; family Azotimanducaceae; genus Bin55. The sequence goes on along the minus strand of WTGV01000032.1, from coordinate 63,305 downwards.
TTGTTTTCGAGCATCTGGTAGAGAGCGATGCGTTGCTCTGTTACCTTTTCTAGCAGAACTATCTCGACAAGGTCTGTCGGAACTGAATCGGATTCTTGACTGTCCGTTTCGACTGCAGCAGATGGAACAGTGGTAGTTTCTTGTGGCGGCGACTGCACATTCGTGTCGTTCTGTGGAAACAGTAGCAAAGAAATCAAAAAACCTAAACCTATGCCACAGGTCAAGCTGGTCAGGGTAAGAACAAGTTGTTTACGTTTCATCGTCATCATAAATTCGATTAATGTTGCTACGCACGCTCACCTGAATTGGTTTGATCAATGAGTTCATCAATTGTTGTATCACTCGGCGACTATTGAACTTAGAGTCTCTACCTGCTCTTCGGTGAAATATCTTTCGATCACCCATTCATTACTCAATATTCGTTTTGCAACTTCGGATCGTACGCTAGCATCTGGTATCTTCACGACCACCTCAAGAACACTTGACGAGTCAGTGTAGCTCAATCCGCGGGCCACCGAATAGAAATAGTTTACTCTGTCAACTTCAGGTACCTTTTCAGACAGAGAATCAAACTCGGTGAATCGATCTTGCAAAACTAGTTTCTCGGCAACATCTGAATAAGCAAACATACGGTTATCTTTAGGTACTCGCTCTAATAAACCGATCGCCTCCTCGAGCTGGTCATTACGTATTAGAGAGTCGATCACGCTAAATGCGAGTCCGAGCTCGGCTCGAGTGGGGCTAGGATCTTCTGAAATCGCAACGTCCATAGCTTTTTGGGGCTGAACGAGCGCGTATTCACCCAGTACTCGATTAAGCATGCGGTCTCGTTGTTCAGACTCCGGTTTCATGTTCTCTCGTACCCAATCCAAGGCCTGAGCCGGAAACGTAGAAGCCCACCTGTAAACGAACGTTCTCTCAATTTCGAGCGAATATGCACCGGGAATTGTCTTCAACGAGGGGAGATGCCTCAAAATTTCATCCGGATTCGTTGCACCTAAAGCGTGAATGACGGCAAATACAGCCGAGGATCTATGTTTTCGTGGTAATTCATCTAGTCGCTCTAATACCTCTAGAGGTCTGGTTCTTCCCCAAGCAAATAACAACGGCCCATAAACAGAAGAGCGAAAAGATGGATTCGTTAGCGCTCTTGCGGCGTCCAGAGCATTCTCCACGTCAACCTCTACCCAATTATCCATCAATGGATACATCAAACCAGATCGTTGATACTGACTAAGCTGCTCTAAGTAGTTGAGTACTCCTACGCGGTCTTTGGCGAGAAATGGAACGAGCAGCTCAGCGTAAAACTTCCGGTAGTTAGTAAGGGGGTCGAATCGCACTAGCGCATCAAATCCCTCAATTTGAATCAATTCATTCAACACTTGACTAAACAAATCGGCTTGTTCGGAATCTTCGACGTCATCGGTAAGGAGCAAATTAAAAGCAGTACTTGGATCTTGGTTAATGGATTCATAAATTTTTTGTTTACGCTTTTGCTCTACGATCACATCCACAATCTCTGCGTTGTTGAATGACTCGAGTTTAATCATCACATCGTCTGTTAAGTCAAGTTCTCGGAGCATGGTTTCTAACACTATGTCTCTATAAGGTTGCTTTAGTCCCGCAGTAAGCTTGAATGACTCTTCCAAATCCAGCTGCGCCAGATGGCGAGCCATAATTGGTAGCAGGTTCTCTACTCTGTATTCTTCAAACCACACTATGCTCGCAAGAGCCGCAACGGGAGACAATTCAACTAAGTACTCACACAAAATGTCCTGAATCGTATGTAAGCTACTCGTGAAGGGTAGCGAACCACTGCTCTGGAAGGCTTTGCGTAACTCTGCCGTGTCAAAGGTTTGTAAGTCCTCACTTATTTTTCGTAGGTCCGACACAGTGAAATCCGTGTTAGTAGTCTTTTCAAACGCCATTCGTTCGAGCAAAGCATCCGTGTCTGAAACAGGTCCGAATTTGTTATCAAGGGAATCTTCCAAAGATGTAAATAGTCCCGTTGATCCCAACCCACTGAACAGAGAGTACAAGAACACACCCAACGCAAATCCCACCAATAACCCCAGCGTTACCAGAAGAGACTTCTGCTGTTCCTTCAAGAACTTAACATTTGGATTCGAATCGCTCACGAATTCACACCTAAGTGTTCAGATGCGGGGAGCAAGTTTATGGTTCCAAAATCTCTTGTCATGGAATTCGATCATTGCTTATGGGTCAGTGTTAAGCGGTATGTAAGAACGAACGATTTCGATCTCGTCATCAGTTAAATTACCCAAAGAACTATCCAAGCGCAATATCATTTCCGCGACACGAACACGACGTTCTTCACCCGGTATCTCCGAAAGTACTGGAAGAAATTCATTGATATCCTCGAATACCCACATTCGTGCTAAGTTCTCAAAGTATCTAACTCTATCTTCTTCAGAAAATTTCTCTGCTAGTGCTATAGCTTCTGCTATCCGGCCGTTTTCGATCAGTAGTGTCCCTGCAGTTGCGTACAAATGTCTAGCACCCGTTCCTGCTCGTACTCTCGGAAGCAACTCAAGCCCTTGCTGAAGCCATCCCTGCGAAAATATCGCTTGAACAACAGATTCCTCAGCTCTACTGCTATCAGGTTGTTGAAGAACAAATTCCATCGCCCTAGTAACATCAACAATCGCAAGCCGCTGAAGTATGGTTGAAAACACGTGACTTTCTTTGTCCATATACTCGCTAGCCCAATGTAGAGCTGCGACCGGATCTTTAGCACTTAACCACACAAAATACACTTCCAACGTATTCAGTGTGTTAACTCCCACATTTTGAATCCGTTTCAATTGCTCAAGTAGTACCGACGGCTCTATTCGATGAACTAAATTTCGGACAGCAGGTATCAACATATTTGCCCGGTGGGACTCCGGTACCAAGCCTATTTTTTCGGGTAATTGCTCCCAAACTGCAATAGCCCAGCTCGCATACAGCTTTCTGAGTTCCTCACTCTCCTTAACCATGTACTCTGATTCATTCAGCTCGTTTATAGCACTATCTGGATCCAGCTTTACCCAAACTTTAAACACTTCGTCGTTCAGCATCTTCTGAGCATCCAACGACAGGGTCGACAAATGTTCCCACGCAAGTTTCGGATCATTTGCAGCGAGTTTGGTAACAACCGAGCGCCATTGGTCCTGTTCGTACTGTTCCTCGAAAAACGTTTCATGAACCAGACTCAGCATCGAACGGATGTTGTCGACACCTTCTCTTTCAATCCATCGATCGGCTATCCGATTCGCCATTTCACTCTTTCGAAACGCGGGGATATCAGCCTGTAATATCAATTCAAAGGCCCCTTTGGGTTCATTGAGCAACTCGTTTATCTGAGTTTGGATGGTCACCTCGTTGAGGATTCTGGCCACATCAAAGGACTCTGCTAGCTCAAGCCTTTCAGGGTCAGAAAAATCGTGGCGTGTCTGGAAGATAATTCGAAAAGCGTTTGACTTCCAGGGTTCCTCAAGTGCTGCACTGGCTTGCGCGGCAAGTTGGGGGTCAGTACTAGCCCACTCGTGAAGTACGATGTCGAAAAACTCGTTCCAACTTGACCGTTCTGATCGCCACACTAGTTCGAGCGAGAGTTCCGGGTTAAGTCGCGCTAGCGCGGCGAAAAGCAATCTTTGAATCGAAGGCAGTTTGTGGGTAGTGCCCATCGTGAACGACTGTCCGAGCAAATCTGCAATCTGCTCCCCACTCTTCTGTTCCATCAACTCATAGAGCGCTAAGCGTCGCGCGGATGCAGTGTCTAGCTCGATGATTGATGCAAGATTGGTTGGTCCCGACGCAGTATTCTCGTTGTCGTTGTCTTTATCGGAAGACGGAAGGTTTTCTTCTGCTCGAGGCGTTGTGCCAGTCTGTGAGTCGGTTGGTGGGAGAAACAAGAACGCAACTAACAGACCTAGTCCAATGCCGACGATTAAACCACTGAGTATTAGGACACCGGGTTTTTGCATCACGCTCAGGAGGACCTACTTTTTGTTAACACTGTCGACTACATCCAGCTATTCGACTTCGAATCTGTTGCGACGCTGCGTTATTCTGTGACTAATGACCTTCGAGTCTCGACAGGATCCAACGTGTAGTACCGACCAACAATCTATCTGATCAAGACAGTCCAAGCGAAGGGACAGTACCTTGCGATCGAGGAACTTGAGATGCCTCCCTCGTAAATGTCAGTTCTACAAGGGCACTTTCCGAGTGTTGTAAATTAGGTGAGACCCTCTACAGGACCAATCAAATCTCTTCAACCTTCGGCGGTGGCGGTGCAAACATTTTGCGAAGAGTTTCTACGTGTTCGGCTAGGTAAAAGGCGTGAGACTTCTTCGTCGATGACGATTTGCGTTTCTCTACCTTCGTCAGGTCGAAAGTGATACACATGAAAACCGGTTGCATTTGCACTCGTTTTGTTTCATAGTGAAAAGAACCTCCTCTGTCGAAGTTAATCAGTTCTTTCTTTGCGACTACGGAAACACTCTTGACTGCTTTACCAAGGTCTTCGTCTGGGTATTTCTTGAGAAAGTTAAACGGATTACGCAATGAAGTCTTATAGAACTGAGCATGCCCTGCATAGGAATTGCTCTGAGATCTAAGCCTCGAAGGTGTAGTCGTAGTGTCGATCAGTTTCTTAACCTCGCCGTCTGAGATCGAGCCTTTCATGGTTAAGAGCATAACTATGTCGGTGGGTCCATTTATAGTCGTTCGAGTCGCATTCAACGAAGTAATCTCTACCTTATAAGGCAGGTCTTCGTGTTTGTGAAAGCCTCTGCAATCAGATCTCGAAAATCCTTTTTTTGATAAGTGCTCTAGCTCTTTTTTTTCCTCCGGCGCTTCTTTTCCACCTTGCCCGCGCGCATTTGCGGGTTCTTGTTGACCCTGTTGCGCAAAAACAGCTGTGGATAGTAAAACCGCTAGTGCAATGAGTAGTTTCATCTCAATTCTCCTGGTTTCGTCAATTACGGTACATTAAACCTTTAAAGTTCGCGTTCCAAAGGCATACAGAACAGTATGCCAACTCTTCTCCTCTAGTATAAGTGAACTAATGAGCTTTTTGGGAATTACTAACATAAACGATTTTATCAAGAAAACAGTGTCTTTCCAAACCTATCGACAGAAAATCGTTGATTTTGTTAAAAGAGGTTAATGTTGAAGTCCGAAGTGCCTTTGTTTTTGCAAACAATTGCCAAACTATAATTTTGAGTCCAATTACGACTGTTCGACAGACATAGAACAGAAGTGAGAATATAGGCGCGTAGCTCAGTTGGCTAGAGCATCACCTTGACATGGTGGGGGTCGTTGGTTCAAGTCCAATCGCGCCTACCACGTCCTGTCTGAATTAGGCTTTGAAGAAGGTTACTTTTTTGACTTCGTCAATCTGATCGCGAATCATCGCTGCTTCTTCAAATTCCAGTTCCTCCGCGTGGTTGAGCATTCGTTTTTCAAGGTCTCGAAGTAGCTTCTTTAACGCGGGTGGATCGCGCGGAATGTCTTCAATGAAGAAGTCGTTTTTAACCTCTCGACGAGAGCCGCGTTTACGACGACGTTGCGCAGTTCGAGCACCTTCCATTATGTCTGCGACTGATTTTGTCACTGACTGCGGAGTAATACCGTGAACTTCGTTGTGAGCTAGCTGTTTATTACGGCGACGGGACGTTTCGTCCATAGCACGCTGCATCGAACCTGTGACGTGATCTGCATACAAAATTGCGCGACCATCGACATTCCTTGCGGCGCGTCCAATGGTTTGGATTAACGACGTCTCAGCGCGCAAGAAACCTTCCTTGTCGGCATCTAGGATCGCTACCAATGCGACTTCAGGCATATCCAATCCTTCGCGAAGTAAATTGATGCCAACTAATACATCAAACTGTCCAAGTCTTAAATCTCGGATAATCTCCACGCGTTCAACCGTGTCGATATCAGAATGTAGGTAACGAACGGAAATCCCGTTACTGTCTAAATATTCAGACAAGTCTTCGGCCATACGCTTTGTCAGTGTCGTAACTAACACCCGATTTCCTGCTTTGACTGTTTCATGGATCTCATGCATCAGGTCATCGACTTGGGTCATCGCTGGCTTGACAATCACTTCAGGATCTATTAACCCCGTAGGTCTGACCACTTGATCAACTGTTTGTGCACCGTGTGTTTCTTCGTATGCTCCTGGTGTCGCAGAGACAAAAATCATTTGTGGAGCTAAAGTTTCCCATTCGTCAAAACGGAGTGGGCGATTGTCCAAGGCTGACGGTAAACGGAATCCATAGTTCACAAGCGTTTCCTTTCTGGATCGATCGCCTCGATACATCGCTCCCAACTGCGGAATGGTCACGTGTGATTCGTCGACAAAAAGTATTGCATCTTTGGGAAGGTATTCGAAGAGCGTGGGTGGTGGTTCCCCCTCACCTCGTCCCGACAAATATCTGGAATAGTTTTCTATACCAGTACAGAATCCCAATTCGTTCATCATTTCGAGATCGTAGGCGGTGCGTTGCTCAAGCCGTTGTGCCTCAACAAGCTTATCGTTGGTTTTAAACTCATCAAGCCTTGTTTGCAATTCATCGCGGATCTCGTCGAGCACGCTGCGCATTCGCTCAATAGGAGTAACGTAGTGTGATTTTGGAAATATGGTGTATCTTGGGACTCGTTCCCTAATCGCGCCCGTGAGTGGATCAAAAATTGTCAAATTCTCAATGACATCATCGAACAATTCAATCCTGATCGCGTCTCTTTCTGATTCTGCTGGAAATACATCAATGACATCGCCTCGAACTCGATACGTTCCGCGTTGAAAAAATGTGTCATTGCGAATGTATTGCAACACCGCGAGTCGTTTCAGGATGAAGCGTTGGTCAACACGATCTCCTCGATCTAAGTGTAATACCATTTCAAGATAGGATCCTGGATCGCCCAGACCGTAGATCGCAGAAACGGACGCGACAATGATCGTATCCCTACGTTGCATGAGTGCTTTCGTCGCGGACAAGCGCATCTGTTCAATATGATCGTTGATCGAGGAGTCTTTTTCAATGTAAGTATCAGAAGACGGAACATATGCTTCGGGTTGATAGTAGTCATAGTATGAAACGAAATATTCCACTGCATTCTTGGGAAAAAACTCGCGAAACTCCCCGTAGAGTTGAGCAGCTAGCGTTTTGTTGTGCGCTAAGACAAGAGTCGGTCGTTGTAGGTTTTGAACGACATTAGCCATCGTGAACGTCTTGCCTGAACCGGTTACCCCAAGGAGCGTTTGGTGCATGTACCCGTGTTCGATTCCTTCGGTCAACCGAGCTATTGCTTCAGGTTGATCACCCCGAGGGGTGTAATTTGCGGTTAACTCAAAAGCCTGTTGAACCACGATGTTTAAGTGGATGAAGTAAGGCTAAAGGCGTGAAATGTGTAATCGCGAAAATTTAAGGTATCGCGTTAAATGGGTTCGTCTATCGAACTGGGATCAATTTCTCGCACGACTCGAAACCCCACGAGACTGACGCGATTTTCTGCACTATAAAAGTGTCGTGTCGCCGATCGAACAAAGAATGGTGAAGCGATCCAACTCCCGCCTCGAACAACGCGCCGTGCACAATCACCCGTAGTCCAAGCGGTTCCATCTGTAGGGGCTGTGCCAAAGTTGCGGTTCCAACAATCTAGAGTCCACTCCCAGACGTTGCCGTGTATGTCGTATAGTTTCCACGGATTGGGTGCATATTTCCCTACTTCGGTAGTTTTTTCAATAGGACTACCATCATTGCATCCATCACAGTTTGCTTTGCCGTATAGCAGTTCATCGCCCCAACTATATTTTGTATCGGTACCCGCTCGCCCAGCATACTCCCACTCAGCTTCAGAAGGCAAGCGGTAGATCGCTCCGGTTTCGTCAGACAACCACTTTGTGTAGGCCACGGCATCGTACCACGAGACATGGATCGCAGGTCGTGAACCTCGACCCCATTGACTGTCGTCGGGTACAGACCTTAAAGACGCTTTGGCGAAGACTTGGTATTGGTCGAAGGTAATCTCAAATTGGGAAACCGCAAATCTACCGACCTCGACTTCACGCGATGGAATTTCGTCTTCAGAACAGTCGATTTCTGTAAGACAGCCCATCTCAAATTTCCCTGAAGGCAACAACACCATTCTTGGACTCGTACCACCGATGTGTAAGGGTTCGCGAAAGACACTCAGCGCCGTCAATTGTTCGATCGACGCTTTGTCTTCAAGAAGCATTGCTTCATCCAAATCTGGTTCTGATTTGGCTTCAACGTCAACTTTTTCTTGGCTCAGCGTCGCTGCCGCGCTCCAACATACTAGGATCGAAAGGGAAGAAGTTTTAACGATTCTTCTGATAGCGTGCCCGTATTCGGTTCGCGACAGACGTTCCACTGAGTGCTTGAGATTATTCAAGATCTTGGAATATCCAACCTGGGAGGGTTGTATGTCTGTTGTGACAGAATGATTTCGACAAAGTTCCTACTTTTTTTCAATAGTTCCACGTTGTAATGAAATTTCACGTAGGTTGAAGTCCTTGAATCAACCTACTCAGTAACAAGTGTTACGATGAAATTGAGACATTCTGGGCGGTGTCAGGTGTTTTTTTTGCCCGAAATTCTACATTTCTTCCTTTAAGAGATCGGAAAATTGATTGTTCGAAACCATCCCCCGACAATAGCCGATTGTATCTCGCAGAATTGTGTCTTTACTGGAAGTGTCAGAGACGGGACTGAAACAAACTGAGTCAAAGGAAACAACAAGCGACACGACGTACTGGTACCGTCTAACCACTCTGCTCATCTAAATTGGTAGATTCGGACTTACCTTCACAATGGAAGTCTTGGTACCAATGCGAAAATTGGTTTGCTGAAGGAAAGATCGTGGTTAAGCGCACACGAAACGAATACTCAAAGTGATTCAACACCACAACATCTAAGTTCGGTTCCCTCTCAAACGTCCCTTGGAATTTCACCTCGCGGACTCGAAGACCAAAGTGTGGAACAAATCCGCGACCTGCACTCTGGTCGAACATCGTGAATTCATGTGTTTCTGGGTCAATCGCCAAGGTGAGTTGCAGATGCTTGGTCTCAGGAGACTTGGACTTTCGGTTCGGTTTGAGACCCACAAACAGTTGCTCATCGTCTGTTCCTAGATAGTGTGTTGGGACCAAAGATTCAAACCACGATTTCATCGCGGCGGGATGAAAATCGCCGACTGGAATACGCTCTTCGCGACGCGCTCGTTTCTGTTCTACACTACTGAATAACGCAATTTTTTCTTGAAAGTGACTATATCGTTCACTCTCGCTCGGTTCTTCATCATCAAGTTTTAGCAGAGTCCATGGTGGTTCGAGCGTGGCGTCGAATTTTTCTTCAACTCTCGCAAATACTGTGTGCGCAGCTGGAGTATCGAACCATTCCATCAGCGCTTTCCTCCCCGGTTGCAAAAGCGAGTGGCGAAGTGCATAAATACTACGACGAGTGGGCTCTCCATCGCAGTCATCACATGGAGCAGTGATTTTGGTGTACGTACAGGAACGGTTCTCGTCAGTACCTAGATTTTTGACTGCGGTAGACCAAATTTCTAGAGTATCTTCAGAAATAGGCTCTGCGTCGAGCCACAAGCGCTCCACGTCAAACCCATTGGTAGCTGTGGAAACCTCTTTAGAGTCCCGCGTATCGGAGCTAATGATTGAAATTCGAACACTGCAACTCGAAGTGATGAGAAGAACAAAAAGCAAGCCTGTAACGGCTCGAACAGTTTGAAGATTGCGCACTCGAAAAAGAGACCAAGATCTAGAGTTCATGAAACACCCGCACTAGACCAATACAGTGCGTGAAAGTTTCAGACGAACATTCGTCTTGAGGATTACTCCGGTTCTACAACGACTCCAGTGCCGTAGGCTAGTAGTTCTGCTGACCCAGCCATCATGACAGATGTTGTAAAGCGTACGCCCACTACCGCATTCGCACCTATTTCTCTTGCGTGATCTTTCATACGATCTAAGCTCTGTTCGCGGCTCTCGGCGATTAACTTCGCATATTCGCGTATTTCGCCGCCCACTACATTCTTAAATCCAGCCATGATGTCTTTCCCGATATGGCGGGCGCGTACCGTGTTACCCCGAACTAACCCTAACGACTTAACGACTCGCATGCCCGGCACTGTTTCAGTATTTACAACAATCATTACTACAACTCCACGTCTTTGTATCTATCAGTTTTACGTTCGATCAATCTTTCCCGAATGACCACGAGTAAGAGAATACCGCCACCAGCGATGCCGAAAACGATTATCCCTTTGAACATCCAAGGTACATCTTCGTGAAATACCCCATAGAGACCCCAAGCTCCAAGACTTACATAACAGATTGCACACAGCAATAACGCAAGTAGTCCCAAGTTGGTAAACACTTTCGTAACACGATCTTTCATAATCTCATATCCTGTTGATTACTCCTCAACTGCGATTTCTTCAACACTCAATATTCTCTTCGTATTTTAAGGGAACATTCGACACGATTCCTTTGGCAAAACAACTGGTTGCTTTAAGCGAAGCTAAGCTCATTCTGTCGATTGGTGCAAATAGATTTTTGGGAATCATGTCATATTCAATTTATGGCTCGTCAATTAAAGCTTCTCGTAAGCGCTTTGCGTGGTCCGCGAGCATCTCCGAATCTGCTAAGTCCCGCGCATGAAAACGTTGCTGCAACCCGCCCCACCTTGGTATGACATGAAAGTGCAGATGGAACACGGACTGTCCTGCGCCTGACCGATTTAACTGCATGATCATTACGCCTTCGGGTTGAAATACTGTGTCGACAGCCCGCGCAATTCGACGAGTCTGCAGCATCAGGTGTTGTAGTCCTTCATCGGAAACCGAAAAAATATCTTTCGCGGGTTCTCTGGGAATAATAAGAGTATGACCAGTACTTTGCGGCATTACATCCATCATGCAAAAACACATATCGTCTTCATGCACAATGTGTGCCGGTGCTTCGCCTCGCAAAATTTTTGCGAAAATATTGTTTGAATCGTAGGTCATGGTAGTTCTCTTATTATTTCTTCGACACCCAATACACCGCAAGAGAAATAGTTTCCAAAATCGTAGGATACGCTAAGGACATTCGCTTCGGGTGAGCAGAGTTCAAATTTTGCAAAGAACCAGTTCGATATTGATCTGTCTCGCACGGTGGTGTGTAGCCCTTGGTGTATGCCTAATCGTATCCGCTTGTGCGTCTGTTGAAGTTGAATACCGATTTGACGACGATGCAGCACGAATTGGTGAAGCAAGCCTTTGGGACGACTGGTATGAAACCGTTCAACGGACAAACGACGAACTTGTCGACATACAGGCGTGCATTGAGGATGAATCCAAATGCGATCGCGACATGCGGCGAATCCGACGTGTCGTAATAAATGGAAAAAAGTTACAACCTGAACAACAGCTTCAACTCGTGAATCGGTACATAAACCGAATGCGACGTTACAACGACGACCGTAGAACCTATAAAGAGCTTGAAGATTCTCGATTATTAGTGGCACAACAATGGTCTACACTGATGGATTTCATGCAAAAAGGTGGAGATTGTGAGGACTTCGCTACCGCGAAATACGCGCTACTAACACTCATAGGTTTCGACACCCACGATCTTCGTATAGTTGTTGTGTATGACCAAGACGTACAAGAATACCATGCCGTTATCGCGGTCCGTACTGCTGAGGATCAAGTAGCCCTACTGGACATCGACAACAAGATCTACGCTCAGCGACCTCCCCACTATAGATTTGTGTACTCCATCAACGAACACTCTATTTGGGACCATTCTTTGGAGGACACTCGGTTACCACGCGCATTGAGGAAGCGTCAAGCTAGCAATCAATCAGATTGAGAGAACGAGTTATCACGGAACCCTCTTACCCTTGCTGCAATGGTAACCGGGAGCGTTGACGCAATACTTCGTACATAACAATGGTAGCGGACATCGCGGCGTTTAATGAGTCAGCTTGACCATGTTGTGGTATCGACACTGCATCTCGTGCATATTGCAACCATCGTTGTTCCAACCCATGTGCTTCACTCCCCACAACGATAGCTATACGATTCGGATAGACGTAGTCCGTATAGTTTGTACCTGCATCAGGGCTGGTGGCAACTAGGACGATCTCATGTTGTTGCAACCACGAACCGAGAACTTCAAACTCGGAAAGGATTACAGGTACTGAGAACAAAGTACCAATACTTGCTCTTACGACATTTGGATTAAACACATCCACCACGGGACTCTCAATAATCACCGCGTGTGCGCCAACGGCATCAGCCGAGCGCATTACCGCTCCTAGATTACCTGGTTTCTCAAGACCAGAGCAGATTACGAAGAATGCGTCTTCAACAATCTTTAAATCCTCCAAACGTACGTCATGATTGTGTGCGATTGCGACTATCCGTGAACTCGAACGATAACACATCGAACGAAAAATCCGGTCGGTCACATTAAAGATGCACCTTTCTTCCACTCTGTTGCTCGCTTTGTGATACACCGCCGAAGAGTCTTCATCTTGAAGACACTCATCGTGTACAAAAAGGGTGTGTAGTTTTACTCCGTTGTCTACGGCTAGCTCAAGCTCTTTCGAACCTTCAACGATGAAGAGTCGCTCTTGATCACGCGTACGCTTTTTGTGAAGGGCTTGCGCGAGTTTGACTTGTGAAAATTTGGTACTTGTTATTCGTTTGGGCACTAAACTATTCTCGAATTTGTCGTGAAATCGTACTTTTGTTCGCACACGATAACAACATTTCGCCCGTTTGGTGTATGATTATTCGTAACTACCATCAATCGGAGCAACACGACGATGACTGCACCTAATCGAAGGGACATACTGAAGTGGGGATCAGCAGCTGGAGTCACTGGGGGATTGCTGAGCACGAATGCATTCGCGTCGGTGCCAAATGGATCGACGAACGCGAAGACTCTACCAGAAGTGAAGAAGTACAAGACTTTAGGTCGAACCGGGTTGAAGATTTCTGACATTTCATTCGGATCTAGTAGACTTCGGAGTGGACAAGAAAACGTCGTCCGCCATGCTATGGACCGAGGCATCAACTACTTAGATTCGGCCCACAGTTACCAAGGAGGTCAATCGGAAACCGTGATTGGAAACGCAATCAAGGGCAAACGCGATCAAGTGTACCTCGTGTCTAAAGCACACACGAACGCGAGATGGACCACTGAACAAATCATGAAACATTTGGAAGAGTCGCTAAAGAGGCTTAAGACTGACTATGTGGACGTGTATCTGAACCACGCCGTTAACGACGTAAAACGTATGCAATCCGAAGAGTGGCAAGGCTTTGTCGAAAAAGCCAAAGAACAGGGGAAGATCCTGTTCACCGGTATGTCAGGCCATGCGGGACGCTTAAACAAGTGTTTGGAGTACTCTCTTGATGAAGACTTGTGCGACGTGATTCTCGTGTCCTACAACTTCGGACAAGATCCCTCATTTCTCGCGAACTTGACGCGTGGCATGGATAGGATTGCACGACAACCAGACTTACCAAAGCTATTAGAGAAGGCAAAGAAAAAGAATGTCGGTACTATAGCAATGAAAACTCTATCTGGCGCTCGCTTAAATGACATGCGTGATTACGAGACCGAAGAAGGTACCTTTGCACAAGCAGCGTTTCGTTGGGTTTTATCTGATGCAAACGTGGATGCTCTGATCGTGACCATGACAAGCAAGACTTTAATTGACGAGTATTTGGTCGCTTCGGGCGATGAAGAGGTTTCTTATTACGACAATCAGTTACTACATCGGTATGCGCAGTTAAATAGTGCAACCCAATGCCGTCAGGGATGTGACGATTGTTACGGGAGCTGTCCTTATAACGTACAAATCGCTGATGTTCTGCGTACACGAATGTACGCGACGGACTACCAAGATGTTGAGATGGCGCGTGCTGAATACGCTAATATTGAAATCGACGGGAAAGCGTGTTTGACGTGTAGCGGAGCGCCATGCAAAGATGCTTGTACCTACGGCATCGCGATTGCTGATCTGTGCGCACCGACCCATCGTATGCTCGGTTAACAGCAGGCGTTCTTAGCTGATGTCTGCACTGCTGTACGAGTGCTTCAGTGGTATAGCAGGAAACATGAACTTGGGAGCACTCATCGACGTGGGTGTTCCACCCGATCATTTGCGCGCTGAGCTCTCGCGTTTGGGTCTGGACGCAGAGTTTGAACTTTCCATTGCTAGCGAAAAGAGCAATGGTATCGCTGGTACTTTGGTTCGTGTATTGTGTGAGCCTTCGGATGAGGTTCGTGATCTTAACCGAATTAAAGGAATCATTCACGGAGCCCCCTACTCTGAGTATGTTAAACACGCGGCTACAGGTACGTTTGAACTGCTAGCGGAAGCAGAAGCTACAGTTCACGACACTGACATCAATTGTGTTCACTTTCACGAAGTCGGAGCTGTCGATGCCATTGTCGACATCGTAGGAAGTGCAATCGCGATGGAATATTTGCAACCGACACAGGTGTATTGCAGCCCTGTGGAGCTTGGTGGTGGTACTGTTGACAGTGAACATGGAACATTACCCGTACCAGCTCCCGCGACTCTGCAGTTGCTACTAGACAAACCCACGACACGAGGCAATGTTCCATTTGAAGCTACTACGCCCACAGGTGCTGCATTGCTCTGCAACTATGTCGATTGCTTTGAACTCCCATCGTCGTTCCGGACAACACAAATAGGTTATGGACTTGGTGAAAAGAAATCGCCGTTACCCAATGTTGTGCGAGTGTCAATCGGAGAGTTGAGCGAATCTTTGCGGAGTACGGAAAATATCGAAGTCGTATGCAACATCGACGATATGAATCCAGAAGCATACGAATACTTGTTTGATCAACTCTTCAAACTCGGAGCTGTCGATGTATTCCTAACGCCAATAGTCATGAAAAAGTCTCGTCCAGCAAACAAGCTAACAGTCCTTGTGCCGTCAAAAAGTGAAGGCGAGATCGTGAGAGAAATATTGCGAAGTACCACAACATCTGGGGTGCGTTTGCACACCGTTCAGAAACAGTTGTTAAATCGGGAAGTTCAATCTGTGATCACCAGTTTGGGGAAGGTACGCGTGAAGACAGTGCAGTTACCCGAAGGTGCAACACGGTGGAAACTAGAGCACGACGATGTACTCTCCATTGCAAAAGAGAACGAGTTGAGTTATCTTGAAGTGAAGCGAATAATAGAACGTGAAGTGACCGATAAGATGGGGAACGATGAGTGACTTAGAACAGATTCTGCAACAAGTTCGAGCTGGCAAGCTCGCTGTCGACGATGCGATGGTTCAGATCAGTGAAGTTCAACACCAAACAATCGAGTCCACGACTATTGACCATGCGCGCGAGCAGCGAACCGGTACACCCGAAGTAATTTACAGTGAGTACAAGACGCCACAACAAGTCCTCAAAGCATTTGAACTGATACTCGGGAACGGTAATAACACCTTAGCTACGCGACTACAACCGGAGGCATCGGAGTTATTACTAGATCGTATCGAAGGAGTCGTTTGTGTGCCAGAGGCGCAAATAGCCTATAAGAAACTAACAGAACCAGAATGCCCGGCCACCCATATCGGTGTGATAACCGCAGGTACTAGCGACTTGTCCGTTGCGGAAGAAGCAGCAATTACAGCAGAGTTTTACGGAAACATAGTAGAACGTGTGTTTGACGTCGGTGTGGCTGGAGTGCATCGACTATTCAGTCGTCTTGAAGTCATTCGTTCATGCCGAGTGCTCATTGTCGTAGCTGGTATGGAGGGAGCGCTTCCGAGCGTCGTTGGTGGGCTAGTCGATAAGCCGGTGATTGCAGTGCCGACCAGCGTCGGATATGGTGCAGCATTTCAGGGGATTGCAGCCTTATTAGGCATGTTAACTTCGTGTGCGTCGGGAGTATCCGTTGTCAACATTGACAATGGGTTTGGTGCGGGTTTTCTAGCGAATCTAATTAATCGTTTATGAAGCACACCTACATCGCATCGAGCTGTTCCCTAGCGGAGCAATATAGACGTCGACATCTAGTATTCGTTATGAGGTTGTGATGTGCGACACAGACACACTGCTGCATCCTTACTCATACACGTCTAACTCGATTGCGATGCGCTGAAACCTATCCAAGGCAACTAACAGTGGATCTTCTCGATCCTGTCCTGACGAGGCGCGCTTTGTGTACAGGTCGTTGATCGCTGCGCGACAATTTTCAGGTTCCGTTGCACTTTTGTCACTCTCGGCGGCGGGTTGAGAAGAACAGATGTGGCTAACCAACCAATCCCAATTGAGTTTGACACCTCTGCGTTCTAAACCAAGCGCGAACCAAAGAGATTCCCGCAATCGCTCCGTGCTCAGTGCTCGCGCAATCTTCAGTTCTGTCCACTTCCCGTTATTTAACTTATTTGCAAACACGCCCCTGTCTAAATACACGAGTCCCGCGGCTTCATCCCCGAGCTCTGCACCAAAATCCAACAGAATTCCGATAAGATCGTATTCGTTAAACGGTAGGGAATACAAGGGATTTTTCTGGCGCTCTAGCAGCAGTAGCTGGTAATCATATCCCGATACGCGAGATTCCGAATATCGACGTAATGTTTCAAATTCCCGAGGGTAGTTCTCAGCATTCAGCGCAACCTCGGAACCAAATTCCTTGCACTTTTCTTCCACCCACCGATATTCTAAAAAACCTTGCCACATGTCGGTGATCTTGTCAGGCTCTGGTTCTTGAGCTTCAAAAATGTAGTAGTGTTCTAGATGAAAATACGTTTTAGCTTGCTTACTCCTCTCGCCCGCCAAATCGAAACAAGCATGGTAGAACGTCGCATAATTGGTAAATGCTTCAGCATGACAAACTTCTTTAAGTCCCTTTTTCCCATAGAACTCTTCCCATTCGCAGTCTGGTTGTGAGAGAGCTTTAAATATACGTTGGAGATCTTCGGCTGGATCTGCAAAAATGCGCTCGTATGTCATGGGATTATCTAATACGATCAACGAAAACTCAGGTATATTCTTAACGACAGCCAATCCATTCCTCTCAAAAGGATTCGCCTGTAGCGTATGGATCTCTAACGCCGACAGACATTCCTGAGAGATCTCAAACTTTTGAACAAACGTCTTCGCGGCTTCTGAATCTGTTGGGAATTCTAACAGACCACATATTTCCCACACATCTTCGGAGTGATGGTTTGCATTGGTTGATGACACTGCTTCATCGGTCGTACCCAAGGTTTCAAGTGTGGGATTTGACCCGTTAGTGACTTCACCGACTGTACTGGCTTCAGGTGCAGTAGGCGAACTGGTAGAATCGCCGGTGAACTTAAAGATGAACACGCCGACGGCCAAACAGGCGACAGTACCAAGACCGATGCCAACGATGGACCACGAAAATTGCTTATTTACTCTCATAATTCAAAGTGATTGTAGCTGTCATTTGGATTGTCTCGCACCGGTTTTCTTTCGAAACTGTAGAACTCTCCGTAATCACTCTCATTTTTCCATTTCAGTTTCTCACCAATGTCAATTTTTACACAGAGTTTGTAAGAGCGACTCACTGTTGAATCTCAGACCTCTTGGGTCAAGTGAATGGTCTCTAGTGTGACATGGTGTTGTAATGGATCTCTATGGTATACAGCTGTATACAGATCAAGAGACTTGTCCTGTGAGTCGAACTAGCCGACACTCTCGGTCATAGGGTGTTCGAAGGACGCGCAATCTCTGGAGCTATCTAGGTGTGGATCAGTGTTTACGGGTGATAGGCGAAGGGTTGTAATCCACACCTAATGTGTGATCCCAATAGTTGGAGTCCGCACTAATGAACTGTTGCTATGGAACATGAACAAGGCTACCTTCAGTCACCAACCACTGCGCTCCTCATTGTCGTACATGAGCGAGTGTAGACTCGATTACTGTATCGATCGAAGCTGACTGATGTACTATGCCCACCTCATGATCCAGATACCGAAAATCATGAATGCCGATAGTAGCAAGCCATAGGGTACGAAAGCTACGATTCGCCAATACACATTGCCCCGACCCTCTGCCTCTGTCCAACTGCGTAATCCTAACGCAGAGATAAGAGTACACCACATGAATGGAACTGCTAACAAGCAGGTAGATAAGGTTTCGATATACCATGGGTCTACCTCTCTGCCTGGAATCGGAATCGCTTGAACGGCTATTGCAATGACTAAAAACACCGGTACCGTTATCAAAGGGATTGACGACCAACAACTAAATCCAAGCCAATTTTTCCAAGGAGTAGAGATGTTGAACAGTCTTGCGATCCCAAAGTAGTACATTGATGTGATCAACCACCACGTGCAGACAAACGCAACCGGATACAGTACAGAGCGCACTGCCCACATCAACGCAAAGTTCACATGCAACCAACTCTCGTTTGAAACAGAATTACTCGCGCTAGTCGCATCCCAGTCAATTATGAGAACCAAAAACACCACACACTGCAGCGTAAGACAGATAAGTGAAAATATTGCTGGAAACAGTATTGGGGGCGATTCTTTGAGCCCGTCGAAACCCACACGGGTGTCAGCAAAACATATTTGCCACAATCTCTTCATATACTCTCTTCGTCTCTGTTTATCACTCACAAATGAAGGTTTGGAAACAATCTCCGTCGCATACCGGCAAGCGTTCCGCTGGAGAACTTGTTAGTCATATAAACATTAGACGCATTTAAACGCATTTCGGTTTCTGGGTTATACTGATACACTTCGATCGACTCATCTTGCAAGATCATTTGACCTTATGAAATCCCTATCAAAGAGCGTACAGTCAAAATACGAAAAACTTTGCGCTGAGCTCAGTCGTATGAGGCGTGTAATTGTTGCCTTTTCTGGTGGTGTCGATAGTTCTCTGGTTGCCTATGTCGCGAATCGGGAACTCAAGTGTGATGCTCTTATCGTAACTTCAGGTTCGAAGAGTCTCAAGCGCAACGATTTGACGCTGACCGAGACACTTGCTGAAAAATGGCAACTCAATCATCGAGTTATCGTTACCGACGAACTGAGTAAGGACTCGTACTTAAAGAATCCCGTTAATCGCTGCTTCCATTGCAAAACATCACTTTACCAAGCTCTCTCCGACATAGCTGAAAAAGAAGGAATTCAATGGATACTCAACGGTACTAACCGCGATGATTTGCAAGACCACAGACCTGGGCTGATTGCCGCAAACAATTACAACGTCGTATCTCCTCTCAGTGATGCGGGTTTCTCTAAAGCGGATGTTCGGGCAGTAGCTGAGTTCTTGAATTTAGAAAACGCACAAAAACCACAGGCTGCTTGTCTTTCCAGCCGTGTCCCTTATGGCACGACCATCGATGAAAATGTTCTGGATCGGATAGAACGAGCAGAGAACTGCCTCGCAGAGCTTGGATTCACTCAATATCGCGTTCGGCACCATGGAGATGTTGCTAGATTAGAACTCATCGCAGAAGAAATGGATCGAGCATTAGCAAATAAATCTATTATCGATGAGCAACTGAAAGCATTCGGCTACCGGTTCGTTGCACTGGATCTTGCTGGCTTTCGGTCTGGATCTCTCAATGAGGGATTGGTAACAACCGTCTCAGTAAATTCGTAGCGTCCCAGTTGCGGATCATTAGCTGGAATGTAAACGGTTTACGCGCCTTGGTTAAAAAGGGTGTGTTGCTGGAATTCCTTGAGCGATCCCAAGCGGATGTCGTTACACTACAAGAGACGCGTGTAACCGAGGCTCAGCTACCATCAGAAGTTCGCGCTTTGGAAGGTTGGCACACATACTTCGCGGCGGCGGAACGCTTGGGGTACTCCGGAGTAGCAATCTTTAGTCGGAAACCCGCCGACAGAGTAATCACCACTCTGCCTGAACCGAGATTCAATATCGAAGGTCGCTATCTCGTCGCTCAGTACGGTCGCTTGTCAATCGCCTCAATTTACTTTCCAAATGGTGCTGGAAAAGATCGGGACAACAGTCGCGTGCCGTACAAACTCGATTTCTACGAGACTGCCCGACTTGAACTTGAACGATTACGAAAGATTGGTCCTGTCTTTGTTACAGGAGATTTCAACACTGCTCATACGGAGATAGATCTCGCAAGACCAAAATCTAACGAAAAGACTTCAGGTTTTCTACCTATTGAGCGAGCAACTCTTGATCGCTGGATCGAAAAAGGATGGATTGACACGTTTCGCAAGCGATATCCCAAACAAACCGGCCACTATACTTGGTGGCGTCAATGGGGTGGTAGCCGCGAAAATAATGTGGGATGGAGAATTGACTATGTTTTTGCTTCGCCAACAGCCGACAAGCGAGTTTCTTCAGCATTCATCTGGCCGAATGTCTTAGGCTCAGATCACTGCCCCATCGGCGTTGATCTGAAAAAGATCTGAGTAACACTCAACTCTCGTGCGCGCTGTATCAACGACTATTTTGAAGTCGTCGATCGTTTGAGAGATTAGGGATTGTCTACGGAAAGTGGCTTGTTCTAGCCGTTAGAAGAGTTCGCGACTCGTTTGTCGGTATAACGGCTAGTGTGTGGTCCGGCCTGCATCGGTTCTCGACGCCAGCGTGAACGCGCACCGGTAAATCTAGTTTGTGCGTCCGCTTGCTCAGCGGCCCACTCATCATCAAGATTACGCGCGTCAGCAAGACCATCCCTAGTCATAGGAAAATATTTTTGTCGGAGTACACCGTTTACTGAGCGGGCTACTCGATAGCTTGTGTACTTGCCTTGTTTATGCTCATATATGCTCATGAATTACATCCTTGTAAGAGTTGAGAACGATTATCATATCAAAATCCTCAAGAAAAGTAAATATTTTGACTACTCACATTTTTATTGATGACTAACTTCATCGCCCAAGAACTTGCCCTGAACTTTTCATTGAGTGAAGAATGCCATCACCAAAATTTGAGTGTCAATCGCTTATGACTTCCTTAAATGAAATAAGTTCCTCGACTTGCTAAAATTTGATAATTCTGTTTTGACCAATACCCTTCTATGACTGTCAGACGTAAATTCCTTCGAAATTCCATGCTTGTCGGTTTAGGTACGCCAATGCTCTTACGAGTACGACCGCTGTTTGCGCAATCAGACTCCGTCGATGTAGCTCGTGCTAAAGAATGGCCGACCATGAAATATACGACACTCGGTCGCACCAACTTTAAAGCTAGCCGTTTGGTGTATGGTTGCGGCGCAGCACTGTCGCGTAGAAAAAACGATTCTTTGTTAAACGTCGCGTTTGACGCGGGGATCAATGTATACGACGTGGGTACAAGCCGTTATTATGGAAGTGCAGAACGTAACCTAGCTGACTTCGTGAAAGAGCATCGAGATGACATTTTCTTAATTTCTAAGTCGTTTCTCAATGCATCAGAAAATGAAGAACCTTCTGTAGAGCGTGCAAAAGAACTTGCACAACAATGGCGGAAGGACATGGAACAAAGCTTGTCCCAATTAAAACAGGAACACGTCGATGCCTACTACACGATGGACGCAAAAAATCCTTTGATCGTAAAGAATGAGGAGATTTATCGAGAGTTTGAGCGCGCCAAGCAGGATGGGAAAGTCTCTTACTTCGGCTTGAGTACGCACAACCGTGCAGCTGAAGTGCTCGCTGCTGCATCAGAGACCGACTGGTATCACCTAGCTATGGTGGCTATCACACCTGCAGGATGGTACGACTGGAATCGAAAGGCTGTTTTGCCAGACTCGCCTCCCATGGTAGATCTCAAAGCTGTGTTTGAAGATGCAAAGAAAGCGGGTATCTCCTTGGTTGGCATGAAAGTAGCGAGGCACCTTGCGCCCAGAATGTTTGGCGGCAAGAATGCGAAGAACCTCTATGAGTCACATTACTCCGAAAAACTCAAGAATTCGGAGTTCTCGGTATTTCAAAAGAGCTACGCGTACGTCCTAGAGCATGGGATGGACGTCGTCAATTCCGACATCCAAAACTTCGATATCTTAGAAGAGAACTTTCTCGCTGCGGCAACGTCTGACGAATATGTCGATTGACTAGATGATTTGGTCAAGCATGACTCTATGTTGTATATTTAGTATTGCACTCAGACCATAAATACCCTCAACAGCTAAGTTCTCTTAGAGTATCCAATCAGAAGTTGTTTGAATTTAGTTGATTCCTTTCTTATGAACGCTGACTGGACCCTGATAAATGATCCTCTAGGGAATAAGACGCATCAATTTGTAGCTGAATTTGCCGATCATCGCAAAGTTACCGGATGCCTGTGGATTCCCGAGCAAGAAAAGCGTTCAGGTGTAGTCGTTACTTTCATGCACGGTGCGTCGGGAAATCGATTGCAAGCACCGATTCCCTATCTGTCTAATCTTTTCGCGAGCAGAGGAATAGCTTCACTTGCAATCGACGGTCCAGTACATGGTCTCAGAAAAAGGTTAGACGGCGGACGTATCGCGTTGTATGCAGAGATGAGTAAGCCAAAAGCGTTCAACCATCTATTTAAAGATTGGGAACTCGCATTAGAGTTAACGGAGACGAAACTGCAATTTTCCATTGAAACCATTGCTTACTTTGGCGTGTCAATGGGCACCTTTTTTGGGATTCCGTATTTAGCCAATAGATCCCTCAGTGGAAAATCGACAACAGTCGCCGTGCTAGGTCTAATGGGACCGACTGGTGTGGTCTCACCTTTTCGAAAACGACTGTTACGAGACGCCTCGACCGTCCATTGTCCATTGAATTTTTTGATACAACAAGAGGACGAAATGTTCAGTCGTGCCGGTTGTCTCGAGCTATTCAATGCATTGGCAAGTCCGTCTAAGCAGATACGGGAAAATCAGGGTAAGCATGCTGACGTACCTCTCTCTGAGTTCGATTACTCGCTCGAATTCATTTCTGATCAGCTAAGTGAAAATTTTCGGCCTCAGGAGACCTAGGAGTGATGGATCGACAATAGGTGGCCTGCGTTTGCGAACACGAACGATTCGGCAAAAATGTCATACAATCATGCAAAATACAACAGTTGAACCTAAGGAGTGACCTTCCTTTAGGAAAACAACTTCTAAAAGAGTAGTATTCGAGGTTCCAACCTGCCACTCTTTTGGTTTTGGTGTAGCAATTTCTCTACTTCACTGGTAACGGTAATTTATGATTAGCTCAGGCTTAAATTCAATACTCAAACTCTTTCAATCCGGTTCCACAAAACAGTCCACTGAAGACATTTTCAACGAAACGGTCCTAATGACACTTGCACGGACGACCAGCGCAGACACGAACATTAAGCATATCGAACTGGAAGCTGTACAGCAAATCGTCAAGGATACTACAGGCGAAGAAGTGAGTCTCAGCGACATCCGCGTTGCCGCAAAGTCTCAACTTTTTGAATCAGCTACTTTGGATCGGTATCTTGGATCAGTGGGTAAAGTAATAAACCTCGAACAAAAAATTTCGTTGCTTGAATCGGTCGTTAGTGTCATTCATTCCGATGAACGCGTAAGTTCTCGAGAAATTACATTCTTTAACATGGTATCCGATGCACTTGGCGTTACACCTGCAGAACTTATGGGGTTAACTATATCCGATTAGTTTCGAGATTCACCGATTAGTGTCTGGCTGAGGTCGTGGGAAATCTTTGGGAGTTCCACTCCCTCGTTCGAGCGACGCGGTGTTTGAGTCACGTATAAAACCTCGGCCATTGGAAGTGATTCTTCACTAAGAATCGCCAATTTCTGCTCCATATAATTTGTAACCGTTCCACCTTAGCTCAGTTGGTAGAGCAGCTGACTGTTAATCAGCTTGTCGCTGGTTCGAGCCCAGCAGGTGGAGCCATTTGAATTAGGCAGTTTGTTTACAGCTACTTTCGCTCCGGAAGTAATTTTTCGTTCCTTTGCTGCTTAGCTTCGATTTCTTCGCGAGTTTTTCGCAACTGTATAAATCGTTCTGGTGTGGATGGATGTGTCAGAATCCAGCCGATACGTGATATGTCCTCTGTAGCTAAGCGACGCCACAAATTCTCGACGCCCGTCGAGTCGATTCCAGCGTTGGCTAGTAAATACAGAGCTAAATAATCAGCCTCCACTTCGTATGGCTTGGTGAATGCCCGGACAGATAGTCGACTGAATCCACCATTCGTCCATACATTCCAACGCAGTGCAAGCAAATCGAAAACGACCCCGAACGCCCCTCTTGCTCGAGCGTAGATCAAGTGCTTCGATATATTGTGTGCGAGTTCGTGTGCGATGACATATTGCAACTCTTCATCCGTTTCTGTGAAAGTAAATATACCGTTATATATCCTTATGTGTCTGCCAGTAGCATAGGCGTTAATACTGGTGCCTCCAGCAAGCGAAATTTCAGATCGGCAGGCTAACACTGGTTGCACGTCGATACGCTTTCTTTCGTCATCTCTCTGAATAAGGAATTGGATTGGGTCCGTGCGTTCGTTTGAGAATTCTTTTGTCGCCTTCGCTAGCAGACGACGTGCATCTGCACTAGATTTAACGAGCTTTGAGTCGATTGCTAGAACGCGATCTCCAACTTCAAATCCTGCCTTCGCTGATGGCGATTCGGCAGCCACCCCCCAAACCACGGGTTCTTCACCTATTGTTTGCTCATCGTCCGATATCCAAGATAAGTTGGTTAGGATGGAAGACTCCCGTGACAACCACAACCCTGTTCGGTGTCGGACGAAATCATCGCACATCTCGAGGTTATTGACCAAAATTGGCCAAGACAGGTTAGCCAACTTTTGTGTTCGTTCGATTATCGTACGTTCGGCAAATTCGAGCTGGTTTTTTACCTCTTGTTGAAGCTCGTAGTTGGATATCTCTGGCACATCCGAAACGACCGCACAACTAGCCAATAAGTAGCCGATGCCAAACACGCATAGAATCTTGCAACTACCATACATCCATTGGCGGTGACGTTGCAAAATTTCAGGATGATGCCGACGTGGACTAGACAAGCAGACTCCTTTTTTAGTAATTTGTCCGATAAGACTTAGAGTGCCAAAAAATTGTATGTAGAAAATGTGGTACAGACTTCATTGTGCGACTCGAGAGAAGATAACATCTACAAAATCGCCATCAATCTGTAAAGAATTATGACGGAACTCAATAAATTAGCTTTAATACGACCCTTCGAACTACAACCTGAACAGCCTAAGTGGCTGAATCGATGGTCGCCAGAAGATGTTTGGAACTTGCTTATAGCAGCATGGACCGGCGACGTCGACTCAGTACGCAACCTATTGAATAAAGATCCTACTCTCGTTCATGCAAACTATTGGTACACTTCCCCTTTACGTATTGCTGCTCGAGAGGGACACGAACTTGTCGTTAAAGAACTCCTCCAGCACAAATCAATTTGGGACGAGGACCCGATTGACAACCGAGACAACGTAGCACAAATAGCTCTCGATCATGGACACAGCAATCTTGCGCTGTATTTGGGGAATCAAAATGCTTCGCTCACCACCAAAGATCAAGCGATTCACCTTGCAGTGCAACAAAGTGAGCACGAAAAAGTAAGAACTATTCTGAACGATGACTCGAGCAACGTGGATCTGATTGGTTCTCGAGCAAAAAACGCCGTTGCACTTCGCGGTTGAGAATGAAGATATCAACATGATTGAACTTCTTGTCGAGAAAGGGGCAAAAGTTGATCAGATTGCCTACAGTAGTCATGACCGGCTTGGTACATTTGGGTTTAGGCCAGTCGCATCTGCATTGTGGTTCCATGGATTCTGGCGTCAGCGAAACAACTATGAAGTCGTAGATTACTTAATTTCAATGGGATCTTCATATACGCTCCCAATCGCAGCAGCCTGCGGCGACCTAGAGCGTGTGGAAGCATTGTTGAATCGACAGAATAAAGATCCGGATTACGCAGAACCTTGTGGAAAGAGAGCACTGTCTGCTGCGGCTGAGCGGAATCATCTCGAAGTCGTCGAGGTATTGCTCCAAAATGATGCGAACCCAAATCTACCTGAGGGACCATATTGCCCGAACGGATATGCGTTGTGGAGTGCCGCACGTTTCGGACATACGAAAGTTGTCAAGTTGTTGCTGGATCACGGTGCAGATCCCAATGCTCAAGTAGATTCCTCGGGCTCCCCAATTGAAGCAACCAACGACTCTGAGATTCGAGAGCTATTGTCTCAACGAGGTGGCCGAATATCGATTATCGCACACTTTCATAACAAAAACATCGACTACGTCGAGGAATTCTTAGACAAACACCCGGATCAATTGACAGAGACCGAGATCGCTCAGGGATTTGCGGCAGGTGTGCGTAACAGCGACACACAATTGGTGAAGCTTTTACTCGACAGAGGATTCAGAGTACCTTCAACCTTATCGATATGCCAGACATACCTTTGGTATGACCTCGATCTGGCTGAGTTGCTACTGAAGTACGGTATGGATCCAAATTTACCAAACTGGCAACGAGTGACTCCTTTGCACCACATGGCAGGGCAAGGAAATGTTCCTGCGGCCAAGCTATTTCTCAAATTTGGTGCCGATCCCTTGTTGGTCGATCTGGAATACCGTACTTCTCCACTAGGATGGGCGGCTCGCGAAGGGCAGACGGATTTCGTGACATTCCTCTTGTCATATGATTCTGAATTGAAGACCGCCTGTCCTGCCAATGCCGATGAACAATTCACCACACCCTTATTTTGGGCAAGCAAACGCGGCCATCAGAACATAGTTGAACTCTTACGGCAGTAAAACTTTCAGACGCGTCTCGTACAAAGCGAGCAGTTCGTGTGTGTTGTTGCCACGTTTTGAAATTTCGCGACGCTTTGTTCTAACAACGACCCAGTGAAAGAACACTGCTGGATGGAAGCGGCTGACAACATAGTTTGAGCTGATCAGGGGATTTAATCATGACAGGGAATCTAAGTCATGGTCGTGAGACGAAGATTGAACGTATCTCTAACGTCCACATCTGCCATCATGGACATAGTGAGATTGATTAACTCAAACACAATTGCTCTAGCTAGAGTATCAACTATTTGTTGAATCTGTTACGCCAAGTTCACAATCCGAATACACTCCAAACATGAACGGATCCGGTCTATAACCTCAACAGGAAAAACCTCCCATAAATCTTCGAACCACGCTGTCGTAGTAATTGAGTCAAAGAACTTTCATGTCGTCCGACCAAGCGTTTATAGCAATCAACAGCGCATAAAGATTAATGGAGGGTAAACCGAGTGCTCCTGCTGCTATGTTGAGGGGCACTTGAGGATGACGTTTTCTCGATTCCTGTGTCACCACAATTGGGTTGCCGCCCAATGAGACAATCTTTAGAGCCGTGGCGAGCACATGCGGGTCTGCATCGTCTTCACCAACCGACTGATTAGCATCCGGCGTGAGTTTAGCAACAGGATGGTTCATGACCTCTGACAATTCATCAAAACACCGTCCTAGCCGACATCCCAATTTCTTGTTCTTTTTAGCCCACGTCAATGGCGGGTCAGATTCTCCCTGCTTCACGCCGTTTTTTAGCTCAGCGATAACCTCGATCGGATACACAAGCTTCCCTTCGTTGCACGCAATTTCCAATTTACTAAAGATCCCCTGTCGAAACTCGATCTTAACCAATTCCTTGACATTTATTAAAGACGAGGTGTCTATCACCCAAGTCTGTCCTTCAAGGAGATCCACCCTAGTTTAGCTCATTGGGATACATCCTGAGATATGTCCTTATGTCTGACTCGCTAACAAATCCTGCCTTGTATGCATCATCCACGATGGAAAGACAACCTCCGTATGTGTCTCTCCGCGCGACATCCCGAGAACGTTTTTGACTGGAATCTGGACGACCACCCGACTTCTTTTTCTCGTATTTAGACTGCAATCTTCGAAAGTCATCCCAATTCGCGTGTCCGATTTCGACTAACCGGAGTAGAGCAGACTTACGACTGACAAATAACTTATTCGCAATTCGTGTTGCCGACGCAATAGGATCGGTGGCCTGATTTTGACTGGTGAGTTTCTCGATTTCCGGACGAGGCATGAGGAATGAGGCCGCAAAATTTTCGCACCATCTTTCGATTGGATCGATCGATACCCCTTTTACCAAGTCTTCGACACAAGAAGAGTTTGTGCGGGTGAGAATGTGACCAAGCTCGTGAAAGAGCGTGTATACACGAACTGTCGCATCCCAAGTGGAACTAACACCAATTACAGGCGGAGGTTGTGTAGCAAACGAGAAACCCCGCGCAGAGTCTTCGCCGATGGGGTAAAGAAACACTAGGATGTCCATTCGCTCAATTAAAGATCTCCACTTGCGAAACGCTTCTGTCGGTGTTTTCCAAGACATTTGATCTTCCACAGAGATTCCGAAAAATTCTTGCCTTACTGCACTGGCGACCCTTTCAGGACTCTCATTAGTTGAATATGTAGGAACGTTCATTTGCCTTCGCCCCAATTCATCTCTCAAATCGCTAACAAAATCTCGCACCCGTAACGAGTCTCGAATGACAAGTCTCTCTTTTGGAGTTCTTGCCCTACCTGTCGCGCCGAAACCAAATCTCATGGCGACAGCTGATTCCGCTGTCGCGGGTGGGGTTTCCATGAAGAATATCGCAGCTGGTCGTCTCAATCGTTCTTTCAGTCGTTTGAATTGTGACTGATTTGGCTGGTCATCCCCTTCGATCCAGCTCTCGACGGTTCCAATTGGTACTCTAAGGAGAGTGTCAAGCGAAGTCTTGGGAATACCTGATTCTGCTACTGCCCACGAGAGGGCTCTCCGGCTAATTGGTACTAATGCCATGATTTCTAAGTTTGTATATTCGTTGAGATACTCTTCATTGGTTATATGTTCTATCTAGAAAACGTACCCCACAATATTTACGGGAGTCTTCACAATAATCCTACAAAAATGTCCTTGAGAATAACAATTCACTCTGATTGTCCTGAAAGAATACCGGCGGTCGCCAGTGAAACGGACCAATGATGAAGAACAAACAGCCGCTACGAATCGTTCTGATCGAACGACTTCCACTCGTAGTTGAGCACTTTTCGTGATTAATTGACTTAGAAATTCTCTTCAAGTCTGATCTATGTACGCAATCCAAGGAAGAATTTCGTATAGTTAATGCAGATTGTCTCGTCGCACTTTTTTTTGAAGAATGAAGACTTATACTTCCACCATGTCGAAATCGCTCTTTGGCGTACCGCATTCCGGACAGACCCAATCTTCTGGTACATCTTCCCAGCGAGTTCCCGGAGGGATTCCGTCGATGGGTTCTCCTATGGCTTCGTCATAGACGTACCCGCAAGTTAGACACTGGTATTTGTTCATTACACTCCCTTGTTTGAAATACGTTTGAAGTAGAAAATTACGGTAATTTTAGCCTTGAATCGTTTATCAATACTAAAGTTGAGTCATGCAAGTTTACTAGATGAAATTGCACATACCCGATGGCACGTAGAGTATTAGTTACCGGCCTAAGTGGGTTGATCGGTTCTATTCTTCGGCCTGAACTTGAGCGCTTTTATGAAGTAAGTGCGCTAAATCGTAGTGCAGTCGAAGGGGTACCGACCACTCAAGCCGATATTGCCGATGAAGTCGCAATTCGGTCAGCGTTCAACGGTATCGACACAGTAGTACACTTAGCAGCCAAAGCAGGCGGTCGACATTCGTGGTCAGACCTCCACACAACAAACGTTGTGGGAACCTACAACGTACTCAAACTAGCTAGGGAGTCGAAATGTCGCAGATTTATCTTCGCGAGTAGTGGTGCTACCGTCACTGGCTACGAAACTATCGAGCCTTACCAATCTATTGTCCAGGGCAACTACTCAAATGTCTCTGAGGATTTCGTTAGGATAGATCACAAATACCCTGTCTGGTCATCGGGTCTCTACGGATCGACGAAGATCTGGGGTGAAGCAATTTGTCGAAACTTTGCCGATTCCTCTGAAATGCGGGCGTTCTGTGTTCGCATCGGCTATGTGAACCGAGAAAACAAACCGCAAAAAGATCGAGATTGGGCAACATGGTGTAGTCAAAGAGATGTTGTCAACGCGCTAATGGCCTGCGTTAACGTGAAGGATCCCATGAAATTCACGACTTTTTTTGTCACTTCAAATAACAAATGGGGCTATAGAGACTTGACCCACGCGTACCACACTGTTGGCTTTACTCCGATCGACGCAGCTGAGAGTTATCGTGAATCGATTTAATCGAGTCATCGTAGGTTGTTGTTTCATACTGTACCTGTGGAATGGTGTCAACCTCGTTGCAGAGGAACTCACGATTGCAGTCGCGACAAATTTTCTGACTACGGCTGAAGAGCTGATTAACAAGTTTGAAGAAGAATCGGATTTAGAGATAACTGTAGTAGCTGGTTCCTCGGGACAGCTCTTTGCTCAAGCCAAAAATGGCGCACCCTATGATGTTTTCTTTTCCGCGGACCAGGAAAAAATCGAAGCGATTATTGAGGAAAATCTAGGAATCGACGACTCCCGTATGACCTATGCACTTGGACGTTTGTGTTTCATGTTAAATCCAAAACGAAACTACGAACAAACCGCCCGTGAACTCTTCGAAAATCTGGAATTCAACCGGATCGTATTTGCGAATCCAAAACTCGCGCCTTACGGTGCCGCGGCAGAGGAAGTCTTCGACGCACTAGAGGTCGCCTTGTCAAACGAGAACAAAAAAGTGATATCCGCAGACAACGTGGGAAAAGCCTACGCGATCGCACACTCTGGCAACGCCGACGTGGGAATGGTTGCGTTGTCGTCTGTTCTTGATGACGAACTAAGCGACGAGTACTACTACATTATCCCAGAGAAATATTACAGTCCTTTACGTCAGGATGCCATAATCTTGAGTAGTACAAAAAATGAAGCGAATGCTCGCGAATTCCTGGACTTTGTTCAGAGTGATGATGCAAAGGCTATTATTCGAAGCAATGGCTATGTGTTTGATTGAACTCCGCTAATCTTTCAGCGATCTGGATAACAATCCAGCTAGCAGCAGTAACCACCGTCATCCTGTTTTTAATTGGTGCTCCAATAGCGTGGTGGCTCGCACGTACAGAAGCTAAAGGAAAGTCAGTTGTGGAAGCGCTAACGACCTTGCCACTGGTTCTACCCCCCACGGTTCTCGGCTTCTACTTCCTGTTGTTGTTTAATCCGCACGCGCCGCTTGGTTCCTTTTTTGTGTGGATGACCGGTGAAACCCTCACGTTTACGTTTCATGGCCTAGTACTAGCATCGGTGATCTACTCGATGCCGTTTATGATCCAACCACTGAAGGTCGCGTTTGAACAACTTGATCAAGAACTTCTCGAAACTGCGAAAGTTCTGGGCGCGAACGCATGGACCACGATTCTGAACGTGATTCTTCCCTCTTCTGTTAGAGGAATAATCACAGCGCTGGTGCTCACCTTCGCACATACTGTAGGTGAATTTGGAGTGGTTCTCATGATCGGCGGAAACATCCCCGGAAAAACACGCGTGGTCTCCATCGCGATCTACGAAAACGTTGAAACTCTGAACTATGCAGACGCACACTTACTTGCAGGGGGCCTCTTGGTGTTTAGTTTTATCACACTCGTTTTTGTGTACTCGTGGAACCGGGGCACTCGAATCGGACTGAATTAATGCTGAGATTTGACCTTCACTCCAAACGGGGAAACTTTGAGTTAAAGGTTCAAGCTGAACTTAGTTCGAGCAGTGCTACCGCCATCGTCGGCCGGAATGGAAGTGGTAAAACTAGCCTACTCCGTGCGATCTCGGGTTTAGATCAAGCTACAGGAACAATCCGCGTAAATGATGAAGTGTGGCTCGAAAGTTGTTCCCGTGTTTCTGTACCCACGCGAAAACGCAAACTAGGGTACGTTTCACAGACTCCGAAGCTATTTCCTCATATGACGGTTGCTCGTAATCTTCAATTCGCGTTCCAGCTAGCAACCAATCGTAGCGACAAGAGCTCGACGAACTCTTTATCCGATCTGATCACGAGGTTTGAACTCGAATCGTTGCTCAAAAGAAAACCGACTACTCTATCAGGAGGGGAAACGAGTCGCGTTGCTCTCGCCAGAGCTCTAGTTTCCGACCCAGATTTGATATTACTAGATGAACCACTTTCTACCATCGATATGGATCGGAAACGCGACTTATTACCCTATTTGGAAGGGATTCTCGATGATCGCCCATTGCCGATGCTCTATGTGACTCACGATTTCACTGAAGTCGCGCGCTTATGTACCAATGCGCTCGTATTACGGGATGGAAATGTGTTAGCAAGCGGCCGCGTTGATGAAGTGATTCATGCAATTTCTGACATTGACTTGCCAGAACAGACAGCAAAGAGTTCCTTGATAAATGCTGAATTCTTGAGTTATGACGAGGAGTTGTCCCTGGCTCAATTCAAGATCGACGACCAAACCATGGTAATTCCGATGTCAGAACTACCACATTTCAAGGGTTCGGTACCCATCCGAATACAAGATCGAGATGTTGCGATCGCGACCACTAAACCAGTCAACACGAGCATTCGCAACTTGCTGAGATGCAGGATTTTGGGACTTGAACATACGCCCGCTAGTCCTTTCGTGTCGATTCGGTTGAAGTGTGGTACTGAAAATTTCAGCGCAACGATTACTCGAGCTTCGATGCAAGAACTTGGGCTGCAAGAAAATGTCGAGGTTTATGCATTGATCAAAAGCGCGACTCTAGAAGCGTAATTCACGCCGCAAACCGTTTGCATAATTTGTGTCCTTCCTTTCAATCACTTTTTGTTTTGGAATAAGTTATGACTTTAAGAATCGACTCGATCGCGCCAGATTTCACGGCTCAAACCACGCATGGGGAAATTTCTTTCCACGACTGGATCGGAGATAGTTGGGTCGTATTGTTCTCCCATCCCAAGGATTTCACTCCAGTATGTACTACAGAGTTGGGTTGCTTAGCAGGTTTAGCGGAGGAATTTAGTGCCCGCAACTGCAAGATTATCGGTCTCTCAGTTGATTCGGTAGACAGTCATTTCGACTGGTTACCGGACATCGAAGCTAGTCAAGGTAATAAGGTTACCTACCCCATTATCGGGGATCCTCATCTTTCCATCGCAAAAATTTACGACATGCTTCCCGCTGGTGCCGGCGACTCAAGCGTCGGTCGAACGGCCGCGGAGAATGCCACCGTGAGATCGGTTTTCATCATCGCACCAGACAAAAAAATCAAGGCGATACTGACCTATCCCATGACATCGGGTAGAAATTTCGACGAAGTTCTTCGACTGATAGACTCCTGCCAACTCACGGTGAAACAAGCAGTCGCAACGCCCGTAAATTGGAATAACGGAGATCCTGTAATTATCGTACCGAGTATTCCAGACGAAGAGGCGCGAAAAAGATACCCGAACGGTTGGAATGCTCCTCTCCCCTATCTTAGATTCGTACCACATCAAACATAAACGAACCAAAAACTCGTTCTTTTAGGCAACCCGACTTTCTATTGAGTTAGGTTGAACCTGCGGTGACTTCGATTGGGAATATGAACGCCCAAGTAATTATCGCGGGAGGTGGTGTTGCCGGGCTATCTACAGCTCTGGCTTTAAGCCAAGTAGGAATCTCGTCTCTGGTACTGGAGCGATCAAACTATGAAGACGAAACCGGAGCCGGGATACAGCTTACGCCAAATGCTACTCGAGTCTTATTTCATCTTGGGCTAGAGAAGCCACTAGTTGAGGCGTCTCACGAACCACAATTCCTCGACACTAGACATTGGAAGACTGGCAAAGTACTGTGCAGGGTACCATTGCAAGAAATAGTCGCTCAATATTGTTCGTTCCCCTATCTACAGATACATCGGTCTGAGCTAGTGAGAGTACTGCGCAATGAGTGCGAGAAACGAATAAATATTGAACTGATGTCTCATGTAGACGTGGAGGAAGTCGAGCAAGCCAAAGGCAAAGTAAATCTGTACACTTCAAAAGGAAAATTCGTAGCACCTATGGTGGTCGGTGCAGACGGGACTCATTCAACGATCAGCAGGTGCGTGGGAAACACGGAAAAGCCAGAGTTTTCCCAATGGCAAGCATGGCGAACTGTACTGCAAGAGCCTAGCTCAGCTGTCCAGAGTTTATCGAATACGAACGTATGGTGCGGGACGACAGGACATATCGTCCATTACCCCGTCAATGCACAGCGGACCTACAACTTCGTTTTCGTAACCAAATCGTCGGAAACCCTCTCTGGTAAGTGGAAACAAAATGGCAATCTTACAGAATTACGCGAGTACTTTCATGGATGGCATCGTGAAGTGAATGAGATCATAGAACGTATCGAAGAACGACATCTGTTTCGGTGGGGACTCTTCCATCACGCGCGAATGAAATTGGCGTGGAGTCAGAACGGGATCGTATTATTGGGAGACGCAATTCACACGACCATGCCCTTTCTCGCACAAGGAGCAGCATTGGCTATTGAAGATGCACTCGCCATTGCGAATCGAATGAAAGCTTGCGACATGAACGTACACAGAGCAATCGAGTCTTTCGTGGAGTACCGGAAGCAACGCGTGGAACGAATTCAGGCACAGTCCGAGAAAATGGGCGTTGTCTATCGTTTAGATTTTCCGTGGTCGACGATTCGCGATTGGGGTACAACATGGGCAGTAGCAAGACTCGCAAAGGACATTTACAGTTTTGAAACAGTCTAACGCACAACTACCCAAATTGGTGCATGTGTCCCGAATTGAACAATTTAGTACAGTACGAGTCTAAATATAATCGGTAGTGTCTCATTTTGAAGTCTGAGACATATCGGAACCAGACACAATGTCCAAGTCCACTCGCTTCATCAAAGATTGCTGAATATTTATCAACATCCAGTCTGACACCTTCTCCACGATTAACGAAGAAGTACCTCTCCTCCGATGTTTGAGACATTTGCAAACATGTATGAAATTATAGTGATAAATTTAAATAGAGACACTAGCATATAATCAGAATAAGTAATTGCCACAGGGTCAGTACATTTTTTTCATTGGAGAAATTGATGAGCTATAAAAGAGTTCAAATTGGATCATTGTTCATACTTTCGCTGATCGCGATCGGATCATTCGCTAGCGGAGTGCCAGCACTTACCGGACCCAAGACTATCGCACCTTTGATCGAAGCAGTGACTCCTTCAGTGGTAAACATTTCAGCGGATAGGCGGATCTTTGACGACGATGATGTAAGGAATCAGTATCGACGAAACACGCGTACAGCCATTGGATCAGGCGTAATCATTGATGCAGACAAAGGCTACATTGTTACTAACGAACATGTAATTCGTGATGCAACCGAACTTCGTATTTCATTGCACGATGGAACAACTTACAAAGCGACGGTCGTTGGCGAAGACAGATACTCAGATATCGCACTTCTAGAGGTTGAAGCTGAAGATTTAAAGGCACTCACGCTCGCGGATTCGGACAAAACGCGAGTGGGAGACTTTGTAGTTGCCATTGGAAATCCTTTTAGGCTACAACATACGGTAACTTCTGGAATTGTCAGTGCTCTTGGAAGGAAAAATCTAAACATTGAAGAGGTCGAAGATTTCATTCAAACGGATGCTTCGATCAATCAAGGAAACTCCGGTGGTCCACTCATCAATTTCTATGGCGAGGTTATCGGTATCAACACCGCGATCATAGGCGGTTCAAGTGGAAGTGTAGGAATAGGTTTCGCAATTCCTTCAAACATGGTGAAAGAAACAATCGATCAAATCATCGAATTTGGATCGGTTTCTCGTGGATTTCTTGGCGTTGGAGGAAGGGGACCGTTCGACGATAAATTCGACCCAGCGTCTTATGCCAGAATGTACGGTTTAGATGCCTTTAATGGCGTCAGAATTGACTCGGTCGATGAAGGCTCGCCTGCTGACGACGCTGGCATACAAGACGACGATGTGATCATTTCATTTGACGGTGAACCAATAGCGGAATGGGACTCATTGATGAATCAAATTCGAAGAGCCAAACTAGGTGAGAACGTCCCGATTGAACTTTTCCGTGATGGTAAGAAATTGACACTGTATGCAGAAATTCGCCCACTTTACAGCGAAGAGAAATTTGCGTTCGAAGGCGCAACCCTATTTGCTGATTCCGCCTTGATACGCGTACGTCCAACAGACGACACTTGGATGGGGCAATGGGGATCTAATAGATACGATTTCCGAGATATTATAGTGTACAACGTAACAGATATTGAGCCAGATAGTGAAGCAGACCAGATGGGAATGGAAGTCTACGATCAGATCATAAGGAGTGATGTGTATTCTGACACTGACGGCAATCAAGTCGTCGAAGTGGAAGTATTACGCGATGAACGAGAGCGGATTAAACTCTCTCTAACAAAAGATCAGTTCGAAACCCAAACTGAATAGCCGGAATTTTCTTCGCTAACTACAGTTCCATTCAGCCTTTAGACTCCGATCATCTCTGAACTTGCTAGAGGATCAATACTCACTAAGCCTAGCGTCGGCTCACACAAGTTTCCGTCGAATAGTTACAGCTTGAACGTCTTCGTTCGTTGGATGCAAGAATTCCTTGTTCAGCGTTCAGGCTAGTGCTGAAGTCCCTTCATTCGTTTGAAGCATACATCTGCTCGGCCTGACTTTCTAATTCTTCGACGCTCATTAAGTTGATCTCGGCTACTCTCTCAAGGATGTGCTCGCGAATGGCGTGCGCGTTATCGACATGAAATCCTTTGATTGCGGAAACACCGCCTGCAGTATAAATTTGCAAGGTCGCTAAGCTAAACATTCGGTCGAGAACCCCTTGACTCACAGCAACATGTTGTACTCTACTGAATGGTGCCGTTGCCAAGTACCGAGTCACGAGCCCATGTCTTTGTGCGATATCCATTTCACGTAATGCATATCCCCGATGTGGAAATTCCATGCGCGGCCATGAAATGAGCACCGCGACCAGAACAATTCCGGTACAAATCCCCACGATACCGATCACTTGAAGTATAGTTGTGTCTAACGTCAGGAAGATGATTCCAACAACTAATGTCCATGCTAAATTGAAAACACCTATTACACAGTTTCGCATCACGTCACGAACTATCAAATTTCGATCCATCTCCACCCAATCAATGTCTTCAAGTGAAGGCAAGTCTTCGATTGCTAGTTGATCGTTCGTGTATTCGTTCATTCGCAGAGAATCTCCTATTTTTTTGACTGTAGGTACTACACTGGGACAGTCTTGTTGCGACTGCGGTTGACACCAAAAACAAGCGAGCAGGTAAGTATCAAACTCGCCCATAGCTGTTCGGAGTCCATACAGTTCACGGACTCTCGAGGAAAACATGGTAGTTGAGGGGTTCCAATCATCGTCTCGATCGCTTAGCTTATTCCACACCACCTTAGTGCTTCGCCAATCATCATTGCCACTCCGAATTGCGCACGGTGATAACATGTGAAATGTAATCATGCAACTGAATTGCGCGTTCTCTTGCTAGGAACGGCACCACGATACTCGTTGTCGCATAAAACACAGTGAGTGTGGATTTGCCCGTGAATCGCTGAATGAAACTCTGTTCGATTCGTACTCGTTGCACCTTTTTAAACTTGCCCATGTCAAGCGTGTATCCCAACAGGCCAGATTTCGATATCATCGACGACGAGTCTACG
This sequence comes from Pseudomonadales bacterium, assembly GCA_011525295.1. GTDB lineage: Bacteria > Pseudomonadota > Gammaproteobacteria > Pseudomonadales > Azotimanducaceae > Bin55. Next base: position 25,606 of record WTGV01000032.1, on the reverse strand, counting down.
ACATATCCTGCTTTACGCCAACGCACCAGCGCTACGGTCGCACAAATTGGAACCCATGCGCCAAAGAATACTATCCACACCCAATGCATCCAGTGAAAATCGGAGAATAGGGACGCAACAAACACCGGGAGGAATGGAACTGCAATAGATCCGATAAACAATTGCCAAAAGTACACGATTGAAATTGGCTGGAACTCTTGCGTCTTGGGATCTAGGCGTAACTGGCTTCCTGCTTCGAGCGCAGCGAGTTCGACAATCGCATCACGCACCGCAGTTGGGACGGATGGAAGCGATAGCATATGTTCTTTCCCGCTCATCGACTGTTTTGCGGTTAAGCGACCGAGCTTTAAACCAATTTCCCTCACGTTCATCTTCAGGGAAACGGATTGGACGCGTTCAAGTTTAACATTGGTCCGTTTTTTTGTAAACAAACCACGTACCGTCGAAAGCGCATTGTTCCGTCGGAGTAGCTGTAGATCATAGTTGGTCACGCAGAAGTAGAGGGCTCGAGCTAAGAACAGTACGGCTATTAACATCAAAATCGTGAGAATAACGGGTATCGTCATACCCAGCCAGGACTGTGTAACAGGGATCGATGTGAATTGCTCAAGTTGATTTGCAAACGTCATGTAGTGTTGTTCTGCGACGCTGATTGCTTGTCGCCAAAGTGCAAAGTTTTCGCTGTTTTCGGTTGGGTCCATCATGTTGTAGATCGTATACCCAATCCAAAAGAACGCTCCCAGCACAGCCGCCATCATTGCAAGAGTTCCCTGCGTGCAGAAACTTGCCTTCACTAAAGGAATTAAGTCCATACGATACATCTGCTGTCCTTCGCTAGACACCTCTTCACCGATCGAGTCAGATACCGTGGTTTCCATACTCACCTTAGCGCGGAGGAGCTCAGCTAACTGCAACTTTATCGCCGGTACTTGGACTTCAGCTGCCGCAGAACCCGCAGTGTCTAATGAAATTTGAGCCAAACCAAGAGCTCGTTCGATCGGTCCACGCTCTAAATTCACTGCCCGTACTCGTTCCCATCGAACATCCGTCTGGGTGATCCGCAATATCCCCGACTTCACCGCAATACTCTCGTTAGTGATGCGAAAACGAAAACGACGGTACGCTAATACAGCCACGATGAACACAAAAATCAAGATCAGCGCGACGACAATCAAAATAGCCTGATACCAAGTCAGTTCGGTCTGAATGACGGCAAGTGAAGTGACACCGACAAGCGGAACGAGATTTGTAACCTGTTGGAATAACGCTTTGGACACCAGTGCTAAGCGACTGCCGAAGAAAAACAACAAAGCAAATGGAGACGCCATCCGCCACGTACTATAGTCTGATAGTAGCGTGTCGAGCTCGTCTTGAAGTTTTATTGGATCTATTGGTTGTTCAGCTGCCATGTCTAATCGCTATCGGACAGATCGAATTTACATCAACTAATACTAGATCAGAATCGATAACCACAAGTACTACTTACAATCTTTCAATCGCGACCCATGAGCAATTTGCTCAACAGTGCGTCTTTCTCAGAGCAATGTCCTTGCAAATCTCGTTCCTAACGCAACAACTTAAAAAGGGAAAACACAGATGTTAAAAGCCGTGTCGCTAGGGCAAAAATGTGGCATGAAAGTTTCCGAACTTTGTTTAGGTACCATGAACTTTGGCGTGCCTGGACGTGGTCTCCATGGAGACTGGACGTTAACAGAAGACCAAGCAAAGCCGATCTTCCAGGCAGCATTCGAACATGGGCTATTTTATTTTGATTGTGCGAACAATTATGGTCTCGGCGCCAGTGAAGAAGTTGTCGGATCGATCTTGCGTTCGATGTTCAACCGTTGGGAATATGTGATTACCACCAAAGTTTCATATCCCATGGGACCAGCGCCAAACCTCAGTGGACTCACGCGAAAACACATCATGGAAGGGATCGATTCCAGTCTCAAGCGTTTAGGTCTCGATTATGTCGACCAATATATCATCCATCGGCACCCACACGGCATTCGTGACCAGACTCACGTACCGATTGAAGAAACCATGGAAGCCTTACACGATGTTGTAAAAGCTGGAAAAGCACTCTATTTAGGTGCCTCTTCTATGTTCACTTGGCAGTTTGTTGAATTGCAGTCGATTGCGAAATTGAATGGTTGGACTGAGTTTGTATCAATGCAAAACCACTACAACCTAATCTATCGCGAGGAAGAGCGCGAAATGATTCCCTATTGCAAACATACAGGGATTGCGATCACACCGTGGTCACCATTGGCTCGTGGGATTCTCGCAGGTTCATATGGCAAAAATCTGAAGGAAGGAAAGACTGAGCGATCTTCAGGGCGCGATTCCAAACGCACCGCGAGTCTCTATCGAGGTGCAGCCGATTTTAAAATCGCTGACCGTGTAGCAAAGGTCGCCAAAAAATACGACAAAAAACCAGGGCAAATTGCAATCGCCTGGCTAACCAACAAACCCGAAATCACTGCCCCGATTATTGGTGTATCCAAAGTTGATCAACTAACGGAATTAGCGGAAGCGACAGCTATTTTGCTGGACGAAGAAGACGTAGCCTATTTAGAAGAGCTTTACCAACCAGTTGAAAATCTACTTTCGGTAGGAACCTCTTAGTTCACAACAGATCTTCATCTTGCCTTGACGTGGATTGATCGTCGTCATCCCCTTGTACCCGTTCGATCACAAATTCACGAAAGCTACTTCGCATCACAACACGCTCGTCTTCGGTGAGATTTCGTTCTAACGCATTTCGACACTCAAATAGCAACGATTTGTCGTAGGAATTGGGTACCCCGCGCCCATTGCGCCAGTAACCCATACAAGCCTCAAGTTCTTCATCGTAGAGTTGCTCGATATATTCGATCACCACATTGTGAATTGCGTCTCTTGTCTCGTCCGGAATTTCTCGCGCTAGTTGTTGGGGTTCATAGCTTGGTTCCACGGATATTGATCGATCCGTCGGAGGAGGTTTTTGGTACGAACGCAGCGTCGTGTCATAATCCACGATCGTAGCAAGGTCTTGTTCGAACAAAAACTTTTCGACATCAGCTCGCCGCCATGCTGTGTTAGTGTCCGCTTCTGAGCAGAGTGCCGAAAATTCACTGTCTTGCTCAGCAAATATTTCGAGCATGTGAATTCGAACTCCATACGATTGAGAAAACTCTACGCCAGTTCGTAGCGCATCGTTGCGGGCTAGCACCAACGCGTCTGAGATCGCACCGTTGCGTCCTAACTCAGCCAGATCTCTCGCAATTGCTGAAGTAACGGCAGTGCGAAAATTGTGTTGATGTAGTGGAACGATCCGAAGTTTTATTTCGTTGGTTTGTCCAATATGAACATGTTCAGTACCGAGTACGCGGTTCGAAGTACTGGTCTCGTACCAATAGACTCGCAGTAGTGGTTTTGCACCAGTTAGCTGCCTCGCTAAGCCCTTGATTTCATTTAAGAAGACATCGCTCTTGATGCCGATCCTTTCACGTTTTGAAGTTTGCCCAGCCATAGAGATGGAACCTAAAGCAAAAAGATAACCGGCGTCGACAAACACTGCTACTTGCGTTCGCATAAATAATTTCCTCTAACTCTAATCTATTTTTTTTTGAGTGTATTTATGAATGTTTCTATCTATTAATCACTCGCACTTTTCGATTCGAGAAGTACGGGTAACCAGAATTTTACTATGGAACGTTTTGACCAAGCATTCCGACGACTTAGAGAGATCTCTCAGCCTCGACTCCATGAACCGAAAATTCCGTCCTATCCGTACGCTGCCTACGCTTCATTTTCTGGTATATTCGATTAAAATACCACGCTTTAAATTTACACAAACAAACTAGTTTGTTTCCGCTGATCAGCTCTCTTCTCCGACGGTCCCACCGCAAAAAGCTCTCAATGAAACGCGCGTTCCAGTTAGTCTGTATCGCACTGTTAGTACTTGTAAGTTTCATCTTGTGGGCAGAGGAAGGGGCTGACATGATAGAACCGAGCGAATCAGACGACTCGATCACTGTTCAACCGAATGGATACTTCAAGTTTTTAACAGCGCAGCATCTCAACGATGATGTAGTCAGTTATGGAGATCTCGTCGACATTATCAATCAACTCACTGTAGAAAAACTGTCGTCTTTTCGGGATGATCAACAGTCTCAGACTCAAGAAACAGAAGTAACTGCGTCAGTGTCGAATGAGAGACCGGTTTCAAGTCGCACGAGCCGTACATGGAAGAGACGCATCTTGGTGTTGATGGACGGTGAGAGAGTAGCCTGTACTGCAGATCGAAGTATGATCATCGAAGATCACTTAGGCGTTTCTCTCGATGCTATCAAATCGTTGGAGGGATTTCTCTCGACGGATTTCGAACCAAGTCAGCACGATTACCCTCGAGTGTTGAACTTCGTGTCGGAATCTCCAGACCACCAAGAATTAGACACAAACAAGTCAGACACTTCAGAACCGGAAAAAACACAGATTTAACGTAACAATTGCTCTCTTACAACGCCCTGCACTTTTGAAGTGTTTGTGAAATTCTGTTGCTACCGTACTCCGATCAGCTCCGCACAAAATCGATATTTGCGAAGCGGGTGCTATTCTGCTTCGTCAGCTTCCTCATCAAGTGTCAACACACCTTCGCCGGTCATCGGTACAAAGCGTACTGGTAGAAGTGATTTTGTCGAGTAAGACTCTCCGTCATCGGATTTCGTAACGAGCGTAAGTGTTTGTGCTCCTCTCCAGTCTCCCACGGGCATGACGAGCAAACCACCAGGTTCTAATTGTTCGACCAACTTTGCTGGAATCTCCTCTGCTGTAGCAGTGACCATTATCTTGTCGAAAGGAGCTACTTCCGGCCACCCATACCAGCCATCGCCTTCTCGTACTTCAACGTTGTCATAACCAAGCTCTTTCAGTCTTGAGGTAGCTTCTTTTGCGAGTTCGCTCACGATCTCTATGGTGTACACGTTTTGTGCCAATTTACCGAGAATAGCGGCCTGATATCCTGAACCAGTTCCGATCTCTAGTACTTTGTCAGTCTTCTGCACATCTAAGACTTCAGTCATCATTGCTACGATAAATGGTTGCGAAATCGTCTGTCCATGACCGATGGGAAGCGGCGAGTTCGCGAACGCGTCTTTACCCAATTTCTTTGAAACAAATTTCGATCGGTCTACATTGCGGAGAGCATCTATAACCTTCTCGCTGATCTCGGAGACGTCGGTGTAACTGGCTAATTCTTTCGTGGTTTCTTCGATCTCTTCGATCATTTGATCGATGTCTGCATGTACAAACTCTGAAGTGAACATACTAGCGAACAAAACCACGCACTTGAAAACTATGACTCTTGTCCTCACCAACTGTTTCTCAACTCCCGCAATTTCAAAAACACCGTCTTTGGCGAGGGTTCGTCTTCTAAATTCGGAAATTCCTTTCTCAATTGATCGATGACTGATGGATTCTGCAGCCGAAAAAAGGTATTAACTTCCTTTTCCAATGCAAGCGTGGTCACTATCGGATCGTTTGGATCGTGTGTTTCATTGAGGTCGTCTAAGAGTTCCCGAGCGCGTTGATTTGTCGGCTCTCTATTTAAAGTAAATTCTAAATTATTAGTTATATAGTCATGCCCTGGATATATTTTTGTATCTTCTCGTAATTTAGTCAACTGCGATACGAACGTGTGATACAAATCTTCGGGATGACCGCCTTGATGACAATTTCCCGCGCCTGCATTGAATAGGGTATCCCCAGAAAACAGTACTGGGTCATCACCGATTGAACGAATACACACATGACTCATCGTATGACCCGGGGTATCCATTGCTTCAAACTCGACGGATTTACCGACTTTGATCACATCACCCGCATTTAACCCTCGATCAATCCCCTTGATGCGCTTTCCGGCTCCGGCATGCGCTAGCAACTTGGCTCCTGTTGCCTCGATGACAGGACCATTTCCACCAGTGTGATCACCATGTTCATGTGTATTCAAAACCTGAGTTATTCGCCAACCACGATTTTTCGCTTGAGTAAGGCACTTTTCGTAATCTAAGGGATCGATTGCTAGGGCTTCGCCGGTCTCGCTGCATGCCACCAGGTAGTTAAAATTTCGTAATGAGTTTCCCGTCCAAATTTGTTCCACAAGCATCATATATTTCGTCCTTTCGGTTCTTTATCAAACAGTGCGGAGACCTTAATTTTAGTGTTGTTGAAAGGGTCAACTCATGACTGAGACCGAACAACTTGAAATAGCATCAAATTGGTTCAAGCAACTCAAAAAACGAGATTTAGACCGATTGGTTTCACTCTACTCGGACACTCGGTTAAGCTTCCACCCTACCCTTTGGAATGAACACATTCAGGACCGTGCTCGCGCTCGAGAATACTTCGTTAATTTTTTAGCAAAGCGACCTCACGTGCATTCGTTTGAGGGAGAATTTTTGGGTCTAGGTGAACACACCTTTCTGTACTCCGGAACGATGGCACTGGGAATGGGAAACCAAAGCCATGACAAGGAAAACCAGATTACGGCACGATTTAGCTTTGTCTGGACCAAAGAAGACGACAATCAATGGCGAATTCTCCATCATCACAACTCCGTAGTGCCCACCACATAGCATCAAATCCACCGCTTTCAACTTTTTATAATGTAATAAGACGTTTTTGAACGGTGTTCAGTTCATAACGCTCGGCTTACTCTTATACAGTTCAGTCGCGTTTTACCTCAAACATAAGGTACACAGAATAGTTTCGAACGTTCGCAACATTCCTTAATCATCATGACGCTACCCAAATCTGTCGAGATCTTCGACGATACCATGCGAGAAGGGCTTCAAATTGAGAGTCCCGACATAACAATCGACGATAAGTTGAGGCTATTGGACGCTATAGGCGATATGGGTGCTAAAACGATTTCGATTGGTTCATTTGCACATCCAAAGTGGACTCCGTCCATGGCTAATATCGACGAACTCGCGAAGCGTTTTACACCAAAGCCGGGAGTGAAATATACCGCGCTTGTTTTTAATGAGGTTGGCTTCGAACGCGCCGACGCATATTACCCCAAAATAGACGTTCGGCAATTGAGCTTTACGACCCACGTCGAACTCTGCGACACTTTCGCCCGTCGAAATTACAATCGAACTCAGCGTGAACAAATCGACTCTGCCAATAATCTGATCAAAACTGCTGTCGAAGCGAACCGAGAGTACGGCTCGGTGACTCTAGGTAGCCCTTTCGGTTCCAACTTTGAAGGTCCGTTCAGTTTGGACCAACGTATGGAACTGCTCGCCCTGCTGATCGAGAAGTGGCACGAAGTTGGGCTCGAAGTCTTCGAGCTTTCGCTCTTAGACGGCATGGGGTGGAACATGCCACATACGATGGAGGACACCATTCTCGCAATCCGCGACCGGTATCCAGAAATAAGGACATTCCACTTACACTTCCACAACACCAGAGGCGTCGGCATCGCGAGTTACTACGAAGCGTTGCGGCATGGTGTGACCCGATTTGATACTTCGCTCGGTGGTCTTGGCGGTTGTCCATATTGTGGAAACGGACGCGCTGCCGGACACGTACCAACGGAGGATTTCATCCTACTCTGCCATGAGATGGGGATAGAAACCGGCTATGACTTAGACAAAGTAATTGAGGCTGCGGTGATCGCCGAGGAAGTCGTGGGACATCCGTTAAACGGACATGTCTCCAAGGCCGGACCGTTACCTAATGGCGAAGCTCTGTATCCAGCAAACATGCCCTTTATTGAGTCGTTAGAGGAAGCAAGCCACTTTCGCAACGGCGCGCATGTTTATCAAGAGCAACGATCACCTTGGTCCGATCCGAATGCGCTCGTTGGTACAGAAAAGGACTGAGTGTTCTCGGTGTCAAGTGGTTTTCGACCTACCAGTTCAGTGGCGAACTCGTAAGTTGGCACTAAGTACATAATCACGCGCTTCTAGCCAACAGTTCTATCGACGTGACTTCCAAAACTATTCGGCGACTCTTAGTAGCGAACCGAGGCGAAATAGCAAGCCGTATATTTCGTACTGCCCGCTCATCGGGCATCGAAACAGTAGCCGTGTACGCAGACGGAGACGCCAATGCACCGTTTGTACGCGCAGCGGACCATGCAATTGCATTACGAGGACAGACTCCGCTCGAGTCATATCTAAGTATTGAGAAAATTCTCGACGCATGTTCAATGACCAACGCGGATGCCGTTCATCCGGGATATGGCTTTCTGTCCGAGAATGCGGACTTTGCTCGAGCTATTCAAGAGAAAGGGTTTGTATGGGTTGGACCACCAGTCGACGCAATCGAGAAAATGGGCGACAAACTTACGGCTAAATCAATGATGCAAGACGCTGGGATACCCACACTCAGTGCAATTCCCGTTACCTTAAGCACTGATGCTCTCGCTACAGCCAAAGACCTCGGATTTCCAGTTCTAGTAAAAGCCACGGCTGGAGGTGGAGGACGCGGGATGCGCGTCGTTTCTGACGGCGACCAACTGCAAGCAGCAATAGAGAGCGCGCAGCGCGAAGCCCAGTCGTCGTTTGGGAACGATACCGTGTTCCTAGAACGGTGGATCACCGCCACCAGACATATAGAAGTACAAATACTCGGCGACACGCTCGGCAACTTGGTGCACTTCTTTGAACGCGAATGTTCTATTCAACGCCGACACCAGAAAATCATTGAAGAAGCACCCTCTTCTGCAATCACTCCAAAGTTGCGAGGCCAGTTAGGTGAGGCCGCTGTTGCTGTTGCCCAGTCGTTGAACTATTCGTCTGCAGGAACCGTGGAATTCTTACTGAGTGGAGAGGAATTTTGGTTCCTTGAGGTCAACACTAGATTACAAGTCGAACACCCCGTTACCGAGGCGATCACAGGCTTTGATCTCGTGCACGAACAACTGCGAATCGCAGAGGGAGAACCACTTGGATATACACAGGAAGACTTGCGCATGACCGGACATGCGATCGAGGCTCGTCTGTACGCCGAAGATCCTGCGAAAGATTTCTTACCGACTTCGGGTACGATCAAAACGTGGAAGCCCTCTTCAACCGCAAGATTTGACTCTGGAGTGGAAACTGGTGCCACTGTGAATATCGAGTTCGATCCAATGATTGCGAAAGTTATTTCTCATGGTCGCGATCGAAATGAGGCTATTCGCAAACTGATCCGTGCGCTTGAGCAGACACACATTCAAGGTATCAAAAACAATCGAGACTTTCTTGTCCAAACACTCAAAACACCAGAATTCGTCGCAGGTGATACGACAACCGATTTCATCGAGCGTGTCGCACCGCATCGTGAACGACCGCTCGCGATGGAAGAATTGCATGGAGTTTTAATCGCAATCGCACTATTTTCCCAGCAGAGAACGAGCGACCACGATGAACCCGATCAACCCAGATTAAAGTCCCAACTGCCAGCGCAACACCACGCTTTCGAATTCAATGGCGAAGATTATGATGTGAAGTGCGATCTTCTCGCTGATCAAGAGTATCGAGTTGTTATTAGTGGGACGCAGTTCGACGTGAGAGTTGTGCTCATAGAAGAGAACTTTATCGATATTGAAGTCGATAGCCGTCGAGTCAGATGCAACCTCCATCGCGATGAGGACACTTGGTACGTACACACCTCCTCCGGCGACCTCGAAGTGTGTGCTCGACCCTTGTTCTCGTTACGGGACACAACCCATCTCACTGGAAATCTCAGCGCACCCATGCCAGGAAAAGTGCTCACTCTTGAAGTTGAAGACAACAGCCAAGTTAAATCGGGCCAACTCCTCTTGATACTCGAAGCAATGAAAATGGAACACCGCATAGTCGCTCCGTACGACGGTATAGTTTCAGCTGTTCACGTAGCCACTGGAGACATCGTCGAGAAGGACGTATTGTTAGTTGAAATGGCAGTTCCAGAAAAAAATTAGTAGTTTCACCATTGGATTCACAAACCAAAACAAGATACCTTGATCGATGACTGAGCATACGACAATTCGATACCGCGTTGAGAACGACGCCGCATGGATTACACTAAATCGGCCACATAACCGAAACGCGCTTACCGCTGAGTTAGTCAACGAGTTACACCAACTTCTTGGTTCTGCGGAGGAAGACTCAAGTATTCGCGGGATCGTCATCACTGGTGCGGGTCCAGCATTTTGTTCCGGAGCTGACTTGAAGAGCCCTCCAGGTTCGACCGTCGATGGTTCTCAATCTGTACCCTACGGTGATGTGTTAAAACGCATCATGGATTGCTCTAAACCAGTTATTGTTGCGATCAACGGGAGTGCTGCTGCAGGAGGACTTGGTCTTATCGGCGCGGCGGACATCGTAATTTCTGTCGAAAATGCGCATTTCAGTTTTAGTGAAGTAAGGGTTGGTGTCATTCCCGCCGTAATCGCGGTAGTGTGTCTACCCAAAATCGGCCCTCACGTTGCCATGAAACTATTTCTTACCGGCGAGCGTTTCACCAGCGAACAAGCGGTCGAATATGGTTTAGTGCATCGAGTCGTTCCTCAAGAACAGTTGGTTTCGGCAGTAAATTCCGAACTTGATGCGATAAAACTTGGCGGACCAAATGCAATCAAAGAGTGCAAACGCTTAGTAAGGCAGGTACCAACTTGGAGTCGCGATGAAGGATTGGTCAGAACACAACAGTGGAGTACCGAGATCTTTCAATCCGATGAAGCCGCAGAGGGAATTGCTGCATTCATCGAAAAACGAAACGCTTCTTGGATCAAGGAATGAGTCCGTTGATCCTAGCGCGTCTTCGTGACTGAGTCAAGCTCTTTCATCTCAAAATGCGCGTAGAATAAAATGGGGACAAGGAGATTACTCTGTTTTTGATTCTTTCCTTTAAAGAATGTGAAAACAGGGACGAGCATTAGATGAAATCAAAGATTTGCGACCTTCTCGGAATTGAATTTCCGTTGCTGGCTTTTAGTCACTGTCGCGACGTCGTAGCAGAGGTATCCAAAGCCGGGGGTATGGGTGTACTCGGTGCTGCAGCATTCGGTCCTGATGAGTTAGAAATTGAACTGAATTGGATCGACGAAAACATCGAAGGAAAGCCTTACGGTGTTGACATCATCGCTCCGACGAACCTCTCTCCTGTCGCGTCGGCAAGTGCTCAGGAACAAATAGATTCCGTACCGGATGAAAATCGTGAATTCGCGCTTGGAGTCTTAGAACAGCACGGGGTCGAAACAGAGAGTATTTACACCTACACGGAGAAGGATACCCAAAACGCCATTACTGGCTTTCTTACGAATGACCAAGCAGGTGCCATAATTGACGTAGCGTTTTCACACCCTATTGGGTTGATCGCAAATGCGTTGGGCGTACCACCTCAATACATGATCGACCGAGCGAAAAGAGAAAACGTACCGACCGCCGCGCTCGTCGGTAGCAAAGAACATGCAATGAAACAAGTAGAAGCCGGTGTCGACATCTTGGTGGTGTCGGGTTATGAAGCAGGTGGGCACTGCGGCGAGGTATCGACCTTAGTTCTCGTACCCGAGATTTGTGCAGCGTTGGGAGATATCGATGTACCAGTTCTCGCTGCTGGCGGCATTGTTACTGGTCGTCAAATGGCTGCATGCATGGCAATGGGAGCCGATGGTGCGTGGACAGGTTCGGTATGGTTGACGACGATCGAGTCTGAAACACCACAAACGATCAAAGAGAAGTACATCGAAGCAACATCGGGACATACAGTGCGATCGAAACAACGCACCGGCAAGTACTCACGCCAGTTACGTTCTTCATGGACCGAAGCTTGGGACGCCGAAGATGCGCCCCAACCCCTACCTATGCCAATTCAATCATTAGTGAGCGAGCCTCCACTCCATCGTATATCGCAAATGGCCGATAAAGGACATCAAGGCGCGAGAGAACTTGCAACTTATTGGGTTGGACAAGGAGTGGGGCTTATGAATTCCATACAAACGTCCCGCCAAGTAGTATACGACTTTATGGAAGACTTTTTGGAGGCCTACGAACGCCTTAACGAGAGCATTTCCGACTAGTACGAACGCTAGAACTAGAAGTCAGAGAGGAATTTGTTCTTGTAGGCGGGATCGAGCGGTCTCGCAATATTTCTCTGAATTGTCGATCCCTAGAAAATCTCTACCTAGTTTCTTCGCTACTACGCAAGTAGTACCGACTCCGACAAAGGGATCAAGTACCGTATCCCCTTTGAAGCTAAACAACTGAATCACGCGACGAGCTAGCTCTTCCGGAAACACCGCTGGATGATCAAACACTTTCATGTTCTTTTCAGGAGCGATTGACCACTTCCCGACGACCCATTTCTTAAAGTCGTCCGCACTAATGTCTGCATCGACGCGGTTCCCCTTTTTTTGTAGCCTACCTTTACAGAACACTTCAATAAATTCCCAGGTGTACTTCAAATAGGGATTAGACGGGCTCTTCCAACTTCCCCACGCGGTGTATTTGCAGTTATAGTTGTTCTTTTCCCACAAGATCTCGCCTTTCCAAATGAGTTTCGCGTCCATCAGTTTTTTTGAGATCAAATGATGACTGGGAATGTAGTCGGAGTACAACGGCTGAATATTGATCGCCAAGCGGCCACCAAACTTTAGAACTCGGACGCATTCGTCAAGAATAGCAAACAACTTTTCGAAATAGCTTTGCCACTGGGCTGAATCTTCTTGCGCATCGTACCCTAATCCAAAGTTGTAAGGAGGCGATGTGAAGATTAAATCAACACAGTTATCAGGCACCTGTTTTAGGACCGTTTCGCTGTCACCGCAAAGAATTTGATTAGTGTAAGGTTCTGGGAGTACATTTGTCTGCTCGTCAAACGACGCGCCATTGGTATAGAAATGGCGACCGCGGCGAGCTTCCTTCTCTTTTCTCCCTTCAATTTTTCGTTCTGCGTTGTAGTCCACGTAAACACGCTTGTCTCCTCGTAAACCGTAGCTACTTTGTTCCTTGATAGTAGCCAGAAACTCGGAAAGTATGGTTGGATCGTGGCGACTGTCCTTTTGTAAATCGTTGACTACAGTCTCCACATAACTTACTACTGTTTGTCGTAAATGCAATTCGTATCGATCGCCCAAATTCACTATGGAGAGATCACTCGGGTTAAAGCGCGCGTTCAATTCTTCAATCAGGACCTCGGTACTGGCTCTACCGAACTGATCTTTGGTCAGAGGAAGTGGGACTACTCTATACGGCATACACTATCCATCTCTTGTATAAGCGTACCCACGAATTGTGTTCGTAGATTGCACGAACTCTCAGTGTCCTAAACACTGAGAGCTCATGTTGTTATCAAAGTAATTAACTCTTCCTGAACCGAATATCGAAGTAATAATATCTGCCATAATCACGGTGTGCATCGGAGAAGAATCCAAAGTACCGATCAGCTAATGGGGCTCGTTCACCGGTAACGTTTTTAATTCCAAAGCGGAACCGAGTTCGGTCACCGAGGAAGTCTCGAGTGTAATCAAAAGACAGGTTCCACGTCATGAACTCCGGAATTACGTACCGCGTACCATCGTCTAACGTTAATGAGTCCTGATAGAACTCTCCGAGCTGATTACCGAACAGTGTTGCTGCATAGGGGAAGTTGCGCCAGCGGAGCAAGAAAGTTGATTCGTATTCTTGATTTCCGTCCTGACCGATCAAATCTGCAAATCCAGCGACGGGAATGTCTGCCGGTATCACTCCAGCCTCTTTCGCATTAACAAGCTCTAATGATGGACCACCAGGTTCCTGAGAGAATTTGTCAGTTTGAGACCGAAGGTACTTGAACGTAAATGATCCAAAGTCTGTTTCAAAGTCGAGATAGATCCCAAAATCAATCCCCGATAGCGATCGAGTGTCTAGATTTGCATAGTTATCTTCGATCTTGTGAATCAATCCAGCAGGACATATTCCTGCCGCAGTGTAGATTGCTGCCTCGTCATCTTCAATGTCTCCTAGCCGCTCCACGGCTGGATTTCCTGCGAATGCATCGCAATTGTTCAAACCATTTTGTAATCGAAGAAGTAAGTCATAGACAGTGTGGTTCTCTTCTCCAAAGAGTCCGATAGTATTTTCTTTTTCAATTGACCAATAGTCCACGGTGAAAGTCAACCACGGAGACGGTTCGACTACTACACCAAAGGTAACGTTTACAGACTCCTCAGAAACTAGATCTTCGCTCCCGCGGGCGACTCGTTGTGTGGAATTTACACAGTCGATGACATCTTGTTCTGGATCCCCACCGTTTAGAGCAGCGTAGGTACATGCCCAATCTGTTCTTGTATTCTGACGAGCAACTACATCTTCATTCACCGTAATCAAATTTGGTGCTCTGAAAGCTTGAGACCAAGCACCACGCAATTGCAGCGCGTCTACCGGCCGAAAGCCTACTGCAATCCGCCCGACAAACGTATCGCCAATATCCGAGAAGTTCTCATATCGCAATGCAATCAATGAGTCCAATCGTGCAACGAGTGGGACATGGAGTTCTCCAAATAACGAAAACACTAGTCGATCTCCACTACTGTCCGGAGTTGGGCTTGAGTTTACGACATCTGAAACGAACGGGTAGGTATCACCCTGATAATCGGTGAACACGATAGTACCATCCAGTCGGGGATCGCGATCATCCTCAAAAGACTCTGTTCGAATTTCCGAGCCTAAAAGTGCGCTCACAGGACCAGCTGGTAGGTCCATAAAGGATTGGTTCGAGAACTTGAGGTCGATCATAAAAAGAGACATCATGTTATCTCGGGTCACATCGACCAAAATGCGTTCAATGTTGCTGTTCATTCCACCACTAAAGGGGTTGTACGCAGCTGGAGTGGGATCAAAAAGCGCTTCGGCAGCGAGCGAATTAGAAACTCTGTTTCGAGTTAAATCTTCACGTGTTGCAACGGACCATATGCCGGCAGTTTCCCAGTCCCACTCACCTCTCGTGCCACGAAATCCCTGTAAAAATCGAAACACACTGCCGTCATTGAGAACAATCCGAGGAACTTGTGCGAATCTATAGTTATCAATTTCCAGCTCCAAACCTTCGCAGGGAACATCTGGAATTAAATCCTCGGGTAATCGATTCGGAGAACCGCACGGTCCGAAGGGGTTATAGTAATTTTCAGGACCTACTCGGAGTTTTACCGAGGAAAAGGGAGCGGACGGATGGCGCCAAAGTTCCGATTGCGAGGAATAGAAGAGTACTTCGGTAAAGGAATCGATTCCGTTGTCCAATTCGTGATTCATGAAGAGAAACGTACTAAACCGATTCAGAGCAGAAGAAAGATCGCGAAATTCATTCAAGTTGTACCGGTACGTTCCGTTTCCGTCGACAGCTCCGCACGTAGTTTCATTGAGCACCCAATCACAATCTTCGTGACCTAAAGGAAAGGTCTCAAATTCTCCGCTGCGATCCGTAATACCGCTCAATCCAAAACGAGAGACGCTACGTCGGATGTCGTATTGTCCGTACAACGAGTTCGCACTGGTGTTTCGAAATGAAGTTGATCGGTACCATGGAGAACCCATCGGAACAAAATCTCGTATGTCAGAATGTGCCCACCGCGAGTCTTCACTCGACCGAATAGCATCTCGGGTGTAATAGTTAAAAGTCATACCTATGTGGGTCTTACCGTCGTTAAAGTACCGGCCCCACTCTCCTGTTAAGTCATTGCTGATTCGACCCACAAGATCGTAGGCATACGCACGCCAACGAAAAACCACACCTTCGTAATCGCTACGTAAAACGGTGTTGACCACACCCGCGACCGCGTCAGCACCATAAACCGCAGCTGCACCGTCCCGCAGAATCTCGACTCGGTCGACACCGAAAACAGGAATCGTATTGGAATTCACCGTGTTCACTGGGACAAAGCTACCCCCTACCTCTTCGGTTTGATAGCTCGCAGCATTGACTAATCGTCGCCCGTTGAGCAGGACTAGCGTGTTGCCTGTACCGAGATTGCGTAGGTTAAACGCACCAATGTCTCCGCGCGCCGCATTTACCCCACCACTAATCGTCTCTTCCTCGTTGAAGAAATTCTGTCCTTGTTCAGGTAGAAGATCTAATAGTTCATCGCCGGAGGAAACTCCAAAGGATTCAACATCTTCGGCTTCAAAAACCGTCACAGGCAATATACCTCCGATGTCAGCACCTTTGATCTGAGTGCCTGTAACCACTACCTCTTCGAATTCTTCGTCAGTGTTCTCTTCTTCTTCCTCTTCCTGCCCGAATGTATTACTTACACCACTGATCAATAAGACTGAAAGAGTAAGTGTCAAAAATGACCGTTTAAACCATTGAAATTTGTATCTTTTCATGAATTTCTCTCCTTTGTAACAACAAAAAAGCCCACACACAATACTCTTTCAAGTATCAACATGAAGTGCTTTTTTGGGGTGAATAGTGGGCGTGAATTACTAATTCTTGTTCTAATTATCCACACACAGCTCGAATACGGCATCTTGCAACGCGATGTCCGCTATATTGATGGACGCATGAGTCTGTTTTAGCCAAGTCATAGCTTTGTGTAACTTCTTGTACTGTTCCTCTAGCATTCGCGCAGTTTCCGAAGGTTGCGGGCCACCTACACCAGCTCGATTCAACACCATTTCTCTTGCGTCTAAGGCGTTCCTGAGAACTGACACGTCTAATTTTTCGATGTCTCCAAATTTGTTCTCGTACAGTTGAATGATGGTATCGTCAGCAAGTTCTTGAATGGTTTTGCCGGTGCTCCGGCCGAGTTCTACGAGTTCTGCAGTAAACTCAAAAGCATCGCGAAACGATACTTCAGTGTGTGTAACAAGAACTTCTGTTACTTGTGCTGAGGTCGCAAAACTTCGGTCGATTTCCTGAATCGCTCGTTCAGGATCGAGAAAAATCTGGGTGAGCAATTTTTGAAATTTCGTCAGCATGATCGTACCGGTTTCAACCATCTTGCTAACATTGTTCGCCATGCGATAATCATGCATGCCCGCGTCGACGTTATGTACATTCAGAGTCACGCGATCTGCCATCGCGATCACATCGTTTGCCGCAGTTCGAAGTCTATCGAGATCCCGAGGATTGCGTTTCTGTGGCATTGATGTACTCCTACTGTCGTCAACGTTGGCCGGCTGAATCCAAATCCAAGGCCAGGGATTACGTTGTTGAGAGTGAATGTTCTCGACAAATTGATTTACTACTAAAGCAGTGTTCTTCAGTAGCGATGATAACTCCACGGCATAGTCTAGACTACTGACAAAATTTGCGTCAAAACTGTTTTCTACGATGTCAGTAAAGCCCAATGACTTAGCTAACCGATGACGGTCAAGTCTTACGCCGCTGGTGTTGCCAACACCAGCACCGTATGGACTTTGGTTGACTCTACTAAAACCCTCTTGAAATCTTTCGGAAATCCGCTCAAACGATTCACCGTAGGCTAACAATATGTGTGCGTAAGTTGTTGGTTCCGCTGGTACTCCGTGAGTATAGGTCGGTACAACAGTTTCGTGATGATCCGCTACCATCGTTAGTAGACCCTTTCGAGTGTCCAGAACTTGTTGCAACAGTTCCAACCAATCTTGTCGAGCTAACATCCGGCGCACTGTACCATGCAAATCTTGTCGCGAGCGGCCGATATGTAAAGCGGATATTTCGCTACCCGCTAAATCGATGAGCCTGGGTTCCAGAACTGCATAGTTGGATGTTCGTAAATCAGTGTCTGAAGAGGCTCTGGCACTATCTTCAAGTATCGCCGATGCAAATAACGAGACGTTCGCCGATGAGACAATGTTGTCCTGAGCAGAAGAAACCAATGTAGCCTTATTGGCTTCGATCATGAAGCAATAAAAATCGTCACAAGGCTCCTGGCGATCATAGACTGTTCTGCAAATGGGATTTCCTCGTTCTTGAGTGTCCAATGACCATTCGTTCACGAAGAATTCAATCATCGCTTGTGAAAAGAAGGACAGTCGTTCTGGTAGTGTGTCTCGATCTACGTTGTCTCCTGTTTCAAAAGTGATCGAAGGTACGCCGTAAGTTCTATAAAAATAGTTTTTTGATGTGCCCGTTTCTGTTAATTCTCGTTCGGCGGGTTCAAAACCTGCGGGATAGCCATTTTTATTTTGATCTACCGCTTGCACGCTTACTAAGTCCAACCAATCGGAAATGAAATTCTCAGGATCCATTGGATCACTCTGCGTTTGGATATAGAGTACATCGCGATTGGTCGAGTGAAAGTCTAACATCAATCGTAAACTGGATGACAAATCAAGCTCGTCAAGGAACCTTCTGACTGCAGCAGTCTCGGGCTGAGAAAAATTGCCCCAATCACGATTGAGATCGACGCGACCAGAGTTGTGTCTCCAATGACCGAGTACAACCCCGTCAGGATTGAGAAAGGGTATCAAGACTAAGTTATACCGTGCAAAAAAACCACAGACTGGAGACAATCCGGACGAGCATTCCTCAAGTCGTGTGTCACTCAAATCATTTAAAAATGCCCGCATTGCCATAGCACCGGGAATTTCTGGCGGATGTGCACGACCTAGGAACAACAAATGCGTTTTTGTTTGCGGGTTGGTCTCAAACACTTCGATTGGGCGGTAACCGTGGGAATAACCAACGGTTTGGGGATTTCCGATGTTCCAAGACTTCTGTATTTCAGCAAACCACCCCTTGTACCAATCGCTCGCTAAATTCTCTTGAGCAGATACATAGATGGGTTCGTCTTCTAATTGGATCGAAAACAGTGCCGTCAGACCATTGTCTGAAACAGAAACGCTATCAGGATTTATTGCTTCCCAATCAACTCCGTTCGTGCTCAGCTTTGGTACATAGCGATGTTTGAGATTTTCAATATTGTTTGGGTAGTTCAGGACTATGTTTAGTTCGAAGGGTCCTGTACCGGGTTTTGGGTCGATTCGAAAGCCGTACCAGGGGCTAGTATTGACTACTTCTGAATCTTCTGGGACGATAGAAACATCTAATTGCTTTGGCGACGCCTCGCATGATCCGATGTTCGCACCCGGATAGTCTGTGTAGACTGCGAAATGGGTGGACTCACAATCGTGGGAAGCAGACCCCACCACCCCAACTAAAAGCAGTACGCCCACTGCCAATATCGAAAAAGATTTAGATTTCAAAAGAAGAACTTGTGATAGAAATAACAACTGAAATGTATGGGAGTGAGTCTGTCACAACCAAGCGAGAAATTTTAAGTGGAAATCTTAATCGTCAAGAATTACAAGCGAAAACGCTATGCAAAATTCACCCTCCTTGTTAATGTTTGAGCGTTCAAGAGTGCGATATGTCTGATTGGTTTTCAATAGAAAATAAGGTAACGCTGGTTACAGGCGGCTCCCGTGGTATCGGCGAGATGATCGCCGCTGGATTCTTGCAGCACGGAGCAAAAGTTTACATTTCATCACGCAAAGCAGACGTCTGTGATGCGACTGCTGTACGACTTCAAGAAGAGTATGGAGGCGAGTGTATTTCTATTCCAGGAGATCTTAGCAAGCTAGAAGGTATCGACGCCGTCGTCGCTCGGCTTCAAGAATACGAAAATAGACTTGACATACTGATCAACAATGCCGGCGCGTCTTGGGGTGCGCCAATCATGGAATTCCCAGAGGTCGGTTGGGACAAGGTCATGGATACGAACGTAAAAGGTCTATTTTTCTTGACGCAGAAGTGCTTACCCTTACTCCGCGAAGCGGCGACCTACGACGACCCAGCCAGAGTCGTGAATATTGGATCGGTAGACGGTATCCGGACGCCAAAATTTGAGAATTTCTCCTATGCTGCATCGAAAGCTGCGGTCCATCATTTGACCCGTCAATTGGCGGCGCGGCTCGTACGAGAAAACATAAACGTAAATGCTATCGCTCCTGGACCCTTTCCCACTTGGATGCTCAGTGGTGGTGTGGGTTTTGGTGGCAAGGTCGACGGCGTGGACTGGTCTATCGTCGGAAAGAAAAATCCCCGTGGTCGAGTTGGGACCATGGAAGATATCTGTGGTCTTGCAATCTATCTAAGCTCCCGTGCTGGAGCTTACACGGTCGGAGAAACTATTACTTGTGACGGTGGCTCAGTCGCCTGTAGTAATTGACGGCTTAGGACTTCTGTCCGTCTAAGCTTCTCCGTTTCCTGATTGGTCTGCAATCAGGACAATGGACTTAAGCAATTCTTTACCAAAACTCTCGCTCGACATGTCGCGAGTAAGGCCCTCGACCAACGCGCGAGAAAAACTCGCAATCATCCCATCGTTGCGACTCAAACGACGGACCGCTTCAGCGCGTGAGTACCCACCGGAGAGTGCAGCAAGTCGTAATACTTTCGGGTGGTCGGTGAACTCTTTATAAAAGTCATCAATCTCAGGTAGCGTAAGTTTAAAAATTACTCGATGTTTATCGCTCAGTTTCATCAGATGAACGGTCAACGCGTCAAGCAAAATCTGTTCGCATTCCTTTTTTGCTTCGGCTTTGATATCGATTTCTGGTTCGACTATTGGGATTAGTCCATGTTCGTTGATAGTCTTGGCGTACTCAAACTGTTGTTCGACTACTTTGTAGATTGCGCTACGATTGGGTTCTTTTATCACGGACCGCATTTTCGTTCCGAAGACGTCAAGACTCTTCGCCGTTTTCAAGCGAGGCTCAATATCTTGAATTGGTTTCATTAATTGAACCCCATCCGCTTCTGGTGCGAGACCGTTATCGATCTTCAAGAATGGTAGGACCCCTCGTTCTTGCCAGAGATACACGCTACTATTCAAATCATTTACGTTTCTGTGCATGGTTTGCTCGAATAGGATTGCTCCGAGGATGCGAGGATATCCAAAATCTTGGTGTGACATAATGCGTACGCGCATATCGTGAACAAGGTCAAACATCTTCTCTTCATCGTGCTCATATTCATCAGTTGGCACTCCGTAGTTTGTCAGTACCTTCGGCGTACTGCCACCGCTTTGATCTAACGCGGCAATAAAGCCGGTACCGAACTTCATTCGATCTTGCTTTTCAGAGTCGGTGCTTGGATTACTCAAGGTCTCTATTGACATTCTTTACTGTTCCACTGATAGTTGCATGGCCGCATGCGATTGTCGTGTAGCTGGCATGGTGATAGCCATTCGTGATTTAGGTCAATATACTAATTCTGATTTCTCTTTGAACAAGACTGATGAGTAAAGATCTTCAAATATATTTCAATCCAAACTGTAGTAAATGTCGATCGGCACTGGAAATATTGGAAGCTGAAAATTCACTCTTCGAAGTTGTCCGATATTTAGAACATCCTTTGGAACGCGGTCAACTCGAAGTCATACTGGACAATCTGTCCGATCCTGTTTCCGATTTAGTACGTAAAGATCGAAAGTTTTCTGAACTTGGACTCAATGCTGCGGACTACGTTACACGAGACTCTGTAATAAATTTAATCCTGAAACACCCAGATCTGATGCAACGACCTCTCATCCAAAAAAACGGAAAGTGGTCTATTGCACGATCTCCAGAGAAAATTCTTGAGATTTTGCGGACATGAGTACTCTACTTGTTACTATCAAATAATTCTCAAAGGTGTTTACGTGGACGCCACCCTATTCCAGGGTAGAAAAATTTATGAAATTTCGCAGGAATTCAAAGGCTACCTACTTTCGATTTCACCTGTCATTGCTTTTTGTGTCGTTGATCCTCACAATCTTAACGGCTACAAGTTGTAGTTCTCCAAACAATCCAGATCCCAACATTACTCTATTCGCACGAACCGTCGAGAGTTGCGTTTGCAACTATCTTGACATTGAGGACGACAATCCGTCAGGTTTAACCTATGAAGACTTTATCGAAGATTGCAACAAGACTGTGCGAGACTCTCATCCAAATCGATTTACCGACATCGAGGATTCGAAACCAGAAATGGATAGTCTGCGTTGTCCTGAAAAGGTCGAAAGTTGGCTGAAGGTTCTCGACGAACAGGAAAAACTTCGTGAAAACAATCGAAAATTGATGAAAGACATCCAAGCAGTCTCTTCAGACGAAAATATTGATTCCAATACTGTAGAGTAGGTGAGCAAATTTGACGATTATTACGCAAGCAGATTGTTACTAAATCTACGTCGCAGAGAAACCATAACAGTGTTGCAACAAATTAGAAATTTATTGCAGCTGCCATTCACAGTTTATTCTTGAAGTGTTCGGTGACGTTGGTTCGTTACCCGCAGACGAAACGTCTACGTCTCTCTATAATTCTAAATTGCCAAACACGAGATCGACAGCCCAGGTCGGGTTGCCTACTGAATAGAACAGTCTCCGCACAAATAGGTAGGGGCTTCATGATCTCGTGTGGTCGGTCGGCAACGACCCGGCACCTTTCTACATTTGCCAACACATCACGAGAGTTTCAATTTGCTAACGCCAAATATTCTCTACCTAAATAAAAGCTCCATAAGAGTTTTGACTTCAATACCACCCGCTACTTGTTAGCTGATGCATGTTCGCTAACAATGTCTTCGTGGGTCTAGGACATGCATCTCAGAATCGAAGTGTCCTGTCGTTGTCGAAACCCATCCAATCAGTCCGGAAGTGTCGATAACGGATAAACAGGGAATTTGCAGTTACAGTCGTATGAATCAACTCGGAACAGTACTTTCAAAATTTCACTGAAAAGGAACAAATTGAAATAATGACAGCATCATCAAGTAGGATTCTTTCGAACGTCCTAATGGAGTTTCATATCCTTCGTCGGAGCACAAGATTTTGGTTATTAGCAGTGTTTCTAACCTTAATCTTACAAAGCTGCTACATGTTAGCTTGTTGGTATCTAAGCTACCATTTACCGTATGACCCAACTGCTGGAATAAACGCTCCCAAATATTTACTTGGAAACATTGATCCCACTTTTTTCCTACTATTTCAATGGGCTAGTTTGATATTACTCTTTGACGCTGCACAACGACACAAGAGGAATCGAATAAACGAAGTCGTGGCGACGACTGCATTAACAAATCTAGAAATATTGGTAGGACGCATGTTAGTCGTTTCTGGCATCATTTGGGGCGTCGCAGTTTTGAACATCTTGGTCATGCAATTAGTGGGCAGTTTCTCATTCTTCGGATGGAAGCACGCCGAAACTATACAGTGGCATTCGGTGGCGAACTTAGTTCTGATTGATGGGCCTGTAAATCTCATTTTCTGGACTAGTTTTTGCGTGCTGCTAGGAGTGTTATTCCGAAGTCGCGTATTGGTACTTCTAGTTGGTGGAGCGACGACGTTCGGTTGGTATTGGTTGGTCATACGTTCGCCGTATTCAGTATTACCGCTAGTAAGTCCGTCCTCTAACGATTCAATATTGATTTCTGAACTCGTACCTAGCTTTCTTTCTCTCGATTTACTTAGTGTGCGCATTTCTTACTTAGCTATTTCTGGTCTATTCCTGGTTTGGGCCGCTCTTTTTTGGCATAGAGTGGCTGACGTACGTCACCGCAAATTAAACCTAGGTTTACTTCCAATTTGTACTGTTTGTGCGCTAGGCACTTACTTCCTTGGTGCCTGGGGCATACTTGGTCCGTACAACGAACATGATCGTTGGAAAAGAACTCATGCTGACTATGAATGGGTAGACGACATCAACATTCATCAAATCAGTGGCGATATCCTTATAGACCCGCACAGGAATCTAGATACGAAACTAGTCATCAGCCTAGTTCGAAATTCTGGCAGTACTAAACAACCGTTTGTATTTACACTTAATCCAGGAATGAAGATTCAGAATATAGAAGTTGGCGGTACTCCCGTAGAACACGACTTTAACAATGGGTTGCTAAAAATACAAAATTTAAACATTAAGATCGGAGTTCCGTTTGAACTCGCGATCAACGCTCGAGGAAAGCCTGATCCCAAATTTGCATACGTCGATAGTGTTGTAAACTACTTAACTGACAGTGATATACCCGTTCACGCGGTGAAATTACTAGGTATGCACGGTACAGTCTATCATCCTTCGTACGTTGCATTGATGCCAGGTGCACACTGGTACCCCACAGCCGGACCGATACACGCGAAGGCTGGATTTTTAGAACGGCATAGAGACTTTTTCGATGTTGACCTCACTGTAACTCTAAAACCCAAAGATTGGAGCTTGGTCGCGTCAGCCGCGAGTACCAAAATACCCGATACAACAAATACTCATAAGATCCTTGCAAGTAGGCCCGTTGCAGAAGTTGGTCTGTTTGCATCGCGATTTGAGCAAGCAACCATTGTGGTCGGAGGTATCCCGTTCTCAATGTTTTTAAATTCCAAACACAAAGCAAATCTCCATCCTATATCCGATTGGAACAGCACGTTGCAAGAAATAGCTGAATCTTGGATTAGGGAGTACCAAAACTTGGAACTTTTTCATCTGGACTCGGGAATTAATTTTGTCGAAGTACCTCGTAGCCTACGGACTGTCGGAGGAGGATGGAGGATGGATGCTGTCGACACCTTGCCGGGAGGACTGATTTTGTTAAAAGAACACGGATACCCTCGTGCCCAGTTACAACTCGCCCTTGATCGCTACGTCAAACGCGTACGCTCATGGGAAATGGACCCTGAGGAGGAGGCTGAATTATTGAGCAAAGTACCACTGGAAATGTTAGCTCTTTATTTCAACCGAGGGAAAGGTACAGATGCACCTTGGACTAGTCTCAACAAACACTTGTGGACTCATCATATGTCTCCGGCCGATGAACGCGCTTTCTTTCTTAATCAAGTGATAAACTGGCTTCTTGTGTCTCTCCCCGCAGAAATTAATTGGGGGAATAGAAACAGGCAATTTTCAATCTACTCCACTTTGCGTATATCGGATTTCACGATGTTTCAATTGATTGCTGCTCGACGAGGACTGAAGGATGTATTGGAGAATCCAAACATAGTTCATCCGCGGTATGAATCCGACGCGGTTAGGATAGAACGCACTTTTATCGAACGTTCTTCTATCTGGAATCATCTTGAGAAAAGTGTATCTACCCTGCCAGGATCGCAAGAAAAAATGGAAGCTTCGCTCCTTAAGAGTCGAGAGATAGCCGCAGAATTGCTCGAAGTTAATGGACAAGAAGCACTGCACCGATGGATTAATGAAATGCGGAAACAATATTTCGCGCAGCCCTTTTCTTACCTTGACCTCATCAATAGCGCGAAACAGCATGAAATCGAATACAAACCCTTTCTTATCGATTGGAGTTCTCAAAATACGATCCCAGCGTTTCTCGTTCATGATCCGAAGATCCGTCAGATTGCTAACGATGAATGGGGCGACTCACAATATCAAACGACCTTAATGCTAGAAAATACACAACCCGTGGCTGGATACGTCAAACTCATGGTACCTACCGAAGATACCGCTCATTCACCGTTTTCAGACTATGTCATCCAAGAATCCATACAGGTTGAAGCTAACACCGCGCTTCTGGTAAATTTAGTCACTGCATATAGCATGCGTGGTATTCGAATCGACCCGGGGTTGTCCTTCAACCGAGAAGACATTTTCATTGAGCTCAACGAGCAACCACCGGGGCAAAACTCTATTCAAACGCCCTCGGCAACTATAGAGGTCGTCAATTCAATACCGGAAAATCATAGTATCATAGTGGATG
>WTGV01000016.1 GCA_011525295.1 Pseudomonadales bacterium | reverse complement strand
CGAGCTGGGTTTAGAACGTCGTGAGACAGTTCGGTCCCTATCTGCCGTGGGCGTTTGAGAATTGCGAGGAGCTACTCCTAGTACGAGAGGACCGGAGTGGACGAACCTCTGGTATTCCGGTTGTTACGCCAGTAGCATTGCCGGGTAGCTAAGTTCGGACGGGATAACCGCTGAAAGCATCTAAGCGGGAAGCCTCCCTCAAGATAAGTTCTCACAAATCTTTAAGATTTCTGAAGGGCCCTCGTAGACTACGAGGTTGATAGGCGGGATGTGGAAGCGCCGTGAGGCGTTAAGCTAACCCGTACTAATTGCCCGTGCGACTTGACCATATAACCGGACGCGCGAGTCGTTCCGGAGAAGTGCTAACTACTAAATTTCACGCTTGACATTGTCGTGATTCTTTGATTTCAAACGTCCGTTCTCAGTTCGCTGAGGACGAAACAGTTTGTCTGACGATCATAGCGAGGTGGAACCACCTGAATCCTTTTCGAACTCAGAAGTGAAACGCCTCAGCGCCGATGGTAGTGTGGGGTCTCCCCATGTGAGAGTAGGTCGTTGTCAGGCTCCCCTTTTTATAGAACTACCTCGAGCTCCAAAGTGGGAGATCGAGGTTTTTCTTTTTTACGACCTCGTTCTACTTTGTCGGTATTAAGCATCTAAGCGATCTCACGGCAAACGGTCGACATCAAACAAACATAAAATTTTGAATCGTTTTATCTGCCAAGAATTTTTTGAGTCAGATGAAGGAAGGTTTGATATGTTTTTTGTACTAGTGTGTATTCCAGATTTTGCTGTGGAGCGATTCATTGCTGCTTGAGCAATGCAATGCGCGAACACATAGAACCGATGTT
Source organism: Pseudomonadales bacterium (assembly GCA_011525295.1). Lineage (GTDB taxonomy): Bacteria > Pseudomonadota > Gammaproteobacteria > Pseudomonadales > Azotimanducaceae > Bin55. The sequence goes on along the minus strand of WTGV01000016.1, from coordinate 12,063 downwards.
GGATCCAATTCAAAGCTCTAGACTAATCATCCTGACCAAATCAAGACAGACTCGATTACGACAATCTTAGAGGAGACACTCGAACGAGACTATGAAAAACTCTCACCAAACACAACTCGAGCAGTTCATGGCCGAACTCAGGAGACAGAACCCTCAAGAGACTCACTTTCATCAAGCGGTTGAAGAAGTTGTAGAGTCGGTGTTGCCTTGGTACTTACAACACGATGTATATCGGAAGGCCCGGATTCTTGAACGTGTCACTGAACCCGATCGTATAGTGAGTTTTCGGGTCACTTGGGAGAAAGATAACAGAGATGTGGAAGTAAATCGGGGATGGCGTGTTCAGTTCAACCATACGCTAGGACCGTACAAAGGCGGACTACGATTTCATCCCGCCGTAAATCAGAGCGTGTTAAAGTTTCTTGCATTTGAACAGATCTTCAAAAATAGTCTAACCGGATTACCAATGGGAGGTGCCAAAGGTGGATCCGACTTTGATCCTAAGGGGAAGAGTGATCGAGAAGTTATGCGATTTTGCCAAGCACTGATGTTGGAACTTCATCGCTACATTGGCGAAGATGTGGATATACCAGCTGGGGATATCGGAGTCGGGTCGCGAGAGATAAGTTATCTATTTGCTCAATATATGCGCATGTATAACCGCTGGGCTGGCGTAATCACAGGTAAGTCACTAGCGTACGGAGGGAGCGCAGTTCGAACCGAGGCAACCGGCTATGGCTGTGTATATTTTTGCGAGAACATGTTGAATCACATCGGAGATTCATTGAGAGGTAAAAGAATTGCAATTAGTGGGAGCGGGAATGTCGCGATTTACGCGGCGGAAAAGGCACTTCAAATGGGTGCAAAAGTCATCACATTGAGTGATTCAAGTGGCTTTGTGCTGCTACCAGAAGGGTTGAACGAGGAGCAGCTCAAGTTCGTACAAGTGCTCAAAGAGAAACAAAGGGGGAGAATATCGGAGTTTGCGAACGCCCATGACGAAGTCGAATTTTTTGAAAATGCAAGACCATGGTCAGTTCCCTGTGATGTCGCCATGCCATGTGCGACGGAAAACGAGCTGGATTTGAACGATGCCCAATCGCTACACAAAAATGGGGTCTTTGCAATTTGCGAAGGTGCTAATATGCCTCTAACTGGCGACGCAGCACGATTCTTCGCTGAAAACGAAATTTTGCACGCTCCGGGAAAGGCCTCCAATGCGGGCGGCGTCGCGGTAAGTGGGTTGGAGCAGAGTCAAAATTCCCTGAGGATTAGTTGGAGTAGAGAAGAAGTAGATAAACGATTGCGAGGTATCATGGCCGACATTCACCAGCAATGTATTCAATACGGCGCGCAGCTAGGTCAAGTGAACTATGTTGCCGGCGCTAATATAGGCGGGTTCAAAAAAGTTGCCGACACTATGCTTGCATACGGTATTGTTTAATCTGTACTGATACAATTCCGACATGCTCCCAGATATCCACGGGGCAATTTTTCGACGGACCTCATCGACGATATTGATTCATACCATCCACTGAGACATGAAATAGCTTGTCGCAGCTGAAAAAATCACTTTTCAATTCTAGCATGGGATTAAGGTACAGACATGAGCAATAAATGGCGAATTGGTCTCGTTTTCGCGGCTATCGTTTCGACCCCTCTTTTCGCAAATTCCTATGTCAGCTTGCAATGGGGCTTTGCCATGACCCACTCTGACGTGGATGTAGATGTATTTCACATCAATCATCCGACGTATTGCGACTCCGTGTTGTACCCGGATCCGAATGACGCACCCACGGATGGCGCATGTTCTCTGAACGAACGCCAGCGGTCGTACGCGGGTATTTTCACTCCCAATGGCGGGTGGTTGGCAAGTGTAGCCTTTGGTCGTGATTTCGGAGCTTGGCGGGTAGAAGGTCGTTACGAACGGAACCAATTTGGTAGTGCTGAACAGTTGCTACCTTTAGCAACAAGTGGTGATAGTGCGATTCTGAGTAAAACGAATGAATGGTCGCAATTTGCACTTCCGAATAATTCGTTCGACGATCAAGGTTCATCAATCTTGGACGTTAGTGTTATTTTCGATTTCCAACTCACGACGAATTGGTCCGCGTATGTGGGTTCAGGCGCGGGTGTTGCGTTATTGAACTTCGATTATGGTAATGAGTTTTTACGAAAAACAGTGGGTGAGGGATATTTGGAAGTACCTTTTCCAATTCAGTGGCCTACCGCAGCAAAATTGAATGCGGCGGGTACATTAAGCGCAGTCGAAAAAGCAGTTCAAAAGAGTACGATGACGTATAACATGATGGCAGGTGTCGATTTTCATCATGGACCAAATTTGAAGTTAGGTGTTCGAATTTCTTGGCGAGTTATAGACGATGTTGAACAAGACAAAGCTCTTTGGACGACCATTCGAAGTCATGCGCCAGTGATCGCTGACGGACGCACTCCATTTGAATCAGATTTTGTATTTAAGTCATGGTCGTATATCACGGTCGAATTTGTTGCCACTCGCCGCATCGGTCGCGGGACTCGCTGACTACTCCGACCGTTTGTACCAACACCAGTTTGAAGGTGTGAATACTTCGTCTTCAGTTGAAGCTCGAGTTTGAGCAAAAACTCACATTTTTGACACTTAAAATGTCAACGCTAAAAAACCACATAGGAGAAGACATTTGAACACACATACCGAACACGATCATGAAGTGTCTGAGAAGGGCGTTCAAGAGTTCACAAATGTGCTTGTAGTTGGAGGAACTCTACTCGCGCTTTTTGCGTTCATCGTCGCACCAGGATTTGACGCTGCATTAACCAAAACATTTCCTTTGGTTTGGATGATTTTCGCGTTTGGAATGAGAAGAGCGTATCCTGTGTCTCTTGTTATGAGTATCGTCGCCGTACTGTTTATTGTTGTTGCTTCGATTTTTGACACGCTCCCTGGTTGGTTGGAAGGAAACTTTGAGCTTTGGTGGAGTTGGTGGTCGTGACCAACAGAAGCGTTTCGATACCACTCACCAACTCAATTTGCAGACACTTGGATGTGTCTTCACTAGATAAAAATGTTCTTAAATTCATGTGCGTGACGCAGGTAATTTGAGTACAATCAACGCTATATTTACCAAGGATAATCAACTATGAAATACTTTGACGAGTTTTTTCAACGAACAACGGTGCGTATGGGCTCTGTATCGAAGTGGGCTCTCGTATTTGTTGTGGCTTTTTGTTTGTCTAGCCTAAGTCTTGCTCAAGACGAGGACGCCGAAACGGACGAAGACGAAGAGGAAGAAGAAGAAGACATGCCGGTCGTAGTCGCTACGGGTTCGAATGTCGCAGAAACGTTAGGTGAAATTGCTGGTCAGATAGTGATTCTTGACGAGGCGGAAATTCGTGCGTCGGGCGAACAGACTTTGGAGAGAGTACTTCGCCAATTACCGCAAAACTTGAATCCTACTACGGAACGCTTTGGAAGTGATCTCAATAACGTAACCAATTTTGGTGCAAGCTCCACCGTTAATTTAAGAGGACTCGGCAGTGAGTCGACTTTAGTTCTTGTGGACGGTAAGCGCGTAGGTCACCATGGAATTCTCGGCGGAGTAACCGACGTGTCGTCGATTCCGCTTAATCAGGTAGAGAGAATTGAGATCGTGCTAGATGGAGCATCGGCGATTTACGGACCTGACGCTGTTGGTGGTGTGGTCAACATCATCATGAAGAAACAATACGAAGGGATGGAAGTGACCGCGGACTACAATTCCCCAACCCAGGCCGGTTATAACGAATCTCGATTCGGCGTGAACTTCTCCGAACAAATCGGAGCGATGAACATTAGAGCATCGTTTCAGAAGTCTACCCACACTGGTTTGGACGCCTCCGACAGAGAGGATATCACCATCTTTCAGCAGTCTCTGTTCCCCGGACCGATATTGGATGTTCGGTTTTGTTGTCTATCGGACGGAACAGCACTACCTATCGCGTATCGAGTTGATTTGGGTAGCTGGCGAGGACCTGAAATCGTTACTGTGCCGAGGTTTAATGACTTGGCTGATAATTTCAAAGAAACCGGTATACCGTTAACTCACGCCCTTCTACCGGACGACTTTGATGCGGCCACAAGTATCAATGACATCAACATTTGGAGAACCGTGCCACCGAATTGGGGTGCAGATACACAAGAAGGCTATACGGTGCTACCGGACGTTAACCGAGAAAGCGTTACCTTTGGTGCTTATTGGGAATTGGATGAGTATTGGACCGTCGAAGGGCAGATCCGTCAGGAAACCCGAGATGTGTTAAACAATCGCGGTTATATCGCATTCACTGGAGAAACGCTCGCCGCGAATAATCCTAATAATCCATTTGATCGAGCCATACATTTACGTGGCCAGCGTCGAGACTATGCACAGCCCTATACCGAAACTGAAGCAGTCCAACTCGATTTCAATATCGAAGTAAGAGGCAGAATTAACGATAGGATAACGGTCGAAGCAAATTTGGGTCAATCATCAGATGATTCGACGACGTGGCGTCACTTTGACTTAGACCGCGCAGGGCTCCGCGCCGGTATGAATTCCGATGGAGAAACTCCACAGACCCAGTTCTTATTCGGTGAAACTCAAGAATCATGCTTAGCTAAGGGTGGTACGTTCGGATTTGGTTTGTGCCGAGTGTCCGTGCCTCCGCCGCCAGCAGTAGATCCTTTCGGCGACATTTCAGGGTTCATATCGGACGAACCTTTGGTCGCGACCGGACTGAATCGTCAATTTCGTCTTGAAGGGTTGATTCGTTCGGTACTGTATGAACTACCAGGTGGAACGGTACGAGCAGTTCTTGGTGTGTCGCGACAAACTTTGACGCTCGAGAGTTCTACAGAGTTTCAAATCGGGGCAGTTGATGCTTCTCCTATTAGTGACATTTCGCAGTTCAATACCGAAGCTGAACGCACGAACTCAGCGATTTTCGCCGAAGGAGTGGTACCATTTATTGGTAGTGCAAACGAACAACCGTGGGCTCAACGTTTGACGATGAGTCTTTCGTTGCGTCACGACTCTTATGACGATCCCAATGTTACCTATGTCAATCCTATTGAAGGTAACGTCTCCCCGGACGACTTACCTGACCCTGGTGCGGAAAGCTCCTGGGGTATAGGCATGGTTTGGGTTCCGCATGAAATGGTTGAAGTTAAATACAACTTTCAAACCGCATTTGTTGCACCACAATTGAATCAACTGTTGCGACAATCTGCGATGGGTCCAAGTCCACCATTCCGTGGTCTGTTCTTGCAACAACCAGACGGAAACTTACAGCAAGTTGGGATCACCATCATCGAAGGTGGGAACCCAGATTTGCTCTCGGAAACTGCTGACACACAGAGTCTCGGTGTTACGGTGATGCCGGATTTTGTACCAAACTTAACTTTGAACGCAACATTTAGTGATGTCCAATATTTCAATCGCATCAATCGATTGGCGAATTTCATTGTCGACCCGAACAATTTACCGAGCGACGTGACGTATATTCCAGAGACCGATGAATATGTCCAAGAAAGACGTTGGATCAATGTGTCTTCGGTGGATCGCAATGGAGTAGACTTCTCGGCTCGATGGACTAAATCCACAGACTACTTTGGCGAGTTTGATGTTCGTGCCCGACATTCTGTGATAAATTCCTATGACTACGTCATTGATCCAGAAGATCCTATGAACAATGCCGTCATTAGCGTTGTAGGAGAAGCTGAAGGTACAACTGCAGTTGGTGTTGTGGCAAAAAGTTCCACGAACCTGAATGTCGGTTGGTACTTTATGGGAGTGGAGTTTAATTTCGACTACTCCACCAGATCAAGTACAAAGACTATTTTTAGTGGGGTCTCTCGGGAATACACGCCACCAAATTTGGTTGATTTAAGCCTGACGTATCACATCATTCCTGATGGATTTTTGGAAATGCCTGCTTTCTTGGAAGGTGGCAGAGTCTCGGTCGTCGTCAACAACGCATTTGACGAGTATGGCGTAACTGACATTAGGAACGAAGCGGGTGAAAAACTGTTGCCGTCAAGCCCCGATGCGTCACCGCTTTATGGGCGCGTCTTTAACTTTTCAGTGTTCTTTCCACTGGGTCGACGGTAACGCGCTCAGCCAAAGTAAGTAACAATTTTGAGTAGAAGAGATTAATGAAATCACGAGAACCGTCTGTTTTATACGGTGGTGTAGTGGTAGTCACGTGCATTCTGTCTCTTCTGCTCAATAGCTGCGGGACCTCGAATGAAGCAGAGTTGTCTTCGGTAACGATCTCTGGTGATTTTTCCGAAGCGTATAGCAACGGACGATTTGTCGTTTGGACGCCGAAGCAAAAAGACGACGCAGAGAGTCAAGGTTCATCGATGATGATGGCAGCTAGCACGTCAAGCGGAGCAGCTTCTTCGATTGAAGATTCGATAGACATTGTTGCTCAAGCTCCGATCGGAGCTGACGGCGCGTTTAGCTTAACCACAGAAGTTGCACATCCACACCGTGTCTACTTTTACGTTTTGGATGCAACAACAGCAGAGGGGATGAAACTCGCACCGACGAAAGGCCAACAGTTTATATTAGAACCGGGTGAATTGACGATTGAGATGGACCAAAATCGTCAATTCACTGTTGCTGGCGGACACTACAATGATGAAGTGATCAACGGCTGGAAGCTGAGCGAAGAGTATGTGGCCGCACAACAAACCCAAACACGACTTCGCACTACTCCTGAAGAAGAAACTGAAGAACAGTATCGAGCTCGAATTGATGAACTTTCAGCAGTAGCGAACGAATTGCTGGAACTAGAGGTTGCTGGGTTGTCAACAGTAGCAACTACACACAAAGAACCGCAAGTGCGCAAACTTGCTCTTCAAGTCAGTTGGCTAGTTGGGGACTGGTACTGGGAAGCATTGGTAGCGCTCGCCGATGAAATGCCGAAGGATGAATGGGTAAAAGCTAAGTCCATAGAAGCAAAAGACCGAATTGAGAAAGAACTGGCGCAGGATCAGATTGCAATCGGTACGGAGATAGTAGATTTCACTGCCGAGTACCTCAATGGCGAATTGGTCACTCTCGACGAGCTCCAGCAAGATAAGAGCTTAGTATTATTGGAGTTTTGGGCTTCTTGGTGTGGACCGTGTCGAGTGGAAATCCCTCACATGAAAAAAGCATACGAGCGATTCAAAGACAAGGGATTTGAAATCGTGTCGTTTACGATTGACAATTCTAAGGAAGACTGGGAGTTAGCCTCGGAAGAGGAAGAGCTACCTTGGCCAAATCTTGGTATGGGTCAAGAAGCTGACGCTGCAAAAAAATATAGCGTCACCGGGGTTCCGGCAAACTATTTGTTTGACGCCAGCACAGGGACGATCATTGAGCTCGACTTACGCGGACACAAACTAGACGAAGTACTCGAAGATAAGCTACTTTAGTTCAGCTTATCGCCTATAGTGTGTTGCGGGATCAACAGATTACTCTAATCCTTTGTTGATACAGGTTAAAAAGTGACTATGAGATCCGCAATTATGCGAGTGTGTCTCGGCATTGCTATCCTGACACTATTGACCTCTTGCGGGTCGAGTAAGAGTGTTTTGAAGGGCGACTTCACTGAGTTTGATGGACGGTTCGATGGAGTGAAGGTGGAAGTGACCACCTATTCACGCGAATTATCGGAACCCATAGTACTTGGATCCGGAGTTGTAGAAGATGGTTCACTAGTGTTGCCCGTCGCATTCGACGAAGAAGTACCACGACATGGGTACCTTTACTTTAGCAATCCTGCCGATCCAGATTTCGTCAATTCCGGTAGGGGGTTGATTGTTGAGCGAGGGGCTCAATACACCGTTGAGATAATCGACGAGGCTAGATCACGACTAAGGATATTGTCAGACGGAAAATACGCTCACTTGTTCGTATTACCTTTGGCAGACGAATTGAAAGAGCTCGAGCTCTCAGACGAACTAGAACATCTCTCTCAACAGTCTTCAGCGGACGGACAAGATAGTTTTTCCCCACCCGACGAGGATGATTCGTCGGAAGGTACGGTACGCGAACCCTCAGTACACGCTCAAGTATTGGAGTGGGAGAATATGAACTGTGCTGATTATGCTGGAGAATTTGAGCACTTTTGGGAACGAAGAATGAATTTCGCGTCCCTACTAGAAGAAGAATCGGATGCAGTCAAAGAGGTGCGCAAACAGCTAGAGGAACTATACGAGCGGTTGTATAACCAACGACTTCGTACAAAGCTGGATTCATCATCTGATCCAATAGAACGATTGCTTATAGTTGAACGATATTTTTATTTAGATGATGATGAACGTATACAAATCCTGGAAGAATTACAAACCGAGCTTCCCCCTGCAGTCGTTGAAGACCGCGTTGAACCACCATTGACCTTTAGGCTTGAGCAAAGAGAAAGTAGACTGGCGAACGAAGCCTTGAAACTTGGTACCGTCCTTCCAGATATCGATGTAGAGCTTGTGGATCAGAGTACTGTAGCTTTGAGTTCGATACTACAAGGAAAACAAGTCGTTTTGCTAGATTTATGGGACAATTACTGTCATTCCTGTATAGAAGGATTTGAAAGATATCGCTCTTTCTACTCCGACTATGTCGAACTAGGCTTTGAGGTTGTAAGTCTATCGTTTGAGCAAAACGGCGATGATTGGAAAGAAAAAAGTGAGGAACTTGACCTTCCTTGGGTAAACGCATTTGCCCCGGGCGGATTCCGAGGTGAAATTTCGAAACAGTTTGGTATTCAATTTCCCAGAGCAAATTTCGTGTTGGACTCAGAGGGGTGTATCTTGAAACGTAATTTAACCCCGGATGAGTTGCTCGATTTCCTTGGAGCGCGTCTAGGTTCGTAACCTAGCACAGTTAGCCTCACAGGGCTACTCGTCTTCAATCCACAATGTGAGTAAGCAGTGTTACTACTTCTTTGAATGTAAGAAGGATTACACCTGCATATTCAATATTACAGTTTTGCTATGTAGGGACTGCATTGAGGCTAGCTTCTCTGACGATCTAGCTCGCAAATTCGAAGCTATAGAAACAAACTAACAAGCCCCGATAACAGAACTATAATCTCATTCCCATGACGATTTTGAGTCAAATATTCTTAGAGGAGAAAATTTCTATGAGAAAACTAATTTGTACAGTGATGGCAATTGGTGCCATGATTTTCATTCCCATGTCTAATGGAGAAGAAGAGTCGAAAGAAACAAATTTTTCAATCAATGGGGACTTTAGTAACACCCTTGCTGTTGACTTTGCAGAAGCGACTATTACGGTAACATCAACTGGACTGTCGGAAGACGGCGATCCAACGCAAGTCACGCTTGCAAGTGCCGATCTGGTTGATGCGAAGTTTGTGCTTGAAGGCTTCGTGGATGAGGCGACTATTGCGAATATTTCGCTTCAATTGCCAGACGAGCAATATCCGACGATGGGTCGAGCGATTATCGAACCAGGAAGTGAGTTAACCCTCGAGTTTTTCGGTCCGCGCCATAGCCTATTGGCTACGGGTGAAGGTTTACATGCTGAACTCATTTCGAGTTGGGAAAGTGATCCAGAGTACCTAGATGCTAGCATTGCGTACGGTTTTTACATGGAGAGCATTTACGCTCGAATGGATAAACAACAAGCTGCAATGGAAGCAGAAGAAGAAGAAGTTGCAAACGAGGAAGAAACTGAAGCCGTAGAGGAGGAAGAAGAGCTTGCTGAAGAACGCGAACCTTCTGAGCATGCCGAAGTACGTGATTGGGCGTCTTTGGAGTGTAAGGATTATGCGGTAGCAAATTACGTCGGTGTTCTAGATCGCGTCTACGACGATAACGAATATCCTCTTCTCACACAATCTGTGAGACGAATGAGTGACATCATGACTGAAAAGCGAAATGCTGTGCTAGAAAAAGTCGTTTTGGAATCCGATGACCATACCAAGCGATTGTTCGCGATGAAATTAGGTGCTTTCGGAGGAATGAATCAACAAGCAGAAGCCTTGAACATATGGCGAACACTCGCGACTGAATTGGACGAGCAGATTGTGGCAGCTCGAGTGCAACCAACGATTGATCGCTTGGAACATAGAGTTATGATCCAAACGAATGACGAGAATTTGGTACCCGGTGTATTTGCACCAACGTTTACTTTATCAAGTTTTGAAGGTACAGACGTCGATCTAACCTCAATCCTTGCAGAGAACGAAGTCGTCATGGTTGATTTTTGGGCTTCTTGGTGTGGTCCCTGTATCGCGCAATTCCCACATCTCAAAAAACTTTATGCCGAGTATGCGGAGAAAGGTTTTGAAATCGTCGCAATTTCATTAGATTCCACGCATGAAGATTGGGCTGGAGCGATCGAAGAGCATGAACCCCCGTGGCTTCAGTTAGGTGAAATTAACGAAGACGGTTGGGGTCCTATTTCGCAAGAATACGGCGTTCGATTTATCCCGCACACATATGTGCTTGACGACGAAAGTTGTATCATGAAGAAAGATTTGCAGCCTCATGAGTTGGAAGACTTTTTGGAAGCGCGTTTCGACAGCTAACAGATCTTCCGCACTTAGAAGCGAAACGACCGCTCTACGCTTTCCGTAGAGCGGTCTTTTTTTGATGTGTTACTTAAGGTACGACTAGAAACAGTGTCGAACACACTGTTCGGACGTTAATTCAATGCATCGACTTTCTAGTTGAGAGCAGTGCGCCTAACCACACCCCTCGCAGTCAGGATAGCGGGCAGTACAGTCGGTTCGTTGATGTTCCCACCCGGTTCGTAATACAGATATAACGGTACACCCGCGCGTCCATGTTTTTCAAGTTCTCGCTTGATATCTGCATCGTAAGAAGTCCAATCTCCTACAAATACGATAAATTCATTTTCTTCAAAATGCCTTTGAACCCTATTCGTCTTTAACGCAAATTGCTCGTTGTACTTACAGGACACACACCAGTCCGCAGTAAAGTATGCGAAAATTGGCTTCCCTTCCTCATGTCGACGCTCAACCTCTTCAACTGACCATTCGAATTCAGCAACGATGGAAGTTGCACTGGTAGGAACAGGTGGCAGCCAAATAAAAATAGCAACGATACCGGCAGTTCCTAGCCCCGAAACAACGTACCAAGATGCTTTGGAGGATTCGCGTCCCTTGGTCCATGACCACAACGCAAATGCAGTTATCAACGCTATCGACAAGAAAGTGACTACAGCCATGTTACCTGCTTGTGAACCCAATACATAAACTAACCAAATCGCTGTGCCGTAAAGTGGAAATGCAAGGAGTTTGCGAAACGTCTCCATCCAAGCGCCTGGTTTGGGAAGCAAGTTGCGAATAGGTGGAGCTAAAGTAACCAGCAGATACGGGAGTGCAAAACCGATACCGAGACCTAGAAAAATGGTCAACAGCAAAGGCCATGGTTGGGCAAGTGCGTATCCTGCGGCCAGAGACATTCCTGGGACGGTGCAAGGAGACGCGATGAGTACAGCGAGCAAACCAGTGAAGAAATCACCCGTACCACGCATGTTGGTAAGTTTGGTAGTCAAACCTCCCAGATTTGCGAAAGACCCTCGAATTTCGAATAAGCCCGAAAAGTTAAACCCAACCACTACTACCAAGAGAGCGAGTAAAGCCACAATAATTGGATCTTGTAACTGAAATCCCCACCCGAGTTCAAGTCCTGTTGCTCTTAACAGGATTAACGCGACTGCAAGAATTTGGAAACACAGTAGTACTCCAGCGGTATATGCCCAACCGGCGATGTGGGCAGCTTTCGCATCCGAACCTGTCAATTCCGCTACAGACAGTGCTTTTAGGCTGAGAATCGGTAACACGCATGGCATGACATTGAGCACGAGACCGCCCAAAAAAGCAAACAAAAACGCGTTTAAAAAGGCTTGTAGGGCACTTGGTTCTTCACCACCAAAATTAAACGGCGTTCTTGCTTTACTAGAAGAAAACTCAGCAGTTGGTAACGTATCTGCTCGCGTGAGGTGTATGCGAAATGACTGAGTCCGATTTTCTGCATCCGGTACAGTTTGTAATAACGCGTAGAAC